>CAZEBW010000095.1:0-12726 GCA_964510205.1 uncultured Anaerolineae bacterium
TGCCACGGGTGAACACGTCCATAATCACGGCCAGGTAAACGAAGTCGTAGCGTAGACAAACGTAGGTGATGTCCGACACCCAGACCTGCTCGGGGCACACGATCTCCAAGTCCTGAACCAGGTTCGGATAGCGGGGGAAATCGTGCTCGCTGTTGGTGGTGCGACGCTTCTTGCGTTTGGTTTTGGCCTGGATGTCCATCAACCGCATCAAACGGTGCACGCGCTTGCGGTTGACAGCCCAATCCTGCCGTTGCAACTGCGCCGTGACATGGCGATAGCCATAGGTGGGCCACTCCGCAGCCACAGCCTTGATAGCTGCCCTGAGCTCTGCCTCATCCGCTTGCTCGGTGGGCTGGTGGTAATAGCTGCTCCTGGCACAACCGAGAACATCACAAGCCAGAGTGACGGGATAATCCTGAGCAAGCATCTCGATCACCTCCCGTTTCTGCTCGAGAGAGAGGTTAAGATGTTCGAGGCTTTTTTTACCCCCTCCAGCTCCATCGTCAGTCGCCCGATCATCCGCTCCAGTTCGGCGATCCGTTCTTGCTCATCGCCTCTACTGGGCTCCGTGGCGAAAATCTCGGGGGCCCGTTCCAGGAATTCCTTTCGCCAACGGGAGAAAACCTGTGACCGCAGCCGGTGCTCGCGGCAGATTTCGGCCTGGTCCTTGATACCGGTCAGCTCTTCCAGGACTACCTGGGTCTTGAACTCTGATGTAAATGTTCGACGCTTTGACATAGTGTTTCCCCTTTCTTGGACTGATTATACTTGAACTATCGTGGTTGTCCAATTCTAGGGGGTCATTACACCTTGTAGTGCCAGAACATAGCATGCCCTGTAACCTAGGGGCGCCAGGTATTGTCAAGGTTTGCCTAACTGGACAATGTTAAGTTAATGTCATTGCGAGCGTAGCGAAGCAATCTCCCGCCTCCAATTGCAGGCAACGGTGGGGATTGCTTCGTCGCTCCGCTCCTCGCAATGACGCTTGACGCGAAAGTTAACATTGTCGAGCTAAACACGGCCATCAAATGCTGTAGTGATGTACAGGTGGACCGATTTAGCCTCGCCAAGAGCTGCCCAGGCATACCAGGGACCTTAGGATGAACTACCTTCTCTGCAAGTACCCACATTCCTGCCCGCAACTCGGCCAGCCGTACGCACAACAACACCGTACATACACGTACAGGACCTTATCGATTGGCCAGTACCGATGGCCTCTTTCGAATGGAGAGGGCTGCCGGGTTGCTTTTTGACAACCCGGCAGCGTCAAGATCCTTGGGTCGCCGGAGTAAGCTTGTCAGATTACTTCTCAGCAGCCCAGTAGGCGTCATGAGACTTCTGGAGTTCCTCAATGAACTCTTCCGCGTCGATCTCGCCCAGGAAGAAGCGGTCATGTACTGGATGGAAGACTGCAGTCAACCATCCAGGAATTTCATCGTTGATGGCGTGGTGCATGTGGACGACGACCTTGGCGTTGTCAATCAACTTATTCTGGGTTCTGGAGTGCTTAGGCAGGGGCAGGTCCTTGAGAGCGCCCACGCTGGCTGTCTCAGTGACCTTCTCCTCTTGAATTTCGCGGCTGGTCATATACTTAAGGAAGTGGATAGCAGCCTCCTTGTGCTTAGCCCCCTTGGGGATAAACCAGCCATTGAACTTGGCCTCGATCACGGGGCCAGTCCCCTTGCCCTGGATGATAGGGAAGAATGTGGGAATCAGTTCCCAATCCTCGGGGAAGCTATCTACGAGCTCGCTACCGATCC
Source organism: uncultured Anaerolineae bacterium (assembly GCA_964510205.1). Taxonomy (GTDB): domain Bacteria; phylum Chloroflexota; class Anaerolineae; order VGOG01; family VGOG01; genus CAZEBW01. The sequence continues at coordinate 1,761 of CAZEBW010000095.1, forward strand.
AACTGCCGTTGAGGATTAGAGCACAGCGACCGGTGGTGAGCTCCATCTGGCCAGCAGGCCACTGAGATCCCTCGTAGCCTTCCATCAAATAGCCACCCTTGATGACGTCTTCCTCCTCTATCTTGGCGGCTTTGAGGAAGTCGGGGTTATCAACCCAGGAGGTACCAGGCTTATCCATGGCAGTATCAAGGAGAACTTGCTGGCCGGCGACCTGGCCAGCGATAAACTCAAACCACCAACCCGTGTACCAGCCAATGTTGTCCTGCGCGATGGGCTCGATGCCTGCATCTTTGAGTTGCTGGCAGATGCTGAGGAACTCTTCCCAAGTCCACACCTCAGGTACAGCGATGCCCTGCTCTTCGAAGACTTTGTCCACGTAGAACATACCCATGATGTGGTACTCCACAGGCACGCCATAGATACCGGCTCCCTCGGAACCGTCCTCAACCCAGGCAAGATCCAAAACATCCTTGAGATAGGTGTCTTTCCACGTTTCGGCGCCTTCAAAGTTGAGGGTCTCGAAGTACTCGGTGACTGGCTGACTCACCCCTTCGCGGGCCATAGAGAGAAACAGAGCCCTGTTGCCCCAGACGGCATCCGGCGGGTCATCAGCGGCGATGCGGGCGCGGGCTTTCTGCAGATACTCGCCCCCACCCCAAGTCCACTGGACGTCTACGTTGGGGAACATCTCCTCATACTCGGCAGTGATCTTCCCATACCAGGGTTGTCCATAGACGCCCACCCCAAGGACACTGTATATATCGACGGTTTGATCGCCTTCTGGTGCCGGGACTGGGCCCTCAGGTGGTTTCATTGGTTGTGGCGCTTTGGTCGGCTCAGCCGGCTTGGCCGTTGCTGTAGGCTTGGGCGTCGGCGTTGGCGTCGGTTTCGGTGCACAAGCTGTGAGAACCAACGCTGCGATCACCACAAGCACGAACGTAACCCTATACCAGTGTTTCATTATCTAAACCTCCTTTAGTTATCAGAATCAGCATGGTGGACGATTAGCTAGCTATGCAGTTCTGTCCTTTTCATCACCCCCTTTCCATGACCGAGAGGCAAAGCCCCAAAGTTAATTGGAAGCTAGAAGTAGGGATCATAATAGTCACCCATTTCTTCTTTCAACCTCTTCTTCCTGGCCTGAATCCTCTCCACCTGCTCCTCCAAGTGATGACACTGGATGGCATTCAGACCAAAGATCTTCTGCCGTTGAATATCTGTCAAGAACTCACACTGCCGAAAGATCCAGTCCACAACCTGCCAGTAGGTGGCGTGATTCAAGATGTATGGATAGTCCGATCCAAAGAGGATAGAGTCCTCTCCATTGAATTCATCTAGCATACGCCGCAGGTGAACCTGCGCACTGGGCTGGGTCGAATCTTCCAGGATGAAGATGCCGTGGGATGCACACCCCATTTCTGTGTACATGTTGGGATACTTGAGCAAGGACATGCGTTCCTCACAATAGGGGAAGGAGGGGAAGCAGAAATGCTCCTGGATGAAGTTGATCCTTGGATATTGCTGGACGATGTCCTCAACGTCTCGGAAGATCTGCTCAATGACCTTGTGTGGCCCGCGGCGGGGGATATCCAGCGTGACCGCCCACTGCCATTCGGAAAGCTTGTCCCAGAAGCGCTGCATGTAGGGAGCAGTCAAACGAAAGTCTGGCCTCATCGGGTTCATCGCGTAACGGGCCTTCTCCGGATCCTCCCAAGGCGATGTGGTGGGAAAGATCATGTTGAGCACCTGCAGTCCCTTTTCATTTGCCTCCTGCAATTGCATCATCGTCAGTTCGTCGAAGTCCATGTCCACTACAGCGGTCCCAATGAACCGATCAGGCCACTTTTGCAAACACTCGGCGACATAATCATTGAAGTGACCATGAGCATCAGCCTGAGTGATGTTAGATATGTCGATGCCCACGCGGTTCATATCCTGCAGCCCCAGTTCGGCGCTGGCACCAGCACCGAAAGATGGCGGGTAGCGGTCGTGGACCATATAGCCCCCGATCTTGACTTGGCCCCAACCGATGCTTACCAGTGAACGCCCCTCCCGTACGGCAGCCTCCACATCGCCCGGTGGGACCAGATGAAAATGCTGATCGAAGATGAACCACTCAGCCAACTCGGGGAAGAGCTCGTATTTGCGCGGCTCGATGCGGCGCAAGCGCTTTCGCTCCTCGTAGCCACCATGCTCAGTCCATGCCGTGGCATCGAACTCTCGCTCTGACATTGTTTATTCTCCTTTCGACTTATTTCAAGGTTAGTACAATCGATCTGCAAAGCACTGTTTCGCGAACGACTAACTCTGCAAACACTCACACCAAGAAGATTTAGCGTAACGGTTGTGCAACCAGGCGCCGAATCGTTTATATCGGCGAAAAAACGTAACTCTTGAACAGTGGCAAGGCCAGTTGAAAGGGTGCAGAGGCCTGGATCACCAACTTCACGCCTGCAAACGCGCTCAACTCCGTGAACCTTAACAGACAGCCTTGAGGCTGCCAGATCACCTAGGCCGAGGTGTTGGCCGCAATGCGCACCATCTGCTTGACGCTCGCCTGATGGCGATCAAATGGCGCCGGAGCATCAGGGCAAATCTCGTGAAGCCACGCTGCTGCCCAGCGGACGAAGTTAGCGGCGAAGGCCGCAAACTCTTCCTGGATCACCAGTCCGCCAGGGGAGCGCACCTTCAGGTGGTGCCTCTGGAAGACGTTCTTGCCCTCCTTGACTCCCGCCTCGATGGTCTGGCGTCCGTTGTAGAAGGTGAACCACCCCGCCAGGTCTGCGGTGACCTGCTCTTCTCCGTAGTGCAGCAGGACGCCTTATCGCTCCTTGTCTCCGGTTTGGAACCGCTCCAGACCAACATCCAAAGGACAAAAAAAGGTTATCCTGTACAAAGTTGATATCCGGATACTGCTAGGCTACTTCTTCCAAATCACCAAGTATCCGCTCTGGCACGGTCCCAGGGATACGGCGCGAGATATTCAGAGTAAGGACCCATCGCCACTCCGAGAGACTATCCCAGAAGCGCTGCATGTAGGACGCGTTAAACCGAACGTCCGGCTTGATGGAAACGGGCGTATATGCTTTCTCGTCCGCGGGTTCTGTCCAGAGAGACAACGGCTCCAGAGTGATGTTCAATGCTGTCAGGCCACGCCGATTACACGTCTCCAGCTCCAGCATGGTCAGGTCGTCCCAGTCTATGCTGATCAGCGCTGTACCGACGAAGCGGTCCGGACACCTTTGTACACACTCCGCCACGAACTCGTTCAGGTAGCCGTAAAACGGGCTCTGCGAGATGGAGGCCATATCCAAAAGCATTGCGGTCCATGTATTCTAGGAGCACTTCAGGCGGACTGCTGCGGTCAAACCCTGGCGGGATGCGATCCCGAGTCATAAAGCTGTCGATCTTTGTTCTACCCAATCCGTTGTCGACTTGCAGGCGAGCCTCGCGGATGGCGTGAATGGCTGGATAGACCCGAGCCTCCTGATCGAAGATGAAGCACTCGGCCAACTCGGGGAAGAGCTCGGATTTGCGCGGCTCGATGCGGGGCAAGCGTCTTCGCACCTCGTAGCCACCGTGTTCGGTCCATGCTGCGGCGTTGAACTTTCTGTATGACATCAATTGCCCTTTCTTCATTCAGCTGTTTGGCCTACGCCAATCGGGCATCGTGCAGATAGGACCAACCCTGGAAGTGAAATCTGATTCCTTGCAGATCAACCCGACTCGCTCGAATGAAGGCAGATGAATAGACGGGCAACACGGTTGCCTCCTCCATGATGATCTCCTGAATGCGATAGTAGATCTCACGTCGCCTCTCCCCATCCATCTCCCGCCGCCCCGCGATGGCCAAACGGTCCAACTCCTCGTCCCTCAAACGGGAATAGGTGTAACTCCCCGGTTTCCCCGCCCCCTCACTGATGAACTTCATGCGAATCGTGGGATCAGGATCGTAATCGCGCGAATCGGTCATCACCAGATTGTACTCACCGGAGTCCATGATGCCGAACCACTCACGGAAGTCGTTAACGTGCTTGAGTTCTGTCTCGATCCCTATCAGTTCTTTCCACCCTCGCGTTGCAAGCTCACAGCTCTCCCTTGCCCCTACCTTGTCTCTCCAGATGAAGACGAGGCTCAGCCGGTTGCCATCCTTGACCCTCACCCCATCCGGCCCTCGCACCCACCCCGCCTCCTCCAAAAGCCGCTCCGCCTTCCCAAGATCATAAGGATACATCGTCTCCACTGCAGGATTGTAATACAAAGTCTCGCGACGGAGAACACCCCACGCCACCTCTTGCACACCGTGGAAGACCTCCTCGACAATGGCGGGTCGTTTGGTTCCATACAGCAGTGCCTGACGTACTGCCAATTCATCGGTGGGTGGCATCTCCACATTGATCTGCGCCCCAGCCTGCCCACCACAGGGAGCCCGATACACCACAAAAGAGGGATTCGCTTCTAACTCCCTCACTCTGGCTGGCGGGATATGGTCTATGTAGTCAAGGTCACCAGCCAGCAGGCGGTCTACCCGCTCGTCCCCATCGGGGATAAAGAGGTAACGGATCCTCTCGAACCATGCCGGTCCTGGGTGTTCAAATAGCGCCAGAGGTGCCCAGCGGTAGTTAGGGTTTCGCACAAAGGTCTGGTATTCACCGCTTTGATAGTACTCGGCAATGAAAGGGCCTGAGCCGGCCTGATGTTCCCAATAGTCTATGTCGCCGTACTTCTGAATTGCAGTCGGCGAAGCAATGCCAGTGGACACATGACAGACCACATCCGGGAAGGTAGCATGGGGCTCGTCAAAGTTCACTTGCAAGGTCCACTCGTCCAGCACATCGCAGGAGCGGTAGGGCCCAAAGAGAGTGGGCATGTAGACGTAGGGAACAGGACGATCCTCGGCCATGCGCATGGCCCGGTCCAGGTTGAACTTGACCGCTTCAGCGTTCAGCGGTGTGCCATCCTGGAAATGGACGTCCTTTCGCAGGTGGAAGACCCAATCACAGCCGTTCTCGGCCAGGTGCCATGACTCGGCCAGAGCTGGTTGCAAGGTGCCGTCGCTCACCCGTCGAACTAGGAGGGTGTCGTAGACCTGCAAGGCCTGCTCACCGTTGGTGAGCCCATCTACGTTTGGAGGATCCAAAGGGCGTCCTTCATCTAGGAAAACACCATAGCGTAGCTCTCTTTCTGCAATCATGTCTCTCCTCACTTCCTGTAGTCCTGGGCCTTCCTTCATAATACACTATGGTGAGCATACCCATGCTTGGCCATACGCTGATTCAAGCTGGCTCGAGCCAACTCAAATACCTCTTGAATACGACCATGGTGTTCAGGACTCGCTGGAACGGACAGCGTGTCCAACCAGGTCAGCCCACCATCAATCAGAGTCAATATGTACGTGGCATCGGATGGACTGAACAGTTCTTCATCGCCGCAGCGCACGTACACCGGTGACGTGTGAGCTGCAATGTGAATAGGCAAGTCATGGCATACCTTTAACCGGCTAATGCAGCGTGCCGCAATCCAGGTACTCCTTCTCAGTCGCACCTTGCTGCAAAGCAGTGTCTCCAAAACGCCTTCCTCGACCGTCTGGCGTGCCATAACCTGCCCGTTGACCAAAATCTGTGACTCTTGGAACGGCTGGACAGACTGCACCCACGTTTTCACCTCCAGTGTGCCGCCGGCATCTGGCATGTGAATCTCATCCCCCGGAGAACGTCCCTCAACCAGCATCCTCATCAGCGGACCGCTGGTGGTGAAGGTGCGCCCGGCCCGCACTGCCCTGGCCCAGTTAGCAAAGGTGAAGTCCTCATCTCCAAGATGAGCGTAGGTTCGCACCCCTCCTAGTGGCCTCCCACCCGACATCTTGTCCGTCCCGCCCACTGCTGGCAGCCGATAACCGCAATTCAAAAAGCGATACCATTCCAACACATTGAAACTATTCAGAACGGCCGTGAAGTAGCGAATCTCGACCGCATCAACTTTGTCTAGCACGATGTCAGCGGCAACCTTGCAGTATGGATGTGGGAAGTGCGGGATCACTACCAGACCCTCTCGCTCTCGGCAGAGGTCGGACTACTCTGCCAGGCTCATCCAAGTTGGATCGCCAAGATGGCTCTCTTGGGGACCACCCACGCACATAGGGAAGACCGGCTCTCCCTTCACTCCCAGAAAGCTCATGTGGCCCAGCAGATGCTGACGGTTCTCGGTGCCTATCCAGATAATCGTGTCGTCACGGCTCACGCCGGATGCGTCGCCGGTGATGTCCGTCACGTTGGTGAACAGATCCCCCCACTGTGATGCCAGCAGGTTGACCAAGTTGACTCCCTCTGCCCGTGCCTCCAACCAGGCTGTCTGAGGGGATAAGAAATGAACATGCGTGTCAGCGGTTACCCACCCCTGGCAGCGCCAATCGAAAGCACGGTTGATGTGCAGTGTCAGTTCGCGCTGACCGGGCTTGACAACAACCCGCTGGCGCACAGGCTGATACTCGAAGCCTTTGGCAATCTCGACATACACTTCGCCCACCGGCAACTCGACTTGGAAGCGACCATCCACATAGGCATACTGTGTGGACCCCAGTTTCAAATCACCTCCGTAGTCTTCGAACCAGTAGTCGTTGACCTCGTGCCGGTGCCCATACGGTGGCAGGTAGCGACCATCTGGAGCGCGGAAGTGGATGCGCACTGGCGTGGGACACCCTGTGGAATCGTCAATGACTATCACATGGACCCAGGTCTTGCGAGGAGTCAGGAGCTCGACGCGCACCTTACCGCCGGCGCTTAGCCCCTGGCCGTCCTCGTAGACAGGGCGCAGATCTACCTCACGCTCGTCAATCCGTAGCGTAGCGTCGGGACTGGCTGTGACGTTCAACAGCAGTTGAGTGGTGGGTTGTAAGGACGCTGCCTCCTCTCCCAAGCCCTTTGACTCGCTCTCAAGCCAGCGTTCCGAATCGAAGGCCGGCACGACATAGCAGTGAGCGATGACCCCCAGATCAACATCGGTCTCCACGTCATCAGGCAAGGCCGGCTCCGGCAGGGTGACCTGCAAAGACTCCAGGCGTTGGTGTCGCAACGGATGCTCTTGGCCGTGATAGAGAGTGATCCCGGCCATCGCCAGACGGTCGGCACCAGTGGACTCCAGACGGAAAGTTGATACCTGCTTGTCGGGGTAGGGATTCTCCAAAGCATAGATCCAGTACACAAGCTCTGTGAAAGTCCGGCTTTGGCTTATGCCAGTCTGATGTTGACCCCACTGCCCAGCCGGATACGGCCCACGCCAGCCACAGGGTTGCTCTTCGATATGTGGCCGGGCAGCAAAGGCCCAATGGCCAAAGGCTACCTTCGCCTCACCAACTTCGAAGCGCCGCCGGATAGACTGGCGATGTTCACTTCCGTCGGCGTAGGCCAGGACGTAGTCAGCCAAATGCTCACCTACCCGAATAACCTCCCCGGCTTTGCAGTCAGCCGGCTGCCTGTGTCCCTCAGGGTCATACGACTCGCTGCAAAAGTGCGCGATCAGCAGGTAGGTGGCTTTACCCGGCAAATCAACTGTGGAACTGTCACTGCTATGTTCCAGCACCAACCAGCAGTTGCCCTCAACCGGGCCGAGGTCAAAGGGAATTCCCCAAAAGCTTTGCAGTCCATAAGGTAGAGTGCTGAACTCTCTCCCGATTTCGGGGTGCCATCCTCCGGGGTCACGCTCAGCGTTGAAATAGGCTCTAAGGTTTACGGTCGTGAATTTGGACATGCGTCATACGTTCGCACTTCTATCATGCATGCGATGGTGGTGACCAATGGCGGACCTAGCTACGCGAACCAGGCGTCGTGCAGATAGGACCAACCCTGGAAGTGAAATCTGATTCCTTGCAGATCAACCCGACTCGCTCGAATGAAGGCAGATGAATAGACGGGCAACACGGTTGCCTCCTCCATGATGATCTCCTGAATGCGATAGTAGATCTCACGTCGCCTCTCCCCATCCATCTCCCGCCGCCCCGCGATGGCCAAACGGTCCAACTCCTCGTCCCTCAAACGGGAATAGGTGTAACTCCCCGGTTTCCCCGCCCCCTCACTGATGAACTTCATGCGAATCGTGGGATCAGGATCGTAATCGCGCGAATCGGTCATCACCAGATTGTACTCACCGGAGTCCATGATGCCGAACCACTCACGGAAGTCGTTAACGTGCTTGAGTTCTGTCTCGATCCCTATCAGTTCTTTCCACCCTCGCGTTGCAAGCTCACAGCTCTCCCTTGCCCCTACCTTGTCTCTCCAGATGAAGACGAGGCTCAGCCGGTTGCCATCCTTGACCCTCACCCCATCCGGCCCTCGCACCCACCCCGCCTCCTCCAAAAGCCGCTCCGCCTTCCCAAGATCATAAGGATACATCGTCTCCACTGCAGGATTGTAATACAAAGTCTCGCGACGGAGAACACCCCACGCCACCTCTTGCACACCGTGGAAGACCTCCTCGACAATGGCGGGTCGTTTGGTTCCATACAGCAGTGCCTGACGTACTGCCAATTCATCGGTGGGTGGCATCTCCACATTGATCTGCGCCCCAGCCTGCCCACCACAGGGAGCCCGATACACCACAAAAGAGGGATTCGCTTCTAACTCCCTCACTCTGGCTGGCGGGATATGGTCTATGTAGTCAAGGTCACCAGCCAGCAGGCGGTCTACCCGCTCGTCCCCATCGGGGATAAAGAGGTAACGGATCCTCTCGAACCATGCCGGTCCTGGGTGTTCAAATAGCGCCAGAGGTGCCCAGCGGTAGTTAGGGTTTCGCACAAAGGTCTGGTATTCACCGCTTTGATAGTACTCGGCAATGAAAGGGCCTGAGCCGGCCTGATGTTCCCAATAGTCTATGTCGCCGTACTTCTGAATTGCAGTCGGCGAAGCAATGCCAGTGGACACATGACAGACCACATCCGGGAAGGTAGCATGGGGCTCGTCAAAGTTCACTTGCAAGGTCCACTCGTCCAGCACATCGCAGGAGCGGTAGGGCCCAAAGAGAGTGGGCATGTAGACGTAGGGAACAGGACGATCCTCGGCCATGCGCATGGCCCGGTCCAGGTTGAACTTGACCGCTTCAGCGTTCAGCGGTGTGCCATCCTGGAAATGGACGTCCTTTCGCAGGTGGAAGACCCAATCACAGCCGTTCTCGGCCAGGTGCCATGACTCGGCCAGAGCTGGTTGCAAGGTGCCGTCGCTCACCCGTCGAACTAGGAGGGTGTCGTAGACCTGCAAGGCCTGCTCACCGTTGGTGAGCCCATCTACGTTTGGAGGATCCAAAGGGCATCCCTCATCTAGGAAAACACCATAGCGTAGCTCTCTTTCTGCAATCATGTCTCTCCTTCCGGTCCAATGATTCCGTACCCCGCGCTGCTCACCCACCGTAGCTATAGTAGGGGTCATAATATGCCCCTTGCTTTTCCTTCAGCAGTAGCTTTCTCTCGTTGATCTTCGCCAGTTCGTCCTCCAGATGGTGAACCTTCACAGCATTGAGGCCCAAGATCTTCTGGCGCTGAGTGTCGGTCAAGAACTCACATTGGCGGAAGATCCAATCGATCAGTTGCCAGTAGGTGGCGTGGACTAAGATGTAAGGATAGTCTGAGCCAAACATCATCTTGTTCTCGCCGTCAAACTCGTCGATCAGACGGCGCAGATGCTTCTGCGCGCTCATCTGGCGTGAGTCCTCCAAGACAAAGATGCCATGAGAGGCACAGCCAATCTCGGTGTAGATGTTGCCGTTATCACGCAGGAGCCTCGCCCGCTCCTCAAAAAAGGGGAAGGAGGGGAAACACATATGCTCTTGGACAAAACCGATCTGGGGGTATTGCTGCGCCACCTCCTCCAGGTCGGCAAAGATGCGCTGCATCGCCTTCTTGGGGGCTCGGCGCGGCAGCATGAGTGTGATCACCCATCCCCACTTGGCGAATTTGTCCCAGAACCGTTGCATGTAGGGTGCGTTGAAACGAAAGTCGGGCTTCAATGGGTCGGCCCTGTAACCCCTCTCATCCTCCGAGTCCATCCAGGGGGATACGCTCATCAGGTTGATATTCAGTACTGACAGCCCCCGGCTGTTCCATTCCTCTAGTTCCATCATGGTCAGGTCATCCCAATCCATACTCACCAAAGCGGTGCCGACGAAGCGATCAGGCCACTTCTGCAGGCATTCCGCCACAAACTCGTTCCAGTAACCGTGGGCGTTGCACTGGGTTAAGTTGGCCATGTCCACACCATGGCGGTCCATATATTCAATCAGCACTTCCGGCGGACTACCACGTCCGAACTCCGGTGGGTACCGGTCATGAGTCATGAAGCTGTCAATCTTGACCCGTCCCAGCTTGTCGCTGACCAGCAAACGGCCCTCGCGGATAGCATGGGTCATGGGGTAGCAATGGGCCTCATGGTCAAAGATGAACCACTCAGCCAACCTAGGGAAGATCTCGTACTTGCGTGGCTCGATGCGGTGTAAGCGTCGTGCCGGCCTATATTCCCCGTGTTCTGTCCATAGCACTTCTTTGCAATCCTTTGCCTCAGTCATCCTGGTTTCCTCCTTGTGGAGTGTGCGGAAAAGGCAAGCATGACTCCCCCCCATGATTTGAAGAGGCTTCTACATGTTCGTGCCACACAATCAGCACTTGCAGATGCCGATGTTTAGCAGCATCAGTTCTTTGCCCGAGAAGCTGTTCAAGCGGTTGGAAGCATCTTGTGCAGACACGTTCTACCGCGAAGTATTTGTGGGAACCTAAGTTTTGCATGAAGCGGGTGGAGGCCAGCGGCCAAGCTGCTGGCCAGCGGACCAGACATCGTAAATCAACTGAGACCAATCGTAACTGAAACTACAATACTCACCGAGCAAGACGAGTGTCGTGTGAACCAGGCGACGTAGCCAAGCCTGGGTTAAACTTGCATTCCGCACTTTGTGCAGAGGGTACTGTCTGCCTGGGATCGTACAGCGC
>CAZEBW010000096.1:0-12611 GCA_964510205.1 uncultured Anaerolineae bacterium
ATTGTTAACGTTCCACTGCTACATTTCGCCTGTTAACGATGCCTGCTACATGACATGTAGGGGGTAGGTTGTAGAGTGTAGTATGTAGGTTGTAGCAGGGGAGGGTGATGTTACAGGTTGTTCGGGGAATCAAGGCGTGGGAACACAGCCATCGGCTTGTAGTGGAAGTCTATCGAGTCACCCGCAGGTTTCCCAAAGAGGAACTGTATGGCCTGACATCGCAATTGCGCCGGGCTGCGGTGTCGGTGCCAGCCAACATCGCCGAAGGCTCGCAGCGCTATTTCCTCAAAAAGTATCGCAAGTTTCTCTACACGGCTAAGGCTTCTCTGACCGAGGTTGAATACTATCTCTATTTGGCGGAAGAGCTGGGCTACCTGCAAAACGAAGAGGTGAAAGGGCTATCGGCGATCAGCGATGAGGCGGCCAAAACCCTGCAGGGCCTCATCAAGTGGCTGGAAAAGCAGATCCGAGCCGGCAAACTCACCAAGGATGACCTGAAGAGATAACCTACAATCTATCATCTACAACCTACCATCTGGGGGTCTGTGGAGAAGCAATGATTGGTAACGAACCTCGCATTATCGTATTCACCTGCAACTGGAACGCCTACAGCGCGCTGGAGACAGCCGGCTCTCAGCGGTTGTCCTACCCGGCCAGCGTGCGCCCCGTCCGGGTGATGTGCCTGGGACGGCTGCACACGGGCCTCATTCTCAAGGCCTTCGAGTTGGGAGCCGACGGCGTCTTGCTCCTGGGCTGCCCGCCTGGGGAGTGCCACTACCAGTTCGGCAACCAGCGGGCGGAGGAGCTTTTTCAGGAGACCAGGGCCATCGCCCGCCTCCTGGGCATCGGGGACGAGCGGCTGAAGCTGGATTGGGTGGGAGCGGGGGAAGGGAATGCCTTCGTGCAAAAAGTGACGGAGTTTTATAGAGAGGTTGTAGATGGTAGCAGGTAGGGTGTAGCTCCTTGCTACAACCTACAACCTACTATCTGCCATCTATCTACGGGAGAGGTCTCATGGAAGCCATTCAGCAGATTATTAAGAACACCAAAGCCTATTACTGCCTGGAGTGCGGCAAGTGCACCTCGATCTGTCCTATCTCGCGCCGCGAGCCTGCCTACTCGCCTCGTCTGACGGTGGAGAGGACCTTGTGGGGCGAGGGGGAGGAATTGCTGACCGACGTCCTGCTCTGGTCTTGCCTCACTTGCCAGCAGTGCACCGTGCGCTGTCCGTCAGACGTCTATTACGTGGAGTTCATCCGCGACATGCGAGCGCTGGCGCGGCAGCAGAACGAAGAGGGCCTCTGTTCCCACGGCGAGGCCATCCAATCCTGGATGCGGATGATGACTTCGCCTGAGCTAGAGCAAAACCGCCTGGAGTGGCTGGACGATGATCTCAAGGTGCACCCCTTCCCTCCACTGGAATTGGGAGAGGGAGGGGGCAGGGGGGTGGGTGAGGGACCTGCCTCCGACACCGTCTACTTCGTCGGCTGCCTGCCCTATTACGATGTCCTCTTCGACAAGATCGGCGCCCAGAGTGTGGAGATTGCCCGCAGCGCTGTCAGGGTGCTCAACCATTTGGGCATTGAGCCTATCATCTTGGCGAACGAGCGCTGTTGCGGACACGACCTTCTGTGGGGCGGGGACGTGCCCACTTTCTACAAGCTGGCCGAACTGAACATCGCCATGTTGAAGGAGACGGGGGCCAAGCGCATTGTGACCACCTGCCCAGAGTGCGCCCACACGCTGAAGGTGGACTATGCCACCTACGTGGGCGACCTGGGGATGGAAGTGATCCACATCGCCGAGCTCGTGGCCGAGAAGATGGCGGAAGGCAAATCGCGGGTCACGCATCGCACAGAACGAACCGTGACCTATCACGACCCTTGTCGTTTGGGGCGATACCTGGGCGTCTATGACGCGCCACGGCAAGTGATCGAGGCCCTGGGCTTGGAACTGGTTGAGATGGAGCACAGCGGCAAGAACGCCCTGTGCTGCGGCACCAGTTGCTGGACCAACTGCGGCGCCATCAACAAGCAGATCCAGGTGGACCGCCTTCGCGAAGCCCAGGCCACCGGCGCTGAGGTATTGATCACTGCCTGCGCCAAGTGCCAAATACATTTCAAGTGTGCTCTGGAAGATGAAGCCGTCGGCGAGGAGGTGGCGTTAGAGATACGTGATCTGGTCACTCTGATAGATGAGACGCTGGCTCAGGAGGGAAACGGGAAATGGTTGAGAGAAGTATCGTAGTGATTGGCATGGGCTACGTCGGCATTCCCTGCGCGGTGCTGCTGGCCGACGTGCCTGGCCACAAGGTGATCGGCGTACAGCGCCGCTCCCAGCGCTCCGGATGGAAGATTGATGTCCTGAATCGGGGCGAAAGTCCATTTGAGGGGGACGAGCCGGGACTGGCTGAGCTGATCGCCCGCGTGGTGGGAAAGGGCGCCTTCCGTGTGACGGACGATATTTCGGTCTGTAGGGACGCCGACGTCATCTTGATTGATGTTCAGACGCCGACCGACACCCGCCGCGTGCCTCAATACCGCTCCCTGCGCGAGGTCAGCGCCAGTGTGGGCCAGCACATGCGAAAGGGCACTTTGGTGGGCCTTGAATCAACGGTCGCGCCGGGCACCACCCAGAACATCGTGCAGCCCATCCTGGAGGAGGCCTCGGGCCTGAAAGCGGGCCAGGATTTCTACCTGGCCTTCTCCTACGAGCGGGTGATGCCGGGCAAGCTCCTGGAATATATGGTGGACTTCCCCCGTGTGGTGGGGGGCATTGACGCCCGCAGCACCGAGTTGGCAGTGGAGCTGTACCGCACCATCGTCAAGAAGGAGATCACGGCCACCGACGTCCTCACCGCCGAGCTGGCCAAGACGGTGGAAAACGCCTATCGAGACGTCAACATCGCCTTCGCCAACGAGATGGCCCTGATTTGCGAGAGCCTGGGGGTAGATGTTTACGAGATGCGGGGGCTGATCAACGCCCGTCCCGACCGCCACATGCACATCCCCGGCGCTGGCGTGGGCGGACACTGTCTGCCCAAGGACACCTGGCTGCTGCGCTTTGGGGTGAAAGAGTACGGCACGCGCGATGTGGATATGGCCATGATCACCCTGGCTCGCCAGATCAACGACGCCATGCCGGATTACATGGCGCGCCTGGTGGAGGAAGGCCTGGCTGAGGCAGGCAGAGAGCTCAAGGGATCGCGGGTGGCCGTGTTGGGAATCGCCTATTTGGAGGATTCAGACGACGTTCGCAATACCCCGGCCGAGCCGCTGATCCACACCTTGCGTGGACGGGGGGCTTGGGTGGTGGCTCACGACCCCTACGTCTGGGGCTACGAGGGCCAGGAGCTAACCCGTGACCTGGACGAAGCCCTTCGCGGGGCCGACTGCCTGGCCCTGGTCACCAAGCACCAGATGTATTTCGAGCTAGACCTGGAGCAGGTGAAAGGATTGATGCGCACGCCCGTCGTCGTGGATGGTCGCAACGTGTTTGACGTCACGGCGTGCAGAGAAGCGGGGTTTGTTTATCGGGGGATTGGGAAGGGATAAGGGACAAGGGACAGGGGATAAGGGACAAGGGACAAGGTATACCTAGTCCCTCATCCCTAGTCCCTGATCCCTGTCCTTGGAGGTACAAATGTCTAAACAAGACCTACGCATCGGCGTTTTCGTCTGCGACTGTGGGCTGAACATCGCGGGCAGTTTGGACACCGAGGCGGTGCGGGAGTACGCGGAGATGCTGCCCGACGTGGCGGCGGCGGTGCGCAACAGGTACACCTGCGCCGACCCCGGCCAGCAGGAGATCAAGCGCCACGTGGTGGAGCACAAGCTCAACCGGGTGGTGGTGGCCTCCTGCTCGCCCCTGCTGCACGAACCCACTTTCCGCAACTGCATTCAGGAGGTGGGCCTTAATCCCTATCTCTTGGAGATGGCCAACATCCGCGAGCACTGCTCCTGGGTACACCTCCGCGACCGCGAGGCGGCCACCCGCAAGGCCAAGGACATCGTGCGCGTGGCGGTGGCGCGGGCCCGCTGGCTCCTTGCCCAGACTGAGGAGCAATTGCCCGTCACCGACGCGGTGCTGGTTATCGGCGGGGGCGTGGCCGGCATCCAGGCCTCGCTCGACCTGGCCGACGCCGGCCATCGGGTCTACCTCGTGGAAAAGGAGCCCTCCATCGGTGGGATTATGGCCAAGCTGGAAAAGACCTATCCCACCATGGACTGTAGCATATGAATACTCGGTCCCAAGATGATGGATGTCGGTCGACATCCCAGGATCGAGCTTTTGGCTTATAGCGAGATAGAGGACATCGCTGGCTACGTGGGCAACTTCAAGGTCACGGTGCGCAAGAAGGCCCGCTATGTGGACGAGAGTGAGTGCACCGCCTGCGGCGATTGTGTTCCGGTCTGTCCCGTGGTCAAGCCCGACGAGTTCCAGGCGGGTCTGTCCGCCCGACGGGCTATTCACATCCCCTTCCCCCAGGCCGTGCCTTCTTCGTACATCATCAACATCCAGGAGTGTCTGGGCGACAACCCCATCGCCTGCGGCAAATGTCTGGAGGCTTGCGACAAGAAGTGCATTGATTTCGACATGAAGGACGAGATGATCGAGTTCGAGGCGGGGGCCGTCATCGTGGCCACAGGGATGGACACCTACGATCCCACTGAAATGGATGAGTACGGCTACACCAGCTACGAGAACGTGATTACCAGCTTGGAGTTCGAGAGGCTGATCTCCGCCGGCGGTCCCACCGAAGGCCATCTAGTTCGCCCCACCGATCATCGGATGCCCAAGCGCATCGGCTTCGTGCAGTGCGTCGGCTCGCGTTCTCAGAGCGAGCGAGGCAATCCCTATTGTTCCAACATCTGCTGCATGAACACGGTCAAAGACAGCCTCCTGCTGAAAGACCATTACCCAGACACCGAAATCACCGTTTTCTACATGGACATGCGGGCTTTCGGCAAGGGCTTCGAGGACCTCTACATGCGCTCCAAGGCGGCAGGGGTCAGGTACATCCGGGGCCTGCCGGGCGAGGTGAGGGAGGATGCCCAGACGCGCAACCTGCGGCTCTGGGTGGAAAACATCGGCGCGCAGCGGCTGGAGGAGCATGAGTTGGACATGCTGATTCTGTCCGTTGGCGCCGTGCCGCGTCGGGACAGCGAGGTGGTCAAGCAGCTTCTCACCCTCTCGCGCACCCCTGGCGGATTTTTCATGGAGTCGCATCCCAAGCTGAAGCCGGTGGACGCGCCGACCAAGGGCGTCTTCCTGGCCGGCTGCGCCGAGTCGCCGAAGGACATCAAAGACTCGGTGACCCAGGCTTCGGCCGCCGCCGCCCGCGCCGAGATCCTGTTGAGCTCTCCCAAGATCAAAGTGGAGGCCATCACCGCCGTGGTGGACGAGGATCTGTGCAAGCGCTGCGGGCTGTGCGCCCCGGTTTGCCCTTACGGCGCTATCGTTTGGGAGAAGAAGCAGACGGCCCAGGTGATCTCCGCCGCCTGTGCAGGGTGCGGCACCTGCGCCGCCGAGTGCCAGTACGACGCCATCACCATGCGTCACTTCTCCGACCAGGCCATTTACGCCCAGATAGACGCCATGCTGGATGTGGATGGAGGTAAGCCACCTGTCGTGGTCTTCGCCTGCAACTGGTGCTCGTACGCGGGGGCGGACGGGGCAGGAGTGGGGCGCATGGAATACCCGCCCCATGCCCGCCTGATCCGTACCATGTGCTCCGGTCGGGTTGATCCCGAGTTCGTGTGGTACGCCTTCCGCAAGGGAGCGCCGCTGGTATTGGTCTCCGGCTGTCACTACGCCGATTGCCACTACATCAATGCCAACCGCCAGGCCGTGCGCCGCGTGGACGCCTTGTGGGAGGGCCTGGAGAAGCGGGGCGTGCGCCCGGAGCGCCTGCAGTTGGACTGGGTCAGCGCGGCCGAGGGCCAGAAGTGGGCCAAAGTGATGCGGGAACTGGACGAGCTGTGGGCGGGCGTCACGGGGGAGGAGATAGAGGAGACGCGCGAGTCGCTCAAAGAGGCCAAGACTCCCATGCGTGGCTCCCTCGACCGGCTGAGGGAACCGACGGCGGCCAGCATGGTCTGCATGCGCTGTGGGAACAAGTGGGACGTGACCTTCGACCCCGCTGTGGACGAGGAGCGGATGTGCTCCAGGTGTCGGAGCAACAGTGTGCGGGTTTTGATAGGGTAGCGAGTAACAAGTAACGAGGCAATGAGGAATGAGGTAACTTGTTGCTGAAAGCCCCTCGGTTGTTGTTTCGCCGAGGGGCTTTGTGTTGGGCATGGCTGGCTCAAAGGGTGCTGGCTCTGAGCAACACCAAATGCTGCAGCGCGACGACGGTCTTGGCGTCGCATATCTCGCCGCTGGCGACCCTATCCAGGGCCTCGCGGAAGGGGAGCACCACGATCTGGATGTCCTCTCCCTCCGCCGAGACGCCGCCGCCCTCGCCAACCCGTTGACGACGATCTACCTTGCCCAGAAAGAGGTAAACGCGCTCCGAGGTGCCGCCGGGGCTGGGATAGATGGTGGCGATGGGTTGCAGTTCGCCCCTGACCTCGTAGCCGGCTTCCTCCAGCAGCTCCCTGTGAGCCACCTCTTTGATCGTTTGGCCCTCATCCACAACCCCGGCCACGATCTCCAGCAGCCAGGCCCGCTTGGCGCCGTCGCCCTCGCGCTCATCAGAGGCGAGGGTGGCGTAGACCGGGTAGCGAAACTGCCGCACCAAGATCACGGCGTCGTCTTGGGGATCGTACAGCAGGACGCCCACGGAGTCGCCGCGCTCGAAGTTGATGCGGGTGACGGGCTCGCTCATCTGACCATCGAAGCGGCGATACCGCAGCGTGGCGCGGATGATTCGAAAATGCTCGCCGAAGCGGTAATCCTCAACCTGGTCCAGGATGTTCACCCAGGGGTTGGCGTCTTTTTGGATGAGTCCGTTCAATCCTACTGTCCGTTGTTCCTCTTTACAGCGCATCATCAATCCACGTGATTTCTGCTTCGGGCAGATTCTTCTCCCGCCAGGAAAGACAGCGCTCGGCCAGCCGACGGGCGTGCTCGTAATAGTCGGGCTCGTTTCGGCGACCACTCTCGTAATCTACATACGGTTCTAGTTTGCTCCAGGCTTTCACGATCATGGGGTTCATCCACGGCATGATCATCTCTTCGGGGATCCAACCGGCCTGGGTAAGGAACGCCACCCGGTCCAGCGAGTTTAAGGTTCGCTTCACGAACGCCTGACCCTGCGGCGTCAGAGAATTGACGCCTTCTTGGACATCATTTGGCAGGTCTTGGAAAACCCAACGCCGGGCTTCGATGTTCTCGGGCGAGTTCAGTTCATTGAACAGGCGGTCGGCCACCTCCATGTGCCGGCTGCTGGCCACCTCAGCCAACTGTCGGTAGGCGGCAAATCCAGCGCCGAATACGGCTGCTGCGGCTACCGCCGTTGAGAGCGCCTCGGTCATCGTCCAGAAGTTGACGGATAGCCCCGCTATTCGCAAGAAAAGCCACACCGAGGACAGAACAATAAGCCAAAGAACAAAGCCCACCACTGTGCTGGCAACGATGACTATCAACGTCAAGCGGTCTGACCAGTTGGCGTTCATTGTGTCCTCCTTGTTGGAGAAGAACACGGATCGGCAGGATGAACGGATCAGGCAGCCTGGATTGCGAAAACCTGCGAATTCTGCCCATCAGTTTTCTTGAGAGGATAGTCGCGGGCCGGCAGGATGAACGGATCAGACGATTGGGGTTGGAAAGCAATCCGTAAATCCTGCGAATCCGTGTTCTAAACCCGTGGCCTCGTACTAACCGCCTGAACCGTCCTCTTCTGGTATGGCCGGGTCCTTCCCCTCCTGTGCCGGGGCCAGCAGAGTCTCAGCCACTTCTTTGAGCTTGAGCACTGCCTGCTCGGTGAACATGCCCACCAGGGCAGCCAGCCCTGCGAAGCCAAAGGGGCTGGTCTGTTCGATGGTCGCTTCGGGCGAGAAGAAGCCACCTCGGATGACGAAGTAGAAGACCAGCGCCAGGGTCGCTCCCACGAAGGGCAGCAGGATGTACATCGCCAGCCAACTGAACACCAGTTCCCGATTGCCGATGTACCAGTAGATGGAGCGGAGGGCATGTACCAGGCTGCCGAGCGCGCCAGCCATGGCTACGATGATAATCAGGCGAACCTCATCCGAGATCGAAAACGTGCAGAAGAGGAAGTTGACTGCCGATGAGGCTGCGGCTGTCCCCTCGGCTGGGGCCGGCGGAGGCCAGAACTGCACCAGGCCGTACAGCAGGAAGACGGCGGCCAGGATGAGATAGGCTATCATCAACACAATCCCCATGGGAGGGACGAGACTCGCTCCCACACCGGTTCGCTTGGCTTTGATGGCTTCTCTTGCCTCTTCTTTGGCCTCTGTTTCCTCTTTCACTTCTTCCGTCGTGTTGAGTTCCTCGCTCATGTCTCTCCTCCTTCAGTCATACTTGGCGTGGGCGTAGGGGATCGCCGCCCACTTGACTTGATTCGAATGAATTCAAGGTGTTTTGCTCATATTCTACCCCCTTTTTCGCGCAGCGTCAAGCCACGGCGGGCTTCGTTTCAGCAGGTGGGCGGCGGGCGCTGGTGGTCTAGGGCGTCCCGCTCACGGTTGTATCTTCTTGATCATGGTCAACTCGTTGCCCTCGCTGTCGAAGTGGAAATGAACCTCATCCATGAGGCAGCGCATGAAGTAGAGGCCCAGTCCTCCCTCGGAGCGGTCGGCCAGACCGCATTCGAGGTCCGGTGGGGGAATGGCGTCGGGATCAAAGGGCTGGCCCTGGTCGCGGATGGTGATCACGAAGTCGCCCTCCACAAGCTCGCAGCGGAGGGCGATTTCGCCTTCTTCCGAGCCTCCGTAGCTGTGCCTGATGATGTTGGCGCAGGCCTCGTCCACGGCCATCCGCACCTCAAATGACGTCTTTTCGTTCAGGCCCGCTGCCTGGGCGGCCGCGGCTATGAAATCGGCGATGGTTGCCAGGTTCTCGGCACGGCCCTCTACGGTCAACGTCCAGGGTTTGGCCATCGTCTCTCCTTCAGTTGAGTAGGGACAAGCCGGGGCAGCATTGACATAATGGCGCGGAAAATCGTCACCGCGCTCGCTTGGGTCAGGCGTCTAGTTCCTGACCGTCGAGGGCGGCTGCGTGCATAGCGGAGTCCCGAACTCGTTCGGGTTTGTTGCGCCATACCCCCAGTCCCCAACGAGTTGAGGACTCCGTCGGGGCGAGTCTGCTGCCTAGAAGCTCAGAAGCTGCCCACGGCCTCAACGAGGGTGGGGTAGGTCTTGAACAAGGGGGTCAGGCCGGCCAGGTCTAAGACCTCGGCGATGTAGGGCGGCACGTTTGCCAGGCGCAGGTCGCCTCGATTCCAGCGTTTACAGGTCTTGAGAGTCGAGATGAGCACCTTTATTCCCGCGCTGGAGAGATACTCCAGGTTCTCGAGGTCCATGCAGATGCGAAATCGGTCCGCGTCTAGGATGGATTGGAGGGCGCTCTCCAGTTCCGGCGCCGTGGAGCTGTCAATGCGGCCGTTCACTGTGACCACGTCAACTCGCTTCAATTGCTGGGTGGTGATTTCCATTTTTGACTTTCCTCCTGTGTATTGTAGATTTGGGGCAGCCCCTTCAACGGACAGTCCCGGATTCAAAGGCTCGGTGGGCAGGGGATCCGTCGGCTCGTAGTTCTCCCACAGTTCGCGGCAATGTTCTCGCTCCAGCGTGCGCAGAACGACTTTCTCACCACGTAGCTCGATCATCTCTTGGTCCTCAGCAATCCTGCCAGGTGTCTCGAAGCACCCGAATCCAGTTCTCATGGGTCAGCTTGCGAAGATCGGCCTCATCGAACCCGTGCTCGCGCAGGGCGGCTATCAGTTTGGGAAGTCCTGTGACGTCGCCCATCTCTTGCGGTATGGTGGCTCCATCGAAGTCGGAGCCCAGGGCGACGTGATCTATCCCGATGCGCTGGGCGATGTAATCTATGTGACGCACCAGGTCGGTCAGCGGGGCGTCTTCCTCCAGGCTGCCATCCGAGCGCAGGTCGTGAACGGCGAAGGTGACCCCCACTATCCCATCTGAATCGCCAATGGCCTCCAGTTGTTCGTCGGTGAGATTGCGCGTTCGGGGCGTCAGGGCGTGGGCCGCCGAATGGGTTGCCACCAGGGGCGCGGCCGTTTCCACTTCCGAGTCGGACAGCTCGGCCACGTCCCAAAAACCTTGTTCGTTGAGATGTGACAGGTCGAGCAGGATGCCGAGCCGGTTGCAGGCCCGCACCAATTCCTTGCCCGCCTCGGTCAGACCTGGGCCAGTGTCGGGAGAGGCAGGGTATTTGAAAGGAACGCCCCAACCGAAGGCGTTGGGACGGCTCCAGGTGATGCCCAGTGATCGCAGGCCGATCTGGTAGAACGCTTCCAGATTGCGCAGTTGGGGGTCAATTGCTTCGGCCCCCTCGAAATGCAGGACGACGGCCAACACGCCTTGATCCAAGCAATCCACCACTTCCTCGACGTTGCGCACGACCTTGATCGCGCCCTCGGCGGCTTCCTCAAGGCGAAACAGGCTGGCGATCACCTGGTTGGTAAACTCGTAGGCGTAATCGGGGTCTATCGGATCCGCCAGCTTCACCTCGTATCCGTTCTCGGTTCTGATGAGCAGGTCCGGGTCCGGTGCCGCGCTAAGCGAAGCGGCGTAGTCTACCGTGGGGGATGGGACGAAAATGGCGAAGAAGCCGCCGCCGAATCCAGCTTCGCGGGCGCGGGGGAGATCGAGATGGCCCTCTTCACTTCGCGCCAGAAACGAGCGCACCCCACCGCGTTCCTTTAGGCGCGGCAATGTGTCATTGTGACCGTCGAAGATTGGCATGTCGTTGGCTTTGTTGGGTAGGGCCATTCTTCTTCCTGCCTTCGGATTGTGAGCGTTCAGCGGGTAGGTCGTTTCCCCTCCCTCTGAGGGAGGGGCTAGGGGAGGGTGGGATTTCTGTCTATTATAACCCAACGGCGACACTTACGCAAACACACCAAGCTCGCAATTTACCTTGACAATGCTAAGTTCGCCAGCACGGCAGATATATGGTGTCATTCGCATCTTGAGCAGAAGAGGGGTAACCTAGCTGTCCGGCCAGGTCGGCAATGGCTTCGGCGTCTGAGAGCACGGCTCGTCTGATGATCATGCCTTCTCTGCTTCATATCCACAGCCGATAGACGCGATAACGTTTGTAGATTTCGGCCCCCATCCGCTCAGCCAAGACGGGCGTCTGCGGATTGTCCTCCGAAGTGAGCGAGAGGTCAAGCCACTTGAACCCCTTGGCCTTAGCCCGCAGACCAAGCTCCACGAAGAGCAAGGCAGCGACGCCGCTGTTCCAATACTCGGGCGCTACCAGGACGCTTTTGACAGCCAGGCACTCGGGTTGACGGCGCATGTGCCACCACAGCTTGACGTAATCCCAGGGATAGCGCAGTCCATTGGCGTGGATGAAGGCTTCGTTCAGGTTGGCGATGCCAGGGAACCAGCCTACGGTCTCCCCGTCCACCTCGGCGAAGAGCACCAGGTCGGGGTCGGCGATGTCGCGAAAAGGCGCCACGAAGGCCTCCAGCGCGTCGCGATGCCAGCCTATGTGGTCGGGGAGGTGAGCCAGGGCGGTGTTCAGCAAGTGATGCACGCGGTCAACTTCGTCATCCCAGTGCGATAGATCGGCCCCGCGGATGGTGATGCCGCCGCGCTCGCGGAGCCGGTCCGCCAGGCGGAGGAGTCGCTGCGCGGCAGGCGTGGTCTCGTCCAGGTCTATGGCGAAGGCCAGATTGTCCCCCCGCGCTGGCTGGAAGCCGAACCGCTCCATGAAATGCTGATAGTAGGGCGGCGTGTGTCCGCACAGCAGCGCGGGCGGGCGGTCGCGCCCCTCGATCAGCACGCCGTAGCTGTCCTCGTAGTCCAGGTTAAACGGGCCGAAGAGGGCGTTGAGACCGCGCTGCTCGGCCCATCGGATGGCCTGGTGGATCAGGGCCTCGGCCACGCTGTAGTCTTCGATGTACTCGAAGAAGCCGAACAGACATTCCCGCTTCTGGCGCTTGGCGTTAGTCGGCTTGTCCTCTGCGGCGCAAATGGTGCCCACCGGTGCGCCATCCCGCCAGGCGATGAAGAAATCGGCTTCACCGCGCTTGAAAAAAGCCCCGCGCTGGGGATCAATCGTCTTGGCCCGTTGGGGAAGCAGAGGCGGCACCCACAGCGGGTCGTCGCGGTAGACGCGCCAGGGGAAGGTGAGAAAGGTGCGCCGCTGTTGGGCAGTGCGGACGGGAAGGATTTCAACGGTGCTCATGCGGCCTCCTTAATCAATGACAACGTGTCATTGCGAGCCGAAGGCGAAGCAATCTCCACCCCGCGAATTGGGGATCGCGCCGTTTCCACTTCCAAGTTCGTCGCGAGACCCGCTCCTCGCGATGACACTTGGAGTTTCTTACACAATGAGTGGCGCGAAGCGCCACGCGGGGCTCGCAATGACAGGTATGTCACTTTCATGTTGAAGAGGTACTAGTACACTGTAAAGCTGATTTTGCGCAGCAGAAGAAATCGAGTATACTACCT
>CAZEBW010000097.1:0-12510 GCA_964510205.1 uncultured Anaerolineae bacterium
CCACAAAGCCAGACCAACAGTAATCACAACTCTCTTCATCTCGATCCTCCGGTACCTCAAGAACAAAGCAATCAATGCCTGGCACCGTTATGGCGGCGAGCGAAGCCGCCATAACGATGAGCGTCAGCCCCCTACCACCACTTACTTCCCCGCTGAAGTAGAGCTCCTTCCCTCTCATCGAGCTGTACAGCTTCAGGACACACCAGCGGGGTGTTAGACACGTTACCTTGTTCAGCCCAATTCCAGGAGCGCACAGACTTAAGGAAGCACAATCAACTCTTGGGACGCTCGTACGCTGTGTCCATCCCAGGCCAACTCGAAGAAACCATTTCTTGCATCTGCTGGGACGGTGACTGTTAGAACCTTTCCATCATGGGAGGTTTTCTTGGGCAAAGGTTGGCCATTGTAATAGACCGTGACAGGCTTGGACTCGCTGAGGTATAGCAATATGTCCTCGCCCCGCCGGGCTGGGTTGGAGCTGAATGTAAACGTGAAGGATTGTGGCTGCGGAGTGGGTCCAAACTTGATAGTGAATATACCTGGAATGCCAATCTCCTGCACTGTTGCTCCCGTGTACAGATTCCAGATTATTAGAAGAATCAGGAGCACGACGGATACCTTGAGCAACCAATCTTTTGACGAGTTGTCATTACCCATTTTCTGTCCTCCAACCGTTTGCATCTAACTATTCTTGTGCCAAATGCCACGTACCCCTGAAGTGCAATGCCACCGCCCGTCAACCTCAGCTGCCCTCACAAGCCCGAACTTGCCCAAGCGAGGGTTTCCGCCCTCATGCATGGTGGTGGTTTGTAGGAGCTGGAAAGGCTCTTGGACTTTGAGCGGTTGTGCCGCGAGGGGGGAGGCGACGGTGAGGAGGTTGGGGGGCGTGTCACGCAACTCTTCCAAGGAGCGGCACCTTGCGGCCCCACCTAGTGGTTGCCAGACCACTGTCTTGGCCGTTCCCCTGGCCAGACTCCTCTAATGCACAGCATTGTCCAAACTGCCAGTTCGTCCTATGCTACCGAACCGCAAAACCGTCTGAGCTCTAACGGTTCCGATTCTTTGCAGCACGACACGCGCTAACTGCTGTATTTCGGGATCGTCACTTTGAAGCACTACTTCCAAAGCTGGTACTGCTCGGTTTCCCAATTCTGTCAGACACTCTACTGCCATCTCGCGGACCCGCCATCTGCTGTCTTGTATGGCCGATGTTAAGATTTCCAATACCTTTTCGTCTTCTATCTTTGCAAATGCTTTCTTGACACTCCGACGGATTCTCCGATCCTTATAACTCAGCAGGGAGGTAAGAGGCTCAATAGACATTTCACCGAGCGCCCCGAGCGCATCGGCTGCGTACTCTCGCACTGCAGAGTCTTGATCTCTTAGCGCTGCAATCAGAGGTTCCACAGCCCGTGCATCGGCCAGCTTGCTCAAAGCTAAGGCAGCTGCCCGGCGGATCTCTGCGTTTCCATCCCCCAGCTTGAGGAGATCCGGAAGCTGCCAGAGATAGCCTAATGCCTTAGTGGCCTCCCATCTTACCAGCTGATCGTGATCTCTAAGTGCTGCCAATAAGGGGTCTGCTACGCGTTCATCCGATAGCTTGCCTAGCTTTCTGGCTGCTTTCCTACGAGTTTCTGGGTCATCACTCGCTAACTCAGCGACTGCAGGCAGCATCCAGGTGCGTCCTAGAGCTGTCAATGCTCGTTTTCGGACTTCGGAGTCTGGATCCTTGAGCCCGGCTAGAAGCGGTTCATCAGTGGGTTTGCCAATGGCTCCGAGTGCTTCTGAAATGACCGCGCTTTCACGAGACCCTGCCCTGCCATAAGATTGCTCCAAAGCTCGCATGAGTGGATCGACAGCTCGACTGTCACCTATTCTACCTAAGGACTGCGCAGCTCTGATCCGGACTCTCTCATCACTGTCCCTCAAAGCAGCAATTAGTGGCAGAACAGCTCGGTTATCCCCTACCTTACCAAGCGCCTCGGCTGCCCGGCGTCGAGTAGGAACATCTTGGGTCCCCAGTTCAACTATCTTCGGAAAATCCCAAATTGCGCCGAGTGTTCTTGTGGTAGCGCGTCTGGCTCCCTCAGTAGCCGATCTAAGAGAGTCGAGTAACGGATCGACTGATGGTTGTCCTAATCGAGCAAGTGTGTAACTTGCCAGTTCCTGTACAGAGTTGGAGGGATCATCCAGGGCAACTATTAGGTGGTTGATGGTACGAGGATTCTCCATTCGAGCGAGTTCTCTGATAACTCGCAAGCGTTCTTCCAATCTTGGAGATTTCAGCCTTTCAACTGTTTGCTGTTCGATTTGAGCTTGCATTTCGGTGCTGAGCGGTTGACCTTCAATGGAACACCAGTAGGCTAGCCAGGGATTCGAACACAGAACCTGCTTCGCTACGAACATTGGTTGATCCGTGATCCCTGCAAGTTGTACGATGGCCTCAGCCCACCAACCATCTTCTGCCCATTTGCGAAGTTGTCTCTTGAAGGCGAAAGCCGACGAATACACCTTTAACCTGGCAATGGCTTTGCTCTTCGGGATTTTAAGAGAGGATATCAGATTTCGAAGTCTAATCGCTACGAAGTACTCATGCACAGCTTGGTGCATGAAGTGCAGCCGAGTTTCACCAAGTAGTAACCCATTTCGCAGGGATTCACCAATCACAAGGTCGCCTCTTACACTCTCTTGTAACCCTTCTATCACTTGTACGGCTTCATCACGATCACACGTCAGTCGATGATTTTTCTGCAGATGGAAGGCAAGGTGACTGAGCGCTCGGGTCTTCTGATGCAGGGGGATGGTTGCCAGATCTGGCAGCTTCTGTTCCCTTTTGAGAACCTGTTTGACAAAACGATCAAACAGCTCTCCCCGATTGCCAGGCAACTCTTCACCCGCTGCACCTGCTTCTTTAATGAGCCAAAGGAGAAGGGGTATCCGCGCTAGACCCCGCAGGGCTTCATTTAGACGATCATGGAGCTCGTGTCCCATTCCCTCCCCAAGGTGAGCGACAAGGTACTCAACGACCTGCTCATCGGTGATTCGCTGTATTACTACAGCATCCTCAATCATCTCCCGAGAGTGGAAACGTCTCCATAGGTCGTCCTGGGAACGGCTAGTGATAACGCAAGGACTTGCAGGATGGGCACGAATGAAAGATGCCAATTCTGCATAGAGCTTGTCACGATAGTTCCCAGCGACCTCATTCAATCCATCAAACAGAAAAACGCATTCATAGTCATGAACCAGTTTTTCCACCTCAGTGGCACTGGTGACATTAAGAACCCCGGTCTCGTTCAAAGCAACCTTGATAGCGGCTACCAAATTCCCGTCGTATTGAATAAGTGGAATGAAGATAGGCACCAGAGTGCTTTTGGATGCGGATAATTCCCACATAGCACGCTCTAGTCCCACCGTCTTCCCCATGCCTGGCTCACCAAGAATGAGCAGACGTTGGCAAGAGTGAATACATTCCAGCAGTTCTGCCGGTACGCCTCCGATATCCTCATAGGGGGAAGCAAACAGCGGCAAATGGAAGCCGGCCGAGTCGATGTAGGATTCATCGGGCGAGTTGTCAGCCCATCGTGCATACTTCACCCTCTCGGCTAATCGCTCCCGGTGCTTTCGGATCAGATCTGGAGCGAAGTGGACTCTCTTGATCTCAGATCCCTCACGCATTCCAAATCGCTCAAATTTCTCTGCCAGAATCGCCTGGCGCTCAGATGTGGAAGCCGGCCTTATGCTTTCTCCTCGTCGAATAAAGACGGTGTTCTCCTGGTAAGTCGTCTTGGGTGTTTTGAGCGTTCGAGTCGTCTCATGCAAATAGGGCGTCGGCGGGATAGTTATGACCAAGATTCTCTTTTCCTCAAGCACAACTGTCTCAATGTCCAAGTCAGGTAACCGGGGCCTGCTAGCTGCATTTACCTTTTGAAGAATCTGTTGTGCAGAGAGCTTCACATCACCGACGTCATACAGATCTCGAGTCCCTTGCTGATTTAGCTTGTCTGCAGCACCAACAACAAGATGTCCCTCTTGCCCAACCGTGCCGATATTGCCGTTTGCCAACGCCAAGACGTCTCTAATGAATTCATCCCACTGCACATCGCGCACTTTGGGATCGGAGTGGTTAATGGCGTACAGCTTTCTCTTGAAGTCCAGCTTCAGGTTCTCCGGCTCTCGCTGTCGAAGTAGCCGCCTGAGTTTCTCGGTGTCCATAGCTGCTTCCATTAAGGGCTACGAACTCAAATCGAACGAAAGATCCCCAAAGCGCGGCGTCAAAAACCAACAAGCCGCCCTCCACTTGCCCAGGAAGCGGCTTTGTGCTACAATTCCCCTAGCCTTCTCCTGGGCCTTTCAGGAGTAGGTATAGGGACTACCGAGGCAAGGCTTGGTAATCCCTTTTGTGTTTGAATCCTGAACACAGTATATCACGATTCGCCCTGGTTGGCAACAGCCGACGCACCGCCTGATCGCCCACCGATCCTCTACCCCCACACCCCCGGCCGGCGCGGACAATGCAGGCCTTCTCCCCGCTGGTGGCGGTAGAACCAGGTCTTGTCCTCAGGGTTCTTCCCACGGCGGCTGCGCAGGTCGACGACGCCGCCACAGGCCGGACAGGTGGCTACCTTCGGAGCGTCTGGGCCGGCCTTCACCAATCGGTCATCTTCGTTCAATGCATCCTTCATTGTTGCCTCCCGGACCTCACTCACCGCCCTTTCTCAACTCCAGTTTTCTCTTCTCACCTTCCACCACAGCACCGCACTCCGTCCTTGGGACTCTGTACTGGGCCGTACAGGACAAGTGCGTGGTACCAAGGGCCAGCCCGCCCGCGCTAGCCAGTGCCAGGGCGTGGTAGCCCAGGGCGCGGCAAGTTTTTGACTTGGTCGATTCAGGACGCTAGCTTGTGTTGCTATCGTAATCGTACCTCCAAATAGCGCCATCAACTTCTCGGGGAGTCCAGCCTAGTTCTTGCGATAAGGAACGTATCTTTTGCATATATCGCTTGTACTCGGAGGTAGAGAACCCTCTCCGCTCCTTATCGAAAAGCTGCCGCCAACAGCGAAAGTCGATTATCGCGTATTCATCTGGATACACGAGGGTGAGTATTGCTGATGCAATTGCAGTACCAACACCGCGCAAAGTGCGCAAGATGCGAATACGTAGTTCAAGCTCGTAGTCCGGATCACCATGCGTGATCGTCAATGCAAGTTTGGTCACATCCTCTATAACCTCAACGTTAGCTTTGCGCAAAGGCCGCTGGCGCTCATACTGCTGTCTTAGCTTCCATTCACAAATCTCGTCGAACTCCTTCCAAGTCAGAAAGACCGGACTACGTTCAGCGGGCAATTGAGCGTATTTCTTTTCTATCGGTTCGGGGGATGGGCGCAGGTGCGCTATCTCGGACGCTGTGATCATGTCCTCTCCTCTCCAGGTGGTTTTCGCGTAACCGCACTGTGTACAGACCATGTCGCGGCCGTTACAATGTCTCTGGCGTAAGCTCTCCTGGCTCCGCCCGCCGTATAGACATATCAGCATCAATGGTCACATTTGAACTTAACTTTGGCCGAGGTTACTTCCTCCCCAGTTTCTGCATGATAGATCCTCCCTATCAGGGTGACCGAAAACTGAGACAGCTCAGGGTCAGCGGATAGGGGCTTGTCTTTCTCCCTTAAATCAAACCCTCGTTCGGGTGTGCTGGAGGGTGGGGGCGTATCGGTCGGTATGGGTGTAGGGGCAGGAAGGTTGGCTGAACACCTCGCCCTGCATCGCTGAATGTGCAGTGCCCCCGCCCGCCAACCTCAGCCACCCCCACAAGCCCAAACTGGCCCAAGCGAGGGTTTCCGCCCTCGTGCAGGGCGGTGGGTAGGAGGAACTGGAACGCCTCTTGAGCTTCGGGAGGTTAGGGGGGCGAGGAGGGAAGGCGCAGCATCGGCATTCAATAGCCATTTGGCGATAAGCTAGCGTGCACAGCGGAAACCGAGATCGTCGTTGGCCGCGGTTATGGAGCTAGCGCTCCGCTCGGTGGTGCGCACCAATTGCTTGTCGCTGAACCAGCCGCCCCCCCTGATCACTCTGTACTTCTCGCCGAAGTAAGGAGAATAGAAGTCACCCCCAGGATAGGCCTTGAACCAATCACTCGTCCACTCGGCCACATTGCCCGCCATGTCCATCAACCCGTAAGGGCTCGCTCCATCTGGGAAACTCCCTACAGGAGTGGTCCCGCGGCGCCCCCCCTCCTTGGTGTTGGCTTTGGCCGCATCCCACTGATTGCCCCAGGGATAACTGCGCGCATCGGTACCTCGAGCGGCCTTCTCCCACTCCGCCTCGGTGGGCAGCCTCTTGCCAAGCCATTCGCAGTAAGCCTTGGCATCGTTCCAGCTCACCTTCACCACGGGGTGGTTGGGCTTGTCCTTAGCATAGTACTGCCAAGACGTCTCACCTGCCTTCTCCGCGTCGGTGATATAGCCTGTTTCCGCGACGAACTTCTCAAAGTCCTCGTTCCTTACCTCAAGCTTCTCTATCTCAAAGCCATCAACGAAGGCAGTGTGCGGCGGCCTCTCGTCCTCGACATCGCTTCCCATGGTGAAGTCTCCAGCAGGGATGGCGATCATGCCCGACTCTACCGCCGGGCGCGGAGTTGGCGGGATCGAGGTTATCGTCGCCCTGACTCCAGTTGCGGTGCTGGTGGGCGCTATGGCCCCACTCTTGGGGATGATCAACTCCTGGTCTATCTGCAACCTATCGGGATCAGAGATGGCGTTGACCTCTTGGAGAGCCTCGACCGTGACCCCGTACTGCTTGGCGATGGCACCCAGAGTATCGCCGGCCTGAACCACATGGATCGCAGGCGCGGTAGTCGGTGAGACGGAAGTTGATGTCGCTGCAGCCTCTACTTGACTCTGAGGAATGACGAGCTTCTGGTCTATCTGCAACCGATCAGGATCGGAGATAGCGTTGACCTCCTGGAGGGCTTCCACGGTAACTCCGAACTCCTTGGCGATCGCGCCAAAAGTATCTCCAGCCTGAACCACATAGATCACCGTCGTAGGAGTAGGTAGGGCTGGCGTCAGAGTGGGCGGTGTGGGCGTTGCTGTTGGCTGAGGGCGCATGGGAGTCGTCGTTGCAGGGACAAGAGTCCTTGCGGGCGGCATCGGCGTCGCCGTCAGCGGGATGAGGGTTGGAGCCGTAGGAGTAGCTTGTGCGGGCGTTGGATCTCGTGCACAGGCTGTTGCGGCGAGGACAAACCCCATCGCTACCAGCAAGGACCCTAGCTTGTTTCTTCTCATCGAAGAACCTCCATTTATGTGGTGGGAAAGCTTGACAACGGCCGTCCTCCCCTCTGCCCAGGAAGCGGCGTTGAGCATACTATACCACATTTCGCTTGGTCTGGCAACAGTGTAAAAGCCACCGTACGGTTCACGCAGGTGGCTTCCCAGTGTCTATGGGGGTGTGTCATGCTCCACAACCCGTTCCTGAAGTAACATACACCCGTGCTCGCGACTTGGTGCCGCTCTCAGATGACCCAGAAGTGAGAGGCATCGTCCCTACACAACCCATCCTGCAGGCAAGGATCACTCTCTAGCCTCTTCTCGAAGGATCTGCCTGACGGTCACGTGGGCCGTGTGCGCTCCAATCCCCTCCGGCCAGTCGCGGTGGGCATGGAGGAGGATGCTCCACAGCGGCCCCTCAGCGTCCAGGCTGGCCTCGCCGCTGAACAGCTTGACCCGGCTCACGGTCTCGCCCTTGGCCTTCGATATGGCGTCCGCCAGCTCCCTCGGCGACCACGCCTCGTCCAGAGCCGTCTTAACCGCCAGCACGGGGTGGTCTGCCTTGAGCGCCGTTTCGTACAGAAGCAGCGGCTGGTCGGGGAACACGACCTCTGGCGGAAACGTGCGGTGCAGGGTCTCGAAGGTTCTGAGCCGCCGCGTGGTGTAAGCGCAGGCGCTGGCAGCGGGGTATGAGTTGAGTAGGGCGTGTAAGTTAGATAGGGCGTGTGCGCTGGCGTTTCTGTCGGCTGTTTTTCCGTCAGAGGTGTAGAGGTTGGTTTAGCAAGGGGCGCTGGCGTATCGGTAGGGACAGATATCGCCGCCATTGCTTCCGCTGTTTGTGTTGCGAAGACGTCGGCAGCAACCCTCGTGGCTTGGGCATCCAGTTCTGCTTGGGAGGGTCCGCACGCAGCCAAGACGGTGCATGTCAGCAGACATACCAGAAGAAAGAACCCTGTCTTCTCCATCGGCAAAACCTCCTTGAGTCAGGGGGCACCAGTCAGCGAATGGGCGAATCGGTTACAGTGTGCCCTTACGGATCAGGGGCCAATAGACCTCCCAGGCGATAGCGCCCCCGCGCTCCAACCTCAGGTCAGCCAGGATGACCTCCAAGGTGAAGGTGTCGCCGGGGTTGGCACCTGCTGCTGCCTTCAGGTCGAGGGCGTGAGTGCCGTTGGCCTCAGTGATGTTGGCCGTGAGCACCTGGCTGCCATCGGCGAAGATGGCTGATCCGCTCAGGGTAGCGGTGAGCGTGGCAGGTGTGGGGATGTTGCCATATACCATGTCCACTGTTGTACCATGACATGGCAGTAGCAGCGGGCGGTCCGGGTCACGCCAGTTGAGCCAGGGAGCGGAGTAGTAGGCGTGCTTCAGGTCATAGTGGGGGTGAAAACCGTAGTAACTGATGTGTGGATACCCACCCCTATCCAGAGCCAGGGAAGGATACTCGCCGACATTTCCCTCGCTATCCACAGTCTCAATGTGCCAGCCCGAGCCGTCCTGATAGGCATATTTCAGGTCCCAGTTGCCCTGGTCCAAGTAACCGATGTGCGGATACCCATACTCATCCAGGGCCAGGGAAGTGAACTTGTCGACATCCCCATTGCTGTCCACGGTTTCGATGTGCCACCCCAAGGCGTCTTGGTAAGCGTACTTCAGGTCGACCGTCATATTTGCGAAGTAGCTGATGTGTGGGTTGCTGTCTCTATCCAGGGCCAAGGAGGTGTACCGGACATCCCACAAGTCGCTGTCCGCGGTCTGGATGTGCCAGCCAGAAGCGTCTTGGTATGCATACTTCAGGCCAGCCTTGTGATAGCTGATGTGCGGATACCCGTTCCTATCCAGGGCTAGGGAGCTGTAGTACCAGCCAGTAGCGCTGTCCACGGTCTGGATGTACCAGCCCGAGGCGTCCTGGTAAGCGTACTTCAGGTCATCGCTGCCGTTGTAGCTGAGGTGCGGATAGCCATCCCCATCCAGGGCCAGGGAGTTGCACTCGCCGGTGTCCCCCACGCTTTCCACGTTCTGGATGTGCCAGCCGGAGGCAGCTTGGTGGGCATACTTCAGGGTGTCGTTGGTATCGTCGTAATAGCTGATGTGCGGATAGCCGCTCTCATCCAGAGCCAAAGAGGTACAGTACCCGACACCTCCCACACTGTCTACGGTCTGGATATGCCAAGCGGAGTGGTCCTGATATGCGTACTTCAGGTCGTCGTTGCTGTTGTCGAAGTAGCTGATGTGCGGATACCCGCTACTATCCAAAGCCAGGGAG
Organism: uncultured Anaerolineae bacterium; assembly: GCA_964510205.1. Taxonomy (GTDB): domain Bacteria; phylum Chloroflexota; class Anaerolineae; order VGOG01; family VGOG01; genus CAZEBW01. The sequence goes on from CAZEBW010000097.1 coordinate 9,535, forward strand.
GTGTACTGGCCGACATCCCCCGCGCTGTCCACGGTCTGGATGTGCCAACCGGAGGCATCCCGGTGGGCATACTTCAGATCGTAGTTACTCCAATCGAAGTAGCTGACGTGGGGATAGCCGTACCCATCCAAGGCCAGGGAGGGGGCGTTCCCGACACGCCCCTCACTTTCCACGGTCTCGACGTGCCAGCCAGAATCGTCTTGGTAAGCATACTTCAGGTCGTCGTTGGTGCTATCGTGGTAGCTGATGTGCGGATACCCATCCTCATCCAGGGCTAGAGAGGTGTCGTGGCCGACACGCCCCCCGCTGTCCACGGTTTCGATGTGCCAGCCGTAAGCGTCTTGATGGGCATACTTGAGATCCCAGTCGGTGTAGTCCAGGTAGCTGATGTGGGGACAGCCGCTCTCATCCAGGGCCAGGGAAGTATCCTGGCCGACCGCCCCATCGCTGTCCACAATCTGGATGTGCCAGCCATCGGCGTCCTGATAGGCGTACTTCAGGCGGCGGTTGCCTCGGTCCAAGTAGCTGATGTGTGCATACCCGCTTCCATCCAGAGTCAGAGAGGTATCCAAGCCGACATCCCGCTCATTGTCTAAGGTTTCGATGTGCCAGCCGGAGGCATTCTGGTAAGCATACTTCAGGTTGCGGTTGGTACTGTCGTGGTAGCTGATGTGCGGATAGCCGTCTCTATCCACGGCCAGGGAGGTGCACCAGCCGACATTCTCTTCGCTGTCCACGGTTTCGATGTGCCAACCAGAGTCGTCCTGGTAGGCATACTTCAGGTTGCGGTTAGTGTCGTCGCGATAGCTGATGTGCGGGTAGCCGCTCTCATCCAGGGCTAGGGAGGCATCCTCGCCAACTCCCGGGGAGTCATCTACCGTTTCATAGTCCCAGTTTGCCCCATCGTGCCAGGTGTAATAGAGATGATCTTTGCCATAGGCGATGTGGGGGTGTCCTTCGGCATCCAGCCGCAGGCTGCGATCTGTCATTCTCAAAAACTGTTTGGGGCAGTCCACACATTCGATCACCCACCCATCGGCTGCTGCGGGGGTTGCTTGAAGACCCAGGAGTGGGGTCAAAAGAAAGGCTAACACCAGTGACAGAAGTAGAGCCTTCCGCCAGTGCCTGTTCTGAAAGACATGTGTTGGTAAAAGCTTGTTCATCATTTTTTTCCTAGTATAATAAACTTGTGGGTTAGAGCAGTTCGTGATACAGTTACAGTTAGGGTGGGCCACAGCGCCGGCCACAAGGGGGCCATAGCCCCGTGGTCATAGCTGCCAGGAGTCAGGGTAGCTTCGAGACGCCTCCCGTGGATCCGCCACGTCGGAAAGACTGAGGCCTCGCCCTGCTTGGTTGGACTCGGATAAAGGACGATGCTACAGGCACCGTATCTGCCACTAGGCTGCGTCACCGGCAGTTGCGAGGGGACGACTCCTTCGAGTTCGTCGTGGACTGTCCCCTGGCTCCGGGCCCACCCCATATCACTTTGTTAAGGAGGATATCATGTACCGCGAACTACAACCCTTTCGTGAGGCCCTCAGCCAAGAACTGAAGGCCAGCCTCTTCCCTGCTGTGGCAGGGGTACATCCAGACAAACTGCTTCAAACCTATCTGGACCGGTTGACCATGTACACCGGCGTGGACGTGGCGGATCAGACCTTCACCATGCTGGCCACGGATGCCGGCCAGCAGGTTCTCGGCTCGTTGGAAAGATGCGCCAACCACCCCGACGGCTTCCAGCGCTTCATCACCTGGGCTCGAGACCTGCGTGACCAGCACGATCTGCGCATCATCGCCGTCGCCGGTGAGACAACGGGCATCTACTACTGGGCGCTGTGGGACTTCCTGGGTCAACAGCCTGACATCGCTCGCGTGCTTTTCAACCCGCGCACCACCGAACACATGGGCGAGGTCCTGTCCAAGAAGGTCCGCAACGAACTGGTCGATGCCTTGCTCCTCGCCGAGCAATTGCGCCTGGGCAGCACGCCTGAAGTGATTGTCCAACAAGACACCGACCTCTTGACGGCTCGCTACTACTCCCGAGCAGCCAGAGACCTGGCCCAGCAGATCAACCGCAAGAAGAATCAGTTGCGCGCTCTGCTGCGGGCTTATTGTCCGCCGCTGAGTCAGGTCTTTCCGGGCAGCAAGTTGCACCATCCTGCCGTGTACGCCCTGCTGCAAGAGTACCTCTTCCCCGATGAGTTCGTCCAGGCCGGTGCTGAAGCCCTCGCTGCCATCCTGACGGCCCACTGCCGCCATGCCTTTGGCCTGGCCCAAGCCCAACAATTGGTCGAGGCATGCCAGCATACCCCCACCCGCCCCGTCGGGCGGGATGTGATCCGTCACCTGGTGCACGGCTACATCGAAGACATCACCGCCTTCCAACAACGCAAGACGTTCTATCTCAAGACCGGCTACGCCTTGATTGAGAACCGTCAGGAGACCAAATTGCTACGCACCGTCAAGGGGGCTGGCATCAGCAACACCTTGGCTTTGGTCAGCGAGCTCGGGGATGTCAGCCGATTCCCCAGTGGTCAACACCTGGCCAGTTTCCTGGGCCTAACCACCAGCAAGCACATCTCCGGGGCCACTCTCTACCGCTCCAAGCGGATCACCAAACAGGGCTCACCCAACGGCCGCTATGCCGCCGTCAACATAGCTCAGCATCTCAGCCAACGTGTGCCACGCTATCAGGCCATGTACCAACGTATCAAAGGCCGCAAACCACCGCGTAAAGGGCACTTCATCGCCCTGGTGGCCATTGCCCGTGACTTCGTCGCCAACGTGCTCTACGACATGTGGTGCAACAAGCGCCCTTTCTTCCTCAAGGACGAGGATTATCGCCAGTATCGCCAAAAGCAGTCACGTTCTGAAGACTAATGTGCCCGCCTGAACCGAGCTGCCTGACCCAGTGTTGTCTCCTAGTACACTGTAAAGTAAGTTATGGTCTGTTGGGATAGAATTTGCTGAACTTGT
>CAZEBW010000098.1:0-11727 GCA_964510205.1 uncultured Anaerolineae bacterium
TGGTGACTTCGTACTTGCCGATGTAAAACGCATCGAGGGTCACCCTGCGCTGGGGATGCTCATTGTCTAGGCCCTCACCCGCCGCGCTGCCCATGATGAACTCCCCGGCAGGGACGAAGACCATGTCCTCTAGAGCAGCGGCCGCCGTTTCGGTCGCTTGCGCACTCGGTGTGACCTCCACCGTAGGAATGATCAGCTCCTGGCCTATCTGCAACCGCGTGGGATCGGAGATGTCGTTGGCCTCTTGCAACGCCTCGACGGTCACCCCGTACTGCTTGGCGATCTCGCTCAGCGTCTCTCCCTCCTGAACCACGTGCACCTCTGATGCGCTCGTCGGTGAGGCGATGGTTGATGTGACGGCGGCTGCTGCCTGCGGCTGGGGAATAGCGAGCTCCTGGTCTATCTGCAGGCTTGTGGGATCGGAGATGGCGTTGGCTTCTTGGAGGGCTTCCACGGTAACTCCAAACTCTTTTGCGATCTCGCTCAGGGTATCTCCTTCCTGCACCACATAGATCACTGGCGTAGGGGTAGGGGGGACCGGCGTGATAGCGGTAGCCGTAGGCGGCACGGGCGTGGCTGTTGGCGGGACAGGCGTTGGCGTGGGGGGCACAGGCGTCGCCGTGGGGGGAAGGGGCGTCTTTGTGGGCGGTATGGGCGTGGCCGTCGGCGGGACAGGGGTCGAAGTCGCTGGCACAGGTTCCGCTGTTGGCGTGGCTTGTGCAGGTGTTGGAGCTGGCCTACACGACGCTGTTGCGACCAGGGCGATCGCCAGCGCGATCAACAAGAGACCTAGTCTAAGTAGATCACAGTCGCTCACGGCGGATTGCGTGCAACGCGGGAAGTCCTCCTCCACGCTTGCCTTCCGCCGCCCAACCGCTGGATCTGGCGATCCAGCGGGAGCAAATTGTGATGTACTGAGTCTGTTTCCTCTCATCGTAACACCTCCATTTCTTGTGGCGGGCAAGGCAGCAGCAGAGCAAAATCGGATCTACTGACTATGCGCCAGCCACTCGACAGCTTGCAAGGCGAAAAGCCGATTGTCCCCCCGACCGATGTCCTCAGCCAGGGCCGTCCTGCTTCCGACAGCGACCACACGTCCGTGCGGGAGGTCCTCCGACGCCACCTCGGCAGCCACCGCAAGGGGTGGACTGTGCGGATAGTAGTCATTATAGGCGTCCTCCTCACCCGTCACGAGAAGGGTGATTTGGGGATCCTGGGGGTTGATCGGCGTCACGCTGAAATCGTCGTCGCCAAATATGATTCTCCTCACTCCCTCCGTTGCGGGGTGCGCATGGATTTGCTCGGTGAAGAGACGGTCTCCCCAGGCTCGGTTCTTTGGGTCTCGGATGCCCCTATCATCTACCCTGATCCCCGCCACGGGGGTGAGCACGGCATTGGCTGCCTCTCGCCAGCGCTGCCCCGAGGGGTTATGCGCCGATCCCCAGCGGGTGTGAAGGAACATGGCCCCGCCACCTGCTCTGATCCAAGCCTTCAACAGCTCCGCCTCACCCTCTCCCAAATACAGGCGGTTGCAGAACAAGATGATGCCGCACTGCGACATGGCTCTCGGAGTCAATACCCCCTGGAGGGTGGAGATGGTGAATCCAGCGCTTTGCAGAGCGTCAACCAAGCCGTCGAGGCTTTCATCCATGCCCACGACCATAACGTTGTCATAGGAACCAACGGAGATAGACAGGGCGGGCAGTGGGATCGGTGTGGGGGTGTCTTTCGCCGCTGGCAGCGTGGCCGTCACCACTCTCTCCACCACGCGGGTCACCTCAACGACCTCACGAGTCGCTTCGGGGGTGGGCTCGACAGCGCATCCCGCCAGCGCCAGGATGGCGGCCACCAACAGAAGTCCTGCCGAGCCTAATCTCCTCCTAATGCGCTCCATGCCGCTCCTTTTCCTCGTCCCTATCGCTCTCCGACCGCACAATCAAGTATATCACATCTCATCCCGTTTGGCAACAAAAAGAGAGCCACCTGCGCAATTGATACAGGCGGCCTTTTCATCGGCAGGACATAGCAGCCAGCGACGAGTTTACCGAGGCGTCCAGCAACCGACCCGTTCACCTGACGACGACCAGCGTGCCCACAGGCGCCCAGTTGTACAACCATTGGGCGTCGCTAATCCTCATGTTGACGCAGCCATGGCTCATGGGATAGCCAAAGTTGCTGTGCCAATAGGTGCCGTGAATCGCGTAGCCCCCGTAGTAGTTCATGATGTAAGGCACATTGGGGAGATAGTAGCCAGGGCCAGCCATCGTTCCCGAGCGAAGCTTGCTGTAGATGCGGAAGCGTCCTCTCGGTGTGGGCGTCCGAGACGTACCGGTGGAGACCGTGGCCCAGTAGACAGGCCGCTGACCCTCATAGGCCACCAGGCTCTGAGAGGCCAGTTTGATGTCAATCCACTTCCCAGCAGTGGGGGCTGAGGAAGGAGCTGGCGATGGAGATGAGGATGCCGAGGTCGCTCCCGGGATGACCAACCTCTGGCCCGTATAAATCAGCGAGGTATTATAGAGACCGTTGGCCGAAGCGAGGGCCTGAACCGTCGTGCCATAGCGCAGCGCGATGCGGAACAAGTTCTCGCCCCTTTGCACCACGTGAACGGAACTCGACGAAGAGGAACTGGACCCCGTGGTCTTCCCTGGTATGGTCAGCCTCTGGCCAACGTAAATCCAGTTGCTGTTTCGCAGGCCATTGGCCTGTGCAATGGCGCTCACCGTGGTGCCGTAGCGACGCGCCAAAGAGTAGAGCGTATCGCCCCGGCTGACAACGTGCACGGGATCGGCCCCCTCCGCCAATCCCACGCCCATCACCAGTTGGGACACCAGGCAAATCAAGATCACGAACACGCGCAGTTTGGTTTTCATCGCATTCCTCCCTCATCTATATCAATCCTATCTTACCACAAACTCGCTATCTTGGCAACTATCGGAGCCCGGCGCGTGAGAACCGAGCCATACAGAGCAGATTAGCCCTAGCAAGCCGAGCCCAACCTGCCCTACTGCGTCGCCCCGACTTAACGCGCATTTCAATTGGGGCAAGACCGAGAGACAGCGTCATGTGTCATTGCGAGGAGCGCTTTTTTGCGACGAACTTGGAAGTGAAAACGGCGCAATCCCCTACGCACATCGGAGATTGCTTCGGGCGCACACACCGCGCCCTCGCAATGACATTTGCCCCAAAACTGAAATCCACCTCCGACTTATGGGCACTTGCCAAGAGAGGCGGGCTAGTGTAGAATTACTCCACGATACCAGTTGGGAATGCAGTGATGAGCGAAACCCACAAAGGCGCCTACGTCTTGGTTTTGCACCTGGAACGAGGAGAAGAGATCACCGTCGGCAAGCTGGGCACGTTTGCCTTTCCCGCCGGCTACTACCTCTACGTGGGCAGCGCGCTGGGTCCCGGCGGCCTGGAGGCTCGACTGGCCCGCCATCGCCGCTGCTGCGACAAGAAGCTCCACTGGCACATAGACTACCTGCTGGAGCACGCCCAACTGGTGGAGGTCTGGAGCGCGGCCGCGACGGACAGATTAGAGTGCCTCTGGGCTCAGGCCGCTCGGCAGCTCCCCGGCAGCGAGATACCCGCTCCCGGCTTTGGCTCCTCCGACTGCCGCTGCCCGTCGCACTTGATCTATTTGGCCAGCAAACCAGCCCGTGAGGAATTCGTCGCCAAGCGCACCTTCGCCCATCCCTCTGCCCCACTTGAATGGATACACACGGAGGAGGTAGACGATTGAGCAGCTTCATAGATAACCAAACAGAACAGGTGTGGCGGAAAGAGATCGTTCGCGTCTGCCGCCTCCTCCACCAGAAGGGATACGTAGCCGCTACCGACGGCAATGTCTCCGTGCGTCTGGGCAAGCGGCGCATCCTGTCCACCCCCAGCGGCTTCAGCAAAGGCTTCCTCGCGCCTGAGCAGTTGGTCATCACCGACCTAGAAGGCAACATGATCCGCTCTTATGACCCTGCCAGTCGTGACCTCGAACCGACCTCGGAGCTGCTGATGCACCTGGAGGTCTATCGGCAGCGGCCCGACGTCGCCGCCGTCGTCCACGCCCATCCCCCCATCTGCGTCGCCCTGAGCATCGCCGGCGTCTCCCTGGCCAAGTGTCTCCTACCCGAAGTGATCGTCACCCTGGGCCTGATCCCCACCGCGGACTACGCCACCCCCTCCAGCGCGGAAGGGCCTGGGGCCATCAGCGACCTCATCGCTGACCACGATGCCCTCATCATCCAGCGGCACGGCACGTTGACCGTCGGCCAAGACCCATTTGACGCCTACCTCAAACTGGAGAAGGTCGAACACCTAGCCCACGTCACTCTGATCCTGCGCCAGTTGGGCCGGGAAACCCCTCTGCCTCCCAGCGAAGTGGCTAAGCTGCTCCAAATGAGGAGAGAGAAAGGGCTGGCCAGAGCGGGGGAAGAAGAGGATTTCTGCGCCGCCTGCGGCGTCTGCGATATGACGGTTGATCATCCCCCTCCCCGGCCTACCCCCGAACTCAACGACGAAGAACTGGTGAGGCTGGTCACCCGCGAGGTATTGAAAGAACTGAACAGAGGGTCAGCTTGACCATTCTCGGTTTTTGAGTAGAATATGGGTAGTTCAGACGCCCCCATCGTCTAGAGGCCTAGGACACCACCCTTTCAAGGTGGCGACAGGGATTCGAATTCCCTTGGGGGCACACTCACTCGCCGCAGTGCAACACCGCGGCGAGTTTTTGTTTCCCGATCTATGTATCACGGGACGGCAAGTAGGCGGCTGGGCTGATTGAAACACACCTCTTCTGGACCATCGTGTTGCCAAACAGAGGGAAAAATGATATACTATGGTTGGGAGGAAGCGAATGGACACCGAAGCCAAATCGCAAGCCCACCAAGCCCTGCTCAGTCGCCGCCAGGCTATCGCCGACGCCTGGCGCGAAGCCCTCGCTCAAAGCGGTTTCACGTCCATCAAGGCGGCGGAGCTCCGCCAGTTCCTGGACGAATCCACCGAAGAGGCCATCGCCCTGCTGCTCGCCGAGTCGTTCGATCGCGACCGCGCGGAGGCCATTGGCGCGTCGCTGGCCAGCTTCCACTATCTCGAACCCGACCTCCTGGACAGAACGCAACAGGTGCTGGCGCAGCAGCTCATCCAGGGCCTGCCGGCTGAGCAGGTGGCAGCGCTTCAGCCCCGCCTGGCTGCGCTGCTGGGCGCAGTGGCGGCCGGCTTCTTCCGCCAGGCCCGCCAAACGATCCTCGCCCAGCAAGAAGGCATCCGAGGGACGCTCATCCGCGAGGTCCAGCGCAGGGGCCAAGCGCTGCAGGAGGCATACGATGAAGTGGAACAGCGGGTGCTCGAACGCACCGCAGAGCTGGCAGAAGCCAACGAAATCCTAACCGCCGAAATCGCCGAGCGCAAGCGGGCCGAGCAAGAGCTGCGCCAGAGCGAGGAGCGCTACCGCAGCTTGTTTGAAAACGTGCCTGTGGGGCTCTACCGCGTTGGGCCGAATAACGATCTCCTCGACGTCAACCCCACCATGGTGAACATGCTAGGCTATCCAGACAAAGAGTCCCTAATGGCGATTCCGTCAGTTGATCTGCAAGTGAACGTGACGGCGGAGGATCGCCGCCAGCGTCAGATCGCGCTAGAGCGCCACGGAAGCCTACGGGATGTGGAAATGCAACTCCGCAAGTACGACGGCAGTGTGATTTGGGCGCGCAGCAACTTCCGGGCCACCCGCGATGCGGACGGTCAGGTGCTGTACTACGAGGGCAGCCTGGAGGACATCACCGAGCGCAAGCGGGTGGAGATGGCCCTGCGCGAGAGCGAACAAACAGCGCGGGCGCTTCTCAATGCTCCTCCTGACTTGGCCTCGCTGATAGACACCGAGGGCTTCCTCCTCGACGCCAACGAAGCGATGGCTCAAAGGTACGAAATGGACGTGGATGAGCTCATCGGTCTGTATAGCTGGGATCTGATTCCGCCAGAGGTGGCCCAACGTAGAAAACCGTACTTCAATCAGGTCATCAGATCGGGGCAGCCTGTCCAGATCGAAGACCAGCGCGAGGGGAGATGGTATCACACCGTTTTCTATCCCGTCTTGAATGCGCAGGGAGAGGTGAGCAAGATTGCCGTGCTGTCCCGCGACATAGATGAGCGCAAGCGGGCCGAGGAGGAAATCAAGCGCCACAACCGTGAGCTTGCCGCCCTCAACGCCGTCGCCGCCACGGTGAATAGTTCGCTGGAGCTAGAGGAGGTGCTGAACAGGGCGCTGGACAAGGTGCTGGAGATGATGGAACTGGAGGTGGGCGCCATACGGCTGTTAGACCAGCGGGACAGCATCTTTTCGGACCTGAAGGTGTACCGAGGATTGGAACTAAGCCCCCGGATCGTCGAAAACATCTCCAGGGTCAAGATCACTGAGGGCCCTTTGGCCGAGGTGGTCGCCACGGGCGAGCCCTTGATGGTGGAAGACATCTCCTCCCATCCGACGGTAGAGACGATGGGCAGAACGGATCTGAATTCGCTGGCTGTGATCCCTCTCCAGTCGAAGGGCAAGGTGCTGGGAACGATGGAGATCGTGCGCTGCGATGCCCGCCCCTTCACCTCGGAGGAGATAGATTTGCTCTCCTCTGTGGGCAGCCAAATCGGAATGGCCATCCACAACGCGCGGCTATGGCAGGAAACGGAACGCAGACTGCGCGAGAGCATGGTCCTATTGGAGACGGGGCGAGCCCTGGCCGGTGTCCTGAAACTAGATGACCTGCTGCAGTTGATCGTGAGATCGGCGTTGGAGACCATCGAATGCGCCGACAGCAGCGTGATCCACCTCCTGGACGACGCCAGCGGAGGTCTCCGCCCCAGCGCCCTGGCCGGCAGGCCCGCTGGCGGCTTCAGGAAAGAGGGGGGAGAGAGGCTGTCTATGGGGAAGGGCATCGCGGGCTGCGCTCTGCAGCAAGGCAGGGTGATCAACGTGCCTGACGTATCTGCCGATCCCCGCTTCGTCGAGTTGGATAGCGATGGCCGGTTCCAGTCCCTTTTGGTGGCTCCACTGGCGGCCGACGGGAAGGAGATTGGCACCATCAGCGTCACCGGTGAGCAATGCGGTGTATTCACCCCAGAGGACGAGAGGCTGGCGATGACCCTGGCTGCTCATGCGGCCACTGCGGTCAAGAACGCCCAGTTGTTTGGCCAGTCACAGGAATTGGCCGTCGTCAAGGAGCGGAACCGCATCGCTGGCGAGCTTCACGACAGACTGGCTCAGAATCTGGCCTCCCTCTTGATGAAGGTGGACTTCGGTCTGAGCTTGATGGACAGCGATCCCCAGGCGACCAAAGAGTTACTGGCCAAAGTCAAAGGGCTGGCTCGCGAGAGCATCGAAGAGATCCGCCGTTCGATCTTCACCCTCCGTCGCCAGGAGTTGGAAGAAGAGGGGTTTGTGCCCGGATTGCGGGAGTATGTGCAGGCTTTTGAGGAGCAGAACGCACTGCCGGTTCACCTCTCCATCGCGGGGGAGGAAGCCTGTCGTCGGCTGGGCGCGGCGCACGAGTATGCCCTCTTCCGCATCGTGCAAGAGGCCCTAACCAACGCGGGGAAGCACGCCGGAGCGAATCAGGTCTGGGCTGATCTGGACCTTTCCGCCGCTGAGGCGCTCTCCCTGACGGTCAGGGATGACGGTGTGGGGTTCGACGAGGAACAGCAAATGGCGGGGCTGGCCTGGCTGGGAGGATTTGGATTGACTGGCATGCGGAAGCGGGCCGAGGCAGTGGGAGGCGAGTTGATCGTAAAGAGCAGACCGGGCTGGGGGACGGAGATCAAGGCCGTGCTGCCTCTGGGAGGGGAAGGATAGATGACCACGCCGAAGACGAGGGTGCTTCTGGCCGACGATCACACCATATTCAGGAAAAGCCTGCGAGAGATCATTGATAAGCAGAGCGACATGACCGTGGTGGGAGAGGCTCGGAATGGAATCGAGGCGGTGCAGAAGGCCGAAGAGCTGGCGCCCGACGTTATCCTCATGGACATCAGCATGCCCAAAATGGATGGTGTGAGGGCCACACGTCTGATCGTGGAGCAAGTTGACAAGGCGGGCATTGTCGTCCTGACGATGTACAACGAGGAGGCGCACGTCTTTCAGGCCATCAAGGCGGGGGCGCAGGGCTACGTCTTGAAGGATGCCGATTTGGAGGAGCTGCTGAAGGCCATTCGCAGTGTGCGTCGCGGGGAGCCCATGATTGATGCCAGCATCGCCGGGCGACTTCTCGTGGAATTCGCCGCGCTGATCAGGGAGCAAGAGCGCCAAGATTACCTCGACCTGAGCAAGCGAGAGACGGAGATCCTTCAGCTTCTGGCGCAGGGCGCCACCAACAAAGACATCGCCGAAACGCTCCTCATCTCAGAGTTCACTGTTCGGAACGCCCTTTCCATCATCTTTGAGAAGCTGCACGTCAACAATCGGACAGAGGCGGCCATTGAGGCCTTGAAGAAGGGGTGGCTCGAACTGAGGTGAAGACCCCCCTCTGAAACAGGCAAGATGAATGTACCCTTTTTGGAGGTACATTTGTACCTCCAAAAAGGGTACATTTGTTTTGAATATTCGGTACATTTGTACCTAGCATATTGGCTTCAAATTTGGTATAATGGGTGTGAAGCAAGTCGTTTGAGCGTTCCGTTCTCTCGAGACGGCGACTGTCGTCCCCTTTGAGTGGTTTGTTCTCTTGAACATAGGCGGGGAAAGACGGTGGAGAAGATAAGGGTGCTTTTGGCCGACGATCACACCATATTCCGCGAGGGCCTGCGAGACATCATTGACAGCCAGAGCGACATGGTTGTGGTAGGAGAAGCGGAGGACGGCGTCGAGGCGGTGAACCAGGCCGAGGAGTTGGCCCCCGACGTCATCCTCATGGACGTCCGCATGCCCCGCCTGGGCGGCATAGAGGCCACGCACCTGATTAGGGAGCGCGTGCCCGAGGCCAACGTCATCATCCTGACCATGTACGCCAAGGACGAGTACTTCAGGGAAGCCCTCCAAGCTGGGATGCGGGGCTACATTCTTAAGGATGTGGGCGTGGGGGGGATGCTGCAGGCCATACGAGCGGTTCATGGCGGGGAGGTCAGTATTGACCCAAGTCTGGCCAGCAGGGCGCTGACCAAGCTTTGTCGAGAGGCCGAAGACCTGGAGGGAATTGGTCCGGACCTGGACGCGCGGGACAAGGAAATTCTGTCCTTGGTGGTCAAGGGGGCTACCAACCGCGAGATCGCCGAAGGGCTTCTGATCTCAGAGCAAACGGTCAGAAACCGCCTTTCCTCCCTTTTCAAGAAGCTGAAAGTGAGAAATCGCACTGAAGCGGCTGTTTACGCCGTGCGGGAGGGGCTGGTCACGGCGGTTTAGCACGAAGCACAGGCATGGCAGTGGATTTGGCAATCCACTGCGAGCGATTGTGATCTACTGAGTTTACAGGTGCGGAGATTGACGTGGAACACTGGTATGCATTCTACACCAAGCCCTCCAAAGAGCATCACGTCAGCAGCCTTCTGGAAAACAAGGGCTTCGAAACCTATCTCCCCACCATCCAGGTGAGACAGAACGGCAAGAGGAAGACCGTGCCGTTCTTTTCCTGTTATCTCTTCGTGCGCATGGATGCGGCCGAGGCCCTGCCCGCAGTGCGCTGGACGCCCGGCCTGAGGCGCATCGTGAGCTTTGGCCAGCAGCCGGCTGCCGTTGCCGACGAAGTGATAGATACCATCCGTCGCCATCTGAAGCAAATGGAAGAGGCTGGCTATCCTGTGGAGCAGCGTTTCAAGCCAGGCGATCGGGTGCGGATCAAGTCCGGGCCCCTCAGGGACTTCGAGGCAGTCTTCGATAGGTCGCTCTCTTCGTCGAACAGAGCCAAGGTCTTGCTGGATCTGTTGGGGCGTCTAACGACCTGCGAGATTGAGTTGGATCATCTGGAAGAAGTAAAGTGGAGACCCTAAAGGTTTTGAAAACCTTTAGGGTCTTGGGTAAGCCGGAACAAATGTCGGCCTGCCAGGGGCTCCTTCGCTCAAGCCCCTGGCTCAGTCTGCCAAGCCCCGTCGGGGCTGGATTACGAAATCCCACAGAAGCTGGATGTCTCACGGACCAGGCCGACAGGCCTTCGTAAGACTAGCCCGATGGCTTCAGCCTCGGGCATTTCTGTTCATGCTGTCATTGCGAGGGCGCGGGGTTTGCGCCCGAAGCAATCTCCGGTGTGACTAAAACTTGTGGTAGTGACGACTTTAGTCGTTCCAAGCGACTGAAGTCGCTACTACCTTCCACAGATTTTAGCCACACCCAATTGAAATGCACGCCCCTCGCGCCTCGGGCAGGTGTATTTCACTTTTGGGGCGAGTGTCATTGCGAGCCGAAGGCGAAGCAATCCCCACCCCGCGAATTGGAGATTGCTTCGGCAAAAAAGACGCCTCGCAATGACACATGACGCTGTCTCTCGGCCTTGCCCCCCAATTGAAATGCACGCCCCTCGGGCCTCGGGCGGGGTGGCTTGCACTCAAAGCAAAACCGGTATATAATAAACGGTGGTTAGGGTCTTGCTGTGCAGCCCCACAGGCATTTGTCGCTTATCTCGAGACACAGAGACGATGAATGATGCCCCATTGGTAAGTGTTATCATCCCTATGCGCGACGAGGAGAGAGTCATTGCTCAGTGCCTGCGGTCGGTGCTTGACCAGGACTATCCCCAGGACAGAATGGAGGTTCTGGTCGTAGACGGTGGGTCAGAAGACCGCTCTGCGGAGATAGTGGTTGAGTTCAGCTCCAAGTATCCTGCGATCAAACTGCTGGACAACCCCAAACTCAGCGCTCCGGCGGGCCTCAATCTCGGCATCAGAGAGGCCAGAGGGGAAGTCATCGTCCGCGTGGATGGGCATTGTCTGCTCGAACCCGACTACGTTAGCCAGTGTGTGAAACATCTCCGAGAAACAGGGGCCGACAACGTCGGGGGTCTGATGCAGGCCAGGGGCAAAGGCTACGTGGCGGAGACCATCGCCCTGGCCATCAATTCCTTTTTCGGCTCTGGCGGTTCCAAGTTTCATTACGCCTCACAAGAGCAATACGTAGACACTGTTTACCTGGGCGCCTTCCGCCGCAGTGTGTTCGACAAGGTGGGATTCTTCAACGAGAGGCTAATACGCAACCAGGATTACGAACTCAATTACCGCATCCGCGCTGCGGGGGGCGCGGTCTTCCTCTCTCCGGCCATCCGATCTTCTTACTATGGCCGCACGACGTTTAGGGATCTGTGGCATCAGTATTTCCAATACGGCTTCTGGAAGCTGGAGATGATCCGAATGCACCCCTCGTCCATTCAGGCTCGCCATTTGGCCGCCCCCCTTTTCGTGTTCAGCCTTTTTGCCAGCGGCCTGCTGAGCCTGGTCCATAGCGGGTTTGTTAGCTTGTTCTTGCTGATCGTGTCAGGTTACTTGCTCGCCTCTCTGGCGTCGTCCCTATTGATCGCTCGCCGAGAAGGCTGGAGATACTTCCCCCTTTTGCCCGTGGCCTTTGCCGTGATGCACTTTGCTTGGGGCCTGGGGTTTCTGCTGAGGCTAGTCAGGATGGTGGTTTCTCCCTCCCAGACCTGATTTAAAAGCAGGGTCTGACTAAGCCTGTTTTTCGCACCTTGAAAACCGAATAAGAGAGCCCCATAGAACAGTTTGCGGGCAGAAAGTGGCCGCTGGAAGGCCGAAATCAGCCCCGATCAGCCC
>CAZEBW010000099.1:0-11601 GCA_964510205.1 uncultured Anaerolineae bacterium
TGGACCGCCTGGTGGACGGCCATACGCGCTTGGTCGTGGCCCAGCGGATCAGCACTATCATGAACGCCGACAGGATCGTCGTGCTCGATCGGGGTAGAATCGCGGCGAGCGGAACACATCACGAATTGCTGGCCTCCAGCCCCATCTACCACGAAATCTACCAGTCGCAACTTGGCAATCAGGAGGGAGGAACATCCCATGAAGGATAAACAGAGCAACCGCGAGGGTCTGGCTGGGGCAGGCATGGGCCCCTCAACGCAGCGCAAAGCCGCGGATCAGCCCGGAAAAGGGCAAGCCCCCGGTATGGGGCGCGGGCCAGGCATGATGAAAGGGCCAGGCGGCGCTGTCGAAAAAGCGCGTGACCCGCGGGCAGCCCTCAGCCGGCTGGCCGCTTACCTGCGGCCTCAAGCCTTGAACCTGAGCGTGGTGATGGTTCTGGTGGTCCTGAACACGGGGCTGGAGCTGCTAGGCCCCTATCTGCTGGGCGTGGCCATTGATCGCTTCATCGGCCCACGAGACCTCGACGGCCTGATGCGCATCAGCCTGCTCCTGCTGGGCAGCTATGCCGCGGCCTGGTTTACGCAGTTCGGGCAGACCTACACCATCGTGGCGGTCACCCAGAACGTGTTGCGGGCCTTGCGGCGCGATCTGTTCGAGCACCTGCAGACGTTGTCGCTCCGTTTTTTCGACCGGCACCCCACCGGCGATCTGATGAGCCGCCTGACCAACGACATCGACGCCATCAACCGCGTGCTTTCGCAGAGCATCATCGATTTGGTGGCCAGCTTGCTCACCCTGGTAGGCATTACCATCATTATGTTGACCCTGAATGTGTGGCTGGCTTTGGGGGCCCTGGTCATTCTCCCCATTATGTTGTGGCTCACTGCCCGTTTTGGCAAAGGCATCCGGCGCGGATTTCGGCAGGTGCAGGCTAACCTGGGCAAGCTGAATACGGTGATGGAGGAGAACATCAGCGGCGCGCGTGTCGTGCAGGCTTTCAGACGCCAGGGAGCGGTCATTGGCGAGTTCGATCAGGCCAACGTGGCGGCGCGCGATGCGACGATTCGGGCGCAGTCGCTGATGATGGTCTTGCGCCCCCTGCTGATGGTCTTTGGCAACATAGACATCGCCATCATCGCCGGGTTGGGCGGCTGGCTGGCGCTACGAGGCATGGTCAGCGTGGGCGTCATCGCTACGTTCATCCTTTACACGCGCCGGTTCTTCGAGCCCCTGTTCACCCTGGCCGACCTGTACAACTCGATCCAGTCGGCACTGGCCGGTGCTGAGCGCGTGTTTGAGATTTTGGATCAACAGCCCACGGTGCGCGACAAGCCTGACGCCCTGGCGCTGGATCGTTTCGACGGCAGGGTGACGTTCGATCAGGTCAGCTTTGGCTACGAGCCGGACGTGCCAGTGCTCAAGGACGTCAGCCTGAGCCTGGAACCGGGACAAGTCGTGGCGCTCGTGGGGCCGACCGGCGCGGGCAAGACGACCATCGTGAACCTGCTGAGCCGTTTCTACGACATTGACGAGGGCCATATCTGGCTCGACGGGCACGAGATCCGTGACATCAAGCAAGACTCCCTACGCCGGCAACTGGGCATCGTACTGCAGGACAACTTCTTGTTCTCCGCTACGGCCATGGAGAACATCCGCTACGGGCGGTTAGAGGCCACCGAGGAGGAAATGATCGAGGCGGCGACACTGGCCCGGGCCGACGACTTCATCCGGCGGCTGCCCGAAGGATACCAGACCCAACTGTCCGAACGCGCCAGCAACCTGAGCCAGGGACAGCGCCAGCTACTGGCCATCGCCCGCGCCTTTCTGGCCGACCCGCGCATTCTCATCCTGGATGAAGCGACCAGCAGCGTGGATACGCGCACCGAGGCCCAACTGCAGGAAGCGTTGCGCGACTTGATGGCGGGCCGCACCAGCTTTGTGATCGCGCACCGCCTGAGCACCATCCGTAACGCCGACCTGGTGCTGGTAATAGACAACGGACGGATCATCGAGCGGGGCACACACGATTCGCTCATGGCGCAGAGGGGCTTCTACTACCGTCTCTACATGAGCCAGTTCGCACAGGCCCAGACGTAGGCTCAGAGCAGCCCCGTTCGATGACCGAAGCCTTGAACCTTTCCCACAGGCAGGAAGTGACCCTGGCGGTGGACGTGATGCCGGTCTGGGAACAGAAGCTGGCTGCCATCCGCTGCCACCGTACGCAGGCGGGCGGGTCGCCCATTCTGGCGGCCCCACCCGAGCAGCAACGCCTGTTTTTGGGCGTGGAGCATTTTCGGCGCGCCGCAGCGCGAGACGGGCACGACTTTTTCGAGAAAATGGGCTTTTCAAAAGAAGGAGGATGATAGCTAATGAACAATGCGATCGAGGTGAACGACCTGACCAAATACTACGGCGACCTGCTGGCCGTGGATCACGTCAACTTCCAGGTGCAGCAGGGCGAGGTGTTTGGCTTCCTGGGCCCCAACGGGGCGGGCAAGACCACCACCCAGCGCATGTTGACCACGCTGCTGGAGCCCACCGAGGGACGCATCCTGATCAACGGCCACGACCTGGCCCGCGACGCCCACCCGGTCAAGCGGCAGACGGGCCTGGTGCCGGAGGAATCCAACGTCTACACCGAATTGACCGCCTGGGACAATCTGATGTTCACCGCCCGGCTGTACCGGGTGCCCCGGGGCGAGCGGGGACGGCGGGCACAGGAGTTGCTGGAGGCCTTTGGCCTGTGGGAGAAGAGAGATGTCAAAGTGGCGGAGTTCTCCAAGGGGATGCGCCGCAGGCTGAGTATCGCCATGGCCATTATCCACCGGCCCACGCTCCTCTTCCTGGACGAGCCGACGCCGGGCCTGGACGCCCAGAGCGCCCGCGCCATCCGCGATCTGGTCCGTCAGATGAACGCCGAGGGCACGACCATCTTTCTGAGCACTCACCAGATCGAAGAGGCCAACCAGCTCTGCGACCGGGTGGCCATCATCAACCACGGGCGCATCGCTGCCATTGACACCCCAGAGCGGCTGAAGGAGGCCTTCCGACGGGTGCAGTCAGTGGAGGTGGCGTTTGAGCCGGATATCCCCAAGACCCTAAAGGTTTCCGAAACCTTCAGGGTCTCCCACTCTGTCAAAATGGGCGACAAGTGGCGGCTGTACACCGAGGACCCCTCGGCCCTGCTGCCCCAGGTGATGAGCTACGCCGACACGCACGATCTGCGCGTGGTCAGCCTGAGCACGCTGGGCCCCAGTCTGGAGGACGTGTTCCTGGATATCACGGGACAGCAGGTAGGCGCCGTGCGCCACGAGACGGGGGAGGATAAACCCCGGCGGCGAAAGATGGGAGGTGGGCGATGAAAGACGGATGGTTGAGACGACTGGGAGATGAACTGGACCAGGCCTGGGCGGTGGCGGTCAAGGATGTGCGAGTCTATTACCTGACCCCGCCGATGATCATGTTTGGGCTGCTGTTGCCCTTCTTCCTCTTCTTCTCCTTTTCCATCAAGCGGGATATAGGAGCCGAGGTAGGCATAGCCCGGCTGTTGGCTTTGACCACTTTCTTCACCGCCTCGTCGGCCGGGCCGGTGATCATTCCCATGGAACGACGCACTGGCACCTACGACCGGCTGCTAGCCGCGCCGATGTCGCTGGCCACCCTGCTGCTGGGCAAGACGCTGGTGGGCGCCTTCTTCGCCATCGTGGCCTCGGCGGTGCCGTTGTTGGTGGGGGTGATCTGGCTGAACGTGACCCTGGCCGACATTGTGCTGCTGTTGGCAGGGCTTGTGCTGGGCAGCCTGACCTTCTCGGCTTTTGGCCTGGCTTTCGCCTCCATCCCCGCCCGCTCGGTGGGCAGCATCATGATGCCCAGCACCCTGATTCGCTGGCCGCTGCTGTTTATCAGCGGCATCTTCGTCCCATTGGGAGACATGGCTTCCTGGGCGCGAACGCTGGCTTACCTCTCGCCGCTGACCTACACCCAGGACCTGATGAACCGCGCCGTGCTGGGTACGGGTTACCTGAACCGTTGGTTGGACCTGGCTCTGCTGCCCTTGTTGCTGGTCCTGTTCCTGGCGGTGGCCGCCCGATTGCATCACCGCAGCCGGGTGTTGGGGTATTGATGCTTCTGTAGAAGGGCTGAAGCGTCATGCAGCGACATAAGGACTTCGAATTCAACCTGCGGGAGTTGGCCGGCTCGATGGGCGACTTCGGAACCCTGTTTCCCCTGGCCATTGGCTTCATCGCCGTCAACGGCCTGGACCCGGCGGGGCTGTTCATCATGCTGGGCCTGACCAACATCGCCATCGGGTTGGTCTATCGGCTGCCGATGCCGCTGCAACCCAAGAAAGTCATCGCCGTGGCCGCCATCGCCCAGAAGTGGCCGCCATCGCGGATCTACGCCTCGGGTCTGGGCCTGGGCGTCACCTGGTTCGTCCTGGTTTTCAGCGGGGCGCTGCGCAAGATCATCGAGCTCACTCCGCTGTTTGTGGTGCGGGGCATCCAATTGGCTCTGGGAGTCTTGCTGGCCTGGGAAGGGCTGAAGATGATGCGCCCTGCCCCGCTCTTAGGGCTATTGGCCGTCGTCATTGTCGTCACCTT
Organism: uncultured Anaerolineae bacterium; assembly: GCA_964510205.1. Taxonomy (GTDB): domain Bacteria; phylum Chloroflexota; class Anaerolineae; order VGOG01; family VGOG01; genus CAZEBW01. The sequence continues at coordinate 4,602 of CAZEBW010000099.1, forward strand.
GCGCCAGAACCGCTATGCCCCAGCGGCCATCGTGCTCATGGCTCTGGGCGGGGGCATCATGGCCTGGCGCGGGGAACTGCGCGGCTCATTGGAGCTGGCCTTCACCCTGCCGCCGCTGACGCTGCCCCGCCTGGACCAGGTGTGGCAGGCCATGCTACTGGCCGGCTTCGCCCAGATCCCGCTTTCCATCACCAACGCCGTCATCGCCACCGCCGCCCTGATCCGTGACTACTTCCCGGAGAAGGCGGTCAGCGAGCGAAAGCTCATGCTCAACATGGGGGTGATGAATGTGATCGGCTCCTTTTTCGGTGGCATGCCTATGTGCCACGGAGCCGGGGGCCTGGCTGGCCAATACTACTTCGGAGCGCGCACCGGCGGCACCAGCATCCTGGAAGGGCTGATCGAGGTCTTTCTGGGCCTGTTTCTGAGCAAATCGGTGGCCAACCTGTTGAAGGCGTTCCCCATGCCTCTGGTGGGGGGGATGATGTTGCTGGTGGGGATCGAGCTGGGCAAGACGGTGGTTGAGCTGCGGGGCTGGAAACTGTGGCTGGCGCTGGTCACCGCCGCCGTCTCGGTAGTAGCCAACATGGCCCTCGGTTTCGTGGCTGGCCTGGCGGCGGCCTACCTGGTGAGAGAGATGGAACACCGCCGCATATTGCCTTGCACCTGTCCGAACAAGTTGCAAGACCCTGAAGGTTTCCGAAACCGTTAGGGTCTTACAGAGACCAATGCCCCTCAAATGCCATCAGGCAGGCGAGGGGCTTTTTGTTGCGGCGTCCTGAGCCCGTCGAAGGAGAGAACGCGGATTGGCAGGATTAACGGATCAAGGGGCTTGATTTGACAAATCTGCGATTCTGTCTATGATTGTATTCGATTATTCTAATATAGTTGGAGACAAAGAGGTGAGGTTATGGATGTCCGTGCGCATAGATTTCAAGCCAAGACGGCCAAGGCGTTAGCGCATCCTACCCGCATCGCCATTTTGGAGATGTTGCGGGCAGGGGAGAGATGTGTTTGTGAGATGGAGCCAGAGCTGGCGGCGAGTCAGGCGAACATCTCCCAGCACCTGGCCGTTCTGCGCGACGGCAACTTGGTGGTGGCGCGGCGTGACGGGGTGCGAATGATGTATCGTGTGACGGACCAGCGCGTGTTCCAGGTGCTGGATCTGATGGGGTGCATTATTCACGACCAGTTGAACGCGGGCCGACGGGCCCTTGCCGCTCTGGAAAACGTCGCGGCTTGATATGGACTCAGAGCAGAGAGAACGCCAAAGCATCCTGGCTGTCAATCTTGGGTTGGCAGCTAACATATTTCTGGCCGCGCTGAAAACGACCATCGGTATTTGGGGTCACAGCCCCGCCCTGCTTGCCGACGGCATCAACTCCACCTCCGATGTGGCCTTTGGCATTGTGGTCAGCTTGTTCATGCGGAAGGCCCACAAGCCGGCCGACACTGAGCATCCCTACGGCCACAGCCAACTGGAGAGCATCGCTGCTCTGGTCGTAGGCTCGTTTGTCATCACCACCGCCGTCGCCATTTTTTGGAACGCGGTCAACAATGTGTACGACTTGCTGGTTGGGCAAGGTGACTTCGGTGGAGCCGAGGTCATCGCCCTGTGGGTGGCGCTGCTCACCCTGGTCCTGAAGCTGGGGCTGACCGTCTTCACCCAGCGTATTGGCCGGCGGACGAGGAACGCCGCCGTGTTGGCGCTGGCCCACGACCACCGCAACGACGTGTTGTCCGTCTCAGCGGCGGCCATCGGTATCTTCCTGGGCCGGATGGGCTGTCCCTGGGTGGATCCGCTGGCTGGGGGGCTGGTGGCGCTGGTGATTCTGCACACAGGCATCGAGATTTTGCGCCAATCCTCTGCAGACTTGATGGACACCGTGCCTGGCCGGTCGCTGGCTCGGCAGATCACCGAATTGCTGAGCGCCGTTCCAGAGGTGGAACAGGTCGAGGAAATCCACGCCCACCGGTTCGGCCCATACCTGGTCGTCAACGTGACCATTGGGGTTGATGGCTCATTGAGTGTCGCTGCCGGTGATGAGATCGCCTCGCAGGTGGAGCATACTCTGTATAAACACATTGATCTCCTGCGCCGGGCCTACGTTCATTACCACCCGGCCCGCACCCTTCAAGCAGGCCGTGCCAGCGACGCGGTTCCCAAACATAATTGAGCAGAGGAGGATGTTTTGTCTGATTCTTATGATGTGGCAATCTTGGGTGCTGGGCCAGGCGGATACGTGGCCGCGCTGCGGGCCGCCCAACTCGGCGCACGTGTGGCGCTCGTCGAGAAGGACCGCGTGGGAGGGACGTGCTTGAACGTGGGCTGCATTCCCACCAAGGCGCTGGTCACCTCCACCGAATTGGTGCTCAAAGCTCGGCGGGCGGACGAGTTCGGCGTTTCCATTCCCAGCGCACGCCCCGACCCATCGTCGTTAATGGCCTACCAACGGGCCGTTGTGGACGATCTGGTGGGCGGTGTGGAACAACTGCTGAAGGCGCGCCAGGTCACGCTGGTGCAGGGCGAGGGGCGCCTTGTGCGTCCAGACACGCTGCGCGTTGCAGGGACCGGCGAGATTTCAGCCCGGCAGGTGGTTCTTGCGCCGGGTTCCGTCACCGCTCGACCACCCATCCCTGGCCTCGACTTGCCCGGCGTGATGACCAGCACGGAGGCGCTGGACATCACTGAGGTCCCGGAGCGCCTGATCGTCGTCGGCGGGGGCGTGATCGGCCTAGAGTTCGCCTGTATCTACGAGGCGCTGGGCAGCCGGGTGACTATCCTGGAGATGATGCCCGCTTTGCTGCCGGGGGCGACGGACGAGGCCCTCGCCAGACGGTTGGCCAGCCTTCTGCGAAGGCGCGGGATGGCGATTCACACCGGGGCGAAAGTGCAGGCCATTGAACCCGTTGAGAGTGGTCTGCGCGTCGCCTACGACGAAGCCAAAGGCGAGGGCGCGGTAGAAGGCGAGCGCGTTCTGGTCGCCGTGGGGCGCTGGCCGAATACTGCCGACGTGGGGCTGGCCGAGTTTGGCGTGAAGATGAATGGCCGCGCCATCGCCGTGGATGAGCATCTGCAGACCAATCTGCCCAACGTGTGGGCCATCGGCGATGCCGTGGGTGGGATTATGCTGGCCCACAAGGCGATGGTGGATGGCCGCGTGGTGGCCGAGAACGTGACCGGCGGTAGGCGCGCCGTGGATTACCGTTCGGTGCCCAGCGTGATCTTCACCCGTCCCGAAGTGGCCAGCGTTGGTCTGACCCAGGCCGAGGCCCGTGCTCAGGGAGCGGACGTCAAGGCGGTGCGCTTCCCGTTTTCGGCTAACCCTCGCGCCCAAATCCTGGGCGAGACCGAGGGCTTGGTCAAGCTAGTGTGCGAAGCGGGCAGCGGGCGCGTGCTGGGCGTCCACCTGATGGGGGCGCACGCCACCGATCTGATCGCAGAAGGCGCTTTGGCCGTGCAGATGGGCGCCACGGCCGACGACCTGGCCTGGACAACCCATGCCCATCCCACCCTGTCCGAATCCATGCTGGAAGCTGCCCTCGGTTTTCGGGGCGCAATGATCCACTTTCACTCTCGAAGATGAGGAGACTTGAGATTAAGGAGGAACTGACTTCGCATGATGAATCCTATCGTAGACTACATCTTCACACTGTTACAAACAGGGCTGGGCAGCCTGGTTGCCTACCTGGCGGCGCACGTCCTGTTGTGCCTGCTGCCGGCCTTCCTTATTGCCGGTGCGCTGGCCGCTCTGATTCCCAAGCAGGCAATTACGAAGTACCTGGGCCGGGACGCCCCCAAGTGGATCTCCTACCCGGCGTCGGCGGCAGGGGGATTCGTGTTGGCGGTCTGCTCGTGCACCATCATGCCGCTCTTCGCCAGCATCTACAAAAAGGGTGCGGGCCTGGGGCCGGCGATCACGTTCCTGTTCGTCGGACCGGCAGTCAATATCCTGGCGATTTCCTTCACTGGTGTGCAGATCGGGATGGACATCGCGGTGGCACGCATCATCCTCTCGATCATCTTTGGCATCGGCATCGGTCTGCTGATGGCCCGGTTCTTCCGCGAGGACGATGAGGCCCACAACGACGCCACCAGTGGAAGCCGCGCGTTTGCTCAGGGCGCGAAAGTGCCGGGGCGCACGTGGGCCTTCTTCGTTTTGCTGCTCTGCGTGCTGCTCGCAGGTACGCTGCAGGTGGGGCTACTAACGAATAGCTACGCTACGTTCACGCTACCGGGGTCCTGGGCCGGCGGGCTCCAGACCTGGCTAGATGGCATCGTGCCGGCGAATCCCTCGCTGGGCATTGAGGGGGTGAGCGTCCACGGCCTGCTCCTGATCGGCCTGTTGATCCTCATCGCCATCACCGCCTGGCTGGGACTGAATGAGGTGGACGAGGGATTCAACGCCTGGACCTACGTATCCCTGGTGCTGATCAGCCTGACGCTGGTGGTGGCCTCATTCAAAGTCGTGACGGTCAGCAATGGCTTGAGCATCGGGATCATGGGCAAGTTGATTGCGGAGATCGTGCTCATCATAGCAATCTGGTGGATGGCCGCCAAACGCTTCGAGGCCTACGAAGTCCAAGAGTGGCTGTGGGAGATGTGGCGCTTTGTCAAGCAGATCATCCCGCTGCTTCTGGTCGGCGTTTTCCTGGCCGGTATGGCGCGGGCCGTCATCCCCGCGACCTGGATTGAGGCCATCGCCGGGCGCAACACTGTGTGGGCCAACCTGGTTGGCGTGCTGTTTGGTGTCTTCATGTACTTCCCGACGCTGGTCGAGGTGCCCATCGCCCAGACGTTCCTTTCGCTGGGGATGCACCGTGGCCCACTGTTGGCCTACTTGCTGGCCGACCCGGAGTTGAGCCTGCAGTCCATTCTTATCACCAATACGGTGATCGGTAAGAAGAAGACGGCGGTGTACGTGGTGTTGGTAACGATCTTCAGTACCCTTTCGGGGCTGATCTTCGGTTGGTTCATCCGTTAAGCGGAATACGCAGTACATATCATCTAGGAGGTGTGCGATGGAGATTAAGATCCTGGGGAAAGGCTGTCCCAAGTGCCGGCGACTAGAGAAGTTGGCGCGGGAGGCGGCCAACGATCTGGGCGTGGAGGCGACGTTCACCAAGGTCAAGGAGATGACCGCGATCATGGCCTACGACGTCATCAGCACGCCCGCCCTGGTGATTGACGGCGAGGTCAAGTCGTCGGGCCGGATTCCACGCAAAGAACAGATCGCGGCGTGGATCCGGTCGGCGCAAGGCTTGTAGAAGGGAGAGGATGCTTCAGATCAAAGTCTTTGGTACCACGCCCCCGTGTGCCAACTGTAAACGTGCGGAAGCACAGGCACAGAAGGCGGCGGAACGGTTCCCTGGTCAAGTGGAAGTGGTCAAACTTGACGCGCTGGGGCCGGAAGCAGAACAGTATGGTTTGGTGACCACACCGCTGGTCGTCGTAGGCGAGGAAGTGGTCGGCGCGGGCAAGGTTGTGCCGGCGGCGAAGCTCACCTCAATCATTGAAAAGAAACTGGGAGGTTAACGATGGTCAAATTGGAGATCTTCAGCGGCGATCCGCCCTGTCCGGGCTGTGTCGCCATTATGGAATTGGCGCAGCGAGTCGCGGCCAAGTATGAAGGTGAGTTAGATCTCACCATCTATGAAGGTGCTGAGGGAATGCAGAAGTTCGAAGAGTACAAGCTCTTCTGCGTCCCAGCGGCCGTGGTGAATGGGACCATCCGCATCGAGGGGATGTGTCCGAGCGAAGCGACGCTCAACAACGCGCTGAGGGAGGGCGGGCTATGTCTAAAGTGATGATTGAAGCATTTGTGTCTGTACCGCCTTGCTCTGGCGGCGTGGCGGTGAAACGGCTATTGAAAGAGATCGAGGCCGAGTTCGGCGACCGGGTCGAGATCGTCTTCCACACTGGTCCTGGCGACAAGGAGTGGGAGGAGTACGCCATCGGCAACGCCCCTGCTCTGGTCGTTGGCGACTTGGTCAAGTTCGTGGGGCTAGCGCCAAGCAAGGAGAGCCTGGTAGGTGCACTGCGTGAGGCCGGATTGGCGTAGGCGAGGGTTACCGAATTGCGACGGTAGGAGCCTCGTCTTGACGCCATAAGCGGTGCGTTCGGCTCCGGGGGTGGGGTCCATGCCCCACCCCTAGGTGGACCATCCTAACAGGTAAGTTCCCATTCAAGCACAGGAGAGAGGAGGAGTCAACAATGCCCTGGTTAGCAGGATATCCCCGGGATCAAGTGGAATGGTATCCTACCATTGATCCGAGCAAGTGTGTGAAATGTGGGATGTGTATGAACTGCGGCAAGAATGTCTATGACTGGACTGAAGACGGTGCAAGGGTCGCTCGCCCCTATAATTGTGTTGTGGGTTGCAATACCTGCGCCAATCTTTGTCTGGGAGACGCGATTTCCTTCCCCGATATTCAAGCCATACGTGCTCTGTACAAGAGAGAGGGTATCTGGGCCAAGGTCAAGAAACAATTGCGGGAGGAAGGCAGGTTGGTGGCAAGATCATAGTTGTCGCACGCAGGTGAGCCATGGACATCAAAATCCTAGGCTCTGGCTGTCACGACTGCCTCAGGCTGGAACGCCTGGTAGGGCAAGTGCTGGCCGAACTTGGCCTTGGGGGCAAATGTGCAACGGATAGAGGATGCTCGCCAGATTGCCCGTTGATGACCGGGCCACCCGGCCCGGTCATCAACGGGCAATTGGTGGCTGAGCAACACCTGCCAGCCAAACAGGAATGCGCCGTTTGATCTGTCTCTGATCCAAACGTTAGTTTGATTGTACGGCCAGCCAGCGTCAGCGGAGGCAAGCTGATGTCTCAGAGCTGACTGCGGTACAGTGAGTCCAGTCTATTCAGGAGGATGTGATGACAAAACGTCGAACAAAGCCGCGACGTTCCAAGAAACGAGCGGCGACTCGTCCCGGGTCTGGAAAAGGGCCAGACCTGGCGCATAGCGGCCATTGTGCTGGTGGTGCTGGCGGCCC
>CAZEBW010000100.1:0-11561 GCA_964510205.1 uncultured Anaerolineae bacterium
GATTACCGACAACACCGATCCGATTCTCTACCCCTCGGTGGAGTACGTAGATCTAGACGGTAGAACCGTCATCCCTTCGACAGGCTCAGGACAAGCATAGTAGCCGTGTCCAGAAGCGACGATAGACCCCATCTGGTGCGCGGCCGGGCCTACAAGCGGGTAGGGGCGGCCGACGTGCAGATGAGTCGGGCGGAGTACGAGCGGCTGTTGCTTGAGCGTCAGCACGTAGAGTTCGACCGCCAGCTCATGGAAGGGACAAGCTACGCCGACCTCGACGAAGCGAAGCTGACGTGGTACATCCGCCAACGGGCCGAGAGGCGTGGCGTTAGAGCACCCGCCACCTCCCCGCAAGAGACCTTGCTCAACTTGGGCGCTCTGGCCGAGGAGGGGAGCGAACTGACCCCGACCAAAGGCGGACTGCTCTTCTTCGGGAGAGATCCCCAGCGCTTCATGCCTCAGAGTGAGGTGCGCATCGCCCGCTTCAAGGGCACCACCATGGGGCACTTCATTGACAGTGCTGATCTGCGAGGCACCCTGCCGGAGATGATCGATGAGGCGGAGCGGTTTGTCCGGCGCAATACCCGGGTGGCGGCCAAGGTGGTGGGCTTCAGGCGGCGCGAAGTCAGCGAGTACCCCTATGAGGCTGTACGGGAGGCCATCTGCAATGCGGTCTGTCACCGGGATTACTTCATGGACGGTTCGACGGTGCGCATTATGATCTTTGACGACCGCATCGAGGTCAACAGTCCCGGCCCTCTGCCGCCGGGCGTGACGGTAAACAACATTGACCGCAAGCATGTGCTGCGCAACAAGCTTATCGCCAATTATCTGTACGACATCTATTACATTGAGAAGTGGGGCACGGGCATCACGAAAATGAGACGGCTGATGCGCGAACACGGGCTGGCGGAGCCGGTCTTTGAAGAGTTGGGGAGCTTCTTCGCCGTGACCTTCTACGGCCCCGGAGAGAGGATCCTGGATCTGATCCCCGAAGAGGGGGTGGTGGATCTCAGGGAGCTGGGGCTGAACGGACGACAAATCGAAGCGCTGCGGTTGTTGGTGAATGAGAGGGGGGAACTGACCAACGCCATGTACCAGGAGCTATTTGAGGTTTCGCGTCGAACGGCGACCCGTGACCTGAAAGCGCTGGTTGGAACAGGGTGGGTGCGCCAGAAGGGTACGGGTAAGGGTACGCGGTATGTAGCTGACTGAGATGGCGCATAATGGCTTTCGATGGCGCATAAGATGGCGCATAAACGGATTTGCGGGACTTGGGGCTGAACGAGCGGCAGATCGAAGCGTTGCGACTGATGGTGAACGAGGGGCGGGAGTTGACCAACAGGGACTACCGGGAGATCTTTGATGTCACCTACATAACGGCTTTTCGAGACTTGAGCCGGCTGGTAGAGTTGAATCTGGCTCAGGCCAAGGGAGCAGGCAGGGGACGCAAATACGTCAGGATGTAATGATTCGATGGAAAATGTAATGATTACTGTAATGATTTGCCCAGCATGGCCAACCGGAGCCGGCCTTGCGGGACACCGGCGGCTCTTTCACCATCACCCTTTATGGGTTGGATATGGAAAAGGCGTTGGCTGAACGAGAAGCGGAGCTGATAGACCTGGCAGCACCAGGTCTGAACGAGCGGCAGATCGAAGCACTGCGGTTGATGGTGACTGGTTGACCTGGAGATTCTGGCGGTGCGAGGGGCCGGGCGGGCGACTCACTACGTGTTGGTGCGCGATTAGTGCGCAATCGTGCGCGATGGTGAACATGATCATCAATCCATCGCCGTGGATTCTCAGGAGAAACGACCGATGACTTCTCCCACGCATCCATGCATCCAAGCACCCTTGCTCCCAAGCACCCCAGCACAGAGGGGTGGGAGGCGAAGTGCTCTCTCAAAGAAGGCATCGCGCGGACGTATGCGTGGATTGAGGAGCAGGTGAAGGCAGCACGGGAGAAGGAGCGAGGATACAGAGGTTGATGGATAGGAGGCAATGGTTATGCCGACAGCTTTGGAATTGACCCGAGAGGGATGGAAACCCTATCTGGAGGCCACCCAACGCCGTCCGGCTCCAGCGGAGTCAACGCCGGCGGAGCGCCGCGAACGTGCACGCCTGTTGGCCCGCGTTCGCGAGGCGGCGGAGGCGTTGAAGACCCGTTTTGCGGTCAGGCAGGATGCGGTTCATCCGATGCGACTTGAAGCGCATGTCCCGCACGCTCAACTGCTCCAAGATCACCAAATCATTGGGAGTCAGGGTGTCTATTAACTCATTCAACGCCCGCCCGATTTCGTTCTTAACGTAGGCGGGTAGTTTGCGGTCGGAGAGACTGACGGTGGGCAGCCCTTTCTTCTTCAGACAGGCATTAAGCTTCTGCTTGCGCCGCCGTTTCTCCGTCGCACGGTCTACCTTGTGTTTGAGCGCCTCGGAGAACTGACCGAAATGCTGCCCATCGGAGGTGGTGACAACATGGGTGATACCGATGTCAACACCCACTTTGCGCCCTGTCGCCTCAGGCTTGGCATGGGGGATGTCCACCACGAATGTGGCGTACCATTGCCCGTCTTGGCGGTTGAGGGTGACCCCTGAACAGAGGGCGCCTTCCTTCAAGGTCTCATGGGCTCTGTCGTAGAGCTTGAGCGGCACGCGGATGGGGTGGCCTTTGTCCAGGGTGCTAATGCGCAGCCAGTAATCAAACGTTGGGCTGTTGGAAGGCTCGATCACCACCACATTGGCGTTGGCCTGGATAGTCACACTACGCAAGGTGGGCTTGTTCGTCCGACCATTGCTGTAGAAGGATTGCATAATGCCACAGGCTTGTTGCCAGGCACAACGCTGCCAACGGGCAGAGAGGGGCGTTTCGACCGCGGGGAGTGTGTCGTACTTTCCTACGTTCCGCAAGTCACGGTTGAAGATGTGGTCAATGTAGACCTGCACCAACGCCAGGTATGCCTCGGCAACCTGGTCGAGCTTATTCAGCTTCTGCCGGTTGGCCTTGTCCAGTTTGAGATGTGTGATGGCCTTTTTCATTGTTGGTTTCCAGTTCCTTGACAATCTGCTTGGTCTTACGCTTGGCCCGGCGCTGCCCGTACAGCTGGGCGCAGAAGGAGTAAATGATGGCTACCAGGTCGTCCACTAAGTCTTCTCGTCCATTGTCGGCCAGGTTGACCACCTCTACTCGGCGGCCTTGCTGTTCCAGCAGCGTCTCGATGTAGCGAAAGCCGAAGCGCGTCAGTCGGTCTTTGTGCTCGACTATGATCACCGTGATGGTGGGGTCGGCCAGCAGTTTGAGCAGCTTCCGGCGGCTGTGGTTGACGCCCGACCCGACTTCTTTGATCACCTTGTGGACTTGGTAGCCTTTGGCAGCGCAATAGCCTAGTAGCCGCTCGGCCTGGGTGTCCAAATTGGGCCGATTTTGGGCGGCGGAAACACGGGTGTAGATAGCTACCTTCTGAGGACGGTCAGGCTGGTGATTTTCAGTGATGATAATGGTGCCGGTGTCCATCTGGTAGCCTTTGATCTTGCCAGCCTTGAACCACCGCCAAGCGGTGCGATAGTGGACTCCTGCCTTGCGGGCATAATCACTGAGCTTCACAGCCGAGAGTATAGCACGGATGTTCTGATTTGTCAATAGACGTCTATAAACCGAGAAATCGGTTGCAATACCTGACGGCTATGAGGAAGCCGCCGACTGTCGCGCTCAGCCGGCGGCTTCCTCTGTTGTTGGTCTCTCTTCTTGTCACCTGACTTCTTCGTGCTCCGACCGGCGATACGGTTGTCAACGGTGCAAAAACCACAGGCTATGGAAGGAAGTCGCCCGTGAGGAGCATACGCAACACAGGCTACGGTGACTTGGCCAGCGTTCCTCCGAGGCAGGTCAGTGAGATGTTGAAAACAGACTGAAGTCAATGTGGTAGAAAGCCTACTTCTCGGAAGTTTGAGAGAACAACTGCTGCAACATCGGTCCAAGATCCCCCCTGACCTGGTCGAATTCGGGGAGGTCCCTGAGCTGGCGAGCCAGTGATGCTTCCCAAGCGCGTTCAAAGTCGACCAGCCGGGAAGGATCTAGGAAGTCGATCCAACTTGCGAAAGGGACATCCTTATATCGCCGTTTGCGGTGGAAGGTGGTGACGACGTCTGAGATCTGTAGTTCCCCCCTATGATACTCAAGCAGGTTCCAGACATCGTAGAGGTCCCGCGCTCGCGTTCGGGTGAGTAGGGCTCGCAGCTTCTCGGCCAGGATTTCCTCCAAGCAATAGGTGGGGATAATCGCCTGGCACTTGTCCGAATAGGGGTGAATGAGCGGCAAAGGAACGGGCGTAAGCACCACGATCTCATAGAGAGTCAAGTCCAATTTGATGCGAGGCAGTGTGCCACTGCGGTATTGCCTGGGCCCACTATACTGAACCTTTCCCTCATAGGCTTCACTTCCTTCTTCGTCACGGGTCTTTCTGAAAGCAACCAACGAGAACTCGATCCCTGTCTCTGGGGTCAATTCTTGACACGTTTCGGCCAGGGATTGCCGAAATCCGTCTTCGGGGATGGGTTGGGTCAGGGTAAAATCGAGGTCTTCTGAGAAACGATAGTCGGGGAAATAGACCTTTCGCAGAGCGGTCCCTCCCTTGAGGACGAGACTCTCCGAGAGTGGGCCGCCACGAAAGAGGCCGCTTAGGAAGCAGCCAAGTATGTAGTCCCTCTCAATCACTGAGGGGTCTGTGCTTCGATCGCTGGCTATGCGTCTGATTTCGGCCGGGCTGATCATCTAGTGTGTTCTCCACTCGGTCAGATCATGGCCAGTAACGTTGATCTGAAGGTTCCAGCGACTGTCATGGCTTCCTCCCTTGGGCATGACCGGGTCAAGGAGAGTGTATCCCGAGGAGATGCGCGCCTTCCAGGTTTCTAGAAATCCCCCAATGGATAACCCCAGAACCTCGCTCAGGTATCCCAGCCGCTTGAAAATCGAGCGGTTGCCCATCCTATCTACATACTTGGTGAGTTTGGCCAGGTCGATCTCCTCTTGGCTACAAGCATACCACAAACCCTTGGTGGCTTCCACGATGCCGCCACAGTATTCAGGGTGATCCAGGCAGTCAACAATGGTCTTTTCGCGGTCGGTGATATTCAGCCCTCTTTCTTCTATCCATATCTGGTGGTGACCAAAGAACTTGCTCGGTGTGAGTTTGACAAACTTGAACCGCAACCCCAGATCGGCGATGTCCAAGTCGGCTCTTCTCTTGGTGCTTGAAACATAGATCGTTCCTGGGATCTGCTCGGTATAGCCGTAGTAATTGAGCGCTGACCAGTAGGAAATGGCATAGGGGGTTACCAGCGTGGAAGCGATGATGAAGGGATGCTCTGAATACTTCCCCTCCATACCTGCTTCAAAGGGCAGGATGAGATACTTCCCCTTCTCCAGTCGCTTGAGCCAGCGCTTTTTTTCCAGCCTCGAAAGGAGAAGCCGCACATTAACCTCGTCCTCGAGAACCTGAACTGCATCCTCCGAGGTAAAGACGGTCTTTCCTGCCACACTGAGGCTTGTCAGTAGCCGGGCTCCATCCTCACCCAAAGTTTTTATATCGCGTGTAGTCATTGTATCCTCCCTGGATACAATAATAACATGGACTATGAGAAAAGTCAACTGGGTGGAGGCGGTTGCAAAAACTGTTGCTGATATTTCGGTGAGTATTGCCGGACTGTGGGTGCCACTCCTGGGGGTCGGGAGGGTCTAGGGGGTGAATAGCGCCCGACGGGGGGATGATGAGGCCCGCGTTTTCAGATCCCCACTGCATCCAGCCAGGTAACCCCTTGTCGAGTAGACATCTTAATCTCCTAGCGTAACAATTGTGCAACCAGAGCCCAAATCGTCGAAAACGAGGCAAAAACAGAACTTTTCCAACTGAACAGTCTTGAGGTAAACTCATTGTGATCCCAATAACCAGGAGGTTCACGATGAGCCGATTGTCAACTGAGACCCAGAGCGCCCCAGTGGCTGTCCTCACCAGCCACGCCATGCTCGTGCCGTGGGGGTTCTTCGCCCAACGCATTGGTTTGGTGCAAACCCTGGAGGACATCCCCATCTCGCAACGACAGCGCGAATACACTCCCCAGACGAAGTTGATCGAGTTCCTGGTCTCCATTCTCGCTGGCTGCGCCTATCTGCAGGACATCAGTCGGGCTCCCCATCCTCTAGATCAGGACGCAGCGGTCGCCCAAGCCTGGGGGCAGGAGGGCTGGGCCGATTACAGCGGGGTCAGTCGCACCCTGAAGGCTTGCACCGAAGAGACTTGCGCATTGCGATCAACACCTCGGCCTGGGTGATCTGGCAGCCTCAAGGCTGTCTGTTAAGGTTCACGGAACTGAGCGCGTTTGCAGGCGCGAAGTTGGTGATCCAGGCCTCTGCACCCTTTCAACTGGCCTTGCCACTGTTCAAAAGTTGCGTTTTTTCGCCGATATGAACAATTCAGTTCCCGGTTGCACAACCGTTACGCTAGCAGACCGAAGATCAACTCTCAGTCATCACAAGCGGGGCGGAAACGGCCTTTGAGGTCTTGATGAAAGCCAGCGAACTGGAGAGGATAGGACATCTTCCACTCGAGGCCCTGCGTCGGACATAAAAAGGGGTTATGAGTAGTAGCACAGCAAAGCCGCCGGTTATCCGGCGGCTTTGGAACGATATTGGGGAAGGTGGCAACTCAAGCTGCTCTGGGCAAAGCGGCATATGAGATGACCGACACCTCTGTCTGCAACGAACGCAATTGCCTGAGCAGAGCGGCCACTCTGTCTGTCACTTCTCCCGTCATGTAGGACTCGCGGCAACTGGCGCACACCTCGGCAGGTACGTCCTTGATGACAGCCACTATATTTTCCAGAACGAATGGAATGGTTGCCGTTTGCTCAGGAAGCAACCGTCCCCCGCACAACGGGCAACGACCATCACTTCTTTCTTGTTCGCCAGTCATCTTTCCATTCCTCCTCGCTGGGTTTGTACACGGTGACCATGAAAATGCGATCTCGCTCCGGATCAATAGCAACCACTGCGTGCACCGGCTCGCCGGGCGTCAGCCAGCCCAGAACCAGGCAATCCGGCAGCGGACGATGGAGCACAGGATAATCCTCAATCAGTTCACATTCCTGCAATGCTCGTTCTACCTGGCGTCGAGTCAAGTCGTCGGCGACCAGTTCGGTGACGGCGTGTCGAGACCACATGACTTTCGTGCCTTCGGCGTCTCTCTCGTTTTCACGGGTCTTCTCTCGAACGAAAGCCTGTTTGGCCTCTGCTTCCATCCCTCACCTGCACACTGTATGATGTACGGGTATTATAGCATATGGCAAAAGAGAAGTCAATCGTCTGCTGCTGCAGGGGTGCATTTCAGTTTGGTGGCGAGTTGTAAGCTTGCCGCCAGCGTTCATCGAAGCGACTACTCATGATGGCAGATCGCACAGGGAGTAACCGCTCAGCTCCGACGCGGCTCCAATGCATCCCTGGCCCCGCGAACCGCGCCTTGTATTGTTTGGCTGCGCTTTCCACCGGCCCACTGCCAATGAGCCAGTCTTCCTCGCGCATCTCTTGATACCTCATCCGCCGCTGATTGTTGCGGAAGTACTGGGCCTGTAACCGCAACTCTTCCGCAATGGCCGGTTGGCCTTGCGCCTCGGCTGTGCCTAGGGGATTGCGCCGTTTTCACTTCCAAGTTCGTGGCAAGAAGCGCTTCTCGCAATGACATGTAACGCTGTCTCTCGGTCTTGCCCCCAAATTGAAATGGGTGTGTTCAAAATGAGTTAGACAAAAGACTTCGGAAGTCTCGAAGTGCTCTATCTAGCTGCTCTTGAGGCGATTTTGGGATCGTGTTTTCTCTTCAGGACGCTTGGCCGAAGACTTCCGAAGTCTAAGCTCAACTGAAATTGAACACACCCAATTGAAATACACGTAACCGACCCAGGTGCATTTCGCAGTTAGGGACGCGAAGCTCGCCGTCGTCGACAGTGCCAAGATCGGTACGGATGCCATCAAGGTAGGCTTCATCTACCAGCCCGCTACGGTCACGCTCGTTGGTTCTCCCGCCATCCTGGACTCGTCGGTAGACCCATCGTTCCTGGACACCAAGAATCGTCCTGTGTTGGCTCAGACCTTCCAGCAGACCACGACCGGCGAGGCGTTCACGGCTGTGGTCAATCATCTGAAGTCCAAGGGCTCCGCCTGCGACGACGTGGGAGATCCGGACATGGGCGATGGCCAGGGCAACTGCAACCAGACCCGCACCGACGCCGCTATTGCGCTGGTGAGTTGGCTGGCCACGGACCCCACGGGCAGCGGTGATGATGACTTCCTCATCATGGGCGACCTGAACGCTTACGCCATGGAAGACCCCATCACCGCCATCGAGAGTGCGGGCTACACCGATTTGATCGAGGCCTTCGTCGGGGCTGACGCCTACTCGTACGTCTACGACGGCCAGGCTGGGTGTCTGGATCATGCCCTGGCCAACGCCAGCCTGAGGGGACAAGTCACTGGCGTGGTCGAATGGCACATCAACGCCGACGAGCCGGCTGCGCTGGACTACAACGGCTACAACCAGCCCGCTCTGTACAACGCCGACCCGTATCGCGCTTCGGACCACGACCCGGTGATCGTCGGCCTGAACTTGGGATAGAAGGGTCTTGCATTGTCTAACGAGTCCGACGGAACCTGCCGATAACGGATGACATGTCCAAGAAAAGCCGTACTGCGGACAAAGCATCGCGCATTCTGGAGGCCAGCGGAGTGACCCTGGATGTGAGCAACCGCAGGGTCGAAGGCGACAATGGCGTGCATCATCTCACGCCCATAGAATGTCGGCTGCTCAAGACGTTGATGACCTACCCAGGCAAGGTGATGTCCCGCAAGTTCCTGATGAGGAAGGTCTGGAAAACCGATTACCTGGGAGATACCAGGACTCTGGACGTCCATATCTGCTGGCTCAGAAAGAAGATCGAGGAGGATACCCAGAACCCACGGTACATCGAGACGGTGAGAGGAACCGGCTACCGGTTTGAGGTGGGGGAGCGATGAAGTTCAGACAGATGGATGAGTTAGGCCATGATTCCCAGGGCAGCGTGACTGTGAAGGGCAAAAAGAAAGCCCACTCCGCGAAATCGCATTCCAACCACGCTCCCAGAGTGGGTATCTCAACTGCTATCCTGATTTGTTAGCGCACAGATCCGTCTACTTCTTCTTGGGTAGGAACTTGAACATCCCAGTGCCACAATGGGGGCAAGTCCCCTTGGCCGCCAGACGGCCATTCTTCATCGTCACCTCCTTGGCATCTTCCAGTACTCTCTTCTCCCTGCACTTAACGCAATAACCCTCTACTGTCACGGTGTTTCACCCCCTTCTACATGGTTTCAGGCTATTGTACCACAGAATACCTATTTTGGCAAGTATGTTGTTGCCAGGTCACACGACGCAAGCCAAACGAAGCTGATGTTGCTGGAAGCAGAAAGCCGCCTGTGCGGTTGGCGCAGGAGGCTTCTCTTCTCCAACTCCCTATCCCGTGTAGCTCGACAACCTCAAGAGGCGCTCACCTCCACCAACTCGGTAGGCAAATGAAGAAGTCCCCTTAGGACCCCATAGTCGAGAATATAGAGATGAGATGTTCCTAGATCTTGGCGTCGAGACCACGAGGCCAACAGATCCTCGTTGACGGAGGTCCAAGCCCCACGACCCTGATCAGCGCTTTGGGCTGCAGGATGCCCTTCTGGGACCGCAACATTGACCTAGTCGTCCTCACTCACGCCGACGAGGACCACATCGCCGGATTGATCCCGGTTTTACAACGCTACCGCGTGGAGCGGATTCTCACTAGTGGCTACGAGCACAACCACCCCATGTGCCAACGCTGGCTGGAACTGATTGACGAGGGGGAAATTCCTACCCATCTGGCTCATGCGGGAATGAGGATCGGGACGGGCGATGGCGTAGAACTCTTTGTTCTTCACCCTAGTCCTGAGTTAATGGCATGCGCCAATGCGGATGCCAACAACTCCGCGATCTCTCGCCTGGTCATGGGCCGGGTCTCTTTCTTGCTCGGCGACATTGAGGAGGCAGCGGAGCGAAGGTTTGTGGCATCAGGTCAGGAGCTCACTGGCATGGTGCTCAAGGTGCCTAACCACGGCAGCAATACCTCGTCGAGCGTGGCTTTCTTGGAGGCGGTGGATTCGGAGTCGGTGATCATCTCTGTGCGCGACGACAACCAGTTCGGCTATCCCGCGCCCTAGGTGTTGAATAGACTAGAGCGAATGGTTGGGGAGGAGCACTTCTTGCGAACCGACGAGGAGGGTAACATCGAAGTGGGGACTGCCGGGGAGGGAGTTTGGATGCACTCGAATTGACCTGTTAGCACACACAACAAGCCACCTGCGCGGTTGAGGCAGGTGGCTTGTTGCACTACTGCTCATGCTGCTGGACTTGCCCCCACGGGGGTACGGGCACATTGATTTAGTCTAGCACGATGCGATTTGCGATCACGAAAGGTTGTACATTGTGATGTCTGTACCCTACATAGCGTTGGAACCTATCTGCCCACTACACCCATTCTTGCCCAAAAAGGCTTTTCGCAGTATAATTACTGGCAATCAAGTCTCGCATCCTGCCAGGGGTACCAAAGGCGATATTTGGGCTATGGATATGGAAGGGAGTAGTGATGAGTAAAGTGATTGCTGTGGAGGTTACTCCCCAGGGAGTATTGGTGCCACGTCCTCTCATAAAAGCCTGGGGAGATGTCCAAGAGGTCGCAATTGAGCAGCGCCTCAATGCCATCGTCATTAAACCCAAGGCCGATCGTGCTGACCAGTCACATGCTGAAATTGTGAGCGAGATGAAGGAAGCGGGCTTGGTCGAAGATCTGCCTTGGGTGCAACCACCAGTGGTATCAGCCGAGGAGCGCGTATACTTGGCAGGGAAGCTGAGTCGTGGCAAATCCCTCTCCAAAATCATCATTGAGGGCCGGGAGGAGTAGTGGACAATCCCAGCCATCACTGAGGAGACGTTAGGCCATAAAATCTGCGAAGGCATGAGAGCTACCAAAGCCTTTTGGGGCTGCATGTCCATCAGCAGGTTGCAGGTTCGAGTCCTGCCAGGGGTACCAAAGACAGCATGTGGGTGATACCTGCTCACTGTGCAAAAAGCAAAGGCCACGAAAGCATTTTGCGTCTTTCGTGGCCTTTTGCTTGTCCTGAGCAGGGTCGAAGGGTGTGATTCGCGGTCCGAACCGTTCCCTCACCCACAACTCTCCCCTCAGTGCTTCACCACCAGCATGGTGTCCACTTTGGACGGAAGCGCAATCCAGGCCCCCATCATCGCTAACTACTGGCCCTTGAATTGACAAGATCTTTTTTCTTTGATATACTTCCGGAACTGGAGCTAACTTCAAGCATTTTGCTCTTTCAATCAGAGCGTCAGCTTGGAGCAATTGAGGAGGGATGCGAAGATGAGCGATCTCAAGGCGGCGGTCATTGGAACGGGTTTCATTGGCCCAGCGCACGTGGAAGCGCTGCGCCGACTGGGCATCGAGGTGGTGG
>CAZEBW010000101.1:0-11547 GCA_964510205.1 uncultured Anaerolineae bacterium
CAGCGCGAGGAGCTGATGGGGCGCATCATGGGTTGGCTCTACGGCAGCAAAGTCTACCTGCCCCTCGTCCTGAAAGCCTACTGATCGGCGACTTCTACGTGGGCTTCTTACATCTGGAGGGCTACCGTCCCACCGTGGGGATTGACACCACCTCCGCCGACGGCCGCAGCTTCGAGGTGGACAGCGCGTACTGGGAGCAGCAGGTCAGCGACTACATGATGCGGGCGGTGGTGGTGGAGCAGTAGGAGCGACATTTGCACGCTCGCGACGGATTGCCAAATCCGTCGCTCAACGGCTGGATCTGGCGATCCAGCCGGAGCAAAGTATTGACTGCAAAGGGAGCAGATCCGGGCTTCGATCTGCTCCCTTTGTTCGTCTGGGTGGGCGTGGGGCGTCTTTTTCAAGACTTCCGAAG
Source organism: uncultured Anaerolineae bacterium (assembly GCA_964510205.1). GTDB lineage: Bacteria > Chloroflexota > Anaerolineae > VGOG01 > VGOG01 > CAZEBW01. The sequence goes on from CAZEBW010000101.1 coordinate 416, forward strand.
TTTGTGGCAGTACTTATGCGCTGTGGAGCATCGGTAACTAGCCAATCAATAGTGCAGGATTGAACTTGCGGAAACTTCGGAAGTCTGGCGGTGAGCGCGAGGCGTCAGGCCGTCTCTTTCAAATTAATGGTGCGCTCCGACTGGGTGAGGAGCAAAGGGGGGGCCTTGCCTAAGACAGCCTCCGCGCTGATGACGCACTTCTTCACGTCGCGCCGCGAGGGGATCTCGTACATCACGTCCAAAAGCGCTCTCTCGATGATGGTCCTCAGTCCCCGGGCGCCCGCCTCGTGCTTCATGGCCTCCTCAGCTGCCGTGGCCAGGGCCTCTTCGGTGAAGACCAACTCTACGTTGTCCAGGGCTAACAGCCGCTGGAATTGCTTGCTGATAGCGTTCTTGGGCTGGGTCAGAATCCCCATCATGTCCCGCTTACTCAGAGGTTCAACGTGGGTTATCACCGGCAGGCGTCCCACCATCTCTGGGATCATGCCGTATTTCATCAAGTCATCGGGAATGACCTCTTTGAGGAGCCTGGCGATCCTCCTCTCCTCTTCCTCTCTCTGTATCCTGGCCGCTTCTCCCTTCAAGAAGCCCACTCTCCCTTTCGTGCCGACGCGGTTGCCGACGATCTTTTCCAGGCCGTCGAAGGTGCCGCCGCAGATGAAGAGGATGTTGCTGGTATCGAGCTGGATGAACTCCTGGTGAGGATGTTTTCGACCGCCTTGAGGAGGGACGTTGGCCATCGTGCCCTCAATGATCTTGAGGAGGGCTTGCTGCACTCCTTCGCCCGACACGTCGCGGGTGATGGAAGGGTTGTCCGCTGTTTTGCGAGCCTTTTTGTCGAGCTCATCAATGTAGATGATGCCTTTCTCGGCGCGGGCCAGGTTGTAATCGGCGGCCTGGATCAGGCGCAACAGGATGTTTTCCACGTCCTCGCCCACGTACCCAGCCTCGGTCAGGGCGGTGGCGTCGGCGATGGTGAAGGGGACGTCTAGGATTCTGGCCAGGGTTTGCGCCAGCAGCGTTTTGCCGCAGCCGGTCGGCCCGATGAGCAGGATGTTGCTCTTCTCCAGCTCTACATCGTCTAGCTCGACCTTGGCGTTGATGCGCTTGTAGTGGTTGTACACGGCCACGGAAAGCACCCTCTTGGCGTCCTCTTGGCCGACCACGTATTCGTTCAGGCGGTCGTAGATCTCACGGGGCGAGGGAATGGTCTCCAAGAAGAATGTCTCTTCGGGCGAGTCGGGGATTTCCTCTTTCAGAATCTCCAGGCACAAGTGAACGCACTCGTCGCAGATGTGGATCAAGTCGGGGCCGGCGATCAGGCGGTTCACTTCATTCTGACCCCTGCGGCAAAAGGAGCAGTATCTCTCTTCCTGTCTCATTCGAGCCATTCTGATCTACCTTTCTTCTCGAGTTCTTGAGTTCAGCGCCTCAGGTGGCGGATTCCTCATTCCTCAACTCGAAACTCGCAACTCGAAACTTGCAACCCGAAACTCGGGCGTTACTCCTCAGCTTCCTCTTCTGTCTCTTCTGTGCCCTCTGTCTCTTCTTCGTCCTCTGCATCCTTCTTGCGGGGAGCCAACACCTCGTCAATGATGCCGTACTCGACGGCTTCTTGGGCATTCATGAAGTAGTCTCGATCGAAGTCCATGGTGATGCGCTCTACCGTTTGCCCTGTGTGCAGAGAGAGGATGTTCTTGAGCATTTCTTGCATGCGCAGCAGCTCTCGCGCTTGGATCTCCACGTCGGGGGCGTAACCGCGCGCTCCACCGCCAGCGGGATGCATGTGGACGGTGGCGTGGGGCAGGGCGTAGCGACGGCCCTTGCTGCCCGCAGCCAGGAGAATCGTGCCCAGGCTGGCCGTCCAACCCACGGCAATGGTGGAGATAGGAGCCTGTACCTGCTGCATGGTGTCGTAGACAGCCAGGCCAGGATATATCTCGCCGCCAGGGCAGTTGATGTAGAGCGAAATCTCCTTTTCCGGATTCTCACGATCCAGGAAGAGGAGCTGGGCGACCACTACGTTGGCTACCTGGTCATTGATGGGTGTGCCCATGAAGATGATCCGCTCTTTGAGGAGCAGGGAATAAATATCGTACATGCGCTCGCCGCGCCCGGTGCTCTCGATGACATAGGGAATTAGGGATTTCATTCTGTCGTTTCGCTCCTTTCACTTCTCTTGTTAGGAGAAACCAGGTTTTTCGTTCAAAAGTGTTTCTCTAGACATCAAGAATGGGGGCTATGGTGCACCTTTTGGATGCAAGGGCCTCAAAAACCTGGTTTCTTATTGGTCTGTGCTCTCTATTACTTCTTTAGCTTCATCTGATGAGGAAGCCTCTGTATCTTCCTCTAGCTCGCCCCTGGCAATGGCAGCCAGGTGCTCCAGGGCTCTCTTCATCCCACCTTCAGACTCGGCATCTATCTCTTCTAGCTCCACGAATTTGGCGAGGGCCAGGGAGCGCTTCAGTCTTTCCTCAACTTGGGGGGAGGCCTCTTGGCGAAACTCGTCTTCGGTCAGTTTTCGCATCTGCAGATAGTTGTTGAGGCTCAATCCTTGCCGCCTGAGGCTCTGATCGAATTCTCTGATCCAATAGTCAATCTCCCGTTCCAGTAGCGTGGGCGGGAATTCTATCTTGGATCCCTCCACCAGCGCTTCTAAGGCCCGGTTGGCGAAATCTTCCTCGGCTCTGGCCTCCAGATTGTTGCCTAGTTCGGCTTTGAGCTCGTCTAGGGTGTCGAAGTCCCCCACGGTGCGAGCCAGGTCATCGTCAATGTCGGGCACGATCTCTTCTTTCAAGTCTCGGAGGTGAACTGTGAACTGAACTTGCTGGCCAGCGAGGCTACTGTCTTCGTAGTTGTGGGGATAAGTTAGCGTGAACTCCTGTGGTTGGTCGAGGCTGATGCCCAAGAGTTCGGCGGCGAAGCCGGGGGGCAAGGACTCAGGTGAATCAGCCTCCTCCAAGATCAGCTCCCTGCCCTTCTCTTCGACGATGGTCTCTCCGTCGAGTGTGCCCTCGATATCTACTACGACCAGGTTGCCCCACTGGGCGGGCCCTTCCGTAGGGTCCCAGAAGGTGTTTCGCTCTTGGATTCTTTGGAGGGCCTCGCCAATTTTCTCCTCGTTCGTCTTTTCCTCTTCTTCGGGCTCTAGTCGAATCTGTTGGTAATCGCCCAGTTCCACCACGGGCGGCAGGGGCACGATCAAGTTCAGCACCAAAGGATTGATATCGTAACCGACCAACTGTGCCTGATCGAAGGGTTCGATGCCCGTCTCTTCCAGCGCTTCTTGATAGAGCGTGCTTCCAAAGTCGTCAACCGCTTCTTGATACAGCACTTCTTTGCCGAACATTCCTGCAATGATGTTGTAGGGCGCTTTGCCGGGGCGAAAGCCCGGAATCTTGGCCTGTCCCGAGATGCGGCGGGCAGCCCTGCGCAGGGCCCGCTTGGTGCGCTTCTCGTCAACTTCAATGGTCAGGGCCATTTGGCAGTTTTCTAGTCTCTCTGTTTCGATTTTCAATGTATCGGTGATCTCCTTTCCGTCACAGATTATCAGTAGATGAGAAAATCTTGCTCTCGGGTGGCGTCCCCGCCGCCCGGACGGGGCGAGGCTTGTCCTGAGCTCGTCGAAGGGACGCCCCTTTTGAGCGACTTTTCTCAAGCACTGATTATAGCACAAAACTGTGAGTTGGGCCAATCTGGGCGATAAGTTAGGCGAGTGGGCTCATGTCTCGCAGCTTCTGCACGATGCCGGGCAGTGTCTCCAGCACGTAGTTGATGTCTTCCTCGGTGTTCTCCCTGCCCAGGGTCAGGCGCAAGCTGCCGTGGGCTGCCTCAGGGGGGATGCCCAGGGCCAGCAGCACGTGGGAAGCCCCCAGGGACGCCGAGCTGCAGGCCGAGCCGCTGGAGGCGCAGATGCCCGCCAGGTCCAGGTTAAGCAATATGGCCTCGCCCTCAATGTACTTGAAGATGAAGCTGGCGCTGTTGGGCAGGCGGTGGGTGGGATGCCCGGTCAGTTCTGCCTCGTCTATGTTGGCCAGAACGCCCTCGATCAGGCGGTCTCGCAGGGCGGAGATGCGCTGGTTGTTGGCCTCCAACTCCTGGTAAGCGATCTTCAGCGCGGTGGCCAGCCCGACGATGTAGGGCACATTTTCGGTGCCGGCCCTGCGGTTGCGCTCGTGGCCGCCGCCGGTCTGGGTCGGCAGCAGGGGCACGCCTTTGCGCACATAGAGCACACCCACTCCCTTCGGGCCGTAGAACTTGTGCGCCGAAAGGGAAAGGAGATCAACGTTCAGCTCGTCCACGTTCAGGTTCAAGGAACCGCCGGCTTGTACGGCGTCGGTGTGGAAGGGCACGCCCATCTGCCGGGCAACCTGGCCGATTTCGGCAAGGGGCTCGATGGTGCCCACCTCGTTGTTGGCGTAGATGATGCTGATGAGGATGGTGTCGTCTCGGATGGCGCGGCCGACGTCATCGGGGTCCACCATCCCGTATTTGTCCACGGGCAAGTAGGTGACTTCGAAGCCGAAGTGTTTTTCCAGTTGCTCGCAGGTGTGGCTTATGGCGTGGTGCTCAACGGGCGAGGTGATGATGTGGTTGCCTTTGCCCAGGTTGCGGCGCGCCCAGCCCACACCGCGCAGGGCCAGGTTGTCGCTCTCGGTGCCGCAACTGGTGAAGATCACTTCTCTGGGCTGGCAGCCCAGGATGTCGGCCACTGTGCGCCGGGCCTCGTCCAGGGCCTGGGCGGCTTCTTGCCCCAGTCGGTAGATGCTGGAGGCGTTGCCGTACTTGGTGTTGAAATAGGGGAGCATGGCCTCCACCACGCGTGGATCAACGGCGGTGGTGGCGGCGTGGTCCAGGTAAATCGTCTTCGATGCTTGCATTTTCCTCCTCCGCTTCCTCGCAAATCGTTGGCGTTATTCTAGCACGTCCACCGGTTTCTGTCAAGGATGGCTGCCACATAGGCCCGATTTGGTATTTTGGATTTGCCATTTTCGGAGTTGTGTTATATCATAGTGAGAAAGTGAAACGTGAGAACGTGAAGCGTGAGTCAAGCTTCACGTTTCAGAGCGGAGATAAACCATGCTTGAGATGTTTTCTTGTCCCCAAGCGGTAGCTGTGATCGGCGCCTCGCGTAACAAAGAGAAGCTGGGTCACGGCGTGCTGTCCAATATCATCGAACACGGCTATCCAGGCCAGGTCTATCCCATCAACCCCAAGGCCGAGGAGATTCTAGGACGCAAGTGCTATGCCAGCGTCCTGGATGTGCCGGGGGAAATAGATTTGGCGATTATGGTGATTCCCAATAAGTACGTCGCGGCTGCGCTGGAGGAGTGCGGCCAGAAGGGCGTCGAGGGGGTCATCATCATCACTGCGGGCTTCCGCGAGGCCGGACTGGAAGGCGTGCGGATGGAGCGGGAGCTGCTGGCCATCGCCAAGCAGTATGGGATGCGCCTCATCGGTCCCAACTGCCTGGGGGTCATAGATACCATCTGCCCGCTCGACGCTTCCTTCGCCGCTGGGATGCCTCCCCAGGGTGAGATCGCCTTCATGTCCCAATCGGGCGCGCTGTGCACCGCCATCCTCGATTGGGCCCTGGCGGCTGAGATCGGATTCTCGCGCTTCGTGAGCCTGGGCAACAAGGCCGACGTGGACGAGGTTGACTTGTTAGCGGCCTGGGAGGATGACGTTCATTCCAAAGTCATCCTCACTTACATTGAGGGCCTCTCCGAAGGCAAAGAGTTCATGGAGGTCGCCCGCCGGGTCACCCGCCGGATTCCGGTCATTGCCGTGAAATCCGGCTCCACCGATGCGGGTTCGCGGGCTGTCTCCTCCCACACCGGCTCGCTGGCGGGGTCGGCGCGGGCTTACGAGTCGGCCTTCCACCAGAGCGGCGTGCTCAGGGCCGATTCCATCCAGCACTTGTTCGACTACTCCCTGGCCTTTGCCTACCAGCCGGTGCTCCAGGGGGGACGCATCGCCATCGTTACCAACGCCGGCGGGCCGGGGGTGATGGCCACCGACGCCCTGGAGCGGCAGGGCCTCTCGCTGGCTTCGCTGAGCCGCGAGACCATTGACTTTTTGCAAGAGAATCTCCCCCCGGCGGCCAACATCTACAACCCGATAGACGTCCTCGGAGACTCCCTGGCCGGCCGCTACGCCCTGGCGCTGGAAGCGGCTCTGGAGGACGACGCCGTGGACGGCGCCCTCGTCATCCTCACGCCCCAGGTGATGACCGAGATCGAGGAGACGGCTAGAGCGGTGGGTCGGCTTGCTGCCCGCTACGACAAGCCTGTCCTGGGCAGCTTCATGGGGCAGGAAAGGGTCGGCGTTGGGATCAAGGCGCTGAACGAACATAAGATACCCAACTACTCGTTTCCGGAGCGGGCGGTGGGCGCGTTGAAGGCCATGTTGGACTATCGGCAGTGGTTGGAACGCCCTCCCTTAGAAATCGAGGAGTTCGACGTGGATCGGGAGACGGTGAAGGGCATCTTCGACCAGGTGAGGGATGACGGGCGGCAGACGATAGGCGATGCCGAAGCGCGCGACATTATGCAAGCCTACGGCATCCGCATCCCTGCCTCCGAGTTGGCCGGCACGGCCGATGAAGCGGTGGAGATCGCTGAGGAGATCGGTTATCCCCTGGTGATGAAGATCGCCTCTCCGGACATCCTCCACAAGACCGACATTGGCGGCGTCAAGCTGGGCATCTCCGATGCCACCGACGTGCGGGACGCCTTCGACTTGTTGGTCTACCGGGCCACGCGATACATGCCCGACGCCGAGATCTGGGGCTGTTTGGTGCAGGAGATGGTGCAGGGGGGCAAGGAGGTCATCGTGGGCATGAACTGCGATCCCCAGTTCGGCCCACTGATGATGTTTGGCCTGGGCGGCATCTACGTGGAGGCCCTCAAGGACGTGGCCTTCCGCATCGCGCCCTTCTCCCGCCAGGAGGCCGAGGAGATGATCCGCGAGATCCGCTCCTACAGCTTGCTCAAGGGCGTGCGGGGCGAGAAGCCCTCGGACACGGAGGCCATCGTGGAAACCTTGCTGCGCCTTTCGCAGTTGGTGACCGACTTTCCTGAGATTATGGAGATGGACATCAACCCGCTGATGGTCTTCGAGGCCGGGCGGGGAGTGGTAGGTGTGGACATGCGGCTCGTATTAGCGTCGTAGCGTCCAGGCGTCGTAGCGTCCAAGCGGCTGCGTCGCTGAGCTGCGAAGACGTTGGAAGGAGGGGGGATGAGGGATTTTCGCAAGATTCTGGCTTGGGAGAAGGCTGATGACTTGGTGGCGTTGATCTACGAAGTCACCAAAGCTTTTCCAAGAGGCGAGCTTTACGGGCTAACGTCGCAGTTGCGACGAGCGGCGGTGTCTGTGGCTGCCAACATCGCTGAGGGCTCTGGCAAACAGTACCTCAAAGAGTTTAGGCAGTTTCTCTACACAGCTAGAGCTTCCCTGTCGGAAGTAGAGTACTACATTCACTTGAGCCATCGGCTTGACTACCTCGACGGTGAGAAGGTTGCCGAGCTGAAAGAGGCTCGCCGAGAGACAGCTAAGGTTCTGCAAGGCTTTATCAACGCTGTGGAAAAGCAGATCGAGCAAGGCCGCGTCTACAACTAACGCTGAGACGCTATGGCGCTGTGACGCCAAGACGCTTATTTAAGGAGGGAATATGAAAGTGCTATACATCACTTCAACAGCGACGTTCTCAGGCAAGACGGCCCTTTGCATCGGCCTGGGAAGCAAGCTCAGACGCGATGGCTTTGCCATCGGCTACATGAAGCCGGTGAGCACCACGGCCAGAAAAATCGCCGGTCAGGTCGTTGACGAGGATGCCCAGTTCATTCGGCAGACCTTCGATCTGGCTGAACCTCTGGACGCCATCGCCCCCATTGCCCTGATGCCCAGTGTGGTGGAGAGCATATTGAGGGGCGAAAAAGAGGCCGACTTCGTGGCTCGGCTGGGGGAGGCTTACGCCAAGGTTTCCCAGGGGAAAGATGTGGTCATCCTAGAAGGGGGCGCCCACTGCATGGAAGGTTCTCTGGTCGAGCTGTCCGCACCTCTGGTGGCCGATCTCCTGAAGGCGCAAGAGTTGGTGGTGATCAAGTACACCAGCGACCTGGTGGTAGACGAAGCTCTGGGAGCCAGAGTGCTGTTCGGCGATTCCATGCTCGGAACCGTCATCAACGCCGTGCCGCGCCAGCGGATGCGCTTTGTTCAGGAGATGGTCAAGCCCTATCTGGAGGAACGAGGGGTCAAGGTCTTTGCCGTCTTGCCCCAGGAGAGGCTGCTCATGTCCATCAGCGTGGGGCAACTGGCCGAGGGCCTGGGCGGCGAAATCCTCTGTTGCCCCGAAGCGACTGATGAGTTGGTGGAGTATCTGATGGTCGGGGCCATGAACGTGGATTCGGCCTTGACCTACTTCCGCCGCAAGCCCAACAAGGCGGTCATCACCGGCGGCGATCGCTCGGACATCCAACTGGCGGCTTTGGAGACCTCGACCAAATGCCTCATCCTGACGGGCAATCTCTATCCTAGCCCCCTCATCCTGGGCCGGGCCGAGGAGGTGGGCGTGCCGGTGATCTTGACCAAGCAGGACACGCTGACCACGGTGGAGATCATCGAGCAATTCTTCGGCAAGACCCGTCTTCATCAGGAGAAGAAGGTGCAGCGTTTCCAGGAGATGCTCGATGAGCGATTCGACTTCGATGCCCTCTACGCTGACCTGCGGTTGAAGCCAGTTGGCCCATAGACGGTGGGCGGCAGGTGCATCAGTCTCAGTAGATGGGAATTCTGAAGCAGCGCGGGCTCCCACGCCCGCGAATCGGCGGCGTGGGAGCCGCCTCTGCTAGTCATTTTCCATGGGTATGTCCGGGAGGTAAGCATGATGAAGGATCAGGACAAGACCAAGGCGCAGCTCATTGGTGAGTTGGTGGAGTTACGCCGACGGATTGCTGAATTAGAGGCATCAGAAAGCCGGCTCAGGCAGGTAGAGGACGCGCTGCGCCAGAGCGAGGAGGAACTAAGAGCGATTTTCGACGGCGCTAGAGATGGCATCGTCCTGCTTGACAAGATGGGCAGGGTGGTGAGAATCAATAAGTATGTCCAGGAAGTCGGGGGGTACACCGAAGAGGATCTGGTTGGAAAACGAATTGACGTCTTGGAAATGATTCCTTCCCAGAGCATGGTCAAGATACTTGCTGCTTTTGAAAGACTTGAAAAGGGTCATGATATGCCTCCGTATGAGATAGAAGTGTATCTCAAGACAGGTGGAAAAAGGATCAGCGAGATTCACAGCTCTCTGGTAAGACGAAGAGGGGGAGTGGTGGGAATCGTGGGGATCATGAGAGACGTCACCGAGCGCAAGTGGGCGGAGGAGGAGCTGAAGCGCAGCTTTGAGAGGCTGAGAAGCAGCATGGAGGGCACGGTCGAGGCCCTGATCTTGACGACCGAGAGGAGGGATCCATACACAGCGGGCCATCAGAAACGAGCGGCTCAACTGGCTTGCGCCATAGCCACAGAGATGGGCCTTCCTAAAGATCAAATCGAGGGCATTCGCGTGGCTGGCAGTGTGCACGATATTGGCAAGGTCTATGTCCCGGCTGAGATTCTCAGCAAGCCCGGTCGGATAACCTCAACAGAATTCAGTCTGCTCAGCGTTCACCCCCGGGTTGGTCAAGAGATACTGCAAGCCGTAGACTTTCCCTGGCCGGTGGCCGAAATCGTGCTGCAGCATCACGAAAGGCTGGATGGTTCCGGCTATCCACAAGGGCTGGCCAATGGAGGCATCTGTCTGGAGGCGAAGATACTGGCCGTGGCTGATGTGGTTGAGGCCATGTCTTCTCACCGCCCCTACCGACCAACTTGCGGCATTGATAAGGCGTTGGAGGAGATCTCAAGCCAAAAGGGCGTCCTCTATGATCCTGCGGCGGTAGATGCTTGCTTGGAGCTTTTCGTCGAGAAGGGGTTCAGTTTCGAGCTGGAGGGACGGAATGGATTTCATTGGTGAAAAGTTTAATCTCGATCGCGGCGGTTGTGGTGCCCGTGCTCGGCGGCACGGTGTGGGAGCTGTTCGGCTCGAAGGCTCCGTTTCTGGCGGGCGTGGGCATCGTGCTGGTCTCGCTGGCGCTGACCTAGTTCATCCGCACGCCAGCGGAGCCGGTGGCCGTGGCGGCGGGGGAGTGAGAACCACGGATGGAGAGCACCTCGGATTGTGGAAATGCACGATGTTCAGCCGCGAATGGAGATAAAAGTCGTGTTGTGCAGCGCTGGCAGCGGACATAAGTATGTGTATTTGTGGGGTTGAGGAGAACACGGACTCGCGGGATTTGCGGATTTGATCCGTGAATCCTGCCAATCCGCTGTTCTCAAAGGAGACGCTATGTCCCCCGATGCTTTTCGAGATTATCTGAGAACGATAGAGAAGAACCTGGCCACGGGGAGCGCTACCGAGCATACCCACCGCCCGGCTCTCAAAGTCCTCCTTGAAGCCGTCGGCGAGGACATCACCGCCATTAACGAACCCCAGCGTATCGCGTGCGGCGCGCCCGACTACATCCTTACCCGAGGCGGGACGCCGCTGGGCTACGTCGAGGCCAAGGGCGTGGGCGCGAGCCTGGACGCGGCGGAGCGTTCCGAGCAGTTGGCTCGCTATCGCGAATCGCTGACCAACCTGATCCTCACCGACTACCTGGAGTTCCGCTGGTACGTGGAGGGCGAGCAGCGAGAGACGGCTCGCCTGGCTACGCTGACCAGCGATGGGAGGATCAGGACGCGAAGGGACGGCATCCAGGCTGTTTCGGAGCTTCTGCAGAAGTTCTTTGCCCAGGAGGTGCCTACGGTAGGCACTCCCAAAGAACTGGCCCAACGCATGGCGGCCCTGGCTGGCATGACCCGCGATGTGATCAGGGAGACCTTCGGGCGCGAGAGTGAGGAGGGCATGCTGCACGCCCAACTGAAAGCCTTCCGAGAGACGCTGATCCCCTTCCTCACTCCGGCTCAGTTCGCCGATATGTACGCCCAGACCATCGCCTATGGCCTCTTCGCCGCCCGCGTCCGTGCGCCCTCTCCTGTCCTCCCCCCCAAAGTTGGGGGGGACCGAGGGGGGGCGGAGATCGGAAGAGCACACGTCT
>CAZEBW010000102.1:0-11236 GCA_964510205.1 uncultured Anaerolineae bacterium
CAAGATTCCAACTTCAGCGACGAACTTGCAGTTGGTTGCACATAATTTACGCTAGCGCTTGGGCAACACCCTGAAGGTCTCCTCGATGTCTTCGAGCAAAGCCAGGGTGGCCGCCTCGATCTGATCGAGGAACTTCTTCCCCTTCTCCACCGTGGCCTGGGTGGGATCGCCCCAGGTGCCGGACTCGGTGGCCCGGTAGACCGTGCCTGGGGAGGTCAGGAAATAGGCGGTGTGCACCGCGCCAGAGGAGGTGCGGATTTCGGGAAAGGTCGGGAACTCGGTGTTGGCCCGCTCCATGTCCACCAGGTCGGCGTTGATGGCCAGGACGGCCGAAATCTCGCCCTCGTTGGCGTGCATCCCCTTGGCCAGGCTGACGTACTCGGCGGCTTGCTCCGGCGGCAGGCCGTCCCAGTAGTTCACCGGAAAAGCCCTGATCCCCCCGGGCAACCACTCGGCAGCTTTGGCGCACCCGTAGGCGATGGCGTAGGTGTTGTCGAAGTGGCCGTTGAGGAAGATGATGCGCCGGAAACTCGCCTCGGCGAAGGCGACACACAGGTCTTCGATGACGGCCAGAAAGGTATCAATGCGCAGGCTGAACTCGCTGGTGAATCCCCGATGAGGGTAGGAAAGCGCGTAGCTGAGCGGGGGAGCCACAACCGCGCCGATCTTGGGGGCGACGCGCCGCGCTATCTCCTGGGGAATCAGCACGTCCGTGGAGATGGGCCCCGCGGGGCCGTGCTGCTCCATGGAGCCCACCGGCACGATCACCGTGTCGTGATCCCTCAGGAACTCTTCGACCTCATGGTTCGTCATTTCGGCCAAGAACACAGTGGTTGGCTTCATGGGACTCCTCTCTTGATGTCGTTGAAAACAACCCGAACAAGCTCGGGACTCCGCAGCTCTCAATCGAGCAGCTCGCAAAATGACGCTGTCGAGCTATGCGTTGGTGATAAGTTCTCTCCTCGCGGTGGCTACGATCCCGTCCATCTCGCCAGCCAGGTTGGGGTCTATGGGCTCAGGCAAGTGTTCGGAGAGGATCTGCCGCTTCTTCTCGCGCGCCCTTTGGACCATCACCTTGGCGCCATCCTCCCACCAGCTCTGCCAGTCGCGGCGGTCGAAGAGGTCGGGGGACCACAGCTCCCGCCGAAAGTGGGTCACGGTGTGCCTATCGGCCAGGAAGTTGCCGCCGATCCCTACCCTCTCGATGACCTCCAGGGCCAGAGTCTCCCTGTTGACGGCGAAGCCGCGCAGGATGCGCTTGACGTAGGCCGCCATCTCGTTGTCCACGATGAGTTGCTCCAGGCTGGCCGCCTGATCGGCCCCGGCGATGCCCATGTGGCCGAAGGTGTCGGCGCCAGCCAGGGCGCCCATCAGCAGGGTCATCCCTCGCTCCAGGCCCGATTGGGCATCCACCAGCTTGCTGTCCCCCAGGCCCACGTTAATGTAGGATGGCAAGCCATAGTGTTGAGCCACCTGAGCCATGGCCACGGCCATCAAACCCTGTTCGGGTGAGCCAAAACTGATCTGCATGGTGCGCAAGTCCATGATGTGCGGGATGCCCCCGTAGCACACCGCACAGCTAGGGCCGAAGAGCTGGACGATGACTATGCCAGCCAGGATCTCGGCGTTCTCCTGGGCCAGGGTGCCCGCCAGCGTGGCCGGGCCTGTGGCCGCCGCCTGGACCATGGGGGCGAAGAAGAGGGGCAGGCCGTATCGGGCGCAGGTTACCAGGATTTCCAGCCCGGTCTCGGCAAAGCGCAGGGGGCTGATGGGCTCCACGAAGCCGGCGATCATGGGATATTGGCGATGGGCCTCGGCGCCGCCCATCACCGCCTCGTAGATCTCCAAGATGTAGTGGAGGGTGGTGCCGTTGGCCACCCAGACGTGGGTCGGCTTGCTAGTGCCTTTCACCAACTCCGCTGCCATCCACACGTCGCGGATGGGGGTCGGGATGTCGAGCGCCATGCCCAGGGCGCCCACGATGTTGATGTGCTCCAGGGCATCGCCCACCAGGATGCCGCGCCCGGCATCCTCGCTGGTGGGATCGCGCCGCGGCCCGCCAGCCTCCTCAACCCATGAGAACTGCCCAGGGCTGGAGACCAGGACGAAATCGCCGTAGCCGAAGCGGGCCGTCTTCGCCCTGCCCCGGCCGTAGAGGGTGAACTGCTTGCCAGATCCCTCAAGGGCGTCAGCCACCAGGTCCTCTGGAATCCTGGCCACCTCACGTGAAAAGTCAACGCTGGCACCGGCCTCGGCCAATACCTGTAGCACCTCCGCGTTGGGTATCTGAACTCCCACGTCGCGGAGGATGGCGAGGGAGGCGTCGTGGATGGCCGAAATCTCTGCCTCGCTCAACACGGACAACCTATCTGTCATACTGCTCCTTCATGTCATTGCGCAATGACACATAAGCCGTCATTGCGAGCCCCATAGGGGCGAAGCAATCTCCGCCTGCGCAAAAGGAGACTGCTTCGTCGCTATCGCTCCTCGCAGTGACAGAGCGGTCAGAGCCATCCGCAAGCCCCAAAGTTCAACAGCCCTTCGTTCAGCTAGCCAAAGGGCTGTTTCCTGCAAACGATGAACGAACTCCTCTCCAAGGCAGCGTCTCAACGCTATCTACCCAAGTTCCCTCGAGTTCCTCACGCTTGTCAGTTTAGCCCTCTCTGTACTCCCCAAACCACAAATCAATGGGCTTCTTCACGCCCTTGGGGCGGAAGGGGAGTTCCACCTTGCAACCTGTGCGCGCGGACTCGTAGCCAGCGTAGAGCACCTCCTGCACCACCCGCCCATCCTCGCCGGTGGCCTGGGGCTCCTCCTTGCCCCGTACGCAGCGGGCAAAATGGGCCATCTCCTGGGGGAAGCCGTAGTTCCACAGCTCCTCGAAGACGGGATAGGTCCAGCCTTTGGTGCTGGGGGCCTTCTCCACAGCGTAGCCGTAGCCATGCTCGCTGAAAGTCGGCAGGGCGTTGCCCATGTGCAGGTTGGCATAGGTCACGCCGCCATCACCGTAGACCTCGATGCGGTCGTCCATGCCGCCGCGCCGCGCCCAGCTATTCTCCACCAGACCAAGCGCGCCGTTCTCGAACTCGAGGATGCAGATGCTGTTGTCCTCGCCTTTAGTAATGTCGCCGTGGACATAGGTTCCCATCTGACATTGAACGGACTTGATGGCCGGCCGATCCAGGAACCAGTAGCAGAAGGCGACGCCGTGGCAGCCCATGTCCGTAAACACCCCGCCGCCAGAGCGCTCCACATCCCAAAACCATTCGGCGTGGGGACCGAAGTGCTTCTCGCTCTGCTTCACCATGTACACCTTGCCGAAAGCGCCCTGATCGGCCATCTCCTTGGCCTTGACGTATTTGGGAGTGAAGAAAAGCTCCTCGGCGTACATGAGGAGCACGCCCTGCTTCTGGCAGGTCTCGACCATTTCGTCGGCTTCCTCCAGGGTCATGCAGAGGGGCTTCTCGCAGACCACGTGCTTGCCGGCGTTGGCGATGTCAATGGTCATCTGGGCATGGAGGTAATTGGGGGCAGCGATGGTAACCATCTCGATGTCTTTTTCTTTGAGCATCTGGCGATAGTCGTGAAAAACGCGCGGAATGCCGTACCGCTTGGCCAGCTCCTCGGGATGGCCCGGCGTCGGTGAGGCCACAGCCACGACTTCGGCCTCCTCTGGCATGATCTGGAACGATGCAGCGTGGATGTCGGCCTCGAATTGCGAGCCGATGATTCCAACTTTGACTTTGCCCTTGGCCATTCTACGTCTCCTTTCACAATGGGGCCTGGGTAGACAGGCGGTACCGCCTGTCTACCCAGGTTGGAGAAACCAGGTTTCCCCCCAAAACCTGGTTTCTGAACTGATCTTACTTGTTCTTGGGATTGTTGGGGCTGGTGTCCAGGATGCGCTGATGCAGCGTCGCGATCTGGTCAAGAGCATCCTTACAACTGATCTGCCCGATGTAGGCCAGGTTTATGAAGTTCTGCTGGATGTCGAGGAGCTGGGCGTACTCAGGGTACGTCCAGACATCGTAGCCCCAGCCTTCGGTAATGCTCTTCAGCGAGGCCCACTTGGCCGTGCCGGGCACCATCTGGTAGTCCAGCAGGTCAACGCGCGCCGAGGCGAAGCCGGCCCGACCATCGTCCACCAGCATCTTCTGCACGTCATAGGACATGTACCACTTCATGTACTCCCAGGCAGCATCTTTCTGCTTGGAGAAGGCGCTCATGCCCATGCCCTGTGAGCCGTAGGTGGCGGCGCAGCGCTCCGGCCCGCACGGGAAGGGAGCGTAGGCCCACTTGCCGGCTGTCTGGGAGACAGCGGGATCGTCGTACGCGCCGGCGAAGCTGACCCAGGTGAAGGACATGGCGAACTTGTCGGTGAAGGCAGCACCGAGGATCTCGCTCACGAACCAGGTAGCCGTAGCAGGATCCACCACGCCCTCCTTGTAGAAGCGCGTGAACATCTCGCAGCCCTCGACAGCCTCGGGCGAGTTGATGATGCCCTGGGCCTGCCAGTTCTCCTCGTCCCAGAAGGCAGCGCCGTAGGAGACGTGGAAGGGCAGCCACTGCTGAGTGACGCCGTCGCTGATGCGGCAGGCGTACCAGCCCATGCCGTAGCGGTCAATTTTGCCATCGCCGTCAAGATCCACCGTCAGCTTCTTGGCGGCATCCAGCAACTCATCCCAATTCGTGGGCGGCTTGGCGATCCCGTTCGCGTCCACGATGCCGGCTTCGACGAAAAGCTCTGGCTGGTAGCTGAAGATCATCGAGCCGATGGTCCAGGGGATGAAGTAGAGCGGCACGTCGGTGTAGTCCTGCCAGTCCTTCTCGCCGGTCAGCACGGCGTTAGGCATCGGCCAGCGGCCGTTGTAGGTGGCGTAGGGCTGGACGAACATGGAGTTGTAGTCGAGGCCCTCTTTGTCGAAGTAGGAATCCAGTGGCTCGAAGCAGCCGTTCATCACCGCGCCGCCGTACCACTGGCTGTCGTACTCAAAGAGGTCGTAGTCGGAGCTCTGCGAGGCGCAGATCTCGCGCACCTTCGACTCCACGAACTCATAGGGCGGACCGGTGATCTCCACCTTGATGCCTGTGGCCGGCGTGAAATACTTGTCGGCGAGCTCTTGCTCCACTGGCGTCTGCGGCCAGGCCAGGCTGAGGATGCGCAGCACCTTTTCCTCTTTGGGAGGTGTAGCCGTCACCAACACTTCCTTCTCCACCTCGACGGTGACTTGAACCTCTTTCTCAACGATCACTTCCTTCTCGACGACCTCTGGCGTCGCGGCAGCGCAGGCTACCAGGCCCAACAGCAATGCTGCCACAACACTTAGAATGAACAGCTTGGTTCTCATTTCTTGAACCTCCTCCTTATTTTGATATTGGATATTGGGCATTGGCTAATCAAGCATTTGTCATAGGCACCTCCCTCTTTCAGCTAATGCGCTGGCCTGTGTTCTTGTCGAATACGTGGGCGAACTCTTGTTCGAAAGTCAGAAACACTTTCTGGCCCAACTGGGGTACGAACCCCAGATGATCCCTATCGGCTTGCATCTTCAGAATCTCTTCACCGAACTTCAGGCTCACAATCAGCTTATTGCTCTGCGGTTCTAATACGTACACTTCGGTGGGGATCGAGTCAGCTTCCGCCGTTTCGCTCAATTTGATATTCTCAGGCCGAAAACCAACGACCACTTCCTGGCTGCTGGCATCCTCCTCGATGCTCGCCGCCTTGGCTGAGGGCATGGTCAGCTTGAAAAGAGGATGGCGGACATACAGTTGCTCACCCTCTCGATTAAAAGTGCAATCTAACAAGTTCATGCGGGGGGTGCCGACGAAGCCAGCTACAAACAGGCTTGACGGTTTCTCGTAAATGTCTTCCGGCGATCCTACCTGGTGAATGGTGCCTTCCTCCATCACGGCCACCTTGTCGCCAATAGCCTGGGCCTCCACCTGGTCGTGGGTAACGTAGACGGTCGTAATGCCCAAATCCATCTGGAGCTTCTTCAGCTTGGCCCTCATTTCGACCCGCATCTTGGCGTCCTGGCTGCCCAGAGGCTCGTCCATCAAGAACACCTTGGGGCGCCGCACCAGCGCGCGGCCCAGGGCCGCTCGCTGTTGCTGGCCACCGGAGAGCTGTTTCGGATACCGGTTCATGAGCGGCCCCATGTGCAAGAACTCGGTCATGGCGCTGATGCGGGCTTTGATCTCCTCCTGAGGGAGCCTGGCCGCTATCAAGGGGAAAGCCCAGTTGTCCCTGGTCGTCATATAGGGATACAAGGCAAAACGCTGAAAGACCATGGCGATATCCCGGTCGCCGGGTGGCACGTCATTGACCAATTGGCCATCCATGTAGACACTGCCTTCGACGGGTTGGGTCAAGCCGGCGATGACCCGCAGGACCAAGGTCTTGCCGCATCCCGACGGCCCCACCAATGCGCAGAGTTCACCATCGTCTGTGGCGAGGTCAATATCCTTGAGCACATCTTGGTGATCAAATCTTACTGTTACATCTTCTAATCGAATGCTGGCCATGTCGTCTCCGCTTCTACGAAACTCCTCCCCCTCACAGGGGGAAGTTGGGAGGGGGTGGGGTCTCTCAATGAAAGGCCCACCCTCCCCTAACCCCTCCCTCCGAGGGAGGGGAAGCAGCTCAGAGAACCCGCTCCTCAGAGCCCTTATCGAAAAGGTGCAAATGCCCCTGCTGGAACTCCATCCAAACCTTCTGGTTCAACTGGGGCCTGAAGCCCATTTCCCTCTTGTCTCCCCGCATCTTAAAAATCAGATCGCCGAGCTTGAGGTCAACAATCAGCTCGTTGCTCTGAGGCTCCAACACGTAGACCTCAGTAGGGATGGCATTGGCTCTGGCCTCAGGACTCAATTGAATGTGCTCAGGCCGGATACCCAGCACCAACTGTTGCTCAGCAGCGATGTCCGCCACCCTCTCAGCCAGATTCGGCTTCAAGGGAAAAGCCAAGCGGTAGCCGTGGTCATTCCGGACGTAGACCTGGCCCTCCCGCCGCTCCAAATGACACTCCAGGAAGTTCATGGGCGGCGAGCCGATGAAGCCAGCTACGAAGAGGTTCGCTGGGTCGCTGTAGATCTCTACCGGAGAGCCGACTTGCTGTATTCGTCCTAGCCTCATGACCACGATCTTATCGGCCATGCTTTGGGCCTCCAGTTGGTCGTGGGTGACATAGATGGTGGTGATGCCCAGGTCTTGCTGAAGGCGCCTCAAAGTGGCCCTCATCTCCACCCTGAGCCTGGCGTCCAACTGGCTCAAGGGCTCGTCCATCAAGAACACCTTGGGCCGCCGGATCAGCGCCCGACCAACAGCCACTCGCTGTTGCTGTCCAGCGCTTAACTCGCCGGGATAGCGATCCATAAACTCGTGCATGTGGAGGAAATCGGCCGTCTCTTTGATCCGCTGCTCGATCTCCTGGGCAGGCATCTTGGTAGCCTTCAGGGGGAAGGCGAATTGCTTCCGCACCGTCATGTGGGGGTAGAGAGCATAGCTCTGAAAGATCATGGCGATGTTGCGGTCGCCGGGATAGAGATCGTTGATGCGCCGGCCATCCAGATAAATATCTCCCGCCGCAGGTCGCACGAAGCCAGCCACCATCCGCAGGGTCGAGGTCTTACCACAGCCCGTCGGACCCAATAAAACACACAGTTCACCATCTTCGATTACCAAGCTGAAGTCGTCCACAGCGTGGGTCTGGCCGTACCAACAGTGCAAATTCTCCAAAACAACCTTGGACACAGTACTCCCTCCGTCTTACCTCATCCGTCCGAAGCTCATGCCCCTGACCAGCTCGTTGCGTACGATGATGGTGAAGATGACCACCGGCAGCATGAAAATGATAGATCCGGCCGACAGTAGCCCCCAGTCAACGCCCATCAACGTCTGCACCTTCGACAATCCTACGGGGGCTGTCTCCGCCACCCGCGTGGTCAACGATACAGCCAGGAGAAACTCGTTCAGGGATTGGATCAGGCAGAAGATGGCCGTCGTGGCCAAGCCGGCCCGGGCCAGCGGCAGGCTCACTTTCAGGAAAACCTGGGACGGTGAGTAGCCGTCGAGCATGGCCGCCTCTTCCAACTCCAGAGGTATCTCATCGAAGAAGCCTTTCAGCACCCACACCGCAAACGAGATGTTGAACAGGCAATAGACCAGGATCAAGGCGATATGCGTATCAAGTAGCCCCAACGTCCGGAAGACCAGATAGAAAGGCACTAGAACTGCAATCGCTGGCAGCATCCGCAAGCTGAGGATCCAGTACTGCAAGAAGTCACTGCCCTTGATCGCGTAGCGCGAGAATCCGTAGGCTGCCAGACTCCCCAAGACAATGGAGATCACCGTCGTGCTAATGGCGATGATGAGGCTGTTGCGCACCTGCAAGGGGAAGTCCGAATTGAAGGCGTTGATATAGTTTTGCAGGGTGGGTTTGAATATGAACACCGGCGGGACGGCCAGCAGTTCGAGCTTGGTTTTGAACGATGAGAGTAGAATCCACAGCAGCGGGAAGAGGAAGACCGCCGCCACGAACAGAGCAAGAACAACGCCCAGAACACGTTTGAGTGTCTTCATTATTCCACCTCGTAAGACAAGTTGGCAACTTGTCCTACCTATAAGCCGGTAGCGACCTGTTCAACCTTAGCGGGGGTGATCAGCCTCAGCAGGATGTTGATCACGATGTTGATGATGATCACCACCACCCACGAGATCGCCGCCGCCATGCCGATATTGAAGAACATGATCTGGTGGCGGTAGCCCAGGATGGAGAGCGTGGACGTGAAATTCCCAGGGCCGCCTCCCGTCAGGATGAAGGGCGAATCGAACAGCTTAAGGGTGTCAATGGAGCGGAAGAGCAGGGCCAACAACAGGGGGAAGCGCAGATAGGGCCAGTAGATCTGGCGGAACTTCAGCCAGGTCGAGGCCCGGTCGAGGGTGGCGGCCTCCAGAAGTTCCATCGGTATCGTACCCAGACCGGCCAACACCAGCAGGGCTACGAAAGGCGTCCACTGCCACACGTCCACCACCACCACCGCCACCTGCGACCAAAACGGGTGGGCCAGCCAGGGAATGGCCGGCAGGCCCATCCGAGTCAGCGCGTAATCCACAATCCCGAAGGTCTGGTCGAACATGAACCGCCAGAACAGCCCGATACAAAAAGGGGCCAGCATCATGGGCAGGAAGACGATCAGCCTGATGATTCCCATGCCAGTAAAACGCTGGTTCAGCACAAAGGCCAGCAGGATACCCAGCACCACCTCGATGGAAACGGCCGCTATGGTGAACTGCACCGTGACCCGGGCGGCCAGCCAGAACTGAGGATCGGTAAACATGTTGATGTAGTTGCCCAGGCCAATCCAGATGGCCCTGCTCCCCAGCGAGTAGTTGAACAGGCTCACGCCGAGGGAGAATAAAAGCGGGACGATGGCCAGTAGCAGCAGCAGGCCGAGGGTGGGCGCGAACAGCAATCGCCGCCACCACAAATCCCTGAGACCCGCCGCTGCCTCCACCGCCGTCGCCGGCCCCCCTCTCTCATTAACCATTGCCTCTTGTGCCATCGTGCCTCCTGACCGCCTTATGACGTTTCACGTTTCACGTTTGACGTTACCCCGTGTACAGTTCCAACGTCTTCTTAGCCAGCAGGAACCCCCGCTTGACCAACTCCTCAGTGGCCTCCCAATTCGCGTCCTCGTGCTCGATGCTGAGCACAAAGTCATACCCCACATCGTAGAGAGCCGCCACCAGCTCCTGCCAGTCTACCAGGCCTTGCCCCGGCAGGCGCGGGATCTGCCAGCGGAAGCCACAGCCCAGGATGCCATCCTGATAGAACATTTCCCCGTCTATGTCCATGTCCTTGGCGTGCACGTGGAAGATGCGGTCGCCGAAATCATAGATGAAGCGGATGTAGTCAATCTGCTGCCACACCAGGTGCGAGGGATCGAAGTTGAGGCCGAAATTCTCGTCGGGCACGGCCTCGAACATGCGGCGGATGAGGGCCGGCGAGTGAGGCAGGTTAGACCCACCCGGCCAGGTGTCGGCCCACAGCATGGGGCAATGCTCGATGGCGATCTTCACGTTGTGCTCGGCCGCGAACTCGACCAGCCCCGGCCACACCTTCGTGAACTCCTCGAAGTTGTGATCCAGGTCCTTCCGCCAATCGCGCCCGGTGAGTTCAGGGTTCCAGCTCCGCCCCACGAAGGTGCCCAAGATGTCCACGCCCAGCGTCTCCGCGCCGACGATGACCTTCTTCAGGTGGGCGATGACGTGTTTACGGTGCTCCAGGTCGGGATGGAGCGGGTTAGGATAGTAACCCAGCGAGGATATCTCCAACCCCTTCGCGGCCAGCATGTCGTTGATCTCCGAGGCCCTGGCGGGCGTCAGCGAGTCCACGTCAATGTGGACCACGCCGCCGTACTTGCGGTCTCTCTCCTCGCCAGCCGGCCAGCAGGCGATTTCCAGCATCTCGAATCCGCTGTCCGAAGCCCAGGTGGCCACTTCCTGCAGAGACAAGTTGGGGAAAGCTGCGGTCATTACGCCGATTTTCATGGTCATAACCTCCTTGAATCACTCGCTCGGCCTGGATCCCTTCGACTGGCTCAGGACAAGTGCCAAATCCAGGCCATGCCCGCCGGATTTGGCAATCCGGCGGGAGCAATAGTTAGCGATCAACCTCTACCCACCGCTGTTCCCGTGCGCTGCGCTCGATGGCCTCGCAGATCAGGTTCTCCTCGTGGCCGTCGGCGAAGGTGGGGAAATCGGCCGGGGCGGCGCAGTCGCCCTGCTCGATATAGCCGTAGACAGCGGCATACAGTTGTTTGAACGTGTCGGGGAAGCCCTCGGCGTGGCCGCCGGGGTAGCCCGCGCTCCACCTGGCCTCCGACGCCAGGAGCGAGGGGTCCTTGATCAGAACCTCGTTGGCTCGCTCGCGGTGCCCGATCCACAGCTCGTTAGGCCGTTCCCCGTCCCAGGCCAGGGACCCTTTGGAGCCGTCTATCTCCAGGCTAAGCCGGTTCTTGCGGCCTGCACAAATCTGGGATACGGTCACCACCCCTTTGGCCCCACCCTCGAAGTTCAACAGGATGCTGGCGTAGTCCTCGGTCTGGATGGGCTTCTCCTCGTAATCCTCTGGCTTCAGCTCCTTGCCAGCGAAGGTATCAATCGGCACCAGCGGTTTGCGCCGCAGCGGGATGAAGGTGCCGAAATCGGCCATCACGGAGGCGACCCTGA
>CAZEBW010000103.1:0-11187 GCA_964510205.1 uncultured Anaerolineae bacterium
CGATAGTGACAATAACAAAGCAAGTCAATGTAGCAAGCAAGAATATGTCCATTCTATCAGTCTCCTTCTACCAACCGGTGCTCCTGCCATACGAGAATATCCGGCGAGGGGTTACCCTCGCTCAGACGCAGTGTCGGGGTCAGTGATGCTCCAATGTACCCCACCTGGCACGTGAGTAATGACTTTGTTCCTGCCGCTTACACTGCCCCTTCGACAAATACTATCTCGCAGTCGCCCGGCAAAAAGATGCCGGCGGCTACTTCCATCGCCTTCAGGATGGCGGCGGGCACGATGCAACTGTTGCGGCAGACGTGTCTGGCCGCCAGGGTATAGATCTGTGTCTCGTCCAACGCGCAGGACATCTCGTGCCCCACGTTCACTTCCCTAACTCATCTGCCAATGCCTGGATGTGCTCGCACGTGGTGGTGATCTCGAACGCTATTTTGACCGGATCGACCTTGCGGGCCTCGATGCTCGTCTCTTGCCCACATTCGCCCGCTTTGACCCAACACAGCGCCACGTCAACCTCCGTAGGTGCACACCACCGTTCCTTGCCCACAGTTGTCACACTCGAACTGGATGGTGGTGTGCTCGATGATGTACTGAGTATCGCGTGGCATTAGTGCAGTCGCTCGGTGTGATCCACCAGGCGGCCTTCGACGTAGGCTCGCACGGCCTCGTCAATCGTGGGGATGTCGGTCACCACCGGACGCACGCCGGCCTGGGCCATGCTCTGGTAAGCTCCGGCGCCCATGCCGCGCGCCAGGAGCACCTGGCAATCGGCGATGGCGGCGGCCATCCGGGCATGACGGTCCTGGGCAGAGGCGCCAAAGCCATGGCCGCGCGCATCGGCCACGTCTTCGTGAGGCTCACTGGCAAACTGCACGTGTCCCATCTTGTCCCGTGTCTCCCGGCCCACGATCTGGCCGTTCTCCACGGTGACGACGACGTAGAACCGCGCCCGGCCAAAGTGCTGGCTGATGGTGATCCCATCATCTGATACCGCTGCAATCTTCATGGTTCTTTCCTCCTTGTTCGTTCGACAGCACGTTTAACGGCTGCGTTATAGTATCGAAATCATCCCCGACTTCAAACATTCAGAGATTTCGACTCCATACATCTCAGGAATGCTCTTCAAGATAAGCCCTCGTGATCCGATGGCCCTCCTTGATCATCTCCTGGCTGTGGCAAAAATCCCAGACCGGCAGGCCAGCAAGGGTCCCGATGACGACGTGGTGGATGGCCATCCCGGAGGAGGCAAAGCAAGCCGGTATATCCTCCAAAATGGGTCGGCACGACATGGCCCAAATCGTGCGCTGCGCGATGTTGGCGATGCCGTGCACGTTGAAATGGGGCCGATCAGGGCAGCTCACATCTACGGCGTACACCACCCGTGCCCCACGCTTCAAGGCCAGGCAGATGGGCACATTGCACGTGGTCCCCCCATCCACGTATTGCCAGCCCCGATAGTGCCAGGGTGGAAAGTATGGGGGCAGGGCTGTGCTGGCCATCAGAGCATCTACAATGGTGTCCGAAGGGTCATCGCCGAAGACATGCAGACGGCCTGTGTTCAGGTTGGTGGCGGCGATGTACAACCGTGCACCTGACACGTCACCGAAGGTACGCACCCCCGGCGGCATGTGGGCCTCGATGAAGGCCCTGAGAGCTCGGTTGCTAAACAAGCCGTCCTCCCCACGCAGGAACCGCCAGGCCATGGTCAGGTAATTGCCCGGATAGATTTGCTCCTTGCGGACTTCCAACCAGACATCCACCAATCGTCGGGCGCCGTCCAGGGTAGGATTGGCAGCGATAAAAGCAGCGTTGAGGGCCCCCACCGAGGCGCCGAGTAGCATATCTGGTCGAACGCCTTGCTCAAAGAGGGCCAGCAGCGCCCCTGCCTCCAGCGCGCCACGGCTGCCACCGCCACTTAGCACAAAGGCAATCATCTTTCCACCACATAGAAGGTTACACCAATCACCTCAAAAGCGAGACGAACCGCTCAATTCTACCAGGTCGGCCAGATTGAAAGGGCATAACCTCAGTTCTTGCAGAAAGGCAAATAGGTAGAAGACTGACCGCTTTAAGATCAGCAGGCGGATCGAATGAGCCAGCCTCTTCAGCTCTATGCCGATGAGGCGGGTCCTCTCCACACATTGAGCTCTGACGCTCAGGCGATCCTCATCTACCAGGGCTGACCAGCCAAAGGCCTGACCTGGATGGTCAATCACGGCCGTCGCCTCGCCTCCGCAACGGGAACCAGGTTGCAGGCTCACGTGCATGGTTACCTTGCCTTCCTGTAAGATGTAAACTCGCTCATCCCAGCCACTTCTGGCAAAGACGGGTGTTTCTGGTTCGCAGATCATTTCCCGGCTGGCTTCAGCCACACTCAGCAGCTCGTCGTCGGCCAGCGGGGCCAGAAGGGGTGATCTCCGCAACGCTGTCAACACTTTTCCCATAAGACCTCAGGCGATGTCAATGATCTCAATTTGGGGATGGGGTCGGGGGTTCCCGACTCCACCCCACCCCGGCGGGCGCCATTGCCCGCCAGGCTCCTCTAACTTGCCGTCATCTCAATGGGTGTAAAGTCCACCTTATCTCTTTGGCAGAGGGAAGCGCGGCGGCTGGGCCGGCGGGGCCATTTCCGCCACTCGCCGGGCGATGGGAACGAACTCCTGGGCCGGGTAATCCTCGATGCCCCCGCTATCGCACAGGCGGGCGATCTCTGGGTCAATCGGCAGCCGACCCAGGAAAGGCACCAACATTTGCCTGGCCATCTCCTCGGCGTGACTGGGGCCGAAGACATCGTATCGCTTCCCCGTATCCGGGCACACGAAATAGCTCATGTTCTCCACCAGCCCCAGGATGGGCGCCGCCAGGTGCCCGGCCATGCGGGCTGCCTTGCGCACCACCATCCCCGCCAGGTCCTGAGGTGTAGAAACCAGCACCACTCCACTCAGGGGCAGGCTCTGCATCACCGTTAGCGAGGCATCTGAGGTGCCTGGCGGGAGGTCCACGATCAGGTAATCCAGATCCCCCCAGACGACGTCGCCCCAAAACTGCTTGATGGCGTTGCTGATGAGCGGCCCCCGCCAGATGACTGCCTCGTCCTCGCTGGGCAGGAGCAGGTTGATGGACATCACCTTGATCCCTTGCCGAGTTTCGACAGGCAGGAGGCCTATAGGCCCTCCTCTTGGACGCTGAGGGGTGGGGAAGAACATCTTGGGGATGCTGGGGCCGGTGATGTCGGCGTCGAGCACACCCACCTGATGCCCCTCCCGGCGCAGGGCCACGGCCAGCAACGCGCTGACCAACGACTTGCCCACGCCACCCTTGCCGCTCATCACGGCCACGACGTGCCGGATGTGATTGAAACGCTCGGCCACGCCCGCTTGCTCCGCCCCTCCGAGGCCAATCCGCTGCTTTTCCTCGGCGGTCATCTCGGTCAGGTCAACCTCCACCTCCTCGACGCCATCCAGGGCCAACACCGCCGCCTTGGCCTCGGCCACGATCTGGTCCTTCAGCGGACATTCAGGAATAGTCAAGGCCAGGGTAAAGCTCACCTTGCCATCCCGGGCGTGCACGTCGTGCACCATGCCCAGGTCCACCAGGCTGCGCTTCAGTTCGGGATCCATCACCCCGGCCAATGCTTGCTTAACTTGCTCTTCTGTCAGTGACTTCACTTGTTCTCCTCAATCTGATTTCAGTGTGGCCAAAATCTGTAGCAGCGACTTCAGTCGCTTGGAACGACTAAAGTCGTTACTACCACAAGTTTTGGCCGCACGCATTTGATTTTGATGTGCATTACAAAAAACCAGGATGAGCCCCGGTGCCGCTAACCACGGCACCGGGGCGACCCTCCAGAGAGGCTATGATCCTAACGCCTCCCTGGCGATCTTCTCGGCGATGCGCTTCACGTCAGCCATGTCGAAGTCGAGGGTAGGCTCCTTCTCCACCCCCTCCTTGGCGATCACTGTCTCGTAATCGTAAGGGATGTCCAGCCTCTCCAACACCTTGCTGGCGCAGCGATTGGCGCAGCCGTTGATGACGATGAGCTTCCTGGCCCGATGAGCGATGTCCACGTGCGGCTTCGACTCGGCGGCTACGGCGGTGATGCAGCACATGCGGGCCGCTTCATTTGAGTTAGTCAATTCAACGGCCACTGCGTGTCCCACCTGGCCCACACTGGCCGCCCCGTCGCAGGCCAGAATGATGTTCAGGTTCTCGGCTTCCTTGGTACAGACGGGCAACAACCTGATGGGTGCTTCTTGCTTTACTTCTGTCATTTCGAAAGATCTCCAGCGAATCGCATCATGATACTTGACTCCTTTCTCTCGCTTACAGCTTTGCTTCTCGCCTCACAGTCGGCGAGCAGGGCTATATCGCCCCCTCCACAAACTCAATAGAGCAATCCCCCGGCAGGAAGATGCCGGCGGTGACTTCCATCGCTTTCAGGATGGCAGCGGGCACGATGCAACTGTTGCGGCAGACGTGCTCCGTGGCCAGGGTGTAGACCCGCGTCTCGTCCAGCCGGCAGGACATGTCGTGCGCCACGTCCACCTCGCCTAACGCCTCGGCCAGGGCCTGGATGTGCTCGCAGGTGGTCGTGATCTCGAACGCCACGTGCGTCGGGTCCACTTTGCGAGCTTCGATGCTCGTCTCCTGTCCACATTCGCCAGCTTTTACCCAACACAGGGCCACTGCTCGCCCCTCCCAATCTCCTGCTGTCCAGACGTTTCCCGCTGACGCCCCTGCCTTCTCTTAAGCGCCTCTCCACCCGCAGCGATGATACGTCTGCCACCAGGTTGATCTCTTACCCTTTTTGGTTGCTCAACATTGACGTCCTTATGTTCCTCCTAAAAGAGGCGGTGCAGGTATTCTAACGTCTCGCAGTTTCAGGACGATACCTTTTGTCGTATAGCTCCTCATCGTATGGCGCTATCCTGGAGGGGCAGCGCTCCCGCGGACACAGTTGGCAACTCTCAAACGTCTGTTCGATGGGGAACCGCATCCCCGAAACGGACTTGGTTGGTATCATCCACAGGCTGTCCGTGAGTCGAACGCCAATGGCCTCTTCGGTGTCGCCGAGCAGGGCAAAAAGCGGCTGCTGGGCCTGGATGGGCCAGTCGGGCAAAGATCCTGGCGACATCGTCGCCGTGCGGCCCAGGCGATATCGCTCAATCAGGTGCTTCTTCAACACCGCCGACGCCGTGCGCAAGGCCATCTCGCCGATAGCGTCGGCGAAGTATCGCAGTAGGATGTCGTCCTGGCGGTTCATCCATTCGTGCAACTCGGTCCCACACGTGGCCACAAAGGGAAAGACCCGATGGGCATTCTCCAGGTTGACCCGGAGCACGCGACTGTTGAACGTGATTCCGTCAATGACGACGCTGCCCTCGCTCCTGGAATCAATGTAGGCGACTCTGTAGAGCGCTCGGGGCCTGGCGATGGCCTGAGCCTCAAGGACCAGGCGTTTGAGCCCCTCCGCGTACGCGCTGCCTTCTTTCACGTGGAGCTTTTTCAGCAGCTTTTCGAGATGTGGTTGGAACGCAATATCGTCTATGACCACTGCGTCCAGTTCGCTTATCAGTCTCACCGCTTCATCCAGGAGGGATCCCACGGCTCATCGAGCATGGTTACTTTCGCTTCTTTCACCCCAGGCACGGCGGCCGCTGCCTGTCGCACCTGGTTGGTGATCATCCCCGCCAGGGGGCAGAAGGGGGCAGTCAGCACCATCTTGACTTCGACGGCATCCCCTTCGATAGCCACCTCCCGGATCATCCCCATGTCCACCACGCTCATCCCGACCTCCGGGTCCATCACTGGCCGCAGTGCTTCACGAATCTCCTGTTCCGTTGGCATGTTCATCTCCTTATTTTGGACTCCAGAAGCCTCTTTTCTTGGGGAAAACGGGCTTCTCATTGTGAACTCAATAGTTCCGCCAATCGCCTCCCGCCTTCGGCGTAGTCCGGCGCGGTCAGATGAGGACACTCGGCCAGTTCATGCTCTCCCAATAATAGTCCGAAGGCAAAGGCCATGCAGGTGGCCTCGCCACACACCTTGCAGTTCAACTTCGGCAACAGCCAGTAGGCGTCCAGCGGCCGCAGCAGCTTCCGCCTCTCGTAGCAGGGGGTGATCTCCTCCCGCCGATGCCAGGTGTCGTTGCACAGTTCCTGGAACCAACGCAACTGGGCCACGGCGTCCTCCTCGCCATCTACCTTGGCCATCACTGCCACGTGAGGATAAAAAGTGAGGATCCGCCATTCCCGTTTGATGGTAATGGTGTTGGCGCCGGGGTTGTACATCAGGTTGGGAACGATAGCGTTCAGGTAAGGAAAGACGACCGCAATGTTGTCCGAGAACGCAGCAATGACGCGGTTCTTGGTCGGGTCGGCGATGCAGTCCAGCAGGTGGGTGATGGTGAAACTGTGCAGCAACAGATCGTCCCCACCCATCACAACACTACCTCCGTCGCCAGCGCCTTCACGCTGGCCTGCTTCCAGATGACTGCGCAGCCCTTTGCCTCGTGTCCACGCTGCTGATGGTGGTCAGCCTGCAACCGCCACCCTCTCCACCCGAACCGCGCAGACCTTGTACTCCGGAATCTTGGCCACCGGGTCCAGAGCGGCGATAGTCAGGACGTTGGCCGCCGCCTCAGCGAAATGGAAGGGAACAAAGACCACTCCCCTGTCAACCCTCGGGGTGATCCAGGCAGCAATCTCGATCTCCCCCCGCCGACTGATGACCCTGACCCGCTCTGCCTGGACGATACCCAAATCTTGAGCATCGGTGGGACTGATCTCCACGTACCCCTCGGGCACCTCCTGCTCCAGCTTGGGCGAGCGGCGGGTCATGGTGCCGGTGTGGTACTGGAACATGATCCGCCCGGTGGTCAGGATCAACGGATATTCTTCGTCAGGCAGTTCCGCCGCCTCCTTGAACTCCACGGGGCTGAACTTGCCCAGGCCCCGGGAGAATCGGCCTTTGTGCAGGTAAGGGATGCCGGGATCATCGGCCGTCCGGCAGGGCCAGAGCAGGCCGCCCTGTTCCAATCGCTCGAAGCTGATGCCGCCATAGATGGGGGTCAAGGCCGCGATCTCAGCCATGATCTCCGAGGGGTGCGAGTAGTCCCAGGACGCCTGCTCCCTGGACGCAACCCCCAGCTCCTGCAACCGTTTCGCCAGCTCGCAGACAATCCCCCAGTCCTGCCTGGCCTCCCCTATCGGGGGTATGGCCTGGCGCACTCGCTGCACCCTTCTGTCGGTGGCGGTGAAGGTGCCGTCTTTCTCGGCAAAGCTGACGCCAGGCAGGACGACGTCGGCGACCTCTGCGGTCTCGTTGAGAAAGATGTCCTGCACCACCAGGAACTCCAGGGCTTCAAGTGAGCGGCGTACGTGGTTGACGTCGGGATCGCTGAGCATGGGGTTCTCGGCAATGACGTACATGGCCTTGATCTCGCCCTCATAGGCCGCGTTCGTCATCTCCACCACGCTGAGGCCGGCACTGTCGGGCAGGCTGGCGCCCCAGGCCTCTTCGAACCTGGCCCGTACTGCCGGGGCATCCACCCGCTGGTAGCCGGGATAGACATTGGGCAGGCTCCCCATATCGCAAGCGCCCTGGACGTTGTTCTGCCCCCGCAGGGGGTTGACTCCCGTGCTGGGCCAGCCCACGTCCCCGGTGAGCATGGCCAGGTTGGCACAGGAGAGGACGTTGTCCACGCCCGTCGTGTGCTGGGTGATGCCCATGGCGTAGATCAGCGAGGCGCGCTCCGCCCGGCCGTAGAGCCGCGCCGCTGCGACGATCTGTTCGGCCGGCACCCCGGTGATGGCCTCCACCCGCTGCGGGGTGTAACTTGCGATGACCTGTTTCAGTTCTTCAAAACCCTCCGTCCGCCCGGCGATGAAGGCTTTGTCCTCCAACCCCTCTTCCAGGATCACGTACATCATCCCGTTGAGCAAGGCCACGTCCGTCCCTGGCCGCTGCCTGAGGTGGACGTGGGCGAAGCGGCTGATCTGGATCTCCCGCGGGTCGGCGACGATGAGGCTGGCTCCCTTCTCGACGGCCCGGTAGATGCGGCTGGCGACCAGGGGATGCTGCTCGGTGGTGTTGGAGCCGATGACGAAGATGCAGGTGGCCTCCTCGATTTCCGGGGTGGAGTTGGTCATCGCCCCGCTGCCAAACGCTGTGACCAGACCGGCCACCGTGGGGGAGTGTCAGAGGCGGGCACAGTGGTCCACGTTGTTGGTGCCCAACACCGCCCGGGCGAAGCGCTGGATCAGGTAGTTCTCCTCTTTGGTGCATTTGGCCGAAGCCAGGACGCCGATGGCATCGCTGCCATATCTGGCTTTGATCTCCCCCAGCCTGCCGGCCACCAGGTCCAGAGCCTCATCCCAGCCCGCTTCGACGAATCGCCCGTCACGCTTGATCAGAGGCTTGCTCAGTCGGTCCTGATGATAGACGAAGCTGTGGGCATTCCAGCCCTTGATACACAGCTTGCCGTCGCTGATGGGGTGGGCCTTGTCAGGCAACACACCTATCAGTTCCCCATCCAGGATCTGCAGGTACAGCCCACATCCTGCTCCACAATAGGGGCAGATAGTCAACACGTTTCTGTATTCCATGGTTCACTTCTCCCATTGTTTGAAGTGGACACAGACGTCCATTCCAGGTTATCTCTATCAACAAGTGCGCCGTCGCGTTGCCCTCTGGCACGTGTTTCCTCCGCGTTTTCACCCGATGGCCGGCGCCTCGATGACGATGGCCTGGAGCTGGGCCAGCCGGTCGGCGTGCTGGGGCTCGAACAGGGGCGGACAGTCCTCCAGCCGCGCCTGGGCCGCAACCAGCTTCAGGGCAAAGGTGAAGCAGGTGGGCTGGCCGCATTGCTTGCAGTTGGTGCCTGGCAGCAGCTTGTAGACCTCCATGGGCGTCGGCCGGCGGTGCGTCTCATAATCCGGCTCGAGCTCGTCCCGCCGCTCCCAGGTGCGGTTCACCAGCTTCACCAGCCTTTCCACCTCCTTGATCGCCGCCTCGCGGTCCTCGACGTTGCTGACTGCGATCTGGTAGGGCTGAAAGGCGATGTGATGTCCGGCTTTCGTCCACCTCAAAGCCGGCACGCTGGGGTTGTAGACGGTGCCGCGCAGGGTGGCGTTAAGGTAGGGCAGCGCCTCACCGATGTCGGTCACCAGTCGGGCGATGGCGCTAAAGCGCTCCGCCCCCGGCTCGCACGGCGGGGTAAAGACCTCCAGGTCGTACTTTTCAATCAGCACCGTAGCACCTCATTCCTGCTAATTCCTCGTTATTGGCGCTTTATCGCCCTTCATCTCGCGCCATTAGCGACGTGCGATTTCCTCCCGTTCTCGCCGCTGGCTGCAGCGGGGACAGGAACAGACGCGCCACACCTCCCGCCCCTGAAGGCGCGGGCGGGCTTCCTTTCGCTCCCCGGCGAGCAACTCCAGCAGCCAGAGCAACCAGCCGTCGTTCAGGCGGTACAGGATATGATTTCCCTCCCGCTCGTCTACCACCAGCCCGGCGGCCCGCAGCACGGCCAGATGCTGAGAGACGGAGGGTTGGCTCCGGCCCAGCAGGGCCACCAGATGGCAGACGTATTGTCCCTCCTCCTGCAGCGCACACAAGATGCGCAGGCGGGCGGGGTGGGCCAGGGCCTTGAACAGTCTGGATTGCTCACGATAGGTTCGCATCGGTCCTCCATCATTCCGAAAAGCGTACATCAACCTGGGCCTGCTTATTTCGCTTGATTCCCAGATCATCGACCGGTGGAAGACATGGTGCCCGCCTGCTTCTCACGACGCACCTCTCCCCTCAGCCAATCCAGCCAGGCCTCCATCCCTTCTCCTGTCTTGCAAGAGATCTGCATGTTTCTACTCCTTCTCCCAGTCCAGGCTGGCGAACAGGTCGGCTTCTGGCGCGCCCTGGCCCCTGGCCAGGCGGAAGAACTCGTGGCAGACCAGTCGCTCCGCTTCCTCTGCCGTCTCGCCAGGGAAGGGCTGACGCTGGCTGCGGTGGCACTGCATGGCCCGTACCTTGGCCTCCCGGTAGGGGCCGATGTCAATCCCCACCACCCCCGTGCCGACCTCCCCGGCCGGCACGCCGCATCCTTGCTCCGTGGCTGGCGAGGGGGCCACGTAGTACAGCCTGCGCACGAAGCCCTCGCTGGCTACGGCATCGAAGGCGGCAGTGGCCAGCCGGCTCACCGCCACGTGGTCCGGGTGGCCGGAGATACCATCGGGGCCAAAGGTGATCACCACCTGGGGACGCAACTCCTGCATGGCCTGGGCCATCTTGGCCGTGACCTCAGCGGGGTCAACCTCGGCCAGTTCCCCATCGCGGTAACCCAGGAAACGTACCTCGCTGACTCCCAACACAGCACAGGCGGCCCGCAACTCCTGCTCCCTCACCCTGGCAGCCTCCTCTGGGCCGATCCCCTCGATCCCCGCCTCGCCCCGCGTGGCGCAGAGCAGCGAGACCTCCACCCCTTCAGCGGCATACCTGGCAGCGTCCCTCCGACGGTGAAGGACTCGTCGTCGGGGTGGGCGAAGACGGCTAGAAACGAAAATGGCTCCGACATCAGCCACTTGCCTGACCCTTCTCTGCGCAGAAGGCGGCGTACTCCCGCAAGAGGGCTGCTTTGTACGCCTCCTCGCCGGAGCGAGGCACGTAGTTGCCGGCGTCCTTGACCATGGCCAACAGCTCGTCCCCGAGGGAGTCATCGGGGCCCAGCCCCAGGGCGTAGAATTGCTCGAAGATTGTTTTGAGCCCGACGATCCCCACGGTCAAACCTCTGCCATAGATGTCCACCTGAGTGACTTGGCTGTCGCCGACACAGCAACCGGCCGTCCGCCACATCGCTGGTCCCCGTCCTGGCATGATCTCACCTCCTGGTTACCGGGCCGAGCAGCAACTGCCCCCCGCTGGCGGGGCAAACGCCACTTCCCCCGACTTGGCGAAGAAGACCAGGCCGCCGAAGACCTGGCCCGTGTTCTCGCTGCCACACTTGGGACACCTGGGGTTCAACCCCTTGTCCTTCTCGCTGAACGAAGCGCGGACGTCAAACTGTTCACCGCAATCACCGCATTTGAATTCGTACATTGGCATTGTACCACCTCCTGTCAACTGAGCAACGTCTGAACAAAGCGCACCAGGCTGAATAGGCCCGCCCCGATGAACGTCCAG
>CAZEBW010000104.1:0-11071 GCA_964510205.1 uncultured Anaerolineae bacterium
CCAGCACGTCCCGCTCCTCACCCTTCCCCGAATGGAACCAGACCTCGATCTTCACAGGCTCCTTAGGTACCGGCGTAGGCTCTTCTTTCGGCTTGGGTGTCGCAGCTGGTGCGACGGGCTTGGGAGTCGCCGTCGGTTCGGCTGCGGGCGCACAGGCGGCCAGCAACACCGCTGCCACCACCAAGACAGTGCCCACAATTCTTGCGATTCTCATTTCTATTTCCTCCTTTGTGTGTTTTGGATTGGGGACGGATTCGCCACCGTTCCCCTGCTGCTGGACCGCAATCCAGCGGCCGTGAGTAAAAACGAGTTGATTCTCTACCATCACCTCCTTCTTTCCGAGATGAACAACGTCATATTTGAAAGACAGGGTAAAATATAATAGCCCATAATGGCAACTTTGTCAAGTACTGGCTCTCTGGTGATTACCCAGATGTGGGTAATCACCAGTAGGAGGTGTCTCTGACACCGATGGAGAAATCGGTCTCAGGAGAGACCTCCTACTGGCCAAGAACCTTCAGTAAAGTGCACTCAAGTATTCGGTTGCCAACTTCCCATCAGATGAGTCCAGCGGCGATCTTCTGGTACATGGCCTCCCTGTCGAGGTCGTCGGTGATGGGGCCCACCGTTGTCAGCTTGATCTCGGCCACCTCCCGGCCCATGAGAACCGCCTCCCGCAGCGAGCGGCCATCCAGCGCGGCGGCCAGAAACCCGGACCAGAAGGCGTCGCCCGCGCCAGTGGCATCGGCGA
Organism: uncultured Anaerolineae bacterium; assembly: GCA_964510205.1. Lineage (GTDB taxonomy): Bacteria > Chloroflexota > Anaerolineae > VGOG01 > VGOG01 > CAZEBW01. The sequence goes on from CAZEBW010000104.1 coordinate 752, forward strand.
CGGGGACTTCCCGCGCGTCCACGTGCAGCACCTGTCCCTCTCCATCCTCATAGACGGAGATACCGTGCTCCCCCTGGGTCAGAAGCACGCGCTTCACGCCCCAATCGTGAAAACGCTGCGCGCAGTCGGGAAGTGAGAGGTCGGCTCCGAACAGCCGCTGGCAGTCCGTTTGAGACGGCTTGACGACGTCCACGTACTGACAGGCCTCGGCCAGCACCTCGTTCACCGACCGGCCGTCGTCCCACAGGCTGAAATGGTAGTTGGGTTCCAGAGAGATCAGGCAGCCGCGAGTCCTTGCCCGACGCAGCGCGTCCAGAGCCGCCGTGCGGCTCGGTTCCTGCGACAGGGCGAAGGCCGAAGTGTGCACCACTCTGGCCCGCTCGATGGCCGCCTGCGGCACGTCCTGTGGCGACAGGCGAACGTCGCTGCCCCGATAGATGACGAAGTCAGCGGTGGCTGCGGTGCGGGTGACAAAGGCCAGGGTGGTGCGCGGCATGTCATCGGTCTTCAGATAGTCGCAGAGGACGCCCCGCCGTTCTATCTCCCGCCGCGCGAAACGCCCAAAAGCATCATCCCCCACGCGGGCCGCCACCGCCGTCCGCCCGCCCAGCCGGGCCACATTGGCCGCCACGTTGGTCACCGAACCGCCCAGATAGCGGCGAAACCCGCCGGCTCGCTCCAGTTCATCCGCCGCTTCGGTGGCGATGAAATCAACCACCACCTCACCCACCGACAGCACGTCAATGTCCCCTTCGGGAATCCGCCAGGTCACGAGTCGCCTTCTCCTTTTTTGACGAAGTACAGTTCGGCCAGCTTCTCCAGCGGGATGTCGTTCTCAGGAGTCGGCTGGAGGAAGTAGGGGGGGATGGGTAGTCCGTTGGACTGTGGTGGACAGTCCGTCAGCTTCGTCAGTACCTGCTCAAACCCGCGAGCCGTGCTTCCCCAAGTGTAGCGGTCGTACACGCGGCGGCGGCCGGCCTCGGCGTAGCGCCGCCAGCTCGCTTCGTCGCCCAGCACCCGCAGCAGGCCGCGGGCGATGTCCGCCGGATCGAAGGGATCAACCAACACGCCGTATTCCCGATCGCCCTCCCGCAGGGTCTCCGCCGGGCCGCCGTTCTCGGTGACCACGGCCGGCAATCCGACGGCCATAGCCTCCAGCGGGGCCAATCCAAATGGCTCGTAGCGAGAGGTCAGAGCAAACACCGAGCGGTTTTCGGCCAAAATGCGATAGGCAGCGGCCAACTCGTCCTGGCTGTTGAGCGACAGGGCGGTTACCTTCCCCCAGAGATCACGCCTGTTGAGGACGCTTACGATGTCGTCCATGATGTCGCGTTCGCCAGCGCTCAGGGCATCGTAATCGCGAAGCGGATCCTCCAAGCCCCGCACCACGATCCCCAGGTTGGCAGACGCCTGCACAGCCTGGCTCTGGGCAAAAGCCCGCACCAGACCCATGACGTTCTTCTTGCGATCCAGGCGGCCAGAGTAGACGATCAGGGGCAGTTCGCGCCGGCCCTCGGCGATGTCTCGCTCCAGCGCGGCGCGATAGCGTTTTCGAACCAGCGCGTCCTCGGACCCTGGATCGGGAGAGAAAACGCGCCGGTTCACCCCAGGCGCAACCAACGCAAACTTGCCGTCATCGCTGGCATCCACAGCGCCCCGATAGGCCGGATGAGCGTATTGCTCCCTGCGCTCCTGCCGCGTGGAAGTGACGATGCGGCCAGCGTGGCTCATGCTCACCCTTTCGGCCACAATTCGGCGAGCGAAATGATAGCGGGCATCCATCTCGGCCAGGTTGGCCGGCGTCACGTCCAATTTGTCCATCTTCTGTGCGCCCAGCGAGTGCGCTGTGAACGTGAACGGAGCGCCCGTTTCTTCGGCCCACAGCGCGCCGACCAAGCCGCCATCGGCGTAATGAGTAGTGAGAGCCTGCGGCAGATTCCCCTCACTGTGGTAGAAATCCAGGATATTGGGCAGCCATTCGCTTCCCAAGTAGGGCCAGAGTCGTTCTTTGGGTAAGAAACGGTCTGGGCCGCAGGGGAGGCGCACGATGCGCACCCCTTCGGCGCCTGGATAACTATCCAGAGGCGCCTCGAACTGCGGCCAATCGGCATCCACCATGCGGCGGGTGAGGATGTCCACCCGGTGACCGCGCGCAGCCATCGCCAGGGCGACCTCTTTCACGTAGACCAGTTGCCCGCCAAAATCGGGATGTTCAGTCCAATAGCTATCCTGGGAATCGAAGTTCCCTTGCGGGTTCACAAAAGCAACGTGCACTGTCCGATCCTTATCTTAAATGGGTGTGTTTCAAACAAGTTGCTGGTATGGTTGGTCGGAATGGCATTCCGACGAATTGACGGATTACCAATCCGTCCTACAACCGAGATGAAACACACCCATCTTAAATCGCACCAGGGTAAAAGTCGCGCTTCGCTCCGGCTGGATCTGGCGATCTGTCGCGAGCATAAGTGTTATCTTTGCCGCGATGTCTTGAATCAAGGACTCACGCCCATCTCATCAAGAAAAGCGGGCACTGTGTTACGCCAGGTGAAGCGGGGAATGGTGATGCGATAGGCATTCTGGCCCATCTCTTCTCGCAAACGCTCGTCGGTCAGGAGCATCTCCAAAGCATAGGCAAAGCCATTCACGTCATCGGCCTGAACAACAACCGCGCCTTCCCCACGCTTCAGGGGCCGGCGGCCTTCTTGGAATTCACAAACCTCGACCTTGTCCCCCATCAGGTACTCAGTCACAAAGGGCACCAGGTGGCTGGCCACAACGGGAACGCCGCTGGCCGCCGCTTCCTGCGCCGACATGCCGAAGCCCTCCATCACGGAGGCGGTGCAGTATACGTCGGTTACGGCGTACAGGGCCGGCAAGACCTCGTCGGGAATGTACGTCGCGACGTAATGCCTCAGGCCGAGCGAGCGGATCAGCCCCCTGAGTTCCGCGGCCAGCTCCCTCTGGTTGTCGTCCACGGAGACCACCAGCACACTATCGGGAACCCTTTTTTGGACTGTGGCGAAAGCTTCGATCAGCACGTCCTTGCGCTTGGTGGCGACCGTGCGGCTGATCTCGGTGACGATTTTGCATCTACGTAATTCCTGCGGTGACAACGTCGCTCCACCCTCTTCGCCCGACCGCTGGCTCAGAAAATCCCACAGCGGATCGTCGTCTGGGACCTCTCGCGGGCAGTAACGCTCGTCGTCAACAGCGGGGGGCAGAAACAAGACAACGCCCTCGTATTCGTAGTCTTCCCTCAACGATCGCCTGACCGTGGCCGAAGTGGCCGCGACACCGTCCAACTCCTTGAGCAAGTTGGTCTCGATGGCGATGCGCTCGTTGATTCGCAAGCTGGCCCACCGCTCCGGCGGGACATTACGCTTCTTGATGGCGCCGAGGGAGTGCGGGGTCCAAATGTGCTTCACTGGCGCAGGGAGTGTCCGGTTGTACAGAGCGCCGATTTTGAGCCCGTCCCAGTAATGAGAGAGGAGCAAATCCACCCTCGTTCCCTCTGCATCGAGGAACTCCCCCAGCAACTCGACCAGGAACGGGATGCGCTCATCCATGTCTTCTTTGCGGACGAAGGCGTCCAGGCCATCCTCCAGGTACAGAATCCGCTGGTGTTCATCTTTGTAATGCAATCCGCTGCGCCATTGGCCGCTGCGAGGGTGTGGATAGCCGCCCCGAGTCACGATGGTGATCTTGAAGCCCAGCCGGGCCAATTCCTCCGTGAATTGATTGACGAACACGTTTTGCCCGCCCGTATCGGGAAGGCCAGGCATCACCTCCCACTGGTGTATGCCGTGATTGGTGATCATCAACACGTGCTTCCTGTGGGAGGCGAGAAACGCCTTGTGCTTTTCTTGGGAGACAATTGGAGCATCAGACATGGGGCAATCTTGAGTGGTCACCAGACTATGAGTGAAATATGGGGCAGTTTCCGCCGCTCATCCTGAACAAGTTCAGGACTCCTGATTTTTCCACTTCTATGGCAAAGCCAGGCTATTATACTACAATTCTGCCTTTTCATCAACTTCGCGCGCAGGCGGCCGTTTGTCAATCGCGGCTTTTGCTGCTATAATGGGGGCGTCGGCTACCGCTCATCAGGAGCGGCAGTGTCAGGGGGGGCTCAATGGAAGTCATACTCACCCATGAAAACACCGATTTCGACGCTCTGGCGTCGCTGCTCGGAGCGTGGAAGCTCTACCCAGACGCGATACCGGTGCTGCCTCGGCAGCTTAACCGCAACTTGCGCCATTTCCTGACCCTCTACCGCGACGATCTGCCTTTCGTGGAGGCCGATGAATTGCCTCGTCGCCGCATCGAGCGGGTCATCCTGGTGGACACCCAGTCTTTCACCCAATTAAAGGGCATGAGCTCAAAAACTAGGGTACAGATCATTGATCACCACGCCCTCGACCGAGAACTGGCGCCAGGTATGACCTATTCCGGCGAGGAAATCGGAGCCACCACCACCCTCCTGCTTGAGCAAATCATCAAATCTCACATACGCCTCTCGCCCCTGGAAGCCACACTGCTCCTTCTCGGCATCTACGAGGACACGGGGTCGCTTTCTTATCCCAGCACCACCCCCAGGGACGTGCGCTGCGCGGCCTGGCTCCTGGAACAAGGCGCCAACCTGGCGGTAGTCAACAAGTTTCTTCACCACCCTCTCTCGGAGGAACAGCGCCAGCTCTACGACCAGCTTCTGGACAACAGCCAGATCCACGAATTCGACGGCCAATCGGTGGTCATCGCCACCGCCCGCGTCGAGGGTTATGTCGAGGAGATTTCCATCCTGGCCCACAAGCTGCGTGACCTGTTCGAGCCATCCGCACTCTTTGTGTTGGTGGAACTGGAAGACGACTCCCGCTATATCCAAATGGTAGCCCGCTCCTCCAGCGAGGCCATTAACGTGGCAGAGATAGCCGCTCGCCTCGACGGTGGAGGGCACAGCCAAGCCTCGGCGGCCCGCATCCGCGGACGGACTTTAAGCCGCGTGCGGGACGAGCTTCTGGAGCTTCTGGACACCCACATCCAACCCGCCGTGACCGTCGGCCAGATCATGTCCTACGGCGTCCACACCCTCCCACCCGACACCACAGTGGCCGATGCAGCGGAGATGATGCAGCGCTATGGTCACGAGGGCTTCCCCGTGGTCGAGGAGGAGCGGATCGTGGGCATCCTGACTCGTGGCCAAATAGACAAAGCCCTGCAGCTCGGCTTCGACAACCTCCCCATCAGTTTCTACATGTACAAAGGGGAAGTCGTCGTCCATCCCGATGATCCGGTGCCGAAGCTGCAGGACGTGATGATGGAACATGGCCTGGGACAGGTGCCCGTGGTTGAGGAAGGCAAAATCACAGGCATCGTCACCCGCACCGACCTGATCAAGCTCTGGAGCAGTCCCCCCCAACGCCCCCGCCGGGCGGAGATCGCCGAACTCATCGAAGAGGCCCTGCCCGCGCCGCTTTTGAAGTTGATCCAGCAGGCCAGCCAGACAGCGGCCCAGATGGACTCTTCCCTCTACGTGGTAGGCGGCTTCGTGCGCGACCTCCTGCTGGAGACCCCCACCTTGGATCTGGACTTGGTGGTGGAGGGCGACGCCATCGCCCTGGCCAAGCGCTTGCAGAAGAAGGTCGGAGGGCGAGTGACCAGCCACGCCCGTTTCGGCACGGCCAAGCTGATCCTGGATGAGAACGACTTCCCTATTCCCTACTTGGACTTCGTCACTGCCCGCACCGAGTTCTACGAACACCCCACGGCCCTACCCCGGGTAGAGCGCAGTTCCATTAAGCAGGACCTGCACCGCCGCGATTTCACCATCAACACCCTGGCCATCTGCCTCGATCCCGACCGCTACGGCGAACTGCTGGATTTCTACGAGGGCGAGCAGGATTTGAAGAGAGGGTTGATCCGCGTGCTGCACAGCCTCAGCTTCGTGGAAGACCCGACTAGGATGCTGAGGGCCGCCCGCCTGGAGCAGCGCTTGGGCTTTCGCCTCGAAGAGCGCACCGAGGAACGCATCCGCAGCGCCCTGGACCTGCTGGACCGCACCACGGGAGAACGCATCCGCCACGAGCTCTACCTGATCCTGGAAGAGGAAGCGCCAGAGGAAGCGCTGTGTCGCCTGGATGAGCTGGGCGTGCTGGCCCAGATCCATCCCCACCTCAAATGCGATGACTGGTTGAGGGAGAGATTCGTGCGGCTGCGGGAATCCATAGAAGATGAAAACTGGAAGCCGGCCATCAGTGGTCAGCCCATCCGCATCCTCTATTTCGCCCTGCTGACCTATCGCCTGAGCGCCTCGGATTTAGAAAGCCTGGTCGAACGGCTCAAAATCTGCAGCGAGGAGGCTGCCCTGCTGCGCCAAGTCAACAAGCTGTTATTTTCGACCAGCGAAGTGATCAAGATGCGGCAGCCCAGCGCCATCTACCGACTACTGAAACCCTACTCGGGGCCGGCCATCTTCGTGCTGTGGGTCGCAACCAATTCGGAGCCAGTGCGGGAACGGTTGGAGCTGCACCATCGGACACTGCGTTTTGTCGAGCCTGAGATAGATGGCGAGCATCTCAAGGCCCTCGGCCTCAAGCCCAGTCCCCTATTCGGTCGCATTCTATCCGACCTGCGCGACGCTCGCCTAGACGGGGAGGTAAGCAGCCTGGAGGAAGAAGAGGCGCTGGTGGAGAAGGTGCTGGCCAAAGGCGAAGAGTAGCTTGACAATGCTAACTCCCGCGTCAGCGTCATTGCGAGGAGCGTAGGAAGCGAAGCGGCTGTAGCGACGAAGCAATCCCCTCCTTACAAAGCCCGGAGGAGATTGCTTCGCCCCTACGGGGCTCGCAATGACATTAGACTTAACATTGTCCAGGTAGCCACAGATACGCGCCACTGCCAGCAGAAGCAAATGGTTTTTTTGACATCTAACGAATCATGCTTTACAATATGGGGGCATGAAGTAACCAGGCAACGAGTAACGGGTTAATGGTTAATGAGGATGGAGCAACACGAACTGGAAGGCCGAGAACTTATCAGACACGTTGACCACGTAAGTGACCAATCGCATGTCTTCTTTGAAGCAGCGATCGGGGAACCAGAAGATCAAGGAGGAATTTGATGAAGGAATATCAAACTGAACAACTCAGGAACATCGCCCTCTTGTCTCACGGCAGCGCGGGGAAGACGTCTCTGGCGGAGGCCATGCTTTTGAACACTGGGGCCATCAACCGTCTGGGAGACGTGAATGAAGGAACCACCGTCTCCGACTACGACGAAGAGGAGATTCGACGTCACATCTCGCTCAGCACCTCCCTCGTGCCTTGCGAGTGGGACGGCCACAAGATCAACGTCCTCGACACCCCCGGCTATTTGGACTTCGTGGGCGAGATCAAGGGCGCCATCCGGGTGGTTGACGGCGCGCTGATTCTTCTCGACGCTGCGGCAGGCGTGGAGGTGGGCACAGACCTGGTTTGGAGCTACGCCGACGAACAGAACTTGCCGCGCCTGGTCTTCGTCAACAAAATGAACCGCGAAAACGCCAACTTCCAGCGCTGCCTGGACGCCCTGAGGGAGAAGTTCGAGGCCCATTTCATCCCCATCCAACTGCCCATCGGTAGCCAGGACGATTTTGAAGGCATCGTAGACCTGATCACCATGAAGGCTTATCGAGGCTCGAAGGCCGAGGAAGGGGAGATACCCGCCTCCTTGCAGGATGAAGTAGGCGATTACCGCCTGCAACTGATCGAAGCGGCAGCCGAGAGCGAGGACGAGTTGATTATGAAGTATCTGGAGGGAGAGGAGCTGACCGAGGAGGAAATGCGGCGCGGTCTCAAGGCCAGGATCGCCGACGGCAGTGTCGTGCCCGTACTCTGCGGATCAGCGACCGCCAACATCGGCATCCAGCCGCTCCTGCAAGCCACCATTGAGTACCTACCCTCTCCTGCCGAGGCAGGCGCAACGGTGGGCGCCAATCCCGCCACAGGCGAGGAGGAGACCTTAGAGCCTAACGAGCTGGCGCCCCTGGCCGTCCTGGCCTTCAAGAACCTGGCTGACCCCTACGTCGGCCAACTCACCTATCTCCGAGTTTACTCAGGCCTCCTAGAGTCCGATTCGCGGGTTTTCAACTCCAGGAGCGGCGAGGAGGAAAGACTCGGCCAGCTCTACATCCTGCGCGGCAAAGACCAGATACCCGTGGACAGGCTCCGCAGCGGCGACATCGGGGCAGTAGCGAAGCTGTCCACGACTTCTGTCGGTGATACCCTCTGCGACAAGGGACACCCCATCGTCCTCGCCCCCCCCGTCTTTCCCAAGCCCGTCTTCTCAGCCGCCGTCCACCCCAAGACCAAATCCGACCTGGACAAGATGAGCACCTCTCTGTCCCGCTTGGCCGAAGAGGACCCCACCCTACACGTGGACCGCGAGCCTTCCACCAACGAGACGATTATCTCAGGAATGGGCAAATCCCATATTGACATCGCCGCCCGTCGTTTGCACCAGAAGTTCGGGGTGAATATCACCACCAGTGTGCCCAAGGTGCCTTACCGTGAGACCATAACCAGAGTGATCTCGGCCCAGGGCCGCCATAAGAAGCAGACCGGTGGGCGAGGCCAGTTCGGTGATGTCTATATTCGGTTCGAGCCCTTGCCCCGAGACGCGGGCTTCGAGTTTGTGGATGAGATCCGTGGCGGGTCAGTGCCCAATTCGTACATTCCCGCCGTAGAGAAGGGCCTTCAAGAGATCTTGCAGAAAGGCGTCTTGGCCGGCTACCCCACTACCGACTTTCGAGCCGCGCTCTACGACGGATCTTTTCACACCGTAGACTCCTCTGAGATCGCCTTCAAACTCGCTGCGCACCTGGCCTTCAAGAAGGGCATCCCAGAGGCCGGCCCAGTGCTCCTGGAGCCCATCATGGAGGTCATCATCACCATCCCGGAGGAGTTCACGGGCGACGTTTTGGGCGACCTCAACAGCAGGCGGGGCCGGGTGCAGGGCATGGATCAGAAGCGAGGCATGGCCATTATCACCGCCCAAGCGCCCCTGGCCGAAATGCAACGCTATGCCACGGACCTTCGATCCATCACCCAGGGTCGGGGTCTCTACACCATGGAGTTCTCTCGCTACGAGAAGGTTCCGAGCCACATTGCTCAGAACATCATTGAGGAAGCCAGACAAGAGGCAGAGGAAGAGTAGAGCATCAAACCACAACCCAATCTCTCAGCAAGAAAAACAAAACGTGATGCATGAAGGGCCATTCATGCATCACGTTTTCACATTTGACCCCCTCGAGTTTCACATCCAGACAGACCGCCCCCCCCCATCCTAAGAGAGATCTCCCGGAAAGTCCTTGGGAATGCTCCCATCCCCCATCCCCTGTTAGCGAAGCGGCGGCGTCGCCAGCGAAATCACCTCGCGGAAATCGCCCCCGGGGACAGGTCTCAGAGCACTTTCCGGGAGAGCTCAAGAGAACGACTTGCTGACTTGCGATTTGGCTCGATTACCACACACCAGGCAGCAGACGGTATCGCACTCGCTGGACGTATTCGCTATACCCTTCAAGCTCCGCTTGCAACGTCCGGTCCTCCAGCGCCGTGCGGACGATGAGCGCACACACCGTAATCGCTGCCGGGATGAGCGCCCACAGCGAGCCGAGCATCAGCGGCGCGGCCAAATCGAAAAGGGTTCCGCCGGCGTAGCCCGGATGGCGGACGAACCGGTATGGCCCACCGCTAGCGACGGTATGGCCCCGCTCTTCTTCGATGCGGACGAAGCCGTAGAAATATCTGTTCACCGCCATGGCCCAGGCAGTGAGAAGGGTCCCCAGCACGGCCACGACCAGCGCTGCGAGCTGGACCGTGAGCGAGATTTGTGACATCCCCCCGAAGCGCACATCCAGCCCGGCCACGATCAGCGTGGCCAGTGGGCCAAACAAAGTGACCATACCGGTGAGCAGTCTGTCCCATTTGTAGGGAGCATCCCGTTTGAACTGGGCGCGTTCAGCGGCCAGCTCCGGGTTGTTAGGTACCAAGACCAGCCCCACGATGGCCTGGCCTGCTACGAACACGCCGAGATAGGCCCACGCCATCGGCCAGTCCAATTGGCCCGAAGAGATGAACAAAGCCGCTCCGAAGAGCAGTGTGAATATGGCCGTCTGTTTGATCCACCTCACGATCACGCTGGTATTGGATTCCTTCTTGGTGCTCATTTACCCCTCTCCCGTATATCTATTGGTCGTTCAGCGTATCTAGAGGTGCCTCCCGAAAGTTTTTAGGGTAATCCTTGACTAGCGACCGCTGGTTGAGTAGCTCGTAGCGTAGCGAAGAGCGT
>CAZEBW010000105.1:0-10905 GCA_964510205.1 uncultured Anaerolineae bacterium
TATGATACCTCTTTTCCATCACTTCGTCACAGGGTTACTTTTGCGGTACTGCGTTCTTTCACATCGGGGCAAAAGTCGCACTTTGCTCCGGCTGGATCGCCAGATCCAGCCGCCGGGCGGCGGATTGCCAAACCCGTCGCGAGCGGTTAGTGTCATTTTTTGCCGCAATGCGTTCTTTCGATGGAGAAAGCTATGGAAGAAAAACTGTTGGTCGAGATATTGGCAGCTCATGCCAATCAATTGAAGAAAGATCAGCGGAAGAAGGGGAGCGATTATCTGGCCCTGTTTCCCGACTACCGGGAGGAGCTCAGGCCCCTGCTGGAAATGGCAGAGAAGGTTGAGGAGGTTCTGGAGCCGGTGCAGCCTGCGCCGGCGTTCTGCCAGAGGCTGCGCGAGGATTTGCTGGTTGCTGGTCGCCGCAAGCTAGCCGGAGAGGCGCCTCAGTTGGACGACAGAAGTCACAGAAGGCAGATCCTTATCAGCGCGGCAGCTTTGGGATCCGCCGTTTCCGTTGTTGGGGCCATCGCTTACTTCATCCGCTCCCGCGCCACGGCTGAGGCCCAACCCGCTTCGGCTGCATGACTGTTCTTGGATAGGGCGAAATGCCCCTTGGCAGCGTTTCTTAGTGGATCCGAATTCTGAGCAAAGCGGGTTCCCACACGCGCGATGTGCCAGCATAGGAACCGCCTCTGCTAGGGATGTTGGGTCCATTGATTCTTAGGAAGTATGTGACGGGTCTGTTTCAAACGAGTTGGTTGGTGTTGTTGGTCGGAATGATATTCCGACGAATTGACGGATTACCAATCCGTCCTACAACCGAGATGAAACACATCCCTATGTTGTGGAGGTAAATAAATGATGAGACATTCCGCAATCACCGGTTGGGGCAAATACGTCCCTGAGAGAGTTGTGACTAACCAAGACCTGGAGAAGATGGTGGACACCAGTGAAGAGTGGATCCTGGCTCGGACGGGCATCCGCGAGCGGCGGATAGCGGGGCCAGATGAGGCCGCCTCGACGATGTCCCTCGCTGCCAGCCGCGAGGCGCTGGCGGCGGCGGGGCTGGATTCACGAGACCTGGATCTCATCATCGTGGGCACGTCTTCCGCCGACTACCCTACCCCCTCTGTCGCCAGCATGATTCAAGGCATGTTGCCGGCCCCTCGCGCCGCCGCCTTCGATCTTGCCGCCGGCTGCACGGGCTTCGTCTACGCCTTGGCCACCGCCCACCAGTTCATTGCCGCGGGGACGTACGACAACGTGCTGGTCATCGGCGCGGAGGTCACCAGCCGCTTCGTGGATTGGGAGGATCGTGGCACCTGCGTTCTTTTTGGAGACGGGGCTGGCGCTGCGGTCGTACAAGCCACCGACGCTCCCACAGGCGTTCTCTCTTTCTTGCTGGGTTCGGAGGGCAGCGAATACGACGCGGTCATTGTGCCCGGGGGCGGCAGCCGGCACCCCTTCTCCCAGGAAGTGTTGGACAAGAGGATGCAGTACATCAAGATGGACGGACGGCGCGTGTTCAGGTTCGCTGCCAAGGTTCCGGCTGAGGGCGCCAGGCGGGTGATCGAAGCCAGCGGGCTGTCTATGGACGACATCGCCCTGATCATTCCCCACCAGGCGAACTTGCGGATCATCCAGACGCTCGCCAAGACTCTGGAGTTGCCGATGGAGAAGTTCTACGTCAATGTGGATCGCTACGGCAACACCTCGGCTGCGTCTATCCCCATCGCCCTCTATGAGGCCCTGGAGGAGGGGCGGATCAGGGAAGGAGAGGATGTCCTTCTCCTCGGCTTTGGCACGGGACTGACCTGGGCCGCCGCAGTCGTGAGAGTGGGGATGCCGCAGGCGCAGTCCTGGCCCATCTCCTGGCCATTCGTCTCTTTGAAGGACGTTTCTCAGAGTGGCGTCAGAGTGCTAGCCAGGGGCGCGGTTGCTCTTCTGGCAGCTATTATTGGCCCACTGCTCCTGCCTTTCTATTCCGTCTCAGACAAGTGGGACTGAGAGGCGAACGGTTCCTCTATGCGTGCCCGCCCAGCCAGGGCGGGCATTTTCCTTTTTGGGCCAAATTGAGTATAATACGGGTGTTGCTGCCGGGAGTCTGATTGGCAAGGCGCTAGGAGTTGGGAGGTGCTGTCGAATGGAGATCACTTGGTATGGGCAATCGTGCTTCAGGCTGCGGGACAGGCTGGCCACGGTAGTGACCGATCCCTATGGCAAGGACATTGGCTACAGCCTGCCGAGGATTCGGGCCGACATCGTGACCGTCAGCCACGATCACTCGGATCACAATTACGTGGAAGGCATCAAAGGCGACCCCAAGGTGCTGAGCGGTCCGGGCGAGTACGAGGTTAGCGACGTTTTTGTCACGGGCATTCCCACTTTCCACGACCGCAAGAAGGGGGCCAGCCGGGGACGCAACGTCGTCTTCCTCTTCGACTTCGAGGGGCTGACGGTTTGCCACCTGGGCGATCTGGGCCACGTGCCGACTCAAGCTCAGGTCGAGGCTTTGGACGACATTGATGTTTTGCTCATCCCCGTGGGCTCGCGCTTCACCATCAACGCTTCCCAGGCGGTTGAAGTTATCAGCTTGCTGGAACCGCGCCTGGTCATCCCCATGCACTACAAGACCAAAGCGCTGAAGATCAAGCTGGACCCGGTGAGTAAATTCCTCAAGGAGATGGGACTCAGCCAGTTGGCTACCCAGGAGAGTCTGAAGGTGACCAAGAGCAGCCTTCCCGAAGAGACGCAGGTCGTGCTGCTGGACTACAAACAGTAGATGGAGGAGCAATCATGAACATCTTTTCGACGAGAGTCTTTGTCATTGGGCTTTTGATCCTAGTCGTGAGCTCGGCCCTGGTTGGTTGTGGAGGCAGTACGCCTACGCCGGGGGATCCCCTGGAACATCTGCAGGCAGGGCGTGATTACTTGCAAGCGGGCGAACTGGAAAAGGCTGTCGCCGAATTCGAGGCGGCTGTCCAGCTTGACTCGACCTCGGCCGAAGCTCGCTTCCGTCTGGGCAATGCCTATGCGGAGCTAGGCCAGTTGGATAAGGCCGCCGAGGCGTTCAAAGCGGTCCTGGGTCTGGACGCCGATCACGCCGAGGCCCACTCCAACCTGGGCGTGGTCTACTATCAGAAGGGCCAGCTTAGCGAAGCAGCGAGCGAGTTTCAGGCGGCGTTGGATATCAGCCCCGACGACGCCGAGGCGCATTATCTGCTGGGAGCGGCCTACGTCCAGATGGGGAGGTATGACGAAGCGGTGAAGCAGTTCCAGACCGCGCTGGATTACGGCCCCAACCTCCCCGAGGCTCATTTCGGCCTGGGGACGGTCTACAAGCTGCAAGGCAACACAGAAGGAGCCATCGAAGCCTTCGAGCGTTTTCTGGAGTTGGGTCCCGCCCGGGACCCGCAGGCCCAGGTCGAAGCCGAACGACAGCTCAAGGAACTTAAAGGGCAATGAACAGGAGCTTGAATGTATCAAAAGACGATCCTCGATAACGGCCTGCGGATCTTGACTTCGGTGATGCCCCACACCCGTTCGGTGAGCATCGGCTTTTTCATCGGTGTGGGCTCACGCTACGAATCGGATGGGCAGGGCGGTGTCTCTCATTTCATCGAGCACATGCTGTTCAAAGGCACGGAAAAGCGGCCCACGGCTATGGACATCGCCGTGGCCATCGAAGGCATCGGAGGCGTCATTAACGCAGGCACTGGCCGCGAATCGAGCCTCTACTGGGCCAAGGTGGCCCAGTCCCATTTGGATATGGCTATTGATGTGTTGGTGGACATGCTCCGCCATTCCAAGTTTGATCCAGAGGAGGTCAATAGGGAGCGTCTGGTGATCGCCGAGGAGATCAACATGCACCTGGACATGCCCGATACCCTGGTTCATCTCCTCGTCAACGAGTTGCTTTGGCCAAACCATCCCCTGGGGCGCGACGTGGCTGGCACCAAAGAGAGCCTCAGCGCGCTGGATCGAGAGAGCTTGACGAGTTATTTGGAACGCTACTACCAGCCAACCAACACCGTGGTCAGCGTGGCTGGCAACGTCGAGCACGAGGAAGTGGTGAGGGGGTTGGTCGCCTCTTTGGGCGACTGGGCTGCTGGCGAAGCGGTGTCTTATCGGGCGGCCGAGGATCATCAGACCAAGCCGCGCCTGCGAATTTACCACAGAGAGACCGCACAGGCCCATTTTTGCCTCAACGCCCCTGGGATTCATCGCGATCACCCAGATCGCTTCAAGCTGCGTTTGTTGAATACGATATTGGGCGAGGGGATGAGCTCTCGCCTTTTCACCGAGATCAGAGAAAGGCGTGGCCTGGCTTACAGCATCTACTCCTACGCCAGTGGCCTGCACGATGCGGGATCGGTGGGGGTTTACGCTGGTGTTGATCCCAGACGGATTGAAGACGCGATCGGCGCTGTCTTGGCGGAGTGGGACAGGTTGAAGCGAGAGAGTGTGCAGGCCCACGAACTGACCAAGGCCAAGGAGTTTATCAAGGGGCGGTTATTGCTTCAAATGGAGGACAGTTTCAGTGTAGCTGCCTGGGGTGGCCGTCAGGAGGTGCTTTCGCCTGAGGTTTTGACAGTGGATGAGGTGATAGAGGCCGTAGAGGCCGTGACCATCGCCGATGTCCAGTGCATGGCTCAGAGCCTCTTCCTGGGGGATAGGCTTAACTTGGCTGTGGTGGGGCCTTTCGAAGATGAGGACCGATTCCGGGAGTTGCTTGAGTCATGGTAAAATTGCTGATGAGTTGGGATATCAAGTCTGGCTTAGAGGACGTCTATTTTGACTTTGTGGTCAACGAGTTTATGCCCGGCCTACTCAGGCTGGGCATTCAGCCGACGGAGGCATGGTACACCGTCTACGGCCCCGATCCTCAGATCCTGGTTGGAGGTGTGGTCAGTGATTTGGACACGATGACCGATATTCTGGACAGCGAGGAGTGGCGCGAGCTGCGGGATGAGCTTCTTGCCTATGTCGCCAACTTCGAGCACAAAATCGTGCGCGACACCGGCCGATTCCAGCTATAATAACGTAAAACGTGATGCGTGATGCGTAAAACGTGATGCGTAAAACGGTTTCACGCCTTAGTTTCACGTTTCACGCTTCACTTTTCACGTTTCATTGTATCCTCGCCACGGTTGGGGCATCGCTCCAGAGTTCCTCCAGTTGATAGTAGCCTCGCATGACGGGGGCGAAAACATGAACGATAATGCTCCCATAATCCATCAGCACCCATCCTGACGATGGGTCTCCCTCTATCTGCAAAGGCTTGATGCCCTCTTCCTTTTTTATCTTCTCGGTGACTTCGTTTACAATAGCTCTGACCTGGCGCTCACTCTCCCCGCTGCAGATGACGAAGTAATCGGCCAGCAGGGATACGGAGCGTAGGTCTAACAAAACGATGTCGGATCCTTGCTTGTCGGCGATGGAGTTGACGATTTCCCTGGCCAGCTCTATGGATTGCAGTTTGTTTCCTCCTCTTTTTCGGTTTGGCGCAGCAGCCAAACCTTGCTCAAAACCTGTCAGGTCTTGAGTATTGGGTCTTGGATTGGTAGATCGCCCCAGATCTGGGTCATCTCTTGGCGCATGTTGTCCCAGTGGGTGCCCCGCCAGTAGATTTGGTCGCACTCAGGGCAGAGGCTGAAGTGTTCTTTGGTTCGGAATATGTAGGGCGGAACGCGATCTTTCACCGATGGCTTCTCGACCTCTTGGAGAGGCGTGTTGCAAACTGGGCAGCGGGAGAAGGGCCGCTTGGTCTCCAAATGCAGCTCGGAGATGGCTTGTTGGATTTGCTCTTCCAGCTCCTCGCTCTCGATGAGGAGGCAGTTCAACCCGCGCCGGCGCGCTAACTCTGTGTCGCGGGTCAGTAGGGTGCGCCCCTGGGCGCGAGCCAGCCGCACCAGCTCGTTGTCATCTAAGTCGGCAAAGTAGGCGGTGTCGTAGCCCAGCAGTCGCAGCCACTTAGCCAAGCGTCCCAACATCCCATCGAGCAAAAGCTTCATGGTTCTTCTGGTTCAGTAATCAGGGAATCAGTAATCAGGAAATCAGTGTCCTGATTCCCTAGTCCCTGATTCCCTGATTACTGATTACTGTGCTGTTCTTCTCTCTCCCTCATCTTCCGAGCGGCGGCCTCCTCTTGGTGATCATAGCCCAGGAGATGCAAGACGCCGTGGGCGACCAACAGCTTCAGTTCCTCCGAAACGGGGTGGCCCAATTCCTCGGCCTGGGCCAGGGCCCGCTGGTAGGAAATCACCACGTCACCCAGGTAGGGGGTGCTTTCTGGCGCGCTCACGAACGGTCCCTCGGCCCCCGCGCCGAAGGCCAGGACGTCGGTGGGGGCATCCACGCCGCGAAACTGATGATTCAGTTGACGAATGGTCTCATCGTCGGTGATCATCAGGCTCAGCTCGGTTTCCTCTTCCACCCCCTCTTGACTCAAAACCTCTGCGACCACGCGGCGAAGATCTTCTTCGTCAACCTCGCCCCTAACACCAGGAGCGACCTGAATCGTTATCTCGATCAGGTGGTCAGGTGGTCCCTTCGCTGCGTTTGGGGCAAGCTCTTGGTCCTTGCTCATCACTTACCTACCAAATCCTTCGTTGACGCGCCAACGCCGTGACGTCATTCATGTGATGAAACGGCGTTGGCCTTACTCGTTGCCTGGTTCCTGTTTCCGGTTTCTTCCGGATACTTGACGCGGGGATGGAACACGCCTTGCAAGATGCTGACGAAAGCACGCCTGATCTCGTCCAAATCGTGCAAGGTGAGATCGCACTCGTCCAACTGCCCGTCTAGCATCTTACCGCCGATGACCTTGTGCACCAGCTCCTCGATTCCCTCCACCGAGTTGGGGCGCTCGGCCCGCACCGCCGCCTCGCAGGCATCGGCCAGCATGACGATGGCCACCTCTTTGGTCTGAGGCTTGGGACCTGGATAGCGATAGTCCTCCTCGTTCACTTCATCCGCTCCCGCGCTTTCGACAGCTTGGTGGTAGAAATAGGTGGCCAGGCCAGTCCCTTGATGTTGGGAGACGAAATCGCGCACTTTGCTAGGCAAGCCGTACTCTTTTGCTAACTCCAGACCGTCGCTGACGTGGCTGATGATGATCTGCGCGCTGGTTTGCGGGTCGAGGCGGTCGTGTACGTTGGCTCCCTCCACTTGGTTGTCCACAAAGAAATACGGTCGGGCGATCTTGCCGATGTCATGGTAATAGGCTCCCACTCGGGCCAGTAGGGCGTCGGCCCCGATGCGCCCCGCAGCCTCTTCTGCCATGTTGCTGACCAGGATGCTGTGGTGGTAGGTCCCCGGCGCTTTGAGCAGCAGTTCCCGCAGGAGAGGATGGGTGGGGCGGGCCAGTTCCATGAGCTGCAAAGAGGTCGTGATGTCGAACAAGGTGCCCAACAGATAGAACCCGGCCAGGGTTAAGCTGGCCGATAGTCCCCCGTTCACCAAGCTGAGGCCGGCCAGGGTCAGAAACTGCACCGCGTCGTAGTCCTGCTTGGGTAGTCGGAAGGCGAGGATCACGGCCAGGTTGGCCAGGCTAACGTAAACGCCTGCCCAGAAGAAGGCATTCAACTTTTCGATCCTACTCAGGCTGAGCGATGCGATCAGGCCGCCTACCAGAGCGTAGATCGTCAGTTCCAGGGAGCCGCCGGCCATGAAGCCTACGACGATGCTGAAAAGGACGGTCACTGTGATGGCCAACTGAGGGCCCAGCAGCACGGTCAGCAGCATGGACAGGGCAGCGGTGGGGAGAAGATACGACCGCGTGGCTTGGTCGGACACCATCAGCTTGGCCATCAGGATAAACAAGACCAGCAGCAGAAACAGTAGGAGCATGCGCGGCCATCTGCGCCAGTATTCTGGCCGGAAGCGGCTCAGGTAGAGGCACAAAATGATGGTTACCAGCAGCACGAAGATGACAGCGCCGGCCACACCTTGCCATTCGATCTCTGCCTGGCGCAGCCCCAGGGCGCTGAGGGCTTCCGCGTCGAGAGAGGTGACGATGTCGCCTTCTCGCAGGATGATCTCCCCTTCCGCGATGGTTCGGCTGACAGGCTGTACGCCCTCGCGGGCCAACTGCTTGGCCTGGTCTGTCTTCTCGGCGTTGTAGAAACTGTTTGGCTTGATGAGATCCCTGGCCAGTTCGCTGACAATCCCGGCCTGGACTTCGGAGAGATCGAGGTCCACCAGCGTGGAGACCCTTCGCCTGGCCTGCTCCAGTTGGCTTTCCAGGATCTCCTCCCGCATGGCTTCATCGAGCACGGACACGGTCTCGGCTCGCACCGCCTGCCAGTCGTCCTCGGAGAGCCCCAGTATCTGGTCAATGGTCTCTGTCGAGAGGCTGAGGTCGGGGATGGCTCTGATCCACTCCCTCTGCTGCTCTGGGCTGGCATAGGAATCCTGTCGCACCGAGTCCACGTAATCCAATATCTGGCGGGCTTTGCTCACTTGTCGGCGGGCCACGCGGGCATCAGGGGGATCGTAGATGTCCTTCACTGCTGCTGCAGCCCTGTCTTTGGCTTCCTCGGTCAAGACTTGGCTTACATAAGTGATTTCGCTGGGCGCGCGAATATCCGAGTCGCTGACGTCGCCCTCGTCCAGGATGATTCGATTCACCGGCAGGAATTCGAAGATCAGAATGCCGCTGACTACCAGGACGAAGAGCAAACCGGCCAGGATGGCTCGCAGCACGACCCACCAGGCGACGCTTTGCCCTGAGCTGTCGTTCTGCGCTGGTGGAAGGGCTGCCGGAGGGCTTTTTGGGTCAGGCATTGACCCACGCTGGTCAACATTGTTGTTGATGATTGCTGACACTTTGCTCCCTCAACAACGCAGGGGGAGCACCTGAGGCGCTCCCCCTTTTGTTAACATGGCTTTAGAACGAATCCGTCGGATTAGCGAAGGACCACGCGCAGATGCTCTCACAAAGCGAGAGGAACTCTCACGTCTTGCCAATCAGGAGCTCCTTGACTACCTGGTTGACGAGGTGGCCGTCGGCCTTGCCCTTCATCAGCGGCATCAGCCGGCCCATGACCTGCCCCATCTGAGCCATGCTGGTGGCGCCGACGTCTTCGATGACTTGGCGGGCCTGGGCCGCGATCTCCTCTCGGCTCAGTTGCTCTGGCAGATAGGTGAGCAAAATCTGTAGCTCTGCCTTCTCCCGATCTGCCAGGTCTTGCCGGCCGCCTCTCTCGTATTCAGCGATGGAGTCGCGGCGCTGCTTGGCCTCCTTGGCGATGATCGCCTGCAGATCCCCTTCGTCCAGCTCGCGCCTCTGCTGGATTTCAGCGTTCTTGATGGCGGCCATAACCAGGCGGAGTGTAGACCTGCGTTCTTCGTTCCTTTGCCGCATCGCTTGTTTCAGGTCTTCCGTTAGTTTGTCTTTCAGATTCATGTTGTGCTTGCCCAAAATCCTAATACCTCTGCTGTTGGTTCTTGCGAGTTTGCCTGCGGCTCTTGCGTAGTTTCGTTGCTTTCTTTCTTTTCTTGATCACGCTGGGCTTCTCGAAGAAACGGCGGCGGCGAACTTCGGACAATACCCGATCCCTCTGGAGCTTCTTTTTGAAACGCTTCAAAGCGCTCTCAAAGGACTCGCCATTTCGGACGACTATCCGCGACACAAGCTTCCCCCCCTTCTCTCTGATCTCTAATGGTACGAAAATTATAACCCCAGCCGGCTCTAATGTCAAGTTTGGGCGCGCCGCGTCATCCCCGCACCAACTCCCGCAACTGTGTCCACGCTGCTTCCTCCAGGTCGGCGATCTCCATCAGCGGCGCGGTCGTTTCCGGGAGCACGGCGGCCGGGTCGTCGGCCTTCCAGCCGCGTTTGAAGGTTGCGGCCACGTCCTGCCAGCGGTCGCCGATGCGCTGGAAGGCGTCCGCGCTCTCGTTCAGGCGCGCGTCGCCCGTGATGTCGGCCGCCTCGCGCAGGAAGCGGCTGAACATGTAACGGAAGATGCCGCCGCCGGTGCCGCCCGTGGCGTCAATGAAGATGAAGGTGTTGAACAGTGCGAAGCGCAGCTCGTCCTCGTCCATCTGGTCGGGCCACTTGAGCGCGCGTTTGGCCGCCTTGCGGATGCCCTCCACGCCGATGTTGCGGATGGGCGGCTCCAGCATCCCCGTCGCCTGCTCGGCGATGGCCTGCCGCACCTCGTCGGCGGTGGGCGGGCGCTTGTGGCTGAAGTCGAAGGTGTACCATTTGTGTTTGGGCGGGAAGGGCTTGTAGGTGGATCCGCGCGCTTTCGCCAGGTCTTCCATCGAGACTGGATGCATTCCATCGCGGTCGGCGATCAGCACCTGGCGTGTCTCCGCGTCGTATCCGCAGACCACCACGGCGTGCGCGCCGAAGTGATAGTCGCTGTCGCCGAAGTCGAAATAGGGTAGGAAGCCCATGTCGCAGTAGATCATCACCGGCTGGCCCGCGTCGAGCCTCTCCAGCAGCGTTCGCTCGGCCTTGCGCGCACTGGAGGTGGTGTACGATTCGACGGCTACGCCCGTGCGCCTGCCGCAGGTCTTGGCCAATCCCTCTTCGCTGGGCCGCTCGAAGTTGGCTCGCCCCCCGATGAGGGGCGGTGTGCCCTTCATGTGCCAGTAGATGAAGCCGACTCCATTGCCGATTCCCAGCAGCATGTCCTCGCTGATGTCGTGGTCGTGGTAGGCGTAGATGTGGCGCAGCGAGCCGCTGACGCAGTGGTGGGTCTTCAAGTGTTGGAAACCCTGCCAAGGTTTGAGTGCCATTTATGGGCACCTCCGTTATTTGGTAGTCCCCCTCTTGGGTGTTGTTGATTGGCCCTCGGTCGCGGGAAGTCCTCCTCCACGACCTCGGCTGATACAGGAAATCCGTTGAAACGGATTCAGAACCAATGCGATTGATCGCATTTTATGTCTCAGCCG
>CAZEBW010000106.1:0-10807 GCA_964510205.1 uncultured Anaerolineae bacterium
ATTCCCCCCAACTTTGGGGGGCTAGGGGGGAGGGAGGCAGATCGTAATGGGTTGCCTCCCACTGTCTGCTTGTTGCTGGCTGCTCTCACCTTCGGCCTCAGCCTGGGTACTCATCTGTCGAATCTGGGCTTTGCCCTGGCTTTCGCCCTCTACGTGCTGCTGGTTGACTGGCGTGTGTTGAAGAAGCCGGCAGTAGTGGCAGGAGCTTTGGCCCTTTTCGTCCTGGGTTGCCTGCAGTTCCTCTGGCTGCCCTACAAGGCCTCGACGCTAAACGACGCCTTCATGCTGCGCAACGCCCCGCGCACTTTGCAGAGTATCTACCGCTATACCCTGGGCGCGTTCCCGGAGTTCAAGTTCGCCTTCCCCCTCCGGGCCATCCCCGACCGCATCGTCCTCTACCTGGAACTCCTGCGCCAGAACTTCGGCGTGGTGGGCGTCGCGCTGGGCGTCTACGGGATGTGGGAGATGCTCTTCCGCCAGACTAAGAAGTTCTACCTGTTCATCGCCATGTATCTGGTCCACGTGTTCTTCTTTGTCCAGTATCGCGTCTTCGACCTGGATGTGTTCTTCATCCCCGCGCATTTCGTCTACGTGACTTTCGTCGGGTACGGAGTGCATCGGCTGATTGAGCACGTTCGCGTTTTGCTGTGGGCTCTTTGGGATTTCGCAGGGTCACGGTATCGGAGTCGTCAACTTGTTGAGGGTATGGCGAGGCAAACCCCAACAAGTTGGGGACTCCGGCAGGCTATTCACACCAACTCCCAAAGACCCTTGCTGCGAAAAGAAGCGGTGGTGAACGTGGGGCTGGCTGTGCTGCTCTGCTTGCCCGTCGCCGGGCAGGTGCGGGCCAACTACCAACGAAACGACTATTCCGACCAGACGGCGGTCAACGATTTCTACCGCAACGTCTTCGACATCTTGCCAGAAGGCAGCGTCCTCCTGGGACGGGGCGGCGTCTTCGGCTACGACATGTTCTACTGGAGGCTGGTCTACGACGTGCGCCCCGATGTCTTGATGCCCCACCTCGCCAATCCCCGGCCATCGCCCCAGGAGGTGAGGGGGCGCGAGATCTACACCACCATGCGGCTCGATTCCCCCCAGGCTGGCCGCGGGCCCTGGGCGCTCCCGCCCGGCCTGGTGCAACCCGACGCCTGGCACATCCCTGTCTTGATGGGCCAGAGCGATGGCGCCATCCCCGGCGGCAGGGGACGCGATTTGGTTCTCTACCGGGTGAGCACAGAGCCTCCGGAGTTGGTGGTGCGAGGAGCGGAGCCGGGGTATCGAGTCGGCCAGCGGTTGGGTGGGCTGGAACTGGTGGGCTACGATCTGGGGAGCGAGGAGGCGCGGCGATCGCCTGCATCTGACTTTCTACTGGCGGGTCTTGGGAGCGGAGCAGGCCCTCATCGCTACCATGCTGGGAGACGAACAATTAGAGGCTCACCCCTTGGGCCTGGGCAACCTGGCCCGCTACGCGCAGGAATTTCGCCTGCCACGGGAGGCCCTGATCGTTGAGGATTACCTGCTGGTTGTTCCCTCCCAAACACCTCTGGGCTGGCAAGCGCTGAAAGTGGGGCTGCAGCAGCCGTTGCGGCCGGGGCAGGAGGGGCAGTCCAGCGGCGGAGTAGTTGAGATCGGGCGGATTCTGGTTGCACAGTGAGGCAACGAGGCGATGAGTAATGAGGCGGCTAGGGCCTCGTTACTCACGAAGAAGGAGGTACGCATGTCTAGGAGTCAGAAGCTACTAATTGGTTTCGGCGTTTTCATCATCGTAGCGGTCATGACCATTGGGGCGTTTTCCGTGGGACTGTACGTGGGGAGAAGGGGCTGGACGGCCGGGCCGCCCTCGGTGGTGGGTCCGGGCGGGCAACAGCCTGCTCAGGGCGGGCAGCCGCCCGCCGCCCCGAGGGGGCCGTTGCCGAAGGAGAAGCCGGATCTGATTGGAGTCGTGCAGAGCGTGGCGAACAGGAGCCTGACCGTCAGAACCGGCCAGGGATCGCGCCTGGTGTTGACGGGAGACCAGACGCGGGTCAGGCGGCACGATGGCCGGGAGGCCAGCCTGGCCGATCTGCGGCGCAACATGCCGGTCGCCGTCTTCGGCCAGTTCAGCGACGACGGCCGCAACCTCACGGCCAGCATAATCGTCATATTGCCGCCGAAAACGTGAAGGCGACACTGTCTGGGGCAGTCCGCATAGACATGGAAAGTTGCCAGGGGTCCTAACCCCTGGTAACTTTCAGCTAGAAGTGGTGGCTTGCCCCACGAATGAGCGGACCCTAAGCCCTGCTGCGCCTTTTGACTAGCACAGCTGTGAGGGTGGCAAGAGAAGCCAGCGCCGCCAACCCAATCCACGGCGCCAACAGCTCTAGCTTGTTCACCGGGATACCGTAACCGCCGACGACAGGCGGCGTCCATGGCTTGTTGGTGAAGGTGCACTCCACCACTTGGTCATCCGCGAGCTGAATGGTGACTGCCCTCGAAGCGACTTCGTAGTTACTCCAGTCGGGATCGTAGATGTCTAAGCATTCCACCTTGTCCAGTTTGTAGCCTCCTGGCGTATTCCTGGGCTCGGTTTCAGTGACTGTGCAGCCACCAATGACCTGGTGGAACGACTTCGACTCACCATGATCGAGGTAGAAAGGGCTGTCGTAGTAGAGCATGTTATGGGTGAACTCGAAGCCTGTGCCGCCTGGTGGAATGGTCTCCTTCTTGATGATGATTGTACTACCATCGGCCAGGGCCACGTTCGCCACCAGCACGAGTGAAAGGCCCACCGCCGTTACCAGTGCGGCGAGCCGCAGAAAGAGCTTGCCTTTGTTGTGAATCATGCTATTTTACTCCTTTCAAGTTTTCTTAGGGTTGTGCGGCTAACCATTCACTCTCCCACAGGATCGGGAGCAGTTCAGGCTAGAAACGCACGTCGGAGTCACATTCGATCCCACAAACTGATACGATTTCCGATTCTGCGCGAGGATCGTCGGGCTAGACTGCCCGGGTCAAAATTTCCTGCGCAGACAGACTCGAATAGTGACAGCCAAGAAACACACGTCTCCTAATATATATAACGTAAAAGAGGCGATTTAGATACGGCCTGGAAGCACGAATTTGAAAATTTTAAGGTTTCTCGTTGATGCCTGCCCGAAACCCCATCAAGCTACTCCTTCCCCCGCTTCCTAAAACTCAACCTCAGCGGTGTCCCCAGAAAGCCGTAATGCTCCCTCAGCCGGTTCTCCAGGTAGCGTTCGTAGGAGAAGTGCACCAGGCGGGGGTCGTTGACGAAGAAAACGAAGGTGGGGGGGTCTACTCTAGCCTGGGTGGCGTAGTAGAACTTCAGTCGCTTGCCGGCCTTGCTGGGCGGGGCGTGGCGGGCCACGGCTTCCTGCAGGATGCGATTCAGCTCGGCGGTGGCGATGCGAATCATGCGCGCGTCCTGGACGCGCAGCGCGGTGGGCAACACCTGATCCACCCGCTGGCCGGTCAGCGCCGAGATGAAGAGCACGGGCACGTAGTCGAGAAAGCGCAGGACAGCGTACACGTGCTCTAAGTAAATCTGCATGGTATAGGCGTCCTTCTTCACCAAGTCCCATTTATTGACCACCACCACCACGCTTTTGGCTTCTTCCAAGATGTAGCCGGCGATGTGGGCGTCTTGGGCGGTGGCTCCCTCCACGGCGTCTATCAGCAGCAGCACCACGTCGGCTCGATCTATGGCCCTCAGCGCCCTCAGCACGCTGTATTTCTCCACCCCGCGCTGGATGCGACCCTTTCTGCGAATGCCGGCAGTGTCTATGAGCACCACCGGCTGGCCCTCCCATTCCAACTGGGTGTCAATTGCGTCTCGAGTCGTGCCGGGCGCATCGTGGACGATGGACCGCTCCTGGCCCAGGATTTTGTTGAGCAGGGAGGACTTGCCCACGTTAGGCCGCCCCACGATGGCGATTTTGATGGCCTCTGTTTCTTCCGCTTCCTCCTCGGCGGGGAAGGCGCTGACGATCTCATCCAACAGGTCGCCGGTGCCCGTGCCGTGCAGGGCCGAGATGGGATACAGTTCGCCCAGGCCCAGGGCGTAGAATTCCACCGCCTCCTCTCGACGCGCTTGGCTTTCGGCTTTGTTGACGGCCAGCAGCACCGGTTTGGCCGTGCGGCGCAGCACCTGAGCCACCTCCTCATCGCTTGCTGTTAGCCCGTCCTTCACATCAACCAGGAAGAGGATCACATCGGCCTCGGCGATAGCCGTCTGCGCCTGATCCCGCACCTGCGCCATGAGGTCCCTGCCCTGAGTAGCCGCAGGCGTATCGAAGGGATCACTGGAGGTAGGTTCCAATCCTCCTGTGTCCACCAGCGTGAAGCTCACCCCGTTCCATTCCGCCTCCGCGTAGAGGCGGTCGCGCGTGGTGCCTGGAACCTCGTCGGTGATGGCCAGGCGCTTCCCCACCACCCTGTTGAATAGAGTTGATTTTCCAACGTTGGGTCGCCCAACGATGGCTACGATGGGTTTAGACATACTTGCTCACTTGTTTACTCGCACTGGTACCTGGCAGGGCTCAAGGAAGTTTCCGTCTTTCTTGACCACCACTAAACGGAACCAGTAATTTCCAGGAGAAAGGGTCGAGGTGTCCCAAACGCCCAACAGGCCATCGGTGACAGGAACCTCGAAGCGTTGCAGGAATGACCAATCGGATACGTCTTTGCGGCGAAACTCGAACTTGTAATAGTCGAAGCCATTGTCGCTGCCGCTAACGTGGGCGGAACCTAGAATCTGTACTGACCCCTTCAGCACGGCGTTCACCGTGGGATAGGTGATACGAGCTCCGGGATCGGGGCACTCAGGCGGGCGGGCAGGCGTAGGTGTCGGTGAGGGGATGGGGGTAGGCGTGGTGGTGAATGTGGGTGTGGCGGTAGATTGCGGCGGCGTTGGGGTAGGCGTGGCCATAGGTTCCGACGTCTCGGTCGGTTGTGGTGGCGTCTCGGTCGGTGGCGGTGTCTCGGTCGGTTGTGGCGGCGTCTCGGTAGGCGGCGGCGTCTCGGTAGGCTGTGGCGTGTTGGTCGGGGCGGCGGAGGTAGCGATAGTGATCTCCACCTCAATGGTATCCGGCAGGATGCTTTCCACCTTGAGCCCTTCGGGCACGACGACTTTGGGCGTGGTCTTGTGGGTACCCCGCTGCAAGTCGAAGAGATCCAGGATGACCTGCACATCCTCTGGCTGCAGCGCATCTAGCTTGGACACGGGGCCTGAGAGGATGACATCCACGACTTCGGGCGACGGCTTAGCATTCAGGTCTTGTTTTAGCCCCTGGATGATCAGCTCCCGCTGCACCGTGAGACTGCTTTCGATGGCCGTTACGCTGATTGTGACCAAGACAGTTTGCTCACCCAGCACGGTGACGCCCTGCGGCAGGTTCAGCGTGACTCGCTCGACGACATTGGCCTGGGCATCGCTGACGTCAATGGGGGTTGTTTCCAAATAGCCAGGTATCCCCTCAATGGCCAAAGGACTGCCGAAGATGGTTACGTTCGACGGCTCGACGGACACACTGCTGACGCGATAGCCGGAAGCAATCTCGCCCTCCATAATAGGTCTCACAGATACGTCCTTATAGCCGAGTCTCTGATCAATGGGTACCCGGACCTCGACCTCAGGTGGATCAACGTCTACCCAGCCTATGGCCTCGCCGTCCTGATTCCGCGCTAAGAGGGGCACTGACCTCTTCACGGTTTCTTTCGCTCCTCCCAGATAGACCTCAGCTACTAACTCACTTACCTGATCAACCATGGAGGCTGGCCCGCTGACCTTCGCTCTAGAAGGAGTGACGGAAGGAGTCCGAGCAACGTAGCCCAGAGGCGGGTTATCCATCACCCTGGCCTGCACTCCCAGCTCTTTTTCCTGATACTCTTCCAATCGGATGCTGACCTCAGGGGGCTCTACCTCCAGAATCTTGACGAACCGATCGGTGCACGTGACTTGGATCTCGACATCGTACCTTCCAGGGGGCAGTCCGTTTAGATCAACAACGGCTTCGAATTTCCCGGCTGTCAGTCTGTTCCAACTAGTTTGAGGCGCTTGGACAGTGACGCTGACGTTCTTGACGACCTCGTGGAAGATGACCATGCCCTGGGCTTTGTTCAACACCTGGACTGGGATATTCTCAGGGAAGGTGTCCCTGATGCTGGGGTTCTGTTCGTTGGTGGCTACCACCCAGACAGTGATCGCTAGGGTCAGAGCCAACACCACGGAACTC
This sequence comes from uncultured Anaerolineae bacterium, assembly GCA_964510205.1. Lineage (GTDB taxonomy): Bacteria > Chloroflexota > Anaerolineae > VGOG01 > VGOG01 > CAZEBW01. The sequence continues at coordinate 6,237 of CAZEBW010000106.1, forward strand.
AAATCGTTCAACACTCGACGAATCATGTACTCATACCCTGCTCGTTAATCGTCGCACCCAATCCAGCCAACTGGGCAAAGCTCTACGGGTTTCTGGCTTGTAGAAAGCCTTCAGGATTTTCTCCAGCCGCTTCACGTCTAGGCGGCGGATCATGCGGGCGTTATGGGCGATGGAGATGATGCCCGTCTCCTCGGAGACGACGATAGAGACGGAATCGGTTTCCTCGGTGACGCCTAGCGCTGCCCGATGGCGGAGACCCAGTTGACGATCGGGCATGATGTCGCCCGCCAGAGGCAACACGCAGCCCGCCGCCACGATCTCGTCCTCGCGGATGATGACCGCTCCGTCGTGCAAGGCGGTGTTGGGGAAAAAGATCGTCAGGAGGAGGTTGACCGAGACTTTCCCGCCCATTCTCGTCCCCGTGTCGATGTACTCTTGCAATCCTGTCTCCCGCTCCAGGACGATGAGCGCCCCGTGACGACGTTCTGCCAGGCGTTGACAGGCCTGGCTTATTTCCTCGATCATCCGATCGCTGGTGGATTCCTGGCGGTTCATCGAGAACCCTGCCCGCCCTACGCGCTCCAGAGCTCGCCGCAGCTCGGGCTGGAAAATCACCGGGATAGCCACCAAAAGGGCAGAGAGCGAGTTCCGGATGAGCCAACTGAAAGCCGCCAACTGCAGGACGTTGGTAATGAGAATGGTCAGCAAGACCACGATGATCACGCCCCGCAGCAACTGAACAGCCTGAGTGCCCTGCATCAAGCGGAATAGCCCATAGAAAATCAGGGTCACCAGCAAAATGTCAATCACACTGAGCAGATTAAGGCGTGTAAACACCCAGAGAATGTCGGACAAGTCTGGTCTCCGTAATACAAGGGACTAGGGACAAGGGAGCAGGGACAAGCCTGACCCCTTGTCCCCGATCCCTAGTCATAACTCATCAACAGCGCCAGGATTGCTTTTTGGGCGTGCATACGATTTTCGGCCTGATCGAAGAGCACCGAGTGCGGGCCGTCGGCCACTTCGTCGGTGATCTCCTGGCCGCGATGGGCGGGCAAACAGTGCATCACTACGACGTCGGGCTTGGCCTGAGCTGCTAATGCGGCGTTGACCTGATAGGGAGCAAGATCCTTCAGACGTCTCTTGGTCTCCTCTTCTTGCCCCATGCTCACCCAAACGTCGGTGTAGATCACGTCGGCTCCGCGCACGGCAGCGGCGGGTTCGTGCACCAACTTGATTTCGCTTCCGCTCTGGGCCGCAAACTCCCGGCCCAACTTCACCACGTCGCCGCTCAGCTCATACCCCTCTGGCGAGGCCAAAGCCATGTCCATGCCCACCTTGGCGGCGGCGAACAACAGAGAGGCGGCCACATTGTTGCCGTCGCCCACGTAAGCCAGCTTTACATCCGTTAGCTTCCCCCGCTTCTCCCAGATGGTGAAGAGGTCCGACAGGGCCTGGCAGGGGTGGTTGTAGTCGGACAGGCCGTTGATGACCGGCACCCGCGAGTAGGCGGCCAGCTCTTCGACGTCGCTGTGAGCGAACACCCGCGCCATGATGCCGTCCACGTAGCGGGACAGCACCCTGGCCACGTCGGGTACGCTCTCCCGCTCCCCCAGCTTGATCTCGGCGGGCGAGAGGTAGAGGGCCTGGCCTCCCAGGTGAATCATTCCCATCTCAAAAGAGACCCGCGTTCGCAGGCTGGGCTTCTGGAAAATCATGCCCAGGGTCTTGCCTTTCAAGATGGGCTTGTTGCCGCCTTGCTGCCACTCGTCTTTCAGTTCTCTGGCCAGGCTTAAGATCTGCCAGACCTCGTCAGTTGATAGGTCGGCGATGCTAAGTAGGTGTTTCATTCTTTAACCTCCTCAAAATGGGATCTTAGGGCACAGCAGGGGGTGAATCTCGGCCCACAATCGCTGTTTGGAAGGGGGCGGAGGGAGAGCTATGGATAGTCCGAGTTCTCCGAGGAGTCTGTTTCAAGCAGTCTCAACTGTCGAGTTTTTGGAGTTTCATATTGTATGTCTTTGCTTCGATCAAGATTTGCTAAGAAAACATCGAAATGAGCCAACGCTTCCGCAAACCAATTGTAGCTAACCGATTTATCATCTTGGATTGAGCTAGTTGCTTTCAGCAACTCTCCCATAAAATGCAAGAACAACTTGTTGTCACTGCTGTCTGATACTCCCGAAGACAGATCATTAATCGCCCGCTGCAGAACTTCTTCCGGTTGCAAAGATGGAGGCTCAAATGGTATAGTCCTCTTCTGACATACTAATACCAAATCCATGTCCAGTGACTGCTTATTTCGGATGTGTGGATTGACTTTGTACTCACTCATCACAGGGAAGTAATCAGCGACTCGAAATCCGCTTTTGATGACTGCCATAAGGACAGTCCACCACGCTCTCCATTTAGTGTGGTGGAACGTAAAAATGAGTTGGCCATCGTTTTTCAAGACCCTGCCACTCTCTTTGAAAACAGCCGACAATAGCTTTTGAAAATCTTCCTCACCTTTATCCATGCCCTTGTTCACGATGGCTTCCCGTTCGGTTGGGACATGCTCGGCGGCAAAGTATTGGTGGTCAACCAAACAACTAAGCCAAACATAGAAGAAGTTTGACAACTCAGAATAATGAATGCTGTCAAAGTACGGTGGATCAGTTATTACAAAGTCAACGGAATTGTCAGGTATTGAAGGCAAATGCGCTGAGTCCCCGCACAGTAATAGCGCGCCGCGCGGTGTCCTATCTAGCTCTTCAAAAGAGGACACCAAACTGGCTGCGACTTCTTCATGTCTTGTTCCTACTGTCTGGACTGCCCCCCGTGAATCCTTAAATTTGTCGAACGGTTTGTGGCAATATTGCTTAGCACGGACATATCGCCGGTAGCAATTGGTGAATGTGCCTGCCCCCTTTGTACCTACCCCCCAAACTGCGTTCTCAACTGGCGTCGTTGTCAAGGGCATGGCGTGATAGTTAAAGAGATGATGCAACTTACGGTGTGGGTAATTATAGGGCGTCATCATATTGTTGTATTCCAGTGCGTTGGAAAACACGGTGATAAACGCGTTTTGATACTCTTCTGGAATTGCCTGGATTGCCTCGATTAGGTAGTCAAAGGCAAGCAATTGGCGGGCGTTGAAGACCTCATGGTAATATTGATAATTGTGCCTCTTCCAACGAGCAGAGGATGCCCCCTCCAGTATTCTCTGTTTCGGGATAACTAACTGCTCTCTACGTTCCTCGACGGTCTCCTCAATACTGGCGATTCTTGCCAAGTCTACTGCATCTGGTGACTTGTAAAGCCTTTCATTACGGCATGTGCACCAGTATTCAATCGCTACGAGCCTTTCACGAAGCTTTTGGCCGGTCTGCAAGGTTTCAATTAGTGAAATCCTGCTCTTACCGCATTGCGGGCAAGTATAGTAACCTTGGTTGTATGTTCCCGTCTGTGGGTCGAAGATGCGACCGCAGGATTGGCATGAGCAATCCCCTTCACCGTACCAATCATTCAGAGCAAAACATTGGGGACAAAGGGCCGTAGCCGGATTGGCACGAGAGGGTGGTTTGTTTCGGCTGAGGCCTTTGTTAAGCAAGGTGCGCTTGAACAAATACACTTTCTCGCCGCAGTGTGGGCAAACGACGTAGCGCACCCAAAAGGCGTAGAGACCATCACCTTCCGAATTGCAATGAATGCAGTTTGTTCTATAGAGCGCTTTAATCTTTTCGCCTGCTGTCTCTTCTAGCTGGCGGAAGTAGTTATCTAATCTCTTTAAATCTATTGACTTAAGCGTTTCACGAACAACCCAAAAAGAAACAGGGTTGAGATCACAACCTATCACTTTGGCCCCGACCCGATTTGCCTCTACCAGAGTTGTACCCCCGCCCATGAAGGGATCAAGGATTACAACGTCTTCCAAATCATGATCCTTGAAGTAGTTGCTAGATGGAGATAAGGAACCATTTGCTGTTGTTGTAAATAACTCGCTGTCCGAATCACCAGCCAGAAGGATAATGGAACGAAACAGAGCACCAGGGCGGCGGGCCCACCATTTATGTAAGGAGTATACAGGACGATAATACTGCCGCTTGCCTGTCTCGTCTTGGGTTAACTTGCTAATGATGTCTTCCGTGTGTGAATCTACAAGCTTCTTGCCATGCATATCCTAATCCTCGAGCCAAAAAGGGGAACTGGGGCAATGAATCTTGTGGTATCCCCTTTCTTCATAGAAAGCTCTAAACGTTTCACTAAATGGGAACTCGTTGTGAAACTCCTGCCGGAGACCCCTTAGCAGATCGTCTCCTAATCGCTCTGAGAAGTCACCGTGCAATGCTTGCTTATACCATTTCACCAACTGACTCTGAACAATAATGCCTTGAATACGCTGACCTAGCTGTCGACATACTCGGTCGATAACCTCCTTTTCACTATCTTTGCAAACTATCACAATTCGATCCGCTGCAATCTCATCGGAGATGTCTTCAGCTAAATCTTCTGTAAGCGTAAGATGCTTGACTTGGACTTGCATTCCGCACTTTGTGCAGAGGGTACTGTCTGCCTGGGATCGTACAGCG
>CAZEBW010000107.1:0-10350 GCA_964510205.1 uncultured Anaerolineae bacterium
AGTCCAAAGCGTCAAAGTACCAAAGACTCTCATTGTCCGCCACGGACGGGCCACACGTAGAAGGTGTTCGACTTAGCGACGGTTCTCACGTCGCCGTAGTCCAGGTACATGACCCAGGCGTAGGCCGTGGCGTCCGCCTCGGTAGTACTCGACCAGTAGAAGTACGACTGGACGCCGGTGAAGGGGCCACTCCCACAGCCCGTTCCAAGCGTGTCCGGCAAAGCGGGGTTGTAACAACCGTAATGGACCAGGCTCTGCATCTCCCGCACGTTCGGCAGCCGCCAGTCGCCTTCGACGGAGCCGTCGGTAAGGCCGCACTCGCCACTATTCAGGGTATTCGCCGCTTCTAAGGCCGGATAGGTCGGCCCTGTATCTTCCCATTCCTTCGTTCCAAGGCAATCGGCATCCTTCAACCAGATCAGCCCCGTCAGGTTGTCGGTCACGGTGCCGTCGCTGTTGTCCGTAAAGCGCGGGTTGGGCCAGGTTACGCCTTTTTCCAGGTCACCGTCATCTCCCGTAGCATACGATGCGGTCTGCCCAGTCTTGGCTGGCCGGGAGCGCTCGCTCGCCAGGTCGTATATCTGATTAAGCGTCTTCATCGTGCCCGTCGGTGGCCCGCTGTCTGGTTCCGTGAACGTCATCGAGATGGCCGCCGTGCCATCGTTGATGCGGTCATAGACCTGCTGCAGGGTGTACATCTGCGACGCGGAGTCCGTGGGGCCGCTGGGAGAATCAGTGCTCCCGGCCAGCACGAATACCGCCGATGCGAGCAACACTCCCGCCGCGATTCCGACTATTGCGATTAGCATGTACTTGTTGCGCATCTTAAACCTCCTTTTGATTTCTTAGATTTTACGTTTCACGTTTCACGTTTGACTTCCGTTTGGTTTCTCTTCCGCGACCCACCCCCTTTCCAGGCTTGCGGCCAGGCAAACAAAAACGCCAATCGCAGGCGCTCATGAAGCACCTAACACTGGCGTTGCGCGTAGTTATTGGTCAGGCGTGCGAAGCTGCTGCCACTTTTCAGGGCATAGGGCTGATAGCTGGTAGCTGGTCTACCACCGCTGGCTCCTTTTCAGGATCAGTCTTCAACCTGAAGTTGTGATATAAGTGGTAGCGGCCCAACTGTATCTCGACTACCCTTTTTGCGGGGCAATCGCCATTGTAACACATGATGGTGAATAACGCAAATCAGAACCGCTTCATTTCGGCCTGTTTAGGCCGATTCTGACGGACACTGAGGGCTTTGAGGTTGCCTGCGTGCAATGCTCGTCGGGGTGAGCGGCAGGTTGTCAACGAATGGGGCAACCAATAAACGAATGACATACCGGCAAAGCTTATTCGTTTATTCGTTCGGTATTCGTTGACAGAAGGCTACCGGCCGTCCGCTGCCCGCTCCAGTTGGGTGCTGAAGTCAGTCAGGGTAACGTCCAGCAGGGCGTGGTTGAACAGGTCTCTCAGGGTGTCCAGGTCGTCTATCGTCTCCAGTTGGTCTGCCAGAGGCTTCTCCCTCTGCCGTGATAGCCCAAAGCGAGCCCGCAAGACCTGCAGGATGCTCTCCTGAAGCCCTTGTTGACGCCCTTGCTCAAGCCCCCGCTGAAGCCCTTGCTGACGCCCTTGCTGAAGCCCTTCTTCAAGAATCTGATTGTACCAGGGTGATTCACGCAGGATGTGTTTGCTACTGATGTCCGCTTTGCCCATTGTGGTCCCTATTCTACTACACCTGGCGCGAATTTGCAGGCAGGAGACATCATTACTCGTCGCCTCGTCCCTCGTTGCCTACCCCTCAGCCGATGACGCCCAGCTCCCTGCCCACTTTCTCGAAGGCCGCCAGCCCCTTGTCCAGGTCGTCGCGGCTGTGGGCGGCGGTGTTCATGACGCGGATGCGGGCCTGTCCACGGGGCACGGTGGGGAAACCCAGGGCCATGGCGAACACGCCCTCCTCGAACAGCCGCGCCGAGAATTGCTTGGCCAGCGGCGCCTCGCCCAGCATGACCGGCACGATGGGCGTCTCGGTCTTGCCGGTGTCGAAGCCCAGGTTCTGCATCTCGGCCTTGAAATAGCGGGTGTTCTCCCACAGCCTGTCCACCAGCTCGGTGGACTCCTCCAGCAGGTCCACAGCGGCCAGGCAGGCGGCGGTGTCGGCGGGGGTGGTGGCGCTGGAGAAAAGGAAGGGACGCCCCCTCTGGCGCAGGTAGTCAATGATCACCTTCTTCCCCGAAAGCGACCCCCCCACCACGCCGAAGGCCTTGGAGAATGTGCCCATCTCCACGTCGAATCTCCCGTGCAGGCCGAAGTGGTCCACGATGCCGCGCCCGCCCCGGCCCAGCACCCCCTCGCCGTGGGCGTCGTCCACCATGGTCATCACCCCGTACCTCTCGGCCACTTCGTACAGCTTGTCCAGGGGAGCCACGTCGCCGTCCATGCTGAACACGCCATCGGTCACCAGCAGGCCTCGGCGGTACTGGCCGATGTTTTCTTTGATGACCCGCTCGGCGTCCTGGGGGTCGCAGTGCTCGTAGACCACGATTTTGGCCCTCGACAGCCGGCAGCCGTCAATGATGGAGGCGTGGTTCAACCGGTCGGAGAAGATCACGTCCTCGCGGCCCACCAGGGCAGGGATAGCGATCTGATTGGCCACGAGGCCGCCCTGCACGTACAGGGAAGCCTCCACGCCCTTGAACTCGGCCACGCGCCGCTCCAGCTCCAGGTGCAACTGTTGCGTGCCGGCGATGGTGCGCACCGCCCCCGGCCCGACGCCCCACTCGTCAACGGCTCGCTTGGCCGCCTCCTTGATTCTGGGATGGTTGGCCAGCCCCAGGTAGTTGTTGGTGCAGAAGTTGAGCACGCGCTTGCCGTCCACCACCATCCAGGCGTCCACGGGCGATTCCATGGTGCGGATGTTGATGAACAGCCCTTGCGCTTTCAGGTTGGCTACCTCTTCGGTGATGAAAGCTAGTTTGTCGGTCATGATGGTTGTCCTCCTTGAGTCGGTGGATTGGTAAGTTCGTAGATTCGTAGACTCGTGGATTCGTAGATTGGGGAACGGTGTCCTAGCCACCTATCACTTTTGGCACAGTCCGTCAGCGACTCGCATTCGGGGCAGCTACCCAACTGTAATCAAAGCTGCAACCGTGTCATTGCGAGCCGAAGGCGAAGCAATCTCCTACCAGCAATTTGGGGATTGCTTCGTCGCTGCAGCCGCTTCGCTTCCTGCGCTCCTCGCAATGACAAAAGAGACATCGGTTCACGCTTGAAGTGGCACTCACAGCAAAGTGATAGGTAGCTAAAACGGTGTCTACCAATCTACCAATCTACCAAATTACCAGTCCTCCAGCAAACGATGGATCAGGCCAGGTCGGTCATGCCCATGAACTGTCCCAGGGCGAAGCGGGCGTTTCTCAGCGCTTCCAGTTCGTCCACCAGATACAGCTCGATCCCCAGGCGGGAGGTGATGGGCTCCAGCAGATCGTAGGCCACCTCCCTTTCGACCCACAGCTCAGCCGGCAGCTTTTTCAGCCGCTCGGCCAGAGCCACAAACCGCCAGGGGAACTCGGCCAGATAGTTCTCAGGGTGGGCCAGGTCGCTGCCAAAGATGAAGCCCGATCGGTGATCCACGGTCATGGTCAGGTAGGGGTAGTATGGTCTGTCTTCTTTTTTCTCCTGCACAGCAGTGGGCGACAGGAAAAAGTCCATCTCCCAGATGGCATCCATGAACGGGGTCGCGTTCTTGAGTCTGGCCAGACGCAGCTCGTCCATGGGCACGTCGGAGAGATAGTCGTCTTCCAGCAGGGCAGGCTCCAGCCAGGCATCTCTCCAGGAGAGGCCCTCCTCCGTTTCCTCCGGCGTCCTGACGAACCAGAGCTCATCCTGGGGTGGATCGAAGAGAGCGGGATCCTCCCGGAAGCGCGGGCAGACTTCTGTGGCCTGTTGCAGGGCCAGGGTGAGGAAGCGGGCTTCGTCGGCCGTCAGGTGCCAGGGGTGGTATGCCGGCCGGTAGCTGCGGAACAGCGGCCAAGCGTTTCGCCCCCGGAACTTCAGGCCCAGGCTCTTGATCACCTCCCGGTCCTCTTTGGCTACCTCTTCTCTGCTGCCGAACGAGGCCATCAGGCACTTCTGCGACATGAGCTCCTCAAAGGCTTCCGTAGGATCCAGCGGAGGCTCGGATGCGATGCGCATGTAGCTTTCCAGCCCCTCGCTGCCCAGGTACAGAGCCAGGGCAAACATCTCTCCCAAAGCCCCCATGATGCAGCAGTAGCCAATCTCCCCTGTGACCGGATCCTGCACCCCGAAAAGGTCCGAGTCATACATCCAGGTCCAGGCCTCGATCTCTTTGAACTCCAGCGCCGCCTGGTAGAGCGCCTCCCAGTCGGCTTTGGTTGGTGGTGCTTCTTGCATGTTCATGGTCCTCCTGTGTTGCACGCTTTGTTGTGTAGTACTGCATCCAGTATAGCATAGTGCTCCTGTTTCGTCAAGGGCGGCTTGAAATTATGGGCAAAAGGTGTTAAAATGGGTTAGCATCACGATGGGGGCAAGGTGAGTGAGATCTTGGTCATCGCTGGCGAATGGAAGGCGCGTGCTCTCATCATGGCTCAGCTCTCGGAGGAGGGCTGGCAGGTCAGAGCTCTGCGGACGATCGAAGAGGCCATCCTGCTGCTGGGACGGAGGCTGATAGAGCCCCGAATGAGGCAACGAGGGAATGAGGGAATGAGGAGCACGAGCGAGAGGAGGAGGTATCTATCATGCAAATACGAGGTGGGATTCAAAGACGGGGATTTGGCAATCCCCTCAGAGCAATTCTGAAGCCGCTAATGGTAGTCATAGCCCTGGCAGCTCTGCTGGGCCTTATCTTTCTCGCGGCTTGCGCCCAGGCAACCCCTCCACCGACTCCTACACTGGAGATGCCTTCGCCAACGCCAGAGCCATCTTCGGCGCCCACAGTGGTCGTGGACAGCCGCTATGAGGCGAGGCAGCGGATGGTTGCGTCTCAGATCCGCGCCAGAGGGGTGTCCGACGAGGCCGTCCTGGAAGCCATGGAGACGGTGCCCCGCCACGAGTTCGTGCCCGCCCAATACCAGGCGCAGGCCTACGCCGACCATCCCCTCCCCATCGGCTACGGCCAGACCATCTCCCAGCCCTACATCGTGGCCTGGATGACCGAGCTGTTGGAGATAGAACAGGGTGACGAAGTTCTGGAGATCGGCACCGGCTCGGGTTACCAAGCGGCGGTGCTGGCCGAGGTCACAGATCAAGTCTACAGCGTGGAGATCATCGAAGAGCTGGAGAAGAGCGCGGAGGAGAGGCTGAGCAGGCTGGGCTACGATCAGGTGAAGGTCAAGCACGCCGATGGCTACTACGGCTGGGAGGAACACGCCCCCTACGACGCCATCATCGTCACCTGCGCCCCCGATCACGTCCCCCAATCCCTGGTCCAGCAGTTGAAGGACGGCGGGCGGATGGTCCTGCCCGTGGGACCGCCGGGCGGCTACCAGAGCCTCTGGCTGATCACCAAACAGGGCGATCAGGTGCTTTCCAAGAACCTGGGCGGCGTCCGCTTCGTGCCCCTGACGGGGGAGCACTGAGTTTCGGGTTTCGAGTGCGGAGTTTCGAGTTCGCAACAGAAAGGTCTGAGATGTCGCTAGTCTCCATGATCATCGCCGACCGCATGGAGTCGCTGACCCAGTACTACGACCGCTACGGCTTCGTCCTGGGCTACATGTATCAGAGCAGCACGCCGGTGATCTACTGGAAGAGAATCTGGAGATAGAAATGCGCTTGAGAGGTAAAAAGGTTATCATTCGTCCTATGATCAGGGAGGATGTGGATAGGATGGCGGCCTGGCGGCCTTTTGCTGATCCGCTGTACGCTCTGTGGAACAGGCCGCAGCTCAGCAGCGAGGGGGACATCTGGTTTGAAGCGCAGGCCAACGACCCCAGCCGACGGTGGTACGCCATTGAGGACCTGGCGGGTCGTCTGGTCGGACGGCTGAGCCTGCGGCGCATAAAACGGCGCAAGTCGGCTCATCTGGGCATTGCCCTGGGAGGCGAGTACGTGGGCCAGGGCTACGGCACCGATGCCATCCGCACCTTTTTGCCCCACTACTTTCAGGAGCTGGGCTTCGAAACGCTTTATCTGGACGTGGCCGCTCCCAACAGGCGAGCCATCCGCTGCTATGAGAAGTGCGGCTTCAAGCACGTTCGCAGCCGCTATCGGGGAGTCGGCAGCGACGGGCGTTTGGCTTTTCTGGAGGACGATGTGTATCGCGACATAAGACGGTTCTTCAAAAAGAAGAAAGGGCGCAACGTGGTCCTGTTCTACGACATGAAGATCGAGAGGGAGGACTTGAGGCTGTAAGAGATAGACACCGAGACCGTTAGGAGCTGTTAAGAAATAACTTCCCGTTTCTGAAGCTATCGGTCACCGTAGGGCAGGTTGGCGGCGGGGTAGACATGGAGCCGTCTTGTAGCGGCCACGTGCGTCGCAGTCACATCCATCAAGGCAAGCCCAGCAAAGCCGCCTACCTGCCGCCCCGCGAAACGGCAGGTTGGCCGCTTGCTCGGTTTTGCCAAAGGGAATCCAAGCGTCTGCCACGACCCACCGGCGTCCCACTGTCTCGGTGAGAGTCGCGGCCAACCTGCCCTACAAGGATAGGAGGCAAAATGCACGGTAACGAGGCGAGATCCAGGTTGATATTCGCTCTAGGGTTGGCGATGTTGGTCGGTGCGTCCTTGTTGCTGATGTTGAGCGCAAGAGGGAGAGCCTTCGCCGTTGAGCGGCGTCCTGAGCCCTCTCTTGAGCTTGACGAAGGGCCAACGCTATGGCCAGGGTCTGCACTGCGGGAGGCGCCGACGCGGCCTGCGCCGCTGGCGCCTTCTCCTCCTGGCGCAGGCTTCATATCTCCGGCGATGGATCTGTCTCACTTAAAAGGGGACAGAATGCCTCAGGGCGTTAGTGCGGCGGCTCTGTCCGTCCGCTGGGATTGGCGCGAGCAAGGCGTGGTCACTCAGGTGCAGGACCAGGGCTCTTGCGACGCGTCTTACGCCTTCGCTTCCCTGGCCAATTTCGAGTCCAAGCTGCAGATGGACGGCGACGGCGTCTACGATTTCTCGGAAAACAATGCCAAGGAATGTCCCTGGGACGATCCCAATTGCGCGGGGAGCAACTACTGGAAGATGGCCGGCTGGTATTCCCGACGAGGCACGGTGCTGGAATCGTGCGACCCCTACGTAGACCGCGACGTCAACTGCAATGACGCCTGTCCTTACATCAAGACGCTGCTGGACTGGCGGTTCATCTCATCCGAGGCGCCCGTCACCAACGTACTGAAGGGTTACCTTCAGGTTCATGGGCCGCTCTATGCCTCGATGTACGTGGGCGACGGCTCCGATACCGACTGGCGGCGAGAGTTCTCAACCTACGATGGCTCCTATACGCTTTACTACCAGGGATTGCACGCTACGAATCACGCGGTGTTGATCGTCGGTTGGGACGACAGTTTGTCCCACGCCGGCGGCACGGGCGGCTGGATCGTGAAAAACAGTTGGGGCAGCGACTGGGGGGGCACGGGCGGCTATGGTAGCGAGAAGGGTTACTTCACCATCGCCTACGGCTCGGCCAGTATCGGCAAGAACGCCTCGTTCGTGCACGATTGGCAGGACTACGACCCCCATGGCGGGATCATGTTCTACGACGAGGCTGGCTTGACGACTGGGTGGGGATGCAAAAGCTCAACCACTGGCTGGGCGCTGAGCAGATTCACTCCCTCGGCCAGCACCTACGCCACGCGGGTGGAGTTCTACACCACCGATGCCACGACCGATGTTGGCGTGTACATCTACGACGACTTCGACGGAATGGCGCCCGCCAATCTGTTGTGGAGCAGCCTGGACCACAGCTTCGCCGAGGCCGGCTACCATGGAGTGGCGGTGGATGTGCCTTTGGTGGTGATAGGCGGCGACGACGTGATCGTGGTAGTGAAGTACACCAATGCCAACTACGAGTACCCCATCCCGGCCGATAGCGAAGGCCCATATGAGATGCAGCGCACGTACATCAGTTGCGATGGCAGCAGTGGTTCGTGGTATGATCTGGGAGCCGGCCAACAGCAGGACGTGGCCGTCCGACTGCGTACTTCGGGCACGCCCCCGCCGACCCCCACGCCGTACACCTGCAGAATCTACCTGCCCCTCTGCCTGAAAGACTATGCTCCCCCTACCACCCCGACGCCGACGCCAACGGAAACCCCTCTAGCCACTGGCACGCCAACACGGACGCCGACCGCGACGCCGACCACGACTTCCCCAGCCACTCAGACTCCAACACGGACGCCGACTGCGACGCCAACCACGACTTCCCCAGTCACGTCCACACCGACAGCGACGCCAACCGCGACGCCAACCGCGACGCCAACGGCAACCCCTTCACCCACCCCCACCCTGCTTCCTGGCATGGACGTCTACGTCACCCATAGCACCGCCTTCACGCCTCACGACGACGTCGCCTCTACCTACTTGGTCGGCGAGGTCTACAACGCCTTGAGCGTCAGCGTCGGCTGGGTGGAAATACACGCCACCTTCTACGACGCGGAGGGCGCCGTGGTGGAAGAGGGATGGACGTTTGCCTGCATCCACCACCTCGCGCCAGAGATGAGCTCGCCCTTCGTAGATGTCTATTCTAGTCTGCCGGCTTCATCCTGGCATCACTACGAGCTGCGTTTGGTATGGAATGCCCCGGCCTACACCCCCCTGCCGATGGAGGTCTCCAACGTCAGCGGCTTCTTCGACTACTGGGACACCTTCCACGTCACGGGGGACGTCCGCAATCCGTATGATCGCCCCTTGAGTCAAGTGACAGCCTGCGTGGCCATGCGCGATGCGGCTGGCGAGACCATCGGCGTCTGGTGGGACGACGTGGCGGACCTGGATGCGGGCGAGAGTGATTCCTTCGAGGTGGAGGTGTCCTTTTGGAAACACGAGCCTGATCGGGGCAAGATGGCTGACTATTCGTTGCAGGTCTACAACGAGTACGAGTATGCCACGGCTGCTGAGCGGGAGAAGGCGCGTCAGGTGAGGGACAAGAGGGCCGAGCTTGCCGCCCAGATGAGGGCTAGTTGGGAGGTTCAGAGGTAGACTCACACGACTCCCTTGAAAAAAGCCTGCTCGGCATCGCGGCGCAGATCTTCTAAGACGCGCTGCATTTGAGGGGCTTCATCGAAGGAGAGGTAGATGGACTCGACCCTTTCCTCCTCGGCTTCGTATTCCACTTTTATGGCCGAGCGAGAGTGCAGGCCGAAGTGAACTTTGCCCACCTCGATTTCTCTGATCATAAACGGCATGAAGAAGATGTACCACCAGCCGGCGTCCGCCTTGGGCGTGCCCACCAGGAAGCGTGCATCGAGCATCCTGCCCATCACGATGTGCTCCCTGGTCTCCATGGTGGCAAAGTCGGCGGTCACCTCTACCAGGTAGCGCTGTCTGTCTCGCACCTCGAACAGGCCGCTGGCTCGGACGGGAACTTTTTCGTCAGCAGCCAGCTCAGTCCGATCCATCCTACAGTCCGTTGTACCTCTCTGGCGAAAGACGATAAAGCCCTGCCGCCTGGCCAAGAGGGTGATCAAAACGAGGATCAAACAGAGGACGATGATCGAAATGGCCTGCGCTCCCGTCAGGTAGCCAGCCTTCCATAGCAAACCGCTGGTCAGGGCAAGGAGCAGCGGCACGAGGTTCAAGCGCGCAGGGCCTATGCGGTGGCGATTCAGTTGGTAGCTTGCTTTGAGGATGAGGCCAATGATGTCCATGGTCACACGTTGATCAAATAGACACCGCCGATGAGCAAGGCGGCGCCAAGTAGAAGGGCCGGGGTGATCGGCTCATTCAAGAGCAGCTTGCTGAAGGTCACTCCGAACAAGGGCACCAGATAGACAAAGCCCGCCGCTCGACTGGCCTCCATCTGCTGTAGTGTTCTGAACCAGATGACGAAAGCGAAAACGGTGCACAATCTCTCCGCACCATCTGCCAGAAGGCCCTGCGGCGGGTGGGCAAGAGCAGGATGCCAAAGACGAGGGCCACGGGGATGAATCTCATGATCGTCAGTTCCACGGGCGTCAGATAGTGGACGGCGTGTTTGATGGCGATGAAGGAGTTGCCCCAGATCAAAGTGACCAGCACCAGCAGCAGATAGGTGGTCTTCGTTGGTTTCATCTCAAACGGCCCTCATCCCCCTAACCCCCTTCTCCCAACCCTTCGGCAGGCCCTTCGACAGGCTCAGGACGACGCTCAGGACAGGCCGTGGGAGAAGGGGGACGCCGCTTCGCTTACAGTGCCCCTCCCCCAAAGTTGGGGGAGGGGTTGG
>CAZEBW010000108.1:0-10224 GCA_964510205.1 uncultured Anaerolineae bacterium
GTATGTGGGCAACTGTCGTCGTTTCAGTTGTCCACATACCCACAGCCTGGGAGCAAGCGGGAGCCAGTGATTACTCTCTAAATTCCAGCGCGAGTTGTCTCACAATGCTTGACACATTCCGAAACCCGTTACCCGTTACTCGTTGACTCGTTACTTAAACCGTGAGGAGGTCGAGTTGCCTGAGAACGTATACATTGCCATTGAAGGACCCATCGGGGTGGGTAAGACCACCCTGGCCCGTCTGATCAGGGACGAGTTCGACGCTGAGCTGCTTCTGGAGGTGTTTGAGGAGAATCCCTTCCTGAGCGATTTCTACGCCGACCGCGAGAGGTACGCTTTCCAGACCCAGATCTTCTTCTTGCTGAGCCGCTATCGGCACCAGCGGCAGGTCGTCCCAGCGGCCTTGCAGCACAGCACCCTCATCAGCGACTACACCTTTGCCAAGGACCGACTGTTCGCCCACCTAAACCTGAAGGGCGACGAGCTGGAGATGTACGAGCGGGTGCACGACATCCTGGCTGAGAAGATCACCCTCCCCGATTTGATCGTCTACCTCAAGGCCGACACGGATGTCCTGATGAAGCGCATCGCCTTCCGCGACCGTACCTACGAGCGGGAGATGGATCGGGACTACATGGAGGCGCTGCGCACTGCATACCAGCGGTTCTTCGCCGATTGTGATCTGGCCCCCGTTCTGCCCATTGACACCAACGAGATCAACATCGTTGACAAGCCCCAGGACCTGGCTCAGGTGGTGGGTCACATCAAGTCGGCACTGGAAAAAGGCATCTATCAGCGGCCTCTCCCGCGAATGCACGATGGAAGACGGGATGTCCGCCTGACCAACCACCTACCTGACTAAAGGAGGACGCAAGGGTGAAAAGATTCATCGCCATAGCAGGCAACATGGGCGTGGGCAAGTCCGCTCTGACCAAGCTTCTGAGTGAGAAGCTGGGCTGGGAGCCTTTCTACGAGGCCGTGGATGACAATCCTTATTTGGCCGACTTCTACAAGGACATGCGAAAGTGGGCCTTCCATTCGCAGGTCTTCTTCCTCTCTCGGCGCTTGCGTCACCATCACCAACTTCTCAATCGCCCCAACTCGGTGATCCAGGACCGCACGGTGTACGAGGACGCCGAGATCTTCGCCGAGAATCTCTACCGCCAGGAGCACATGGGGGAGCGGGATTATCGCAGCTACCGCGAGCTGTACGAGGTCTTGACCATGTTTCTGCCGCCGCCTGACCTGGTTGTCTATCTACAGGCTTCGGTGCCCACGCTGGCCCAGCGCATCGCTATGCGAGGACGCGATTTCGAGCAGGACATCCCCACCGAGTACCTGGAGCAGCTTAACGGACTATACAAGGAGTGGGCTCATAGTTTCACCCTCTGCCCCATGCTTACCGTGCCCTCTGACACCCTGGATTTCGTCAAATACAACTCCCACATGGAGCTGGTCACGGCCAAAATCATGGAGAAACTACACGGCAAGGAGACTGTGATTTTTGATTAGTTGGACAATGTTAAGTTGATGTCATTGCGAGGCATCTTTTTGCCGAAGCAATCTCCAACCTGCGATTGAGGAGATTGCGTGCAACCTACGGTTGCCTTTCCCTACGGTCGCTCGCAATGACACGACATAGACAACCAACCCATAAGGAGGTAAAGAAGTGGGCATCGAATGGGACGCCAATAAGAACGCAGCGGGAAACATGTTCGAGGCCATCGGCCGCACGCCGCTGGTGAAGCTCAACAGTGTGACCAAGGGGGTGAAGCCGCAGATTCTGGGCAAGGTCGAGTACTTCAGCCCTAGCGGCAGTTTGAAGGACCGCATCTACTATCGCATGATCACCGAGGCCCTCAAGCGCGGCGATTTGAAGCCGGGCATGACGATCATCGAAAGCTCCACCGGCAACGCCGGCATCGCCTGCGCCTTCGTGGGCGGAATGCTGGGCTATGCGGTGATCATCGTCATGCCCGCTGGCATGAGCGAGGAGCGCAAAATGATCATGCGCGCCTACGGCGCCCAGATCATCGAGACGCCAGGCGGAGAGAGCGACGTGGACCTCTGCCTGGAGAAGGTGGCGGAGATCAAGGCCTCCACGCCGGGGAAGTACTGGGAACCAAACCAGTACGGCAATCCGGATAACATCGCCACCCATTTCACCACCACCGGCCCCGAAATTTGGGATCAGACGGGTGGGGAGGTGGACGTCTTCCTCGCTACCCAGGGCACCGGCGGGACGTTGACCGGCATCGGCCGCTATCTGAGGGAGAGGAAGCCTGAGGTCAAGCTCTTCGCTGTGGAGCCGACCGAGGCCCCCATGCTCGCCAAGCGCGAGTGGGGCTCCCACCGCATCGAGGGCATCGGCGATGGGTTCGTTCCCCGCAATTTAGACCTGTCCATCCTCAACGGCATCGTTCTCACCACCTCAGATGAAGCCATTGAGATGAGCAAGAGGCTGGCCCTGGAGGAAGGCATCTTCTGCGGCATCTCCTCCGGCAGCAACGTGGCGGCGGCCCTCAAGGTAGCCCAACGCTATCCTGAGGTGGGCCTCATCGTCACCATGATTAACGACACCGGCCAGCGCTACTTCTCCACGGAGCTCTGCGGGGTGAAGAAAGAGATCGAGATCCCAGAGCGCGAGCACCCCATGGACGAATATACCAGGGAGCAATTGGACAAGTACCAAGCGGGGTGGGACATCGTCGAGTGAAAAGGGTGTCTTTAAGGAGGTCGTGATGAGAGTAAGCAAAGCGATCGTGAAACTGGCGCTGGGAGCGATACTCCTCTCTCTGCTGCCAATCCATGTTGAGGCTGCACCCTTTGAGGCGAGAGATGCAAGTGTGAGGACGGGACGCAATCCTGCCGCGCCAGCGAGCCCGTCTTCAGCGACGTGGGGGACGTGGGTGGGCACTATCGGCCGAATGGCCACGGGTACGGCCACGGTCACCTTGACTCCAACCAGTACGTCCACACCAACCAGCACTTTCACGCCAACGAGCACGCCTACGCAGACGCCCACCAGCACCGTCACGCCGACATCAACCATCACCCCCACGGCCACCTCGACGGCGACGAACACGCCTACGGAGACACCGACTATCACCCCCACGGCTACCACGACACCGACTAGCACCTCTACGCCAACGTCAACGGCGACCCCCACACTCACTGCCACGCCCAGTCCCACGCATACGCCCACCCCCACCAGCACTCCGACGCCAACTCCCTGCGACGATCTGATTCGCAACGGCGGCTTTGAAACGGCAGAGGACTGGACTATGGGGAATACCTCTCGACCAGCAGGGTATTCCACGGCTGTGGCTCGGTCAGGTTCCTGGGCCATGCGCTTGGGGATTACCGATCAGAGCGATGCCAAAACTTATTCCTCCGTCTATCAAGAGGTAACGATCCCGGTTGGCGCAGCGAGTGCCAGGCTATCGTTTTGGTACTACCCCCTTTCGCAAGATAGCATTGACTACGATTGGCAAGAGGCGCTGATTTTGAATACCGAGCTACAGTTTCTTGATCGGGTGATGAAGGTGAACTCCAACAGCCAAGCCTGGACGCACCACACTTTCGACTTGTCGTCCTACATAGGACAGACCATCATCCTCTACTTCAACGTCTACAACGATGGATTGGACAATCTCAAGACAGCCATGTATTTGGATGATGTGGCGGTGCAGGTCTCGTGCGCGACGACCACGGCAACCCCCACCTCCACGCCCACAGTCTCTAGCACGCCGACGAGTACGCCGACGGGTACGCCTACGGGTACGCCCACAGAAACGCCGACCAGCACGCCTACCCCGACGGGTACCTTGCCTTCGACTCCAACTGGGACGCCGACGCTGACCCCCACGCCAACCGAAACTCGCGAGGCCTACGCTCTATATCTGCCGCTGATCTGGAAACGCTACCAATCGCCGGAAGCTCGGGCTCTGTGGGTGACGCGCTGGGATTACTCAGATGCAGAGGACGTCCAAGAAGTTGTGAATCGGGCCGCCGATGCCAACTTCAA
The DNA here is from genome assembly GCA_964510205.1 of uncultured Anaerolineae bacterium. Taxonomy (GTDB): domain Bacteria; phylum Chloroflexota; class Anaerolineae; order VGOG01; family VGOG01; genus CAZEBW01. Next base: position 4,028 of record CAZEBW010000108.1, read on the forward strand.
CGTCATCTTCTTCCAGGTGCGCGGCCAGGCCGATGCTTACTATCAATCCAACTACGAGCCCTGGGCGGCGAGGCTCACCGGCGCGCTGGGCCAAGATCCCGGTTGGGACCCTTTGGCTACCGCAGTAGGCTTGGCCCACGCCGCTGGCCTGGAGCTGCACGCCTGGGTCAATGTCTACCCCGCTTGGCTGGGCGAGACGCCCCCGTCCCCCTCAACCCCTGAGCACATGTACAGCCAATTCAACGAGCTCTACGGTGATCACTGGGTGCAGTGGAGTGACCAGGGTCAGCCCATGCAACTGAATCCGAGCTATCTCTGGGCCAGCCCTGGCCACCAGGCGGTTTCCGAGCGCATCGTGCAGGTTTGCGAGGACATCGTGGCCCGCTACGATGTGGACGGCCTGCATCTGGACCGCGTTCGATACTACCGGCCAGAGTACTCCCACGATCCGGTGAGCAGGGCCCGCTTTGAGGAAGAGAAGGCGGTCAACCCGGAGCTGAGCTGGGAAGATTGGCAGCGCTCGCAGGTCACATCTCTGGTGGGCAGTGTGTACGACGCCATCTCTGCTGATCCTGACCTGATGCTGACGGCGGCGGTCTGGCCCATCTACCAAGACCAATGGGGCTGGATCACCTGGGATGGCTACCATGGCTACTACCAGGACTCCCAGGGTTGGATGGGAGCAGAAGTCATGGATGCCATCGCGCCCATGCTCTACACCATCACCATCCAGGATTATCCCGACCGCTTCGACGTGTTGGTCCGAGATTTCGTGGCCAACGCCAACGGGCGGCACGTCTGGCCGGGCATCACCGCCGATTATGCTTCTTTCGACGAAATCTGGTCGAGAATCGAGATAGCTCGTCGGGCTGGGGCAGCGGGGCACGCGATTTTCGCCTACTCCCTCATCAACAAGTGGGACTATTGGGACGAGTTCCGCGATGGGCCGTATGCCGTTCCTGCCGAGGTTCCAGCCGCATCTTGGAAATAACGCCAGGCTCTCGTGTCATCGCGAGTCTTCCATGGTACAGTGCGCCATCCGTAAGTGGCTGAAACTTGGGCAAGGTTCGTAGTAACGGCTTTAGCCGTTGTTTGGCGGCAAAGCGACTAAAGTCGCCACTACGAACCAAGTTTCTGAGTAGTCTTCCATGGTACAGTGCGCTATCCATAGGAGGCAGAAACTCCCGAAAGTGTCACTGCGAGGAGCGCATTTTGCGACGAAGCAGTCCCCTTGCCGCTAGAAGGAGATTGCTTCGGGCGCTACGCGCCCTCGCAATGACACAAACTGTGTGTTTAGACGCAAAAGAGCCGCTGATGCCAGTGCACTTCACTGGCATCAGCGGCTCTCTTCTTGCTCGGCCTGGATTCCTTCGACGGGCTCAGGACAGGCTGCCAGATCCAGGCCAAAAGCGGGAGGCAACCGCGGTTGCACGCAATCCCCTCAGAGCATTTCTGGATCCACTGGGTCTGGCAAAATCTCCCCGGCCACCAGACAACGGTAGCCAGTGAAGTTCTGGCAGGCCCGGGGCACGGGCACAGACAAGGTCACGCCGAGTGGGACCAAAGTCCTGGCCAGGTGGCAAAGGGGCAGGCCCATGACGTTGGCGTAGCAGCCCGCGATGCGCTCCGCGGGGCTGAAGTTTCGGTGCTGAATGGCGTAGGCCCCGGCCTTGTCCAGGGGATCGCCGCTGGCCGCGTAGCGAGCCACTTCCTCGTCGGTGTAGGTCCTCATCAGAACAGTGCTCTCGACCAGCTCTGTGATGGCCTGCCCTGGTCCCCCCCAAGATTGGGGGGGAGAGAGGGGGGGCGCTGGATGGTAAACCGTCACCCCGCTGAAGACGATGTGCTCTCGCCCTCGCAAACGCCGCAACGTGGCCACAGCCTCAGCTTCGTTGGCTGGCTTGCCCAACACCTCGCCGTCCAGGGCGACCGCCGTATCGGCGGCGACGATTAGCCCCTCAGGGTAGGAGGGAGCCACCGCCCTGGCCTTGGCCAGGCTCAGGCGGCAGACCATCTCCTGGGGGCTCTCTCCCTCTTCAATCTCCTCGTCCACGTCGGCTGCGGCAGCGATGAAAGGCACCCCCAAGAGGGAGAAGAGCTTCCGCCGCCGTGGCGAGGCCGAGGCCAGAACCAATCGCTCTGGGATCAATCTACCTCCAATTCTTCGATTTTCGATTGCCGATTGCTAAATCGAAAATCAGCAATCGAAAATCGGAAATCCTATTGGGGGGCGCGGCAGGCGATGCCGTATTCTCCCGGCCCAGGCCAGCAATTGTTGCAAGAGATACAGGCGGCGGGTTCGGTGCGGCCGTCCCGCCACTGGTTGGGCAGGTCGGGTTCGCGGATCAAGGGCCGAGACATCGAGATGAAGTCAGCGGCGCCTTCTTCAAGGATGCTGTTCATGACGGCGAGCGACCTCATCCCTCCCACCAGGATGAGCGGCAGATCGGTCGCCTCCCGCGCTCGCCGGGCCTGGGGCAGGAAATACGCCTCATCCTCGGGCCTCAAGATGTCCTTTCGGCTGCTAGTACCACCTATGCCGCAACTGATCTCCACAGCGTCCAGGCCCCAGTCGGCCAAGTGGCGCACGATCTCGACGCCGTCGTCCAGGGTCAGGCCGTCCCGCACGAAGTCCTGGATGCCCAGCTTGATGAGCAGCGGGTAGTCGCCGCCCACTTCGTCCCGCACCGCCGCAGCTACTTCCTCCAGGAATCGCAGCCGCCGCGCGACACTGCCGCCCCACTGGTCGCGTCGCCAGTTGCTGGCTGGCGAACAGAACTGGTTGATCAGGTAGCCATGCGCCCCGTGCAGTTGCACGCCGTCAAAGCCGGCCTCCTTGGCCTGACCCGCGGCTCTGCCGAAGGCCGCGATCAGTTCTGCAATCTCCGCCTCCGTCAATTCGTGGGGGCGAGAGCCGCCTTTGACCCGAGGTACCGGTGAGGGGGCTACCGGGGTCCGACCGATGGTCTTCTCTGAGGTCTGGCGGCCGGCGTGGTTGATCTGCATGACGACGGCGCTTTGCTTACCCCCTGCTTGGTGTATGGCTTCGCTCACAGCTCGCAGCGCGGGGATGAGGTCATCGCGGTGGACGCCGGTCATTGTGGCGTGGGCTTTGCCGCTTTCGTGGACGAAGGCGTGGCCGGTGATGATCAGCCCCACCCCGCCTCGGGCCAGCTCGGTGTAGAGGTCAATCATGGATGGCTCAGTCCGGCCCTCTTCGTCGCACATCCTCTCCGCGGTGGCGGAGCGAACGAGTCGGTTCTGCAGTTTCAGACCGGCGATCTGGCCGGGTTCGAATAGATTGGACAAAGTTTTCCCCCTTTGGCTTGTTCATGAGCTCTCGACGTGGGTGCGGTCGAACGCTCAGCCGAATGATAAACAAAGAGCGGGAATTCCTTCCCGCTCCACATGGCTCCTCGGGTAGGACTTGAACCTACAACCAACCGGTTAACAGCCGGTCGCTCTGCCGATTGAGCTACCGAGGATCGCTATTCTATTATACACATCTGGCGAAATTAGTCAAACGTTTCCAAGTAATCCTGTAACTGACGGCGGAGCGTGGGATGACGGAGCTTTCTCAGGGCTTTGGCCTCGATTTGACGGACGCGCTCCCTCGTCACCCCAAGGAACTCGCCCACCTCCTCCAGGCTGTGACCCTGCCCATCCTTCAGGCCGAAGCGCTTTTCCAGCACCTCGCGCTCTCGCTCTGTCAGCTTAGCGAGCATGTCCTTTATCTCTTCCTTCAACAAGTGTTGAGAGGTGGTGTCCACAGGGCCGGGGACGGATTCGTCCTCAATGAAATCGGCCAAGGAGCTGTCCTGCTCCGACCCCACAGGCATCTCCAAGGACATGGTCTCTTGAGACACCCGGAGGATGCGCCTGACCTCGGCTGTCTCTCGCCGCAGCTTCCGCTGGAGAGCCGGGTCGAGGGGCTTGTTCCCGGCCCAAGCAGTCTCAATAGCCTGCTTCTCCTGGTTGGATAGCTCACCCACCTCCAGCGCCAGCTCCTCTGGGGTGGGTTCCCGCTCCAGTTCCTGGGTTAGTTTGCGTGAAGCCCGCGATACTCGGTTGATGGTCTCCACCACGTGCACCGGAATGCGGATGGTGCGCGCTTTGTCGGCGATGGATCGGTTGATGGCCTGTCGGATCCACCAGGTAGCATAGGTGCTGAATTTGTACCCTTTGGTGTGATCGAATCTGTCCACCGCCTTGAGCAAGCCGAGGTTGCCTTCCTGGATGAGGTCCAAGATGGAGATACCGTGCCCCATGTATTTCTTGGCCACGCTGACCACTAGACGCAGATTAGCGTTGGCCAGTGCTTGCTTGGCCTCCGCGGAATGCTCACCAAGTCGCGATATGTGCTTGGTCAAGCAGTCCTCGTCTTCCAAATTCTCGATGAAAAGCTCATCCGATGGCCACCGCCCGTTTTGCTCGTAGTAGGTTCTTAGAAATCGTGCACTCTCCTGGGGCATGACGTATAATCCTGTGCAAATGCCGAATAGCTTGTCTCCAAGCTCATTCCATCTCCCATCTTGATGGCCCTCGTTCTCTCCGCCATCGAGAAAGGGGCGCAGATACGATTCTTGCTCCCCAATGAGGTCATCGTGCAGGTTTTGGGCCTCTTCGATTATGGAGACCAAGTCCGGCGGCGCCATCGAAAGCTCTTGGCAAGCCTTTTGCACTGACTCCCAGTCGCTGGCCAGCGGTCTGTACACCTCGGCCATCACCTCCGACCCCGTCGGAGACCGTTCTAGCTTCTTGGTTAGCCTCTTCTGGATGCTCCCCAGATACTCCTGAGCTGTCATCTTAATAGACAACTGCATCTCTTGGTTGGCATCGAGCAGAGGTACTCTGCCGATTTCTCTAAAATACATCCTGACGGGATCACTGGTCAGTCCGGTGCCACCCAAAGGCAGGTCTGACTCATCGTCTTCGGCTTCATCGTCCATCGCCTCCGATTCCAGCTCGTCTGCCTCCTCATCCTCCTCGGCCAGCTCACCATCTGCTAATCCTTCTGAAGGCTCGTCTTCTGCAATTTCGATGTCCATATCAAGCAGGCGGCGATAGAAGGCCTCGAGCTCTTCCACGTGCGATTCGACGTCGGGGAAGACCTGCAAGATCTCATCTAGCGTCAAGTATCCCTGCTCGGCCCCTTTGGCGAGCAACTCCTTCACATCTGGCCTTTGTTCAAGAGGCTCAGTCATCGTTGTTCTTATCTACATGACTCTCCTGAAAAAAACAGCGTGGAGACCATAATTGAAAACCTTTAGGGTCTTGCCAGCAGCTCATCTTCTTTCAGTAGAGCCCTACGTGGGTTTAAGCCACGAGTCCGGGAATTCGGGTCTTGTGTTGTCGCCCGAAAAATGAACGGTCAGCTAGAGCTCGAGAGATGTTCCATAGAGCGCTGCGATAGGAGTCAACCATCTGGCCATATTCCTCAGCCGCAAATCCCTCCGAGCCTTCCGCGTCCGCTTGCAGGAAATGCAGCTCCTCAACCAACCTCTGAAGCCGCCGCTGACGCAGATGCAGCCCGCCCTTGATCAGGGCCTTTCTAGCTTGGTCGTCGTTGATGGGCGGGGCGCCTTTTGGCCCTTGCAAGAGAAAGTCGAAGCGAGGACACAGCGTGGGGTCGAGTTCCTCCCGCAGGCTTTCCAAAGCGTTTGGGTTCAAGCTCTCTTGCCAGCAGGCGAATATAGCCCGGTTCTCGGCCTGGGCGAAATCATCCGCGCTCAATCCATCCACTCCTGCGTCTCGCAGTGCATCATCCAAGCCACGGAGTAAGTGGGGTCTTTTGAGTAAGGTGAAGAGGCAATGTTCTTCCAGACCAAAAGTGAATTCCCCTCTGTCCGATGGCGGTGGTTTCTTTTCCCTGCGCCTTTTAGTTCTTTTTACCTCGACCTGACGCAAGAGCGTCTTCTCGTCCACGCGAACCAGGCGGGCCAGCTTCTGGATGTAATGGGTGCGCTCGACGGCGTCACCAATCTCCTGGATGATGGGCATGAGCCTGCGCACGGCCTCCGCCTTGCCTTTGGGCGAGTCTAGGTCCAGCTCCGAAGTGATGACCTTGAAATAGTATTCGACGATGGGCAGCGCGCTTTCAACCAACTCAGCCCACAGGGCAGGATTCTCTCTGATGACTTCATCGGGGTCCTGTCCCTGGGGCAGGGTGATGATGCGGAGGTCCACATCCAGGCGGC
>CAZEBW010000109.1:0-9828 GCA_964510205.1 uncultured Anaerolineae bacterium
GAAGTGAAAACGGCGCGATCCCCAATTCGCTGGCGGGAGATTGCGGCAATCCAGGAGATTGCTTCGGCAAAAAGACGCCTCGCAATGACACAGCCGGAGTTTGTTTCTTAGTAGCCGCAGGCGAAGTAAGCCCCACCCCTTGCCTCCCCAGTCGCAAAAAGCCCCCAGCGCGGAGGCCGGGGGCTTTCGAAATGGATGTGGCTAAAACTTGTGGTAGTGACGACGTGCCAAATTGGTTTGGCCTTAGTCGTTCCAAGCAACTGAAGTCGCTACTACCTTCCACAGATTTTAGCCACACTCTTTTGAAATGGGTTGGTAGGGGCAGGTCTTGCGCCTGCCCAGGGCGACCGCAAGAGACCACCTCTGCAAGCCGGATTTGGGTGCGTTTCATCTCGGTTGTAGGACGGATTGGTAATCCGTCAATTCGTCGGAATACCATTCCGACCAACAATACCAGCCAACTCACTTGGAACACACCCACCGGATTTGAACTCACCAGAATCGGATCAGTAAAACACGTTGCGCAGCACTTCGCGAGGCGTGGTGATGCCCTCTTTCACCTTCTGCATTGCGGCGTGCTGCAAGGTCGTCATCCCCTGTTCGACAGCCTGATCTTTGATCTCTTTGCCGCTGGCGCCCTCTATCAACATGCGCTTGATCTCTCCACTGAGCACCAACAGTTCGAAAACGCCGGTGCGGCCCAGGTAGCCAGTATGGGCACAGAGCTTGCAGCCTGTCCCGTAGAGGAATTGGGTTCGCGCCTCGCCCATCTCCTGTTCGTAGGCCCGTTGTTCCTCTTCGGGCGCCTCGCGCAGAGAGGAGCAGTGGGGACAAACGCGCCGCACTAAGCGCTGATTGACGACACCAGTCACCGCTGAGCTAACCAGGAAGGGCTCGACGCCTAAATCAGTCAGGCGGAAGAGCGTGCCCGTGGCCGTGTTTGCGTGGGCCGATGACAGCACCAATGATCCCGACAAGGCTGCCTGGGAGACCTCTCTCGCTGTCTCCGCGTCGCGAACCGCGCCCACCAGGATGACGTCTGGATCCAAGCGGTAGATGACTTGCACGCCGCCGGCGAAGGTGAGGTCAATTTGGGGGTCTACCTGGATTTGCTTTACGTCGTCGAACTGGTGCTCCACCGGGTCCTCGATGGTAACGACATTGTGCTCTTCGGTATTCAACTCGGTGATGGAAGCATAGAGGGTCGTCGTTCTGCCCGAGTTCGACGGTCCGCTGACCAAGATCAGGCCCGTGAGAGACTGAAGTAAGTCTCGATAGAGGGTAAGGGATTCGGAGGAAAAGCCTAGCTCGGAGAGCTCCATGACCGATATGGCCTGTTCCACGATGTGCAGCACAGCTACCTCTCCCCGCGATGTGTTGACCGTGGCGGCGCGGACGTTCACCTCCCGGCCGCCATCTTCTACCGAGGCGCTGAACTGACCGTCCTGCGGCCTTCTTCGCTCAGTTATGTCCATTTTGGCCAAAACTTTCAACCTGGAAAGCAAAGGGACATGCACTCTCAGTGGCAGGAAGAGTCTATTGTGCAAGAGACCATCAATGCGGTAGCGGATACGCAAGCCGTCCTGCTGCGGCTCGATGTGGATGTCGGACGCCCTGTCTTCCACGGCCCCAGCGATGAGTAAGTCCATGATGCGGGCGACGGGGACTCGGGCGGAATCGGCCGAGGAGAGCCGCTCGATTTGCCTCTCGATGTCGCTCTTGGCTCGGTAGTGCAGGTTGATAGCTTCCTGTATGTCCATTGAGGCGGCGCGCAAGGGCCGTATCGGCATCCGGATATGATTCTGAATTTCATCAATGGTGTACAGGTTCTCGGGCTGGCTCATGGCCACGATCAGGTAATTGCCCTCAATGCGAAGAGGTATCACGCTGTACTTTTTGGCTATCCCCTCGGGAATCAAGCTCAAGGCCTCAGGTTGGACTTGTCTTGGCCCAAGATCAACGAGGGGACGGCTGGCTCCGCGCTCAGCCTTCTCGGCGTTATCCACTCTCGGAATGCTGGCCTTCTCGTTCACGTTTTTTCTCTTCCTTAGATGCAGCGCACTTTGGCGGGAAAAGCGCGTTGCGCCCTGGTTCTCACAGCGGCAGCCTGACCACGAACATCGCCCCATCCCTGCCCAGGCGACTTATCCCCAAGGTTCCCCCGTGGCCCTCCACCAGCATCTTGCTCACCGCCATGCCCAGGCCGCTGCCGCCGGTCGAAGCGAGGGGCGTGGCGGCCATTGCCAGATTCTCCTCGGGGATGAGAAGGCTGACAGACCCGAAAGTGATTTCTGCATGGCCGTCTTGCTCGCGGGCGGCGATCTGGAGCTTGCCACCCTTGGGCGCCCCTTCGGCAATCCTCAGAATGATGTTGGTGAAGGCCCGCTGCAGTTGGACGGCATCCGCCATCACAGGCGGCAAATCATCATCCAGGCTGACGGCCATCTTCCAACGGTCTGGCAGAGAGGCTTCGGACAGCGCTTCCGCAACGACCTTCTCGATGTCGGTCTGACGGAGCGCAGGCTCCTTCGACAGAGCGAAATCCATCAGGTCGGCGACCATCCTGTTTGCGTTGGCCATCTCCCTTCCCATGATCCGAAGGTGCTTCTGCACTTTTGGATCGCCGCGGCCCAGCTTCAGGTCCAGGTAGTAGATGGAGTTCTTCATCACCCCCAGCTTGTTCCTGATGTCGTGCCCCACGGTCCTTATCGTCTGTCGCACAGCGGGCGACATGTCGGGGCGGATAGGTTGGTCGGACTCCATAGTTTTTCGCCTCTCTGACGGTTTTCGCCGCTGGTTGACGTCTACCAGGGCGCTGGCCTGTCTTCCTGCATCCCCTGGATGAGGCCGATCATTTTCCCGATGTCGAGTGGCTTGTGAATCACACTGTACGCCCCTGCGCGCATGGCCTCCCTGAGGCGATCGTCAACGGCGTAGGCCGTCATCATCACCACAACCGCTTCTGGATGGATCTTCCTGATCTCCTTGAAAGTATCTATCCCATCCATGCCTGGCATTTTGACGTCCGTGAAAATGGCGTCGAAGGTCCTCTCCTTGACCTTCTCGATGGCTTCATAGCCATCCACGGCGATTGCAGTCTGGTAGCCAATGTCCTCCAGAATGTCCAATAGCGTTTCGCACATGCCCACTTCGTCGTCCACTATCAAGATGCTGACCTTATCGGCCATGGTTCTCTCCATTCGGGGACGTCGTCGCTGACGAACGCCCTCGGCTTCTCTCCAAGTATTCGTTTAACATGGCCAGGCTATAGCGGCGGTGGCCGCCGGGCGTGCGGAAAGGCACCAACTGCCCCTCTCTGTCCATTCTGTTGAGGGTGGCCAAGCTGATGCTCAGGTACTCAGCGGCTTCCCTGGCTGTGAGCAGACGCTTTCTGCGCCCCATCTACAATGCTCCCGGATTGGCTTCCGTTAGCTGACACAGGCAATCTGACAACGAAGGTGGCCCCTTTTCCTACTTCGCTTTCCACCTCGATGCTGCCCCCATGAGCTTCGACAATCCTCTTGCTGACTGCTAACCCCAAGCCGATTCCTTTGGTCTTGGTGGTAAACAGCGGCTCGAAGATCTTTTCTAGGTTCTCCTCTGAAATTCCGCTGCCTTCGTCTTTGAATTCTGCGGCCACGAACCCATTCTCCACCCTGGTGGAGATGTCCAATCTCCCTCCCTCGTGCGCGCCCATCGAATCCGCCCTGCCTGTTTCGCGCCCGGTCGAGGGAAGCGCAGCCGAAGGTCTTGGCGAAGTCATGGCCTGCACAGCGTTCGAGATCAGGTTGATGAAGACTTGTTCTATCTGGCTCAAATCGGCCATCAGCGGAGGCAGCGCGTCTCCTAAGTGGGTGCTCACTGTCACTGTGTCTGGCATCGGCGTGCGCGAGAGAGCTTGCTGCACTAAGGCGTTGATTTGGATGCTCTGTAGAGTCAGCTTCTGATCTCGGGCGAAGTTCATCAGGTTGGTGATGATCTTGTTCGATCTTGAGATTTCGTTTTCTATGATTTCGAGGTGTTTTCTCACCTTCTCCTCGGCATGGCCGAGCTTCATATTGACGTAGTAGGTGGAGTTCTTGATGATGCCCAGGGGGTTGCGCAGCTCGTGGGCTATGCTTGCTCCTAGCTGGCCTATGGTGGCCAGTCTCTCCGTCCGAAGCAGTCGCTGCTGAGCGTCTTGGAGTTCCTGGGTGCGTTCCTCCACCATTTCTTCCAACCGCTCTGAGTATTCCTTGAGCGCCTCCTCCGCCTGCTTGCGCTCGGTGATGTCTTGCACGACGACGACCGTAAAACCATCTGTGGCTTCCTTTCCCCAATCCTTCCACGGTTCGACCTGGACGCGGACGTAGCGTTTCAGGGCTTCGTCGTAGGCTTCGCATTGGGCGGCCTGCCCCCGCAGTGTGCCTTCCCAGGCCTCGTCCCAGAAGGAGCTGAGATAGCAAGAAGGGTCCGCGCAGCCGGGGTGGAGGAGCTCGTGGAACGCCCGGCCCTTCACTTCCGTCACCCGTGCCAGGCCCCAGGTCTCCACCGTCCGGTTGGCCCGCGTGATGCGGCCTTGCTTGTCTACCAGACACACGAGCTCGGAGAGCGCATCAATGGTGAACTCCCATTCCTGCTTGATTTGCTCGATCTTCCTCAGGAGCTTTTTGAGTTCGCCCTCCGCTTCCGCTCCGCGATGCTGCTTAAGCTGATTCAAATCGTGCGAAAACATATCAGACCCCAATTGAAGTATAACACACCCTACCCGGTCTACGGGTGAAGCTGGGGTGAATTTTGCATGAAATCTGGGTGAAAAGCGGGGCGGTCCGCACTGTAGGACGGATTGGCAATCCGTCAGTTCGTCGGAGTACCACTCCGACCAACAATGCCAGCCAACTCACTCAAAACACAGCCCCAAACAAAAAGCCGAGGCGTCAAACCTCGGCTTCGCTATTCGCCTGCCTGTCCGCAGGCCGGCCTGCGGCGCGGCTGCTATGGCTCTGCCGTTTCCCCAGTCTCGCCCTTCTCCCCCGCCTCGTCCTCCCCCTCCCGCGAGGGATCGGGTTCCTCGATGTACTCCTGCACTGGGGAGGGGTCCAGATCCAATAGCTTGCAGTAAACGTAGTTCCCCACAATGCGCAGACTGGCGAGGGTGGGGGAGGCCAGGAAAATGCCCAGGATGCCGGCCAGGTTCGCCCCAGCGATAGCCCCGATGATGACCACCAGGGGATGCAGGTTGAGGCTGCGGCCAATAATACGGGGCACCAGGATGTTGTTCTCTAGTTGCTGGATGACCACGTAGAGGCCAATGACCAGCAGGGCGAACCAACCGTTGGAGAGGGGCAGGTGAGTGGAGCCCTGAAAATAGGCGATGAGAACGGCGGGGACGGAAGCGATGGTGGGGCCGACGTTGGGGATAATCTCCAGGACGCCGGCTATTATCCCCAGGATGAGGGCGTTCCGCACTCCCAAAGCCTGCAGGATCGCCCCCACCAACGTGCCTACGACGGCGCAGAGGACGAGCTGGCTTCGGAAGAAGGTGCTCCAGATGACGTTGATCGCTTTTGCCAGCCGGTGGATCTCCTCCCGATAATCAGCCGGGATTAGCTTGTCTATGGAGCGGCCGATCTTGCTCAGGTCTTTGAGCAGGTAGAAGGAGACGAAGAGGACGAAGACCAGCCAGGCAAAACCAGAGGCCAGGTCTATGAGGACCGTCACCGTCTGTGAAGCGAGGGGAGAGACGATGCTCTGCAGGGAGCCGCTCACCTCTTGGTAGACCTCCAGCAGGTCAACGGTAAAGCCGAAGATGAAGATAGGCCGCTCGAAGAAGCGGCTGATGTCCTCGGCGATGTCTTGGAAGCTCAGGTTGATGCTTTTCACCTGCTGGATGAGGCTGGGAACGAAGGCCACGGTCACCAAAATCAGGATGACGAGGAGGGCCAGGTAGACGCTGGCCACCGCCAGAGTGCGGGATAGCTTGGTTTTGGCGGTGAGGAATCTGACCGGAGGATTAAGAACGTAGGCCAGGATGACGGCGATAGCCAGTGGGGCGATGATCTGGCTGAAGCGGGCGATGATCCACACCAGAGCCGCCAGGCTACTGATGATGACCAACCACTTAGTGGATTGACTCCAGCTTCTGGACATGATGGGCCCTTGTGTTCAATCCAGCAACCCAACCTCATCGAGGGGCCAGTAAGAAAACCAAGCCCGGCCAACGATGTTTTCCAGAGGCACCGGACCAAAGGAGCGGGAGTCGTTGCTGAAGCCACGGTTATCACCTAGGACGAAGACGTGCTCAGGCGGCACTACCGTGGCCCTCATGTCCCTCATGGCCCTCTGGGACTGATTGGATAGATACGGTTCTGACAGAGGCCGCTCGTTGATGTGAACCTTGCCTTCTTTGATCTCTAGTTTCTCTCCCGGCAGGCCGACGACCCGCTTGATGAGCAGCCCTTTTCCGGCCTGAGGAACCTGGAGGACAACGATGTCGCCCCGCTGTGGCTCGTGGAAGCTATAGGAGAGCTTCTCCACCACCAGCCGCTGGTCTGTGTGCAGGTTGGGCTCCATGCTCTGGCCGTAGACGCGCGTGGCCTGAGCCAAGAAGACGTTGATGAGGACGGCGATGAGAATGGCGGGTACGAACGTCTCCACCGCCTCGCTCAACCATCTTAGAGCGATTCTAAGAGTGGAATCTCGCTTTTCAGTCTCTATGTCTTGCTGAAATTCCTCCAACCTCTAACCTCCAGCTTGCTTGCGAGTTTGTACATGGCGGGTGGTCGCCACTCAGGATGTAAGAAGCCGTCGTAGGTGTCATCGCGAGGAGCGGGTTTTGCGACGAACTTGGAAGTGAAAACGGCGCGATCCCCAATTCGCTGGTGGGAGATCGCGGCAATCCAGGGGATTGCTTCGGCAAAAGGATGCCTCGCAATGACACAGCCGTGACTTGTTTCTTAGTAGGGCCGCGGAAAGCCCACGGCCCTCGGCAATCAAACCGTTTCCAATCTTCAACCCCTAGGCTTCAACTAACTATCGGCGGCGAGAAGAACCGCGAGAGCCCTTTCGATTCCCTCGACCGGAGGGCTTGCGGTCGTGCTGTCGAGCTTCCTCGGCTGTCCAACCCTCCAGGACCGCTTGGCGAGAGAGCCTGATCTTCCCCTCGTGATCAATGTCAATCACCATGACCATGATCTCGTCGCCAAGACGAACGACGTCCTCTACGCTGGGCACGCGGTAATCCGCCAACTGCGAAATGTGGACCAGGCCGTCCTTGCCGGGCAGTATTTCCACGAAGGCCCCGTAATCCTGGATGCGCACCACTTTGCCGGTGTAGATCTTCCCGACCTCTGGTTTCTCCACCAGGGCTTCGACCATTTCCTGGGCTCGCTGAGCGCTGGGACCATCGGCTGAGGCAATGTAGACGCTGCCGTCATCCTCCACGTCCATCTTGACGCCCGTCTCTTCTTGGATGCCTCGGATGGTCTTGCCGCCAGGGCCGATGATGGCGCCGATCATCTCCGGATCAATCTTGATAATAGTGATGCGCGGCGCGTAAGGCGACATCTCTGGCCTGGGCTCGGGGAGGACTTCCAGCATCTTATCCAGGATGAAGAAGCGCGCTTCCTGTGCCTGGGCCAGGGCCTGGCTCATGATCTCGTAGCTGATGCCCTTGACCTTGATATCCATCTGCAGCGCGGTGATGCCCTTCCTGGTACCGGCCACCTTGAAATCCATATCCCCCAGGTGGTCCTCTAGACCCTGGATGTCGGTGAGGATGCGATACTTGTCCCCGTCCTTGACCAAGCCCATGGCTATGCCGGACACTGGGGCTTTGATGGGCACACCGGTGTCCATCAAAGCCAGTGTGGAACCGCAGACGCTGCCCATGGAGGTGGAACCGTTAGAGGAGAGCACCTCGGAAACCAGGCGAATGGTGTAGGGAAATTCGTCTTCAGGGGGGATCATGGGCAGGAGAGCCCGCTCGGCGAGGGCCCCGTGGCCGATTTCCCTCCGTCCTGGCCCGCGCAGCCAGCGGGTCTCGCCGGTGGAATAGGGCGGGAAGTTGTAATGATGCATGAAGCGCTTGGACTCCTCGGGATAGAGGCCGTCCAGCGGTTTTTCTTCCCTGGGGGTGCCCAGGGTGGAGATCGTCAGCACCTGGGTCTCGCCTCGGTTGAAGAGCCCTGTGCCGTGGGCCCTCGGCGAGATGCCTACCTCGCAGGATATGGCTCGGACCTTCTCAGGGGGGCGCCCGTCGGGGCGAATGCCGTGGTCGAGGATTTGCCTGCGCACCTCGTCCCTCATCAAGTCGTGGAAGACAGCCTTGATGTCCTTCTCCTGGAATTCGCCTCCCAGATCAGCCAAGATTTCTTCCTCCATAGAGTCCAGGGCCTTTCTGCGCTCTTCCTTCTCACTGGTCTGGTCCAGCACCTCCGCGATCTGCCCGCCCACGCGTTCGGTGACGACTTGGCGCACTCGCTCGCTCACGGCAACGGGTTGATACTCTGACTTGGGCTTGCCCACTTGCCGGCGCATTTCCTCCTGGAGGGCGATGATAGGCTGCATGGCTTCGTGGCCGGCCTGGGCAGCCTCCAATATCAGCTCCTCCGACACCTCGTCGGCGCCGGCTTCCAGCATCATGATGGCGTCCGCCGTGCCGGCCAGGCGCAGGTCCAGGCTGCTCTCTTCCATCTGGGAGATGGTAGGATTGAAGACCAACTGACCATCAATATACCCTACCCGCACCGCTCCCACCGGCCCCATAAAGGGGATGTCGGAAATGGTGAGGGCCGCTGAGGCCCCGATCATGGCCAGGACGTCCATCTGGTGTTCCTGATCGTGGGACAACGCAGTGACGATGACCTGTATGTTGTTGCGCAGGTCTTTGGGAAAGAGAGGGCGGATGGAGCGATCGGTGAGGCGACAGATGAGGATGGCCGCCTCGTGGGGGCGCCCCTCGCGGCGGAAGAAGCTGCCGGGGATGCGTCCTGCCGCGTAGAGCCTTTCTTCGTAGTCTACAGTGAGAGGGAGGAAGTCCATGCCTTCGCGGGGTTCCTTGGACATGGTGGCCGTAGCCAAGAGCAAAGTGTCGCCACAGCGCAAAGTGACGGCGCCGCCCGCCTGGCCGGCCAGCTTGCCGGTTTCGATGCTAATGGGGAGGTCCCCAATAGCAGCATTGAATTGGTTTGTCATAAAAATCTACCTCCGAGTTGAGGCCAGGCTCAGAGGTCAGGGACTGGGGAGTAGGCCAAATCTCAATGATCCAATGACCAAACCCCAATTGGTCATTGATTTGGCTCACTCCCCAATTCCTAAACCCCATTACCCGGCCTCATATTGACTTGCGGTTTATGATGTTGTGGCGAAAGCTCCACGATCAGCTATCTGCCACGTGTTACTTTCGCAGCCCCAGTCGCTTGACGATGTCTTTGTAGCGATCCGAATCCTTTCGATTCAGATAGGCCAACTGACGCCTACGCTGTCCCACCAGCTTCAGCAGTCCGCGCCGCGAATGCTCATCGTGTTTGTGCATCTTCAGGTGCTCAATTAGTTGATTGATCCTGGTCGTCAGCAGCGCAATCTGGACCTCGGGCGAGCCGGTGTCGGTGGGGTGCACGTGATATTCTTGTATGATGGTTGCCTTCTCAGCCGTTGATAGGGCCACACTTACCTCCTCTCTTTGGGAAAGACGCGACGATGAATTTGGAAGCAAACGAATCCCAAATTCGATGTCGTATTCTAGTGACCACATTATAGCACATTTAGTCAAAGGACGCAAACAATCGCTTGTCACAGGCGTATTTCACTTTGGGGGCGAGTGTCATTGCGAGCCGAAGGCGAAGCAAT
>CAZEBW010000110.1:0-9759 GCA_964510205.1 uncultured Anaerolineae bacterium
AGAGCATGAGTACCTCCGATTGGGCAACACCATCCACCGAGATCATAGCCCCAACAAGGGAAGCACACCGTGGGCTGCTAGAGGAAATCTGGCATAACTTCAAAAAGAACCGGCTTTCTCTGGCCGGTGGCGTCATCGTGATGATTGCAGTCGCTCTGGCTGTGTTTGCACCCATCTTGGCCCCCCACAATCCCGTGAAGCAGTTCCGCGATCCGCCGGGGCAACACAGTCCCCTGCCGCCGATGTCACGAAGCAGGGAGGGCGCGCTGTTCCTGCTTGGCTCCGACAAACTAGGCCGTGACATTCTGTCTCGCGCCCTCTACGGATGCAGGACACTGCTCCAAGTGGCTACCAGCTCCATTGCCATCGCCTTCGTTTTGGGAATCCTCATGGGGGGAGTAGCGGGCTACAGGAAGGGGACCTGGGTTGACGAGTTGATCATGCGCATTGTAGATGTCATGTTATCCTTCCCCACGTTAGTATTAGCCATTGCCCTGATGGGAGCTTTCGGCATCGGGAAGACCGAGGTGGGTCCCATCACACTGAGCAACATGTACAAGATTACCATCGTCATCGCCCTCACTCGTTCACCCGCTTTCGCTCGTGTGATGCGCGGGGTTGTTCTGCAGGAGATGGCAGAGGACTACGTAGACGCGGCCAAGATGAGCGGCGGCTCTGGATGGCACATCCTTACGCGCGAGATCTTTGCCAACACCATCCCCCCGATGATTGTGCAGGTCTCATTGAGTATGGCCACCACGGTGCTCACTAGCGCGTCGCTTAGCTTCCTGGGGCTGGGATTGCAGCCGCCCCGCCCCAGCTTGGGGATCATGTTGAATGAAGCCAGGGATTATCTTTTTGCGAGAGCGTGGTGGTATCCTCTCGTGCCCGGCCTGGTTATCCTGCTGATCATTTTGGGATTCAACTTGCTGGGAGATGGCCTCCGCGATTCCCTCGATCCCCGGCATGCCAGGAGGGCGCGGGTGTGAGCATGGAGACTTCGCGGATTTTTCGATCGGAGGATAAGATGAAGTATTCCAGGCTTCTCGCCATCCAGGATTTGGTCACCCGTTTCCACACAGAAGAGGGGGTTGTCAAGGCCGTGGATGGCAATTCGCTTTACCTGGATGCAGGGGAGACGCTGGGAATCGTTGGCGAATCTGGCAGCGGCAAAACGGTAACTGCGCTCTCCATCATGGGCCTGATCGAGAATCCAGGGCGCATCGAGAGCGGCTCCATCCTGTTCCGTGGCCAGGAACTCTTGGAGAAACCACCCCAAGAGATGCAGGCGATTCGCGGAAAAGAAATCGCCATGGTCTTCCAGGATCCGATGAACTCCTTGAATCCAACCCTTACCATCGGCGACCAAATCGGCCGTGTGCTAGACTTCCATACGCCTCTTTCTCGTACCGAGAAAAGGGACCGGTCCATCGAGCTGCTCCGCCAAGTGGAAATGCCAGAGCCGGAGAAACGGTTAGACAACTACCCGCACCAGCTCAGCGGCGGCATGCGCCAGCGCGTACTGATCGCCATGGCCATCTCCTGCAACCCCATCGTGCTGATTCTGGATGAGCCGACCACCGCTCTGGACGTGACCATTGAAGCCCAGATCTTCGAGCTGGTGGACAAGCTGAAGGCTCAATACGACATGGGCATCATCCTCATCACGCACGACCTGGCCGTGGTGGCCAATTCCTGTGACCGCGTCATCGTCATGTACGCTGGCCGCATCGTGGAAGAGGCGCCGGTCATAGACCTCTTCGAAGATCCCCTTCATCCATACACTCGCGGATTGCTGAACTCCATTCCTCAGTTGGATAAGGAAGAAGAGCGACTTCCCTCCATTCCTGGGGAAGTGCCGGAGCTGATCAACCTGCCAGAGGGATGCAATTTCAGTCCGCGATGCAAAGAGGCCAAGAGGAGATGCCCACACGACGATCCTTCCCTGATCACAGTTGGGCCCAGGCGAAAGATCGCTTGCTGGCCGGATGGAAGTGAGTGAAATGAACAGCGAAAACACCCCATTGGTAGAGGTGACAAAACTAACGAAATACTTCCCGGCGCAGGGCGACTGGTTCGCTCAGTTGTTCGACCACCGCCAGATCAAAGCGGTTGACGGCCTCAACTTCTCCATCCCCAAAGGCACGACCCTGGGCTTGGTCGGAGAGTCCGGATCAGGGAAAACCACCACCGGTCGGCTGATCGCCCGCCTGACCGAACCGACGGCCGGCCGAATCAAGTACGCAGACCAAGATATCGCCCCTCTCAAGGGGAAGGATCTGAAAGCGCTGCGACGCAGTGTCCAGATGATTTTTCAGGACCCCGCCTCGTCCCTCAATCGCCGCAAGACGACGGGACAAATGATCAGCGAACCGCTGCGGATTCACAAGCTGGTGTCCAAGCAAAGCCTAGAACCACGGTTAGTGGAGTTAATGGGAATGGTCGGTTTGTCCGGGCATTTCCTGAATCGCTATCCGCACGAGCTATCCGGTGGACAGCGCCAGCGGGTGGGCATCGCCCGCGCCCTGGCCGTCGAGCCCGAATTCATCATCTGCGATGAGCCCGTGACCGCCCTCGACGTCAGCATCCAGGCCCAGATCCTCAACTTGCTGATGGATCTGCAAGACGATCTGGACCTCACCTACTTGTTCATCGCCCACGACCTCAGTGTCGTCAAACACGTCAGCGACCGGGTGGCGGTGATGTACCTGGGCAAGATCGTGGAAATCGCGGACAAGAGGACGCTCTTTGCCGATCCCAAGCACCCTTACACCCGCGCGTTGCTAGGCGCTATCCCCAAGCCCAATCCCAGGACCCCCAAGAGAAAGGTCCTCCACGGCGAAGTGCCCAGCCCCATTGATCCCCCCTCCGGCTGCCGATTTCACCCCCGCTGCCCAGAGCGAATCGGCGAAATCTGTGAGCAACAAGAGCCGGATTGGATCGCCCTGTCCGGCGGAGCCCGCGTCGCCTGCCATCTGTATGCCAATGATTGAGCGATTTGAGGCCAGCGGCTCTCACCGCCAGGTCGGATTCGCTATCGGCCAACGATTTGCCCCGCAGATTCACCGCTCGCTCGACACCTACTCCTTCTTCCAGGAGAGGATCTTGCCCCACCATCGCACCCCAGAGGGACAGGCGAGATACCGGCAGTTCCTGGACCTGCATCGGATTCGCTATCCCGACTACCTCGCCGAGCTGGAGGGGATGGCCCAGGGATCGGGCCGGCCATTCGAGGATCTGTTCCTGGTGAACCTGCGGGGGGAGTATCGGACCTTCTTCCACGGCGCAGAGGCGCAAGCGTGTTCCGATTGTGCTGTGGTCACGGATCACGCCGCTTCGCTAACGAACAACGCAGCTTCGCTAACGAACAACGCAGCGCTGATCGGCCACAACGAGGATGGATCACCGTCGTTCCGAGACAACCTGTACGTTGTCCACGCCAAGATTGCAGGAAAGCCCGCCTTCACCGCGCTTTCGTATCCCGGATTCCTGTGCGGCAACGCCTTTGGCTTCAACGCCGAAGGAATTTGCTACTCCGTGGACCACGTCCAGCCCCGAAACGGCGCAGTGGGCGTGGGCCGGCACTTCATCGCCCGCTCTCTGCTGGAAGCTCGATCGCTGGACGACGCCATCCGGCGGGTTACGGTACCGGACCGCGCGTCGGGCTTCAGCTACACCATCGGCTCCATCCCCGAACGGCGCATCGTGGTGGTCGAAGTCGCGCCCGAAGACCACCACGTCCGCGAGGTCCGCGGCGCCTACTTTCACGCCAACCACTACCGGGAGCTCGCTGTGGATCAGATCATCCATCCCTCCAGCCGGGCGCGGGTGGAGCGGGCCGAGGCGATGCTGAAAGAACACGGATTGGCAGGATTATCGGATCAAGACGCCGCCGGCGTTCTAGCCATCTTGGGGGACGAAGCAAGCGAGCCATACCCTATCTATCGCACCGCCGCCGCCCCGGACCGAAGCGCCACCCTCTGCACAGCCCTATTCGATCTGGACGCTCGCCAACTGCGCATCTACACGGGGCATCCCGTACGGGCCGCAGAGGAGTATATCGCGCTGGCCATGTAGCCGCCGAAACACTACAACGGATTTAGAATACAACGGATGGGGAGCAAAGGAATTCGTTCTGCAACTATTCACCTTGCTCGGTCTGGATTCCTTCGGCAGCCCTTCGATACGCCTGCGGCTACTCAGGACAGGCCTCAGGACAAGTGTCAAATCCAGGCCAAAGCGGGCGAAATCAGCTCGATTCAACCCATTCAGCCGTCGGATCTGGCGATCCGACGGGAGCAGGTGAATGATTACTCCGTTCCTTTCCCGATCCGTTGTAGTGTTTCCCAACAGCCACATTCACGACCAGGTAGCCGTGGCAGACATCTGTTGAAAACTGCCCCATGGCAACCCCGTACACCAAAATCCGAAAGGGAGGACAAGAATGAACGAAGAGAGAATAGCAGAAGTCAAAGCAGCCGTCCGAGAAGCAATTGACAAATTGCAGCCCAAGCTGGTTGATCTGTCCCAGAGGATCCACCGCCATCCGGAGATCAAGTTCGAAGAGTACAAGGCATCACAATGGCTTTCTGAAGCAGCGGCAGAGGCTGGGTTCCGGGTGGAGAAGCCGGTCG
This sequence comes from uncultured Anaerolineae bacterium, assembly GCA_964510205.1. Lineage (GTDB taxonomy): Bacteria > Chloroflexota > Anaerolineae > VGOG01 > VGOG01 > CAZEBW01. The sequence continues at coordinate 4,635 of CAZEBW010000110.1, forward strand.
GGGGATTGGAAACCGCTTTCCGAGCATCCTATTCGGGAGCGGGCGACGGTCCCACGGTCGCCTTACTGGCCGAATACGATGCCCTCCCCAAGCTGGGGCACGCTTGCGGGCACAACCTGATCGGCGCCGCCAGTCTGGGCGCCGCGTTGGGCCTGCAGGCGGTGATGGACAAGCCCTTCGATACGCCTGCGGCTACTCAGGACAAGCTCCCCGGTTCTGTACAACTCATCGGCGCGCCAGGCGAGGAGGGGGGAGGCGGGAAAGTCATTCTAGCGGAGGCCGGCGTCTTCGATGACGTAGGCGTGGCCATGATGTTTCATCCCGGCAGCCAAACCGTGCTGTGGGATCACGCGCTGGCACGTCGAAAGCTTCTCATCGAGTTCTTCGGCAAGTCCTCCCACGCCGCGGCCTCCCCAGAGAAAGGCATCAACGCCCTGGACGCCACCATCCAGACGTTCCAAAGCATCAACGCCCTGCGCCAGCACATAACGGACGACGCCCGCATCCACGGCATCATCACCCACGGAGGCGACGCCCCCAACATCGTGCCCGATTACTCGGCAGCCCTGTTCTACGTCCGCGCCCTGGACGACGACTACTGCGACCAACTGCTGGAAAGAGTTAAGAACTGCGCTCGCGGGGCCTCTATCGCTACCGGAGCCAAGGTCGAGATGGAGATGCAAGGCGCCTACAAGTCCGTCCGAACCAACATGCCCCTGGCGCGGGCGTTCAAGGCCAATCTGGAAGCCCTGGGATGGGAATTCGACGACGTTGATCCCGCCAAAGGCATCGGCTCCACGGACCTGGGCGATGTCAGCCACGTCACCGCCTCCATCCACCCGACCCTGAGCATCGGCCCAGAAGATATGGCAGGGCACTCCACCGAGTTCGCCGAGGCCGCCGCCTCCGAGAAAGGGCAGCAAGCCATGATCGCCGCGGCTAAGGCCCTGGCCGCCACAGCAGTGGACGTTCTGCTTCGTCCCTCTCTCTTCGCGGCGATTAGAGCGGAGTTTGAGGCAGGGTAATCCTACAGCTTGCTGATGAGCAAAAAGAGGAGCCGGTCAACACCTGACCAGCCCCTCTTTGCTTCTTCCCAACTTGCTAGAATCAGTATTGTATGATAGAATTCAGATGATCTCAAAGAGGGAGGATGAGAGCAAAATGAGTACAAGAACACTCACACCTGTCAGTGATGTCTTCGCAACCCTGCCCCAGGAAGACCAAGAAGAGATCTTCAATATCGGTACGGCCTTCCGGCTGTTAGATCTGCAAAAGCGGCTCGCAAAGGCGCAGGAGAACGTGAAGAGATTCGAAGCCAAATATGGTACAACGCTCTACGTGTTGGAGAGCGAGGGGTTGCCAGAGGACGCCGACTACGAAATGCACGAAGATTATATCGGATGGCATTACTGGGCCAGGGTGCGCGAGAAGACGCAGAGCACGCTTGATGTATTGACGAGCGCCTCAAAAGAGCATGAGCTGTTGTGGTGATGCAAGCAAGAGTACTCGATATCTACGCAAAATACAGCCAGTACATCAAGGCGATCGTCCCTCTCCAAATCGAAGACGAGTACCTGAAGATCATCGTCTACCTCTCAGATGGCACCAATCTGAGAGTAACTGAGGAGTGGGAGGGTGACGACCTCGTGCACTACAGTTACTATTGGCTTACGTCCAATAATCGGCTTAAGAGCGGTTGGGATAACTCACCGCATCATAAACAACTTGAGAACTTCCCTCACCACAAACATATCGGCCGGCAGGCGAATAGGCAGCCTTCCTTCGAGACCTGCTTGGAAGATGTGATGAAAGTGATAATACCAACCTTGTCCACATAGCTCGACTACGATGACGAAAAAAGAAGGGGCCGGTCAACACCTGACCAGCCCCTCTTTGTTTCTCCAGCGATTGCCCAAACCGAATCTGCTACCCCAACAAACGCTCCCCCACCTCCTGAGGCCACAGCCCAACGACGCGGATCGTCTTGCGGCGGGAGGTAGCCCCGGCCACGATCTCCACCTGGCTCTTGCGCACGCCCAATTGATCGGCCAGAAATTCAATCAGCGCTTCGTTGGCCCTCCCCTCAACCGGTGGCGCGGTGAGGCGAACCTTGAGGGCATCGCCATGAATCCCGCTGATCTCGTCCCTGCTGGCCCGGGGGACGACCCGCACGGCAAAGGTCACACCATCCTCGCTTCCGCTGATTTTGAGCTTGCTCATCTGCCCCCCCAGGCTTCAGAAACCACGTATGACCGCCAGCAAGACCTCACGGATGATCTGCAGAAGAAGCATGGCGATGACGGGGCTGATGTCAACCATACCGATGCGCGGGATCACCTGGCGCAGCGGAGCCAGGATGGGCTCGGTAATCTGGTAGAGGAACTCCACAGCGGGATGATAGGGGTCAACCCTGACCCAGGATAGCAGCACCCTGGCTAAAATGGCCAAGTTGAGCAAGGTGAAGAATAAATCAATGAGGTAGATCAGAAAGTCCATTTCGACCTCCTTTATGAGACCACGCAATACGCACTACGCAATACGTTCACGCCCTTCTCTCCCCGAATATCGCTCTGCCAATTCGCACTACAGTAGCTCCCTCTTCAACGGCGACCTCGAAATCGTCGGTCATGCCCATGGAGAGGTGCCGCCAGTGTTCCCCCGGGAACCTCCTGGCTAGAGCATCCCGCAGCCGCCGCAGGCGCCGAAAGTAGGGCCGCGCCTCCTCGGGATCGGCCACGATGGGGGCCATGGTCATCAGGCCCTGTACGTCTACGTAGGGCAAGGCCAACATCTCCTCCACGATGGCGGAGAAGCACTGCCGCTGCCCTTCGTCGTCCTCCCAGCGGTGCAGGGCAAAGCCGTATTTGCTCTCCTCGCCCGAGACGTTGGCCTCCAGCAAAATGGGCATGGTCAGATCCTCGCGCCCCCCCTCTTTCCCCCCCAACCCTGGGGGGGAGCAAGCAAGGAGGCGATTCAGCCGCTGAGCCAGCTTCAGGGTGTCCACCGATTGGATGAGGTCGAACAACTGGATGGCGTCTCCAGCCTTGCGGCTCTGGAGGTGGCCGACCATGTGCCAGGTGATGGGCTGGTCAGCGCGCTTCTCCTCAAGCCATTGGTTGACGAGGGGCACCTTGTCCGCCGCCTCGTACACCCGGTTCTCGCCGATGTGCCGCACCCCCAGCTCGTAGGCGGCCTGGATGTAGTCCACGGGAAACATCTTGGTCACCGCCACTAGGGTGATCTCCGCCGCATCGCGCCCGGCCCTACCCGCCGCCTCGGCTATCCTGCGTTGTACATCCTGTAGATTTGCCTCGATATCAACCATTTTCACCAACCTCGAATTTGACTTCTCAGACCGTATTGCGTGTTGCGTATTGCGTATTGCGTAGTGCGTATTCCGTAGAAGATTACGAAATACGCAGTACGCTTTCCCATGCCAGTTATGAGCCTATGAACTAGCGTCTCATCCCCAGCAGCGCCGCAAACCGACCCGTCCGCGCCCCTTCCGCCCGATGGGAGAAGAACTCGTCGGTGTGACAAGCGGTGCAAAGTCGACTCACCTCGATCTCCTCGATGCCCAACTCGACCAACTGACGGCGGTTGGCCTCCCAAAGATCAAAGTGCAACGAACCATCTCCTTGGGGCTGAAGAAGCCCCTGCCAGTGATGGAAACTCGCTTTCACCGCCTCAATCACCTCAGTCCCAACCTGGTAGCAACACGGGCCGATGCACGGACCGAGGCCGGCCACGATGTCGGCGGGGCGACCGCCGTAGGCTTCTATCATGGCTGCAGCCGTCTTGGCAGCAATCCCCTCGATGGTTCCCCTCCAGCCGGCGTGGGCCAGGCCGATGACTCTGCGAACGGGATCATAGAGCAGAACGGGCAAGCAGTCGGCAAAGCGGAGCATGAGGGCCACGCCGGGCACGTCGGTGATCAAAGCATCGGTGGCCGGGATCACTCGACCGCGATCTGCAAGCCCGACCAGGGCCACTCGGCTGCCGTGCACCTGGCGAGCGGTGGCCACGTCCCTTCGGGAGACGCCCAGGGCCTGGCAGATGAGGTCGTGGTTGGCCTCCACCGACTCGTGGCGGTCGCCAACCAAATGGCCCACGTTGAGCGACCGGTATGGCGAGCGGCTCATCCCACCCAGCCGCGTGAACACGCCCTGGACAACGTTATCCTGTGAAGCCAGATTAGCGAAACGGTAGTAAACGAGGCCGTTGTTCTGATGTCGCAGCAAGAATCGGTTTACCCTCCCTCTTTGAACAGTAAGGGCAACGACGAATGAGCGCGGCTTTCCCCCATTATTCGTTACTCCCTCTTTGCATCTCCCGCCACAGGTACTCCTGCCTGGCGCCGCTGTCCACCACGGCCCAGGGCAAGGGTTCGTCCCAAGAGCGTTCTCGCAGGTATTCGCCAGCCTCGAGTTGACACTCCCGCAGCGCCCGCCGCCAGGCCGCCAGGGACTTCCTCTTCACCCTGACCAGAGCCTGCCCCACCCGGCGATCGCCCCGCGACAAGACCCCCTGCACCGCCGCCCAGGCCGGGCTCTCAGCTTTGACCGCGATTCCACTGGGTCGCAGCGCCCGCTCGATGCGGCTCAATCCCTCTTCCAAGAACTCGACCGCTGCCATGGCCGCCCACTGGAATGGAGTGTGGGCCTTGGGCACAAAAGGAGTGACATTCACCGTGATGCGGCGCGAAAAGCGCTCCCGCACCGCCGACACCAGGTCAATGAGAGCTTGCACGTCTTCGCCGGTCTCGGTAGGCAAGCCGAGCATGAAGTAGAGCTTGAGCTGCGCAAAGTCGTAACGGGCGGCCAGTTCCGCTGCTCGCATTATGTCACTTTCGGACACATTTTTGTTGATCAGCGTGCGCAGGCGCTGCGATCCGGCCTCGGGGGCGATGGTCAAAGTTTGCACCCCGCTCTCAGCCAGGGCGCGAATCAGGGCCTCAGGCAGCGGGTCCACTCGCAGGGAGGAGACAGAGAGCTTGGCTCCCATCTCCCGCAGGCCCGTGACCAGCTCTTCAATGCGGGAGTAATCGGAGACGGCCGCGCTCACCAAGCCGATTTTGTGGCGATAGCGCAGCCCCTGCTCGGCCTGGCTCAGCAACACCGCCGGG
>CAZEBW010000111.1:0-4501 GCA_964510205.1 uncultured Anaerolineae bacterium
TCGCATCTGGGAACTCCTTCAACCTCTGGGGTGGTACCAGAGATTGTACACGGAGTTCCCAGTTTTCCTAACTTGACAATTCTCTACAATTTATGACGGAGAGCCAAAAAAGATCCAAACTGGGGTAAAATAAGACCATCTACCAACCAGGGAGGTCGTATGTCCAGCCCAAAAAACAGAGCAGACAAAGAGGAGAGGCGGTCCTTCTTCGCTCCGGGGGCCGAATACACGGTCTATCTGAACTCGGTGGTCAAGGCCGATGCCAACACCTATTTCCTGGCCCGCACTGATGAGGGCAAGTGCCTGGGCATCATGGGCGAGGCCACTGGCTTCGAAGGGGAGCGGCAGGGCAAGGTCACCCTGTGTCCGCTGACGGCGGCCAACGCGGCCGCCCTGCGCGACAAGCTCCCCTGGCTGCGGCCACAACCCCTGGGGCTGCAAACCTCGGCCGGCTGCGGCGACCGGCTGGGGTTGGCCACACCGGGGCACGTGCGGGCGGTGCGCCACTTTAGCGGAATCGCGCCCGTCTTAGCCCAGCAATCCATGCGCGAGAACGCTCGCACCGGCCGCACGCCCCAGCAGGTGTTGGACGACGCGATGTGGGGCGTGTTTCAGGAGGGCTGGCGCCAGACGTGGGGCGCCGACGCTGATCATCTCAAGACCACCGAGGACATTGACCTCTGCGTGGCCGCCGGCTACACTTTCTTCACCGTTGACCCCGGCGACCATGTGGACAACACTGCTCCAAATCCCAAATCCCAAATCCCAAATCCCAAATTCACCGCCCTACCGTGGGCTGAGCTGGAAGACACGCCCGACGATTTGCGGAGACGTTACCTGGGCCGTTGCTTTGAGGTGGAGACCTTCACCCTGGAGTTTGACGAGGCTGTTTTGCTGCGGGCGGCGTGCAAGTATGGCCGCGCCATCGCCCACACTGTCGGCATGTATCGCCACCTGGCCGCCGCCCCCCCTACCCCCCCAACCTGGGGGGGGGACTTCGAGCTGGAGATGTCGGTGGACGAGACGGAGACGCCGACCTCGATCGAGGAGCACTTCTTCATCGCCAGCGAGCTGCGGCGGCTGGGCGTGCAGTGGGTGAGCCTGGCCCCGCGCTACGTCGGCCGCTTCGAGAAGGGCGTGGACTACCTCGGCGACCTGGCCGAATTTGAGGCGCAGATGGCCAAGCACGCCGCCATCGCCCGCGTCCTGGGTCCGTACAAGCTCAGCATCCACTCCGGGTCGGACAAGTTCAGCATCTATCCCATCGTGGCCCGGCACACGCGCGGGCTGGTGCATCTCAAGACCGCCGGCACCAGCTACCTGGAGGCGCTGCGCGTGGTAGCGCAAGTGGAGCCGGTCTTGTTCCGAGAGATGCTGGCCTATGCCATCGAGCGCTACCCTGAGGACCGCGCTACTTATCACGTCTCGGCCCAACTGGTTAACGTCCCCGCGCCGGCGGCTTTGGATGACGCCGACCTGCCAGCCCTGCTCGAGCAGTTCGACGCGCGGCAGGTGCTGCACGTAACCTTCGGCTCGGTGCTGGACCGGTTCGGCGGGGAGCTACTGAGCGTGTTGGCAGCCCACGAAGAGGCCCATTATGCCGCGCTAGAGACGCACTTTGAGAAGCACTTATCGCCTTTTGCAGTGAGGGAACGAGGCAATGCCTGATTCCCCAATTCCCTGATTTCCTGATTCCCTGGAGGAGATTCGCTATGACTCAACCAATAACCAAAGCCATCATCCCCGCCGCTGGCCTGGGCACACGGCTCTTGCCGGCCACCAAGTCGCAGCCCAAAGAGATGCTGCCGGTGGGACGCAAACCGGTGTTGCAGTACGTGGTGGAGGAATTGCAGGAGGCTGGCCTGCGCCAACTGCTCATCATCACCGGCCGCCGCAAGCGGACTATCGAAGACCACTTCGACGACGATCCCCAGCTGGTGTCCGCGCTGAAAGAGGCCGGCAACGAAGCGCTGCTGGCCGACCTGGCCTACATCGCCGGCCAGTCGAGCTTTTTCTACACCCGGCAGAGCATGCCCCAGGGGTTGGGCCACGCCGTCTCGCTGGGGGCCGATTTCGTGGGCGATGATGATTGTGTGGTGGCCCTGGGGGATTCTCTGATCGCGGCCGAAGAGCCAGCCGCCCCCTTGCGGGCCATGGTCAAGGCCCATCGCGATCTGGGAGCGGCCGCTGTGGTCGCTGTGGAAAAGGTGCCGCTAGAGGAGACCTTTCGATACGGCATCGTCAGCATCAACGGCGACGAACCGCCTCCTGGTGAGCCAGTGGCCATCACCGGTATCGTGGAGAAGCCGCCTCCAGGCACAGCGCCGACCACCCTGGCCGTGGCCGCACGCTACGTCTTCAGCCCGGCCATCTTCGAGGCCCTCGATCGCACCTTGCCGGACAAGGGTGGAGAAATCCAACTGACCGACGCCATCCGGCTGCTGATCCACAAGGGAGAGCCAGTGTACGCCTGGCCCTTCTCTCCCGACCAGCGCCGCTACGATGTGGGCAACTTCGAGAGCTATTTTCGAGCCTTCATTGACTTTGCTCTGGCCGACGAACGATACGGCTACTTGGTCCGAAAATACATCAAGGCCAAAGCCTATGAGCTCTGATCCTTGTCCTGAGCGGCGAAGGAAGCGACGAGTGGTGTGCTCGGCGCCCGGCCGGGCCGGGATCATCGGCAATCCGACCGACATGTACGGCGGGGCGGTGCTGTCGTGTTCGGTGGGGATGCGGGCGCGTGCGACCATAACGCCGTCCTCGCACCTGGTGCTGGAAACCAGCGGGCAGGAGTGCCGCATCGCCAGCCGGGATGACCTGCGTCCCCAGGGCGACCGCTTCGACCTGGCGCGGGCTATCCTGGACTACATGCGCCTGCCGCCGCTGAAATGCCGCCTGCGCTACGAAAGCGAGATTCCCCTGCGCAGCGGGCTCTCAGGATCCACCGCGCTGGTGGTGGCCGTGCTGCAAGCGTTGTTGGCCTGGCGAGGGGAGTATCCCAACCGCTACCAATTGGCCGAGCGGGCTCGCTACATCGAGTTGAACTATCTCAAAGTCGTGTGCGGCTACCAGGACGCCTACATGTGCACCTTTGGCGGCCTGAACTACATGGATTTCGGAGGCAAGCAGTTCTACCGTCACGCCGAGGCGGAGCTGTTCGCCACCATCGAGCCGCTGGCGGATTACGTCCCGGAGCTGCCCTTCGTGCTGGGCTTCACCGGCCGGCGGCACGACTCCGGCGCGGTGCACAAGCCGATCCGCGAGCGCTGGCTGGAAGGCGAGTCGGCGGTGGTGGAGGGCTACCGGCGGATCACCGAGATTGCCCGCGCGGGCAAGAAGGCCCTCATCACGCAGAACTGGCCGCTGCTGGGCCGCCTGATGAACGAGAACCACGCCATCCAGCGCGACCTGGGCGGCTCTGGCGAATCGAACGAGAAGCTGATCTCCGCCGCTCTGGAGGCCGGCGCGCTGGGGGCCAAGCTGGCCGGCGCGGGCCACGGCGGCACCATCGTCGCCCTCTGGCCCTGGCCGGACGCCGCGCCGCTGGAAGAGGCCCTCCGCGAAGCCGGGGCATCGAAGACTTATCGCCTGCAGATAGCACCTGGCGTGACCATTGAGAAGGACGAAAAGTAAACCACATACGCAATACGCACTACGCAATACGTTTGGGGAGGCAAGATGAATAACGAATATCTGGATCGTCTGTTTAGCCTATCGGGCAAAGTGGCCGTCGTCACCGGCGGGGGAGGTGTGTTGTGCGGGGCGGTGAGCCGTGCGCTGGGCCGCGTGGGGGTCAAAGTGGCGGTGTTGGACCTGATGCCGCAGGCCGCGCAGAAAGTGGCCGATGACGTCGTGGCCGCCGGCGGCGAGGCCCTGGCGGTGCGGTGCGACGTGCTCGACAAGGCTAGTCTAGAGGCCGCTCGCGACGCGGTGCTGGATCAGTTCGGCCGCGTGGACATCCTCATCAACGGCGCGGGCGGCAACAAGAAACAGGCCACCACCTCGCCCGATCTGTCCTTCTTCGACCTGCCCGCCGACGCGGTGCAGTGGGTGTTCAACCTCAACTTCATCGGCACGCTGCTGCCCTGCCAGGTGTTCGGCAAGGTCATGGCCGAGCAAGGGGAGGGCATCCTCCTCAACACCTCGTCCATGAACGCCTTTCGTCCATTGACCCGCATTCCGGCCTATTCCGCCGCCAAGGCCTCGGTGAGCAACTTCACCCAGTGGCTGGCAGTGCACATGTCGCAGGAGTACTCGCCCCAGATTCGCGTCAACGCCATCGCCCCCGGCTTTTTCCTGACCGAGCAGAACCGTTTCCTGCTGACTGACGAGCAAACGGGCGAGCTGACCCCTCGCGGGCGGACGATCATTGATCACACGCCGATGGCCCGTTTCGGCCATCCAGACGACCTCATCGGCACGGTGTTGTGGCTGCTCTCGCCAGGCGCGGCCTTTGTGCACGGGGTGGTGGTGCCGGTGGATGGGGGGTTCAGCGCGT
>CAZEBW010000111.1:4511-9736 GCA_964510205.1 uncultured Anaerolineae bacterium
GTTTGGTGGGGTGTGAGGCAAGGGAGCAGGGGAGCAAGGGAGCAGGGGAGCAGGGGAGCAGATGTGCAAGAAGGAGGAGCTTGTTGAAGAAGGAAATTGAGGGGGAGTTTTGTCGGCTGTGCGAGCAGGTCGGCCGGCAGGGGGTGATTGGTTTCACCTCTGTCGAGGGGGTGAGGCTGCTGCCGGAACAGGCGGCGTATCTGCGTCGCAAGCTGGAGGGTTTGGGAGAGTGGCCTGGGGTGAGCGCAGCCGAACCATCGGACATCACCGCCGTCTCCATTGGCCTGCTGTATCACGAGTCGGAGATCCTGGTCATTCCCAACGGCTGGGTGGCCAAGCTGACCGAGGGTAGTCGCTGGAATCAGTACTCCCGCGCCTACACGGAGCTCAATCGGTTGCTCGATCAAATCGCCGGTCAGTTGGCCGAGCGGTTCGGCGGTGTGGCCGAGGCGGCTACCGTCGAGGGCTGGGTGGGGCAGGTACAGCACGTCAGCGACTATTTCTCCTGTTGCGTCTCGCACCGCGCCTTCGCCGAGGCGGCGGGGGTGGGCTGGCGGGGGAAGAGCGGCCTGGTGGTCACGCCTGAAGCTGGTCCCGCGCTGCGCTTCGCCACCGTGTTCGTCCCGCAGCGGCTGTCCCCCGACGACAGACACCTGCCCGGCTGCGGCGATTGCAGCGCCTGCCTGGAGGTGTGCCCCGTCCTGCGCCCGCAGGAGGGCTACCGCGAGAGGTGCCGCCGCCGCATGGATGCGCTGGGCCTGGAGGACGAAGTGTGCGGCATCTGTGTGCGGGTGTGCTGGGAACACGTACTACGCAATACGCAACACGTAACACGCAACACGTTTTCACGATGAAAGCCAACAACAGGAGGTAGACCAATGCCAGAAGTTCACGAAGCAGCACGACCCTTAGTGGAAATGCAGCCCAGGTTCGATTTCTTCGTCGGTATTGATTCGGACGGCTGTGTTTTCGACACCATGGAGATCAAGCACAAGGAGTGTTTCACTCCCAACATCATCAAGTACTGGGGCTTGCAGCCGGTGTCCAAGTACGCCCGCGAAGCGGCGGAGTTCGTCAATCTGTATTCCAAGTGGCGGGGCATCAACCGCTGGCCTGCACTGGTGAAGGTCTTCGATCTGCTGCGCGAGCGACCTGAGGTGCAGCGGCGCGGCGTGCAGATTCCCGAAGCGCCCCGCATCCGCGAGTTCATCGCCGATGACGCCTATCCCAAGAGCAACGATGGCCTGCGATCATATATGACCGCACACCCCGATCCCGAGCTAGACCGCGCCCTGGCCTGGAGTCTGGCCGTCAACGCCGCGATCGCCGACATGGTGCACGGCATCCCGCCCTTCCCCTACGTGCGCGAGAGTCTGGAGTTCCTGTTCGACAAGGCCGACATGATCGTCGTTTCCCAGACGCCGAACGAGGCATTGGAGCGCGAGTGGAAGGAGCACGGCATTGACCGCTACGTGCGGGTCATCGCCGGGCAGGAGAGGGGCAAGAAGAGCGAGCACATTGCCCTGGCCAGCAGGGGCCAGTACGCGACTGACCAGATGTTGATGATCGGCGACGCGCCAGGCGACTTCAAAGCCGCGCGGGACAACGGTGCCCTCTTCTTCCCCGTCAATCCCGGCCACGAGGAGGAGTCGTGGCAGCGGTTCTACGAGGAGGGGCTGCATAAATTCCTGGCCGGGGAGTACGAAGGCGACTACGAGGCCGAGTTGATCGCCGAGTTCGAGCGATTCATGCCCGAAACGCCGCCGTGGAAGCGATAGCAAATCGGCAAATCGCAAATCAGCAAATCGTGAAACCGGCTTGACTTGCGGTCTATGCATGGGTGTGCTACAATTTGGATATGCCAATTGGAGGCATTGGCCGAAGCGGTGCGGCGTGGCCTGCGGAGGACGGCGGAGATGACAACGAATTGAGGGGATTCACCGAATTCATGGCGCTGAATTCGATAAATCCTCGAATTCGACGTCATATTTCGGCGAGGTCAAGTCCACAACGCCGAATGAAAGGAGAGTGCTGATGGACACATATGTCAAATCTTACACAACTGAAAGCGTCCTTGCTACTCTAGGCTATCCTGATCCGCTGGTAGCAGCTCGCCAGCATGCCCGCATGATTCTGCTAGGGCGACTGGCGCGTTATCAAGCTGCGATTCGAGAGTTGGAAGCGAAGTGGGGTTGCACGCTGGAGGACTTACGCGCGCGCTACATGGCTCAGGGCAGTGAGGATTTTGAAGCCGACGACGACTACTTGCAATGGCAATGGTACGCCGATGCTGTGGAGGCCATCAACGCCCAACTAGCTGTCATCTCTGAGCCATAAACTATGCTTGAGCTATTCGCTACCTACACAAATGGACTGGAGAAGTGTCATGTTTACAGCAGATCGTATCGAAATCAATCCTGCCGTCATGCTTGGCAAGCCAGTGATTCGCGGCACGCGCATTCCGGTGGAACTCATCATCCGCAAGCTTAGTGAAGGTGCTACAGAGGCTGACTTGCTAGATGCATATCCTCGGCTGACCGAAGCGGACATCCGGGCTGCGCTGGCTTATGCTGCCGAGTCACTAGCCCACGAAGCTATCCTGTTACAAACTGCCTGATGAATGACTTTGACTTGCGCTTTCTGGCTGATGAAAGTTGCGATTTTGCTGTCGTGCGCGCTCTGCGAGCAGGGGGCTATGATGTCTTCGCCGTGAGTGAAGTAATGCGCCGCTCCGACGACGGCGAATTGATTGAGCTAGCTCGTCGCGAGAAACGTATTTTGCTGACAGAGGACAAAGACATTGGCTGGCTGGTCTTCGTCAGTCATGCCGGCTCGGCGGGTGTCATCTTGATTCGCTTCCCTGGCAACGCCCGGCGGACTTTGGTTCAGACCGTCAAGCAACTCGTGCAAGAACAAGGCAAGCGACTCTTCGGTGCCTTTGTTGTCGTGCAGCCTGGTCATCTTCGTATCAGTCGCTTGCCTGGTACTGAGACCTGGGAAGGTGTCTGACATGGTCTTTGGGAAAGGCTACACCGATAGATTTCTGAGCGAACGCGAAGTCCACGATCTGATGGCCGAGGCGCTAGCGCAGGCCAATCTCGACGGCCAGCGCGTGCTGATCATCATCCCCGACCACACCCGCACCGCGCCGATTCCGCTCTTCTTCCACCTGTTCCACGAACTGCTGGGACGGAGGGTCGCGGCGCTGGACTACCTGGTGGCGCTGGGAACGCACCAGCCGATGAGCGAGGACGCGCTGAACAAGCTGGTGGGGGTCACGGCGGCGGAGCGAGCGGGGGAATACCGCCATGTCCGCATCTTCAACCACCGCTGGGACCTGCCCGACACTTTCGTTACCCTGGGCACTATCACGGAACACGAAACACGTAGCACGAGCCAGGGCCTCCTGTCCCAGGCAGTTCCCGTCAAGATCAACAAGCTTATCTTTGACTACGACCAACTCATCATCTGCGGTCCCACTTTCCCCCACGAGGTGGTCGGTTTCTCCGGCGGCAACAAGTACTTTTTCCCCGGCATCGGCGGCGCGGAGGTGATCAACTTCACCCACTGGCTGGGGGCGGTGATCACCAGCATGAAAGTCATCGGCGCCAAGCACACCCCGGTGCGGCGGGTGATCGACCGGGCAGCGTCGTTAATTGATGTGTCCAAATTATGCTTCAGTCTGGTAGTAGCGCCTGAGATTGCCGATTGCCGAATCGCAAATCGCAGATCGAAAATCGAAAATCGAAAATCGAAAATCGGTCTGGCCGGCTTGTTCATCGGCACACCGGAGGAGGCCTACGAGCACGCCGCCGATCTTTCGGCCCAACTGCACATTATCTATGTTGACAAGCCCTTCCAGCGGGTGCTGTCGGTGATGCCCGAGATGTACGACGACCTGTGGACGGCGGCCAAGGGGATGTACAAGCTAGAGCCGGCCATCGCCGACGGGGGCGAGGTGATCATCTACGCCCCTCACATCACCGAGGTCTCGTACACCCACGGCCAGATCATTGACCAGATCGGCTACCACGTTCGCGATTACTTCCTCAAGCAGTGGGATCGCTTCAAGCAGTATCCGTGGGGCGTGCTGGCCCACTCCACCCACCTGCGGGGGATTGGCGCGTTCGAGAACGGGGTGGAGAAACCGCGCATCCAGGTCACGCTGGCCACCGGCATCCCAGAGGAGCGGTGTCGGCGCATCGACCTGGGGTATATGGATCCAGCCACGATTGACATGGCCGAGTGGGGGGGGCGGGAGGACGAGGGAATTCTGGTCGTGCCCAAGGCAGGGGAAATGCTGTATCGCATTGCGTGATGGGAGAAGCTGGTCGTTTGTCCGCCAGGATACTCTGATGTATAATTTGGGCAAGCGAAGGGAGGGAGGGATAAAACATGTTATCAGTAAAAGGTGTGTTTCAAAATGGTGTTGTGCGACCTATTCAGCCTATTGAGGCGAGTGATGGGCAGAGTGTCATCATTATCTTCCTGGACGAAGGCGTCGCCAACTCATGGTTTTCCACGGATTAGTCGGATTGGGATGCCCTGGCGCAGTTGGTGGAGGCGTGCGCTGTCGAAACAGGCATTACCGATTTGGCGCACCAGCACAATCGTTATCTTTACCACGAAAATCAGGAGAAATAGAAATGGACAAACAGCAATTCGGATTGATTGGCCTGGCTGTCATGGGCCAGAATCTGGCTCTCAACATCGAACGGAATGGCTTCTCGGTGGCGGTGTACAACCGCACGGCGGCCCGCACCGAGGAGTTCATGGCCGCTGAGGCCAAGGGAAAGAACATCCAGGCCGCCTACACAGTCGAGGAGTTGGTGGACGCGCTGGAAAGGCCGCGCCAGATCATGCTCATGGTCAAGGCCGGCCCGCCGGTGGACGCCACCATCGCCCAACTGAAACCCCATCTGCAGCCGGGCGATCTGATCATTGACGGCGGCAACTCTTTCTTCGGCGATACCGAGCGGCGGGCGAAAGAGTTGGCCGAAGAGGGCATCAACTACATCGGCACCGGCGTCTCCGGCGGCGAGTACGGCGCGCTGCATGGTCCCAGCATCATGCCCGGCGGCCAGCTGGAGGCGTGGGAGATGGTGAGGCCCATCTTGACCGCCATCGCCGCCAAGGTGAACGGCGACCCCTGCGTGACCCACATCGGCCCGCGCGGGTCGGGGCACTACGTCAAAATGGTGCACAACGGCATCGAGTACGGCGAC
>CAZEBW010000112.1:0-9639 GCA_964510205.1 uncultured Anaerolineae bacterium
CCCCCTCCCCCCCTCTCCCCCTCTCCTTGTCCCCTTGTCCCCTTGTCAGGTCATGGACTGCTTGGGCGACGAGGGCCGGGTCTATGTTCAGCGTCTGCGGGTCGATGTCCACGAAGACGGGGATGGCGCGTTGGTAGAGGATGACGTTGGCCGAGGCGACGAAGGAGAAGGGGGTGGTGATGACCACGTCAGCCTCGGTTATGCCGGCGGCGATGACGCAGAGGTGCAGCCCTGCCGTGCCGCTGGAGACGGCGATAGCATGGCGTGCCCCGACGTAGGCGGCGAAGCGCTCCTCGAACTCAGCGATGCGAGGGCCGAGGCTGAGGTATCGAGTTTGGAGCACCTGGTTCACTGCTTCAATCTCGGCGGCGGTGAGGTCGGGGGACGACATCGGAATGTAGGATTGGATCATACCGTTGTTCTCCCACGCTATGAACCTGAAACAGGCTGCATGATGTGGGTCACTTCCTCAAGCACATCCAGCGTTTTCTGAATCACAGCCGGCAGTTTTGCAGCCTCAATGCCCTGTAACTCGTCTCTGAGGATGTGGATAGACTGTTGGATGCGGGCGAGTTCATAAGCCTGAATCTCCTGTTGAAGTTGCTCTACCATACCACGAACTCCCGCCAGCTCCATTTCTTTGACACGCCTACTCTTCTGCGGATGGGTGACAATCTGTTCAGCGCGAGTTTGCAGATCGAGAAGGCGGCGTTGACAGATTCTAAGCTCGTCAGCATTTTGGATCATCTTAATCTCACCTCAAATGGAGATTGGAGAATGGAAAATGGAGAATGGACGACCTTCCCTCCTCCCCCTTCCCCCCTCCATCCTCCATTTTCCTCTTTGGGTTCCCTGGTCAAGAACGTCAGCTCCAGGTCAAGAGCCTGTTTGTCCTCCAATTCAAGCAACTTCAAGAACCTCTCTCCCACCCAGATTACAACGTCAACGTCCCTGGGATTCGTTTTGGCCGTGACGTAACTCCCAGCGATAAACATCCGCAGCGCTTCGACGTGTCGGGCAGCATCCACAAACATCTGCAAGCGGTTGAATAACATTTTTCGCCGTTCAGACGTACGCCCGAATCTCTCCCAGATTTCGTCAAGATCGGCCAGATAAAGCCCTGGCGGTAGAAAACCATTCTCCTGAAGTGCAGGAATAGGCATTACTTTTCAGCCTTTCTCGTGGAGATCACCCATATCTTGAAACCCCTGAGTCCCTCCCACGGTGCGTCGGTTACTAATTTGGCATCGGGGCAAAAGTCGCACTTTGCTCCGGCTGGATCTGGCGATCCAGCCGCTGGGCGACGGTAGGCAAGCGAAGCTTGCACGCAATCCGTCGCGAGCGGTTAGTGTCACTTTTGCCGCAATGCCTAATTTGATTATACCACGTTAGGCTCGGCCGCACAAATCCTTCTCTCCTCTGCTTCCCCACTCCTCTGCTCCCTTGCTCAGAGAGTCGCTGCCAATTTTGTGGCCGTGGTAGGCCGCGCCGACGGCGTGGGCGGCGTCTTCGACGACGGGCAGGTTGCGGCGGGCGGCGATGGCGTAGATGGCCCCCAGATCGCAGGGCGGGCCGCCGTAGTGGGCGGGCATGATGGCCCTGGTTTTGGGCGTGATGGCTTGCTCAATAGCTTCGGGAGTGACGTTGAAGTCCTGGCCCACGTCTACAAGTACAGGTCGCCCCCCCAGGTGGACGACAACGTGGCCGTGGAGCAAAAGGTGAGGGTGGGGACGATGACCTCGTCCTTGTCCTGAGCCCCGCCGAAGGGGCCCGGGCCGATGCCCAGGGCGGTCAGGGCGATGTGCAGGCCGGCGGTGCAGGAGTCGACGGCGATGGCGTGTTTTGCGCCGATGTACTCCCGGAAGGCTTCCTTGAAGCGGCGGGTCTTGGGGCCGGTGGTGACCCAGCCTGATCTGAGGCTATCGGCTACTTCGGCGATCTCTTCTTCGGCGATAGTGGGGAGCGAAAAGGGCAGAAAGTCCTGACGCAAAGTCTCCTCCTTGACAGAGTTCAGGATTAACAGTATAATTCGGGTGTGTTTCAAACAAGTTGGCTGGTATTGTTGGTCGGAATGGCATTCCGACGAATTGACGGATTACCAATCCGTCCTACAGCCGAGATGAAACACACCCGTATAATTCAGAGCAGAAAGCGATGAGGAAAAACAGTGAAAGGTAGGGTGAACTTATATGGCTGAGGCGAAAACGCTTCGAGAAACCGGTCTCGTCTACTCCGTGGACCTTGATGAGATTCAGCTTGCCAGACACCCCCTCATAGTTGAGCGCCGAGGCAAACCCATTGCTGCCGTGGTGTCTTTTGACGAGTATCGCCGTTTCTCCGCCTGGAGGGAAGAGCGCGACGCCAGAAGAGCGTGGGTGTTGGAGCACGATCCCCAGGCCAGGATGTCAGCCGAGGAATGGCACGCGCACTTCGAGGCCATGGACCGTTTCGCCGCCCACTTTGACGATGTCACCCCCCCGCTCTTCCTCCCTGCCTCTCCCTCGCTCCTCCGCTCAAGTAAGCGAAGCGGCGCTCCCTTGCTCTCTCTTTGAGCTTTGCACACTTCGACTGCTCCCGTCGGATCGCCAGATCCGACGGCTAAACGGGTTAAATCGAGCTGATTACGCCAGCATTGGCCTGGATTTGACACTTGTCCTGAGCCTGCCGAAGGAATCCAGGCCGAGCAAGATGGATAGTTACGAGGCTTCGTAACCATTGACATCATTGCCAGGAAGATGTATAATTCGATCGGAAAGGAGATGCTTTAGAACGATGAGGATGAGCTCTTCTGAGCGTCACAGTTCACCCTTGCCAGTAAATCCTGATCTGGTTTGGGACTACGATATTCCCCCCCAGAGTCGACAGAGCGAAGCCTTTCGGCGCTGGTACATCGGTCGGGTATTGACGCGAGGCCGGGCTGAGGATGTGCGGGCTATCGGCCTACACACGATCTACGCCTACTTGTCGCAACTCGCCCTACCAGCCGAAATTCGCCGTTTCTGGGAGTGGTACTTCAGCCTGCCTGAGGTGAAGAAGCGTTATGCCCATCCTGACTCCACTGCAGCGTAGTCTCCTCACAGAAATCGGCCGAAGCTCTCTTGGCAAGGACTTCTTCCTCAGCGGGGGCACAGCACTGACAGCTTTCTATCTTCAGCACCGCTATTCGCTCGACCTGGATTTCTTCACCGCCAACCCGGCTGCTCTTGCTCAGGTGCCCGCCGTGATGCAGGACATCGCAGCCCGCCTGGGCGCGCAGGTGACCTTCACCCGCACTTTGGGCACTTTCCTGGAATGCTTTATTCGCCCCCCTGGGGGCGACCGGGTAGAGCTGGATTTTGCCCAAGACAATCCCTATCGCCTGGAGCCCGCTCGCTACCATGCCGAACTGGGCATCCATATAGATAATCCCACCGACATCGCTTGCAACAAGCTCTCTGCCCTCTTTGACCGAGTTGAACCCAAGGACTTCGTGGACGTCTACTTCGTGGCCCGCGAGATGATCCCCTTCGATCCCTTCGACAGGCTCAGGACAGGCAACTGGTGGCCCTCACCCGGCGGAAGCACCTGGGGCTTGACGACTACTGGCTGGCCGTGGCCCTGGCCCGGGTGGAGCAAGTCGAGTTGCTACCCCGCATGATCAAACCCCTTTCTCTGCCCGAATTGAGAGCCTTCTTTCTGGAATGGGCCAAGGAACTGATGGATAAGGTAGAAAGGCCACCATTTGGCACAGGTACTTCTTCCCCTTTCTCTCCATCCTCTTAACACCTATCGTTCTCCATCAAACTTCCACGGCTCACCTCCAACCCCCTTGCGTTTTTTCATCTCCAGCCCCCCCGTCCATTTTTCCATCCTCCATCATCCAAAAGGTGCAATCCCATACCTGACCCAGTAGAAGCCCAGCTTGAGCACCTCGTTGAACACAGCAATCAATCCTTCTTCGGCCTGCCACCAGCGGCCAGCGTCGTAGCGCGGATCGGGCGCGGCGCTGAGGTAGATGGTGGTGTCTGGCAGGAGGGCGCGAAAGGTGCGGGCGGCGCGGCGGGTGCGGAACAGGTCGGTGACGACGATGATGCGGTGCCAGCCGTGCTGCTGGGCCAGGTGGCGCAGGTTCACCGCTTCGCCGTAGGTGCTAGGCCAAGCGGAGTTTGGCACGGCGTCGTCGGCGATGACGGTGGCATCGGCGGGCAGGCCCAACTGCCGGGCGGCTTCCAGGGACAGTTGGGCCGACGAGCAGGCCAGGCCAGCGTCCTTCAATGATATACCGCCGCTGAAAACTACCAGTGGCGCGCAGCCTTGGTTGAAGAGGTCCACGCCCTGCTGGACTCTGAGAAAGTCGCCGCCATCGCCCCCCAAGACCACGATGGCGTCAGCTTGAGAGAACGCATCAACGGCGGTGAGGAAATGCCCTGCGGTGATGGTGAATGCGCTGAGGGCTAGCAATCCGCCCAGCAGGAGTGCTATGCCAGCACGTAGGCATCCCCTGCAGTTCATCTGCGCGTAAATCCCCTTGCGCCCTTTACATGTCCAAAGAATTGCGGATCGCCTGTTCAATCAGTCGCATGAACCGATCTGAGAGGGTGCCGATGTTGCTGACTAGCCGCTGTTTGTCCATGGCCCGAATCTGTTCAGTGAGCACTTTGGAATCATGCCCCAGACCGCCCTCGCCTTGCGGAATCAGCACGTGACTGGGTGAGAGACGTGCGATGTTTGTCGTCAGAGGCACCACGATTACCAGCCGGCTATACTGATTGATCACGTCGTTGGATACCACGACGACTGGCCTTGTCTTCTTGATCTCGACGCTAATTGTTGGGTCAAGGTTAGCCCAGAAGACGTCGCCGCGACGGACGGACTGGCTCATGGGGTCACCTCGTCGGTTATCTCGGCATCGGCAAAGGCAAAATCGGCCAGTAGCTCCAACTCTTCTGCCTCATCCTCCGGCGTGCGGGCTGCATAGTAGGCTTCGTAAGCCTGCCGGCGCTGGGCCTTTTCCAACTCCTGGGCGTAGTTTTCCAGCAAGAAAGCGATGAGCTCCCGAGCTTCATCCAGAGCCGGAACGCGGGCACGTTCAAGCAGTGTGCCTGGCACTTCAATTTGAATGGTGTGAGTAGTCATACCGGACTCCTTTTTCGAAGAGGATAGACCTATCTTCAATGTTTCGATTCATGATGGTTGTATTGTATAACCTCTGCCTTACTTTGTCAATCTGATTCTCCCCTTCTCCTTATCTCCCCATCTCCCCTGCACCTTCGCTCTTCCCCTTTCCCCCTTCCCTGTTGGATCACCCGCGCTGGCATGCCCGCCGCTGTCGCATCGATTGGGACATCTTTGGTGACCACCGAGCCGGCACCAATCACAGACCACGCCCCGACGATGCGCTGCGGTATCACGGTGGAACCGATTCCGACCAGCGCGCCCTCTCCAATGGTGACCTCACCGCCCAGGTGAACGCCCGGCGCGACGTGAGCATGATTCCCGATGCGGTTGTGGTGATCCACGGTGCAGCCGGTGTTGAGGATGACGTCGTCGCCGATGACGGTGCCGGTGTTGATGACTACCCCAGCGCAGATCATCACCCCTTCGCCCAGGCGGACGTCGGGGGCGAGCACAGCGGCGGGGTGGATGGCGTTGACAATGCAGGTTTGCTATTTTGGCCGAGAGATGCTACAATGTGATCGCCTGCTTTACCTGATTCTGCACCGCTTTGCCATGCGGCCTATCTTCCTGCCTGATCTCATTGTCGTCATGGCCAGGGAGAGAGCGATCACAGAGGAGACAGGCGAACAACTATTGGAGGCCATCCGGTCGCGATATCGAACCGGTTTCATCGAACACTCACTACTGATGCTGAAAGGAGTGCTATAAAGATGACTGTTGAAATCGCTGTTCCTGTAGACGAAAAAGTATCCAAGTATGTACAAGTTCTGGCCGAAACAGAGCGTAGG
Source organism: uncultured Anaerolineae bacterium (assembly GCA_964510205.1). GTDB lineage: Bacteria > Chloroflexota > Anaerolineae > VGOG01 > VGOG01 > CAZEBW01. Next base: position 5,946 of record CAZEBW010000112.1, read on the forward strand.
AGCTATTCCGACGTGGCGCGAGCGCTGTTGGAAGAAGCATACAAGTGGGAGATCGAGAGACTTCACGCCAGTTACTCGCGGGGCGAGATCACCTTACGGAGGATGGCCCGCCGTTTGGGTCTGAATTATCGAGAGCTGTATCAATTGTTGGCCAATAAGAACCTGCCCCTCTGAGGACAATGGAGGATGGAAAAGTGTGTTATAATCTATAAAGAACTCAAGCGGTATTACGAGGAGGAATGGAAATGGCCGAACTCGTGCTGATCTCTCCGCGCCAACGCCAATTGAAGCCTCTGGTGGAGACAGCACTCCACAACGAACTGCGTTTGCTGGAAGCAGGCATCCGCCGCACCAGGCAGAAGCTCCAGGGGTTCGAGACCCGACATGGCTTACCCTCAGCAGAATTCATCCGTCGCTATGAGCAGGACGAGTTAGAAGAGAGCCTGGAGTTTGCCGAGTGGATCGGGGAATACCGCCTGCTAGAGAGGTTGGAAGAAAAAGCAGATACCCTGCGGGAGATCCAGTTTGCGAATTGAAGCCTATTTCCAGCAGCTTCGCGAAGTCATTGGGGTGTGTTTCATCTCGGTTGTAGGACGGATTGGTAATCCGTCAATTCGTCGGAATGCCATTCCGACCAACAATACCAGCCAACTTGTTTGAAACACACCCAAGTCATTGACTCCTGTCCGATTGTTCGTTCTTCCAAGGTGACTTACGACAAGCGGGGCAGCCACGAAGGTTTCATCCGTGGGGAGGTCTACTTGGTGGATGGTTCGATCCTTCATCTGCGTGAGTTTGTAGACGTTGAAATCGGGGTGGATCGCTTAACTTACGTGTACCAGTACATGGGCCCCGCCCAGGAATTGATATTCCGCTACGACAACACAGGACATCATAAGAAGTTAAACCTTCCTACATACCCCCATCACAAACATGAGGGCAGTGAGTACAATGTATTAGCCTCACCCGTGCCTGATCTGGCGACTGTCCTCAACGAGATCGAGATGTCCATCGAACTTCCTTGATCCCCTCTCCCCCTTGCTCCCCTGCCCCTGTGCTTCCCTGCTCCCTTGCTCCCCCGCTCCCCCGCTCCCCTTGTTATAGTAGGAACAGGGCGCACCTTCTGACCTTCCGACCAGCGTGTTTCCCCATTCCCCTACTGCCGAACCGTACGTGACACTTTCGCGTCATACGGCTCTAGGCGAGATGGTATTCCCAGGGAATGTTTAGAACGAACTTCTAGGCCAAGTTGTCTCCAATAGTCGGCTCCGGATTGTCCCTCGCATATGACAACGAATTTCAGGATTCATCGAATCAGATTCGGTCAATCCCCCAGACCTGTACTGAGCCTGTCGAAGTATTCGTTGTCATATCCTTGAAGTGGAAACGGCGCAAACCCCTACGCACATTGGAGATTGCTTCGGGCGCAAACCCCGCGCCCTCGCAACGACAGCATGAACAGTAGTTTCTGCCCCCTCTCTACAACCCACCGCCGTAGTGGCTTGAGTGCAGAAGCACTGAAATGACAAAGAGCAGAGGTGGACGTCGCCTTCGCTTCGCCCAAGCTCTGCTCGTCAGGGGGGTACTGATATGGCTATGTCATCCCACGTACAACAATTGTTAGAAAGAGTTACCGCTGTCCTCCCCGTCAGCAACGAGGATCTGGTATATAAAGGCATCGCCACCAGCGTCACGGAGCGGATCCTGGATCTCAGGAAGGCCGTGGCGCGACTTCAGAGGCGATATGACTCTCTGGAAGACTTGGAGCGAAAGATTCAAGCGGAGGGGGTATCGCCTGATGACCATACACTCTACACTGATTTGCTGGAGTGGCGGGCCATCAACCACGAACTGAGTCGCCTTCAGCAGTAACTTTCCCCCTTTCTCCCTAGCTCCTTTTGCTATTCACTCCAGGCCACGAACGACGCCGTCCACACCATAAAGCCCCTCCCGACGAAAGAGCATGAGGAAGATACTGCGCGGGGCTAAAGTCCCCGCGCTGAGAGAGCAAAGCCTCCCTTCGGCAGCCCTTCACTTCGACAAGGCTCAGTACAAGCGACAAGCTCAGGATGGCAGCTCAGGACAGGCCCTGTGGGCGAGGGGGGAGGCCGCTTCGCTTACAGAGGCCGCTTCGCTTACAGCTCCTCTCCCTTATTTCCCTCTCATTAGGGGGACTGATAGGGGGCTAACTCCGAGGCCCGTCTCGGGCCGATCTGCTGGATGCTGGAAGAACGCTCCCCAGGACGGGCGCTGGAGCAAAAGAGCGGGCTACCTACCATTGGCCAGACAGGATGGCAGGTAGGCGACGCTCTGGTTCTGCTTTCGCCGGCTGCTGTCCCGAAGGAACTTGGTTTATAGGAAGGCTAACCTTTGGGCCGTCGCCAACCGTTCGGCTGAGCCCACGACGAAGCCTGCCCTGCGAATGCCCCTTCGTGGTTCACTGGGACTGGGTTTGACAAGGTATCTAAATGATGGTACAATGGCACTGTGGAGAAGCAAAACGCATCATTGGACGCATCCTTCTGGATCAATGCTTTCGATGGGGGGATTATTCATTTTCTGCCCGAGTACTTCAACCTATTCATCTGCTCGGTGACTGCTGGGGAGATCCGTTATCCCTTGGATGTCCTGGACATCCCGGCAGCCGGGCCGGTGCTGTTTGATCAATGGTGTGAATCTGGGACAATCACACTGCAAGACCCACAAGCACCGGTAGATTGGTTTCAGCGGGGAGAAAACGCAGCCATTGCGTTGGCTATTGAAAATGGGTATTTCCTTCTCATTGACGATGCCAACCCCTATCATCTCGCCAAGTCGCAAGGCCTGAAGGTAGTTGGAACAATGGATCTCACGGTGTTTCTCTATGATCAAGGGAGGTTGTCATACCCCGCAGCTATGTCAACGATCAAGGCTCTTCGGGCCGGTAATAAGCTAAAACGAGAGGCTATGATCGCCTTGGAGACCCTGGTCCGTGCGAAAGGAGAGAAAGATGCCGAAAAATAAGCGAACTGTTACTAAATCCATCCGCTTCGCCCCAGAGGAGAGCAAGGTTCTCAAGCGCATCAGCGAAGCTCAGCATCTCTCAGAGGCAGCGTTAATGAAGAAGTTTGTGCTGGAGGGAGTAACACGGTATCGTCTGGAAGAGGCCATTCGGGCTTATTCCCAGGGTGAGGTGGACTTGAGCGCCGCAGCCGACTACGCCGGGATCAGCGTGTATCAGATGCTCAATGAACTCCAACAGCGGGATGTCACTCCCAGCGCCGCCACTGAGAAATTCCTGGATGGGCTGGAGACGCTGGCCGAAACCTTCGGGGGCAGCAAAGCCCTCCTGCAGACCATCGCCGAGATGCGGAAGCGTAGCTTGGGGGCAACGGATACGCCTCAAGCCCGCCGTGCGTCTTGATTCTCACCACCCTGTCTCCCCCTTCCCTTGTCCCCTTTTCTCCCCGCTTCCTCTCTTGTTGTCATCCCCTCCTCGTCACCCTTGCACCCCTGCCCCCTTGCCCTCCCGCTCCTCTGCTCTCTTCACCAGGGCCTGGGACAACACGGAGAGCAAGGCGCGCACGAGAAAGTAGAACCAACTACCCAGGCGATAGGCGTAGTAAAAGGGCAGCTTTCTGCTGTCGGATAACTGGTAACTGTCATGTAGCAGTGAAAGGTTTACACTAAATCTAAGCGCATATTTGTAGCAGTT
>CAZEBW010000113.1:0-9079 GCA_964510205.1 uncultured Anaerolineae bacterium
GGTCGGAATGGTATTCCGACGAATTGACGGATTACCAATCCGTCCTACAACAGAGATGAAATACGCCCGAATCAAATTGAGTGGGAGTCGAGAGGGAGGAATCCTTGAAAGCAAAGATCCTGGTAGCAGAGGATGACGAGTCTTTGACCTCGTTTCTACAGCCGATGCTGAAACGGGCTGGCTTCCAGGTGGTGATCGCGCGGGATGGCGAGCAAGCCCTGGCGCTGGTGGACGCCGAAGCGCCCGACCTGGTCGTGCTGGACGTACGGATGCCCAAGCGGGACGGTTGGTCGGTGTGCCGGGAGCTGCGCCAGCGGGAGCGGTACGTCCCCATCATCATGCTCACCGCCCTGGGCGAGACGGTGGAGAAGGTCAAGGGGCTGAGCATCGGGGCCGATCACTATTTCACCAAGCCTTTCGACCCCCACGAGTTAATCGCCCAGATCGAGGCCACGCTGCGCACCATACGCCAGAGCCGGGGCGCGCGGCGACCCCAGCGGCTGGTGTTCAACCGTCTGGAGATGGATCTGGACCGACGCCGGGTTTGGTTCGGCGAAAAAGAAGTGCAGCTCACGCCGACGGAGTTCGACCTGCTGCGTTTCCTGGCCGAGCGTCCGGGCCAGGTCTTTGGGCGGGAGACGCTGTTGGATAGGGTTTGGGGCTGGGACGTGGCCGTTGACTCCAGGGTGGTGGACAAGAACATCGCCGAGCTGCGCAAGAAGCTGGAGCCGAATCCGGGTGTGCCCCAGTACATCCTGACCGTGCGGGGCGTTGGCTATCGGTTTCGGGAGGGGTGAGCGTCCGCGCGGTGATGAATTCACTTGGGTGTGTTACGAACGAGTTGGCTGGTATTGTTGGTCGGAATGGTATTCCGACGAATTGACGGATTACCAATCCGTCCTACTACCGAGACGAAACACCTCCATTTCACTTCACACAGCCTCTAGGAGGGGACAATGAGAGAGCCCGTGATCCACATCTCTTTCGACCCCATAGGAGCAGCCCTCATCTTGCTCGTGCTTCTGTTGGCAGCCGCAGGGCTGGTGCTGCTCACCTCGTGGTATTGGAAAAGGCGGCGCGCTCGCGCCGCCGCTCTCATGGCGGGACGGTTGAACGCGCTGCTGGACGAGTTACCTCTGGGGCTGTTGCTCGTTGATCGAGAGGGACAGATCCTCTGGGGCAACCCGGAGGCCCATCAACTGCTGTCCCTGGATCGCGCTTCCCCCCAGCTGGACGCGGGGTTGGCTTCCCTGGTGAGGCGAGTCGCTGCCTCCCGCCAATCGGAACTGCACGAGATTCAGCCAGCGGACGAGGTGCGGCTTCAGTTGCGGGCTATGCCCCTGGAAGGGCCTTCTCCCTCTGATGACGCGGTGATGTGCATGGTCACCGACGTCTCGGAGCGACGCCGCCAGGGGGAGTTCTACCGCAGCTTCATCCAGAACATCTCCCACGAGCTGTTGACGCCTCTGGCGGCCATCGGCGGCCACGTGGCCAACATCAAAGAGTGCTCCATCGAAGAAATCGAGAGCTGGCGGCATTCGCAGGACATCATTGAGCGGGAGGTGCGGCGGCTCACTGGGCTGACCAGCAATCTGCTCCTGCTCTCCCGCTTGGAGTCGGGCGTCCCCCTGCGTTTGGAGCCGACCAATATCGGAGCCCTGGTGGAGGAAGCCGTGGCTGGGCTGCTGCAGGTCGCGCAGGATAAGGGGATCGAGCTATCTATTCAGAGTTCGTCTCGATTGCCCCGTATCCGCGCCGACAGAGATCGGATCAAGCAGGTCTTCGTCAACCTGCTGGACAACGCGGTCAAGTACTGCCCTGAGGGGAGCCAGGTGCAGGTCCGGCTGCGGACGGACAGGGAGAGCATTCGCGTCGAGGTGGCCGACAACGGGCCGGGCATCCCGCCAGAGGACCTGCCCCACATCTTCGACAAGATGTACCGAGTGGAGAAAGAGGGCACCAGGGCGGTGAAGGGCAGCGGCCTGGGGCTGTCCATCGTGAAGCGAATCGTGGAGCTGCACGGCGGGCGGATCACGGTGGAAAGCACAGTGGGGGAGGGGACGACGTTCAGCGTCAGGCTGCCGTTGGCGGGTAGAGTTTGAGAGAAATCGGTCTCAGGAGAGATCTCCTACTCCAGAAATAGGTTAAGTGTTGCAGTTTGACCCAACGTATGGTATAATACGCGTGTAGGGAACAACCCAGGAGATCGGATTTTGCTCTTCAAAGATCGGCTGAGAGCTCTCCCGGAAAGTGCTCTGAGCCCCGTCCCCGGGGCGATTTCCGCGAGGTGATTTCGCTGGCGACGCCGCCGCTTCGCTAACAGGGGACGGGGGCTGGGAGCATTCCCAAGGACTTTCCGGGAGATCTCCTGACATAGAGGAGGTGCAACCAATGGCTGTTATCGAGAAAGACATCGAGAGGATGAAGACCGTACTGATGACCGTTCCTGCCCACTTCGACGGCGCCCAAATCCAGCTCGATGTAGAGGTGGAACTGAAACCCGACACGCGCCTGTTGGTCACGATCCTGGGTGAGGAGCCAGCCCACGAGATGTTGGTGTGGAATGCGATGAAGCTTTCGGAAGCGGCATTTGCCCGCGTAGGGGATAATGAGGAAGACGCCGTCTATGACAGCCTATAAGCAAGGCGATGTGCTGCTTGTCCCATACCCCTTCCAACCCCCAACCCAACGCCAGCCACGAATGCGTTCCTACGCAGCCCGAGGCTGGCTTTTGTTTGTGACCGCGACGGCCGCAATGTGAAGAAACGGGGACAGAATCGTTACAGTCTCGTAACATTGGTCAACATAGGCGTAATCTTTTGGTGGTAGAATGTAGAGGCAGGTGGAGAGGAGGCCCAAGATCATGGACAGCAGCAAGGATGGGCTGAGATTGACCCGTGTCCTGATTCTCGTTCTGATGGCAGTTACGACCCTGGTGGGATGCGGGCACGTTCAGGTGAATCTGGAGAGAACGGCGCCTGACCTCAAGGCGACTGAGACGGCGGTGGCGCGCGGCGCTGCAGCGACGATCACCGCGCAAGCGCCCAGCCCCACGTTCACGTCCGTAGCTACAGCCACGTCAGTGATCCCCCCTACGCCCACCGCCTCGCCGACGCCCCTGCCCACGCCTGCGGAACCCCCCACTTCCACGTCCACTGCAGTGCCCTCGCCGATGCTGACACCGACAGCCACTCGCACTCCCACGCCGACGCCGCTTCCCTCACATGACGTCACGGCCACCGCTGCGACGCCCACGCCCATACCGTCCGTGGCGCCGACGTCCGTTCCCTGCCGGCTGAGCCTGGTAAGCCCGCTGGATGGCGCGTCCTTTGGCGATGACACGAGGGTCGTGACGCTGCAGTGGCAATCCGACAGAACGCTGGCCTCGAACGAGTATTTCTTCGTCAACGTGACCTACCCGCACGACGGACAGACCTGGTACGACGGCACGTGGGAAGACCCGGCTCGCCAGATCCCGTCCGGAACGCGGGACACGAGCTGGGAGCTGGAAGCCTACCTCTGCGCGGAGGACCTCTCCGACAGCGGCTGCTTCGCTTGGAACGTTGCCGTCAAGCGGAGGGAAGGAAGCGAGCCAGCCCTGGGCGACGAGGTCGAGTGCCTCAGCCCGACCCGCTCCTTCTGCTGGACCGGGTGCGAGAGGAAGTCCACCTCAACCCCCGTGCCGCCCACAGAGACGCCGCCGCCCACAGTCTATCCCCCACTGCCCACGGCGACGACGACAGCTACCTGGACCCCCACCGCAGTGCCCACGGACACAGCCACAGTGAAACCCTAGTGGAGCGACTCACAGACAGAAACCTGGCCTGACTGCAGCGGATGTGCAACGGATAAGCGGATGAGGTGCGAGCGGCCTCATCCGCTTATCTGTTTGCGATGTTTCTCAAAAAGCGTCCGGCAGTGAGCGTTTGTCTTCTGGTCGTGAAAGCCGCAATGTGAAGAAATGGGGACAAAATCGTTACACAGTCGTAACATTTGTCGGTACAGTCGTAACAATTCTGTGGTAGAATGTGGGTGCAGATGGACCGCGCCTACTGCTCCTACCGCCCTGACATAGATGGCAGGCCCACTTTCTGCAACGATGCCCCTTATCCCACTCACGACTTCACCCTGCTCGTATGGGGCCGAGATTGGAGCGACTACGATGGGCGCTGCGTTTGCGTACACGGCGAGGTGGTTCCCTATAAGGGCAAAGCGGAGATTGTGTTGCAAAGCCGAAGCGGCGTCTCCCTATGCAACTGAAGCTTGCCCCACGTAGCGAATGATAGCAAGGTGTCAAACGCTCTTTACATTTGCCAGCCTTCGTAGTAGAATCGTGGTAGCGTGATGTTCGGGCGGTTGAGGCTTGGACAGAGATGCCGAGTGCACGGCGATGGGGGAGACGATCGAAAAGGCTCGGTCAGTTCGCCTGGGCATGAAGTGCTTCGTAGCCCGCCCACTTCATGGGCGGGCGAGGGCTGGGACTGGCCGTGTGGACTGGTAGTGCTGGCGTGGAAGGTGACAGGAAAAAGACGAAAGCTAAGACAGGAGAAAAGCAAATGAAGAAGCTTGGGTTACTGCTAAGTGTCTTGGTGCTTGTATCTTGTGCGCCACAGCCCACGCCGAAAATCGTCGCGGTCACTGTACCCGTTGAGGTGACAGTGCTTGTGACCCAGCCGCCTAAGGTGGTCGAAGCCACTGTACTCGTAACCCAGCCACCGCTACCTACGTATACGCCCTATCCCACTCATACACCCTATCCAACCCTCATACCTACGCGAGAACCTTCCCCCACACTGCTTAGCAGCCGGAGGGAGATGCTGGCCTTTCAGCGCGAGATCCTTGAGAGCTTTGAGCCAATAGGAGAGCTTTTTGACGAGATGGAAGAGTGGGATGTCGAGACGAGTGCTGATCCATTTGAGGACTACACTGCCCTCTACAACCGCTCATTAGATTTGATAAAGGATTTTTGCACAATAAGGAGGCCCCGTGGCGCGAGAGAGGTGCACAACGCTCTCTGCCGAGGCCTCAACCTGTATGTCGAAGCCGATAGCATTCTCTTGGAGTACTATAGCACGTGGGAGGATCAAGCTTACACCCGATATCTGGAACGCTTTCACGAGGCCGACCTGGCCTGGTCTAGGGCCTGGGATAGCTTCGGGGATCTGATGACGGAGTACGATATTTCTGACATACCTAACCCCCCGACACCGACCGAGACTCCCAGGCCAACTGAAACTACTAGGCCGACTGCAACCCCTAGGCCAACCAAGAATTCCAGCCCGGACGTTTCACGCAGAGACGAATTGCTGGATGCAGTGACAGCGGCAAGAGAGGCGGCACGAAACATCGCTTGGGATATGGACAAGTGCGTGACTCTACGCAGAGAGGACTGTGGTGATTTTGAGATGGTGATACTGCGCTACGAAGAACTCTTGGCCGCACCCACGTTTACGGTCGGACCTGACCTGCAATACGCGTACAGGCTGTACCGCGAAGCCGTTGATGGCATTCTTGCTGAGGGGGACGATATGTACAACTGCATCAAGAATGACTGCCCTATAGTCCCTTTCATAGCCTGGGCGCCTGTTCGGACGGCAATTGAAGAGGCTGAACGCAAGTTCAACGATGCCATCGTTGTGTTGGGGGGAACCCCCTGACGCTCGCATTGTCCGAGAGGGCGAATCTCTATCATGTTTTAGCCTTCTTAAGCGGTCTGACAGGCTTGCTGTATTAGCTATACCCTTTACAAAGACGGTGCTACTATGAAAAGAGTGCTTACCCTAAGCCTGTTCTTCTGCCTGTTGTCAACCCCGTCTGTTGCTAGGGCAACCGATCCCCCCTGTAGCTTCAACCTTGAGGTATCCCCCCCAACGATAAGGGCCCACATCCCCTTTGAGGTCTCCATTGCTGCCACAAACAGCATCACAAATGCACACGGTTTCACCCTCTGTATGACGTACAATTCTTCATTGGTTGCGGCGGGTGCCATTGAGCCCGGCGACTTCATACAGGGATGGATAGAGCAATGGCGGCAGCTATGTTCCGACAATCCCACGTCCACATATAGGGGGGTGGGCAGGATTTGCTTCTTGGGATCGGGTTGCCCCCGTACTCATGTCCCTGAAACACCCATGTTGCCCACGGGGACTGGCGTAATAGCGACGGCGCACTTCATCGCCTTACAGGGCGGACACAGCAACATAACACTCAAAGACCCCACACTACGCATTCCCTACGACAAGGTGGTCGCGGCTGATCAATCTATCCCTGTGTCTGTAGGCAACAGCTATAGCGCTTTTCTTCCTTACGTAGGAAAGTAGCACGTCTACTCTATCGTCGCAGACAGTGGAATGTACCTCGTTTGCCCCTCTACATCTACCGTGTTCCGCCCGCTTGCGTCCACGTCTGAAAATGCTGGGGGGGGCACTAGCCTGGAACTGAAGCTCCGGAGATATAACCCTCTCAGATAGTTGGGAGATCGCGGGGAATCTTGAGGTAGGACTATCAATTCTATCTGCAATATCAGACCCTGGTGGTATCTGCACCCTTGGTGGAGGATACCTAGTTGAAAATGGTGGGGAGTGTCATATCCTTTACATTTGCTAGCCTTCGTAGTAGAATCGTGGTAGCGTGATGTTCGGTGGTTGAGGCTTGGACGGAGATGCCGAGCGCACGGCGATGGAGGAGACGATCGAAAAGGCTCGGTCAGTTCGCCTGGGCATTAAGTGCCCAGGCTACAGAGCAGCGCCCTTTCAAAAGGGCTAGGAAGGGCTGCCCATTGCCACTTCCCAGCCCGGTTCACCGGGCGTTGCTTCGTAGCCCGCCCACTTCATGGGCGGGCGAGTTGGGTAGGCTGGCAGTGCGGGCGTGGAGGGTGAGAGGAGGTCCCAAATGAGTGTTGGGAGAATTGGACGACGCTTCATTCGGTGGTGGACTGCTCTCAGAGTAGTCGGCGTTGCATTGCTGATACTGGCGTTTCTGGTCGGGGCACTTGGCTATCTCAACGAGCGTGGACTACTCTATCTGACGGATACGGCACAGCAGATACTCACATACCTATCCGCCAACGTCAGCACGGAGCTGGCAAGTATCGCAATCACAATTCTATTCGTTGATGCGCTTTACGAGCACCGTGAAACGGAACGGGAGAAAAAACGGCTAATCCTGCAGATGGGCAGCCCGGACAACGCGTTTGCGAGGGAAGCGGTTCGGGCATTGCGGTCGCGGGGATGGTTAGGCGATGGCTCGTTGAAAAAAGCCGACCTATATAGGGCCAACTTGAAAGAGGCTCACTTGTGGGGCGCCAATCTCGAAGAGGCCAAGCTGACAGGCGCAAACCTTCAAAAGGCCAGACTGACGGGCGCCGACCTCCAAGGGGCTCAGCTGAAGGTCGCAAAACTCCAAGAAACCACACTATGGGCCACCAATCTCCAAGGGGCCAACCTGGAGGATGCAGATCTCCGCGAGGCCAACCTAAGGGGCTCAAAGCTCCAAGGGGCCAACCTGTGGCGCGCAAAACTCCAAGGGGCCAAACTTATGGAAGCAATATACAGCAACGCTACGACATGGCCCGAGGAATTCACTCCCCCGGCCCTTGCTATCAATGTAGACGCTTCAGGCGACGTCCAGTGATTGCGCAATGCCATTTTCTGGCAACTCTGTGCCTATTACGAAGACCGAAGAGCGGAGATACTAATGAGAGCTATGAGTGGCAGACTATTAGTGACCTTGGGGCTGCTAGGCTTGCTCAGCGTAGCTTGCGGAGCCTCAGGTGCAACAACTCCTACGCCTAAGCCAGGTCTATTCTGGTACCTTGGGGAGGAAATGCGATTTCAGTACCCTAAAGGCTGGGCGGTACGAGAGCAAGAACGAATGTACGTTGAGCTAGAGCCTGCTTCCGGTTCCGCTCTCCTTGCTGTTCAATGCCATCTGGTCTCCCTACTCGATGAGGTCATGTACCCCCGACCTTATGAAGAGTGGAAAGAAGATCTGACTGTCGCCCTCTATATGCAATTTCATGATTACGAAGGTTTTGAAATACTTCGCGAGTATCCTTTGGATGATCGGCCTGTATTTGAATACAGAGTTCGGAGGCGAGAAGAGGAGCCCTGGATACATGTATTAAATTGCTTCTTTGATGGTGAGCGATTGGGAATAGTCACAGTTAATTGGCTTTGCTACAAGAGAGATCCTGACACATTTCAGTCGTGCCTGGAGTTGCAGGACAAGTATTTTGATGACGTAGTGCGTAGCGTATCACCTCCGTAAGATTTGAGGGGCACACCCTTTGTGTGATAGTGCTGCCGCTCCCCTCGGCTACTGGAGCCTAGGTGTGGGGAGATCTACTGGCCAGGCGATGCTGTCTTGGAGGGGTGAGACCTTGACACGCAACAGAGGCAACAAGTGGCAGGCCATGTGGCTCGCCGATAGGAACAAAAGGGGGAGAACTATGATGCGGAGACTGTTGCTTGGAACCGTTGTCCTATTGGTCCTATTCATGGGCCTAGCCCTGATGGTGATGCCGGCCCAAGCCGATCCAGACTACGACCCTGCATGCGACATAGATCGCAGCGGCGAGATTGACATCGTGGACATCATGAAGGTAGCGGCTCTTTGGAGGGAAACGGGGACGTGGTCTTGCCCCTGTGTCAGCGAGCAAGCCCCCGTTCCCAAGACCGGACAGACTGAGTGCTATAAGTCAGTGTCGGGATGGGAAGCCTGCAAATGTGGGGATACGAATTGCCGATCAGGCCAGGACGGCGATCTGGAGAAAGGCGTCGCCTGGCCCAACCCGCGCTTCACAGACAACGGCGACGGCACCGTGACCGACAGGCTGACTGGGCTGATCTGGCTGAAGGATGCCAGCTGCAGTGACCTGGCGGGCACTGATGGGGATGGCAAAGGGAATTGGGTCACGGCGCTTTCGGCAGCGAATAACTTGGCGAGTGGGACGTGTAGCTTGAACGACGGTTCCAGCGCCGGCGACTGGCGGCTGCCGAACGTGCGAGAACTCCACAGTCTGATTCAGGGAATGTTTAGCGTCTCCCTACAGGGCTAATCATCTCCAAAAAGTCGTTGC
>CAZEBW010000114.1:0-8773 GCA_964510205.1 uncultured Anaerolineae bacterium
GGGCTGATCGGGGCTGATTTCGGCCTTCCAGCGGCCACTTTCTGCCCGCAAACTGGTCTATGGGGCTCTCTTATTCGGTTTTCAAGGTGCGAAAAACAGGCTTAGAGCAATTTTGGATCCACTGAGACTTACAGCAGTAGATAGCTGGTTGACTACAAACTCAGAAACCAGGTTTGTGAGCGACGACTTGACTGTTTTGCACCCCATGGAGACCTGAAGGGGATTGCTTCGTCGCTACGCTCCTCGCAATGACGCTTGACGCGAAAGTTAACATTGTCGAGCTAAGAAAGGACCCCCAATCTGATGGAAAAATTCGTGATCGAAGGCGGACATCCGCTCAACGGGGCGGTGGTTCCGAGCGGCAACAAGAATGGCGCCCTGGCACTTCTGGCAGCCACGCTGTTGACGGACCAAAAGGTCGTGCTCGAGAACGTGCCGCGCATCAAAGACGTGAAAACCATGATGGCCATCATGGCCGACATCGGCGTGGACGTCGAGTGGAGCGCAGACCACCAAGTGACCGTTCAAGCCCAGGATTTGACCGCTACGCGCCTGGACGCCAACCTCTGTCGGGAGATCAGGGCGTCCATGCTCTTGGCGGGGCCTATGCTGGCTCGCTGCGGTCAGATTTACCTCCCTCTACCTGGCGGGGACGTCATCGGCCGCCGTCGGGTGGACACCCACCTGGCCGCCCTGGGCGCGCTGGGGGCCGAGATCGAGGTGGATTCCGGGTACAAGATGCAGGCCGGCCGACTGCGCGGCCAGGACATCCTCCTCGACGAGGCCAGTGTGACCGGCACGGAGAACGTCATCATGGCCGCCTGCCTGGCCGAGGGAACCACCATCGTCCGCAACGCCGCCTGCGAGCCTCACGTCCAGAACCTGGCCCGCTTTCTGAACAGCGTGGGCGCCCAGATCTCCGGCATCGGCAGCAACACTCTGACCATCCAGGGCGTCAAAGCGCTGGGGGGCGGCAGCTGCCGCATCGCCTCCGACTACATTGAAGTAGGCAGCTTCATCGGCCTGGCGGCGGTCACCCGCGGTGAGCTTCTAATCAAGAACGCAGCCCCTGAGCATCTGCGCATGATCAGGCTCATGCTGGGGCGTTTGGGGGTCAAAGTGGAGATCCGGGGAGAGGACGTTTTCGTGCCCGCCGGGCAAGAGTTGAAGGTCATCCCCGAAGCTCACGGGGCGATTCCCAAGATTGATGACGGCATTTGGCCCGCCTTCCCCACGGACATGATGAGCATCGCCGTGGTAGTAGCCACCCAGGCCCAGGGCACCATCCTCATTCACGAGAAGATGTACGAGGGACGACTGTACTTCGTGGACAAGCTGATCTCCATGGGCGCGCGCATCATCCTGTGCGATCCCTACCGAGCGGTGGTCGTGGGTCGCTCCAGGCTGCACGGCGAGCAGTTGGAGAGCCCCGACATCCGCGCCGGCATGGCTCTGCTCATCGCCACCCTCTGCGCCGAGGGGCGCAGCGAGATTCGCAACATCAGCCAGATTGATCGGGGGTACGAGCGTATCGAAGAGAAACTGCAGGCTTTGGGAGCTAAAATTAAGAGGGTGAAGGAGTAGCGACATCTTGTGGGAGGCCCTGGTAGAAAAACTCGGCTACGCAGACGCGACTAGATTCGTCATGCTGCTTGACAAAGGCAGTGGAGATTCGGTTCAATATTTCAGAGATCTGTGGGAAGGTAAAGCAGCCAAGGACATTTACAGAGAGATTGGCGAAGGAAAGCTGATCGCAGAGCAAAAGGAGGATTATTAACATGACACACCATGAACTTCCCATCCCACCGCATTTCGACCTGCATCAAGTCGGCGAGGTTTGGAAGGTTCCGTATCAGGAGCGGGCTGAGGAGGCCGACGAGTGGGCCAAGCGGCACGGGATTAAGCCCGCGGCTAATGACGACTTCAGAATCTGCCTGGTGGCAGTAGACGTGCAAAACACGTTCTGCATCCCTGGCTTCGAGCTGTTCGTCGGCGGACGCTCCGGGACGGGGGCGGTGGACGACAATCGCAGACTGTGCCAGTTCATCTACCGCAACCTGGACGTCATCACCCAAATCGCCCCCACCATGGACACGCACCAGGCGATGCAGATTTTCCACGCCGCGTTCTGGGTGAACGACGAAGGCCAACACCCAGCGCCCTACACGCTCATTTCGGAAGAGGACGTCGAGAAAGGCCGCTGGAAGTTCAACCCCGCCCTTGGTCAGACTCTGGGAATTGACGAAGGCTACGCCCGGCACCACCTCGTAAACTACACCAAGACGTTGCGAGAGGGCGGCAAGTACGATCTGACGGTCTGGCCCTATCACGCCATGCTAGGCAGCATCGGCCATGCCCTCGTCGCAGCTGTCGAGGAAGCCATCTTCTTCCACAGCATAGCCCGCTGTAGTCAGCCGAATTTCCAGGTCAAAGGAGACAACCCGTTCACCGAGCACTACTCGGTGCTTGGCCCAGAGGTGTTGGAGGGTCCAGACGGAAAGCCGATGGCCCAGAAAAACGTCCGTTTCATCGAGAACCTCTTGCAGTTCGACGCCGTCCTCATCGCCGGACAGGCCAAGAGCCATTGTGTGGCCTGGACAATCGCCGATCTGCTGCAAGACATCCATGTTCGAGACGAAAGGCTGGCCGAAAAGGTGTATCTTCTGGAGGATTGCACCTCTCCGGTGGTTGTGCCGGGCGCTATGGACTACACCGACGAAGCGAACGCCGCCTTCCAGAGATTTGCCGACGCGGGAATGCACGTCGTCCGTTCCAGCGATCCCATCACGAGCTGGCCTGGCATCGGGCTTTGAGTGGCTCGGACGAAGCGAAGTTTGACATAGGGCGTCAAAACAGTATAATAAGTGGTGAGACCGCGATTTGCATCATAGGAGGTGAGAGTAAATGCCTAAGCGTACCTATCAACCGAAGAAAAGACGACGACAGAGAAGACATGGTTTTCGAGCTCGGATGCGCACCAAGGGTGGACGCAAAGTCCTCAAATCCCGTAAGCGTAAGGGGAGAAAGCGATTAGCCGCGCGGAAGCACAGGAAGTAGCCGAAGGCGTGAAGACCCTAAAGGTTTTGAAAATGGAAGTTCGAATTGATTTTCTTGCATTCAGCGGTTGTTCCAGGCAGAGAAATCAAGCTTTCTATCAAAAACCTTTAGGGTCTTGCCAGCAGCTCACTTTCTTTCAGTAGAATCAGATCAGCGAACTTCGTGTAATTCGTGGCCAAAATACGTTGAGGATTGAAGAAAAGATACCGTTTGAGAAGCAATAGGCAGTTTCAGCGAGTGCGTCGGGAGGGGCGTTCGTGGGCCCATCCCTTGTTGGTTCTATGCGCCTTACCCAACGACTTACCGCACAGCCGCTTCGGCTTCTCCGTCAGTCACTGGGTGGGCAACGCTGTGGTTCGTAACCGAGCCAAACGCCTCATGCGAGAGGCGACCAGGCTCCGCCAAAGGGATATCCAAGAAGGTTGGGATTTCGTATTCATCGCTCGCAATCCCATACGAGAGGTGAACTTCGAGCAAGTAGACCAGGCCGTCGGACAGTTGTTGAGACGGGCTGGTTTGCTGAAAGCGGTCGGCGAGGAAACGGGATAGGTCCAGCGATGAAAACCCTCACGCTGAGCATCATCAGACTCTATCAAAACACCTTCTCCCGCGCCCTGCCCCCCACCTGTCGTTTCGAACCCTCCTGCTCCCACTACGCATACCAAGCCATCGAGAAGTACGGCCTGCTGAAGGGTGGCCGACTGGCCATCAAGCGCCTCAGCCGCTGCCACCCTCTTAATCCCGGAGGATACGATCCTGTGCCGTGAGGCAGAGCCATGTGAACGAAAGAAGTGATACGCAACTGACCAGCTTGGAGGCAAGAATGGAGATTCACGAACTGATTATCGAAATGAAGTTACTTGAGCGTCGCTTGACCCTCTACGAAGAGAAGTATGGCATTCTCAGCGAGGACTTTTACGCTGCCCTCATGGCGGGTGAGTTGGCACGCTACGACGCCTACGACGAGACCCGCGCCGACTTCAGCCGGTGGAAGGGTATTCATGAGACATGGCTGCGGCGCAAAGAAGCTTACACAAAGCAAATTCAACAGCGCGAGTTGGTTGAAACTTTGCGTGTTCAGCCTGCCTATTGAAGATGACCCACAATCCTCTGAAGTCGCTGGTCAACTATAGCCGCCTTGTAGCCGAATTGCTCCATCGCCCCACTGTAGAACGTTCCACAATAGCGGTTTGGTCTGACAGTCGGTACGCAGGACTTTGAACAGCCATCATAAAAACAGGAGGTCCAACTTTTGAGAAAGGTTATAACAAGATCTAGAATCGTCCTGTGGCTCTCTGTAATCGTCGCTTTGCTAACAGGCTGTACCGGCAGAGCACCCGCCACCAGTTGGCCCGGGCTGACAGCGGCCGAGGGCATCGTGTACGTCGCCAACGGGGCCAAGGTCTATGCCCTGGAGGCAGAGACGGGAAACCAGAAATGGGAGTTTCCCAGCGGCGAAGAAGACAAAGGGCCTTTCTACGCCACCCCAGGGGTAGAGAAAGACCTGATCTTCGTCGGCTCCAGCGACAACAATCTGTACGCCCTGGACGCGATCACGGGCAACCAGCGGTGGGTCTTCACCGCCCAAAAGCCCATCATCGCCGGGCCTGCGGTGGCCGGCGATACGATTTACGTGGCCTCGGCCGACAACACGGTCTACGCCCTGGAAGCAGCCACGGGGGTCGGACGCTGGGAGTTCGCCACCGATAACTGGGTGTGGGCCACACCGCTGGTAGCCGACGACAAGGTCTACGTCGGCTCCATGGACCATAAGATGTACTGCCTCGACGCCGAAAGCGGCCGAGAGCTGTGGAGGTTCGAAGCCGGCGGCGCCATAGCCGCCACTCCCACCCTGGCCGACGGGCTGCTCTACTTCGGCGCCTACGACGGCAAGGTCTACGCCCTGAATGCCGCCAACGGTCAGAAACAGTGGGAGTTCCAATCGGACGGCTGGGTGTGGAGCCAGCCGCTAGCGGCGAACGACATCGTCTACGTTGGCTCCATGGACAAGAAGCTCTACGCTTTGGACGCCGCCAGCGGCCAGAAGAAATGGGAATTCGCCACCGAGGGCGCGGTCGTGGCTGGCCCGGCCATGTCCGGTGACCTGCTCTACACGGCCTCGGAGGATAGGAACTTATACGCCCTGGACGCCGCCACTGGAAAGAAGCGATGGTGGTTTACGGCTCAAACCAGCATTTTCACCCCCCCGGTGGTGGCTGATGGGGTAATCTACATCTGTTCCCAAGACGGGCGAGCCTATGCCCTGGATGCCGAGAACGGCAACCAGCGCTGGGCCTTCCCTCGGACAGAACAATAAGGGCTCGGTCAACAGACCGGCACCCATCCCTATTTTAGGAGGTAGCTTTCGTGTCACAACTTTGGAACCTTCTGCTTCAGGCTATGGTTAATAGTCTGCTTTTTCTGTATAACACGCTGGGACATAACTTTGCTCTCAGCATAGCCGTTTTCACCGTGTTGGTGCGGCTGATCACTTTGCCCTTTACTCTCCCCGCACAGCGCTCGGCGAAAGCCCAGCAGGAACTCCAGCCGGATCTCGAAAAGATCCGCAAGAAATACAAGGACAAGGAGAAGCAAACCCAGGCGACGATGGAGCTCTACAAAGAGAAAGGCATCAACCCAGCCATGGGATGCCTGCCCATGCTTCTTCAGTTGCCGATCATGTTTGCTTTCTATCAATCCATCGTCAAAGCCCTGGCGAACACCCCGCTGCAGATGGTCAGCCTGGGCAAATTCGCCTCGGCCAGCCTCTCGCACCTGGTGCCGCTGGGGAGCCGTTTCCTTTGGCTAGACCTGGGCTATCCCGACCCCTACTATGTTCTGCCTATCCTGGTGGTGGCCACAACCTGGCTTCAACAGAAAATGTCCACCACCTCCAGCACCGATCCCCAGGCGGCCTCCATGGCCCAGAGCATGCAGCTCACCATGCCCCTGATGTTCGGCTTCATCACCATGTCTCTGGCTTCGGGGCTGGCAGTCTACTTCGTCGTATCTAACCTGGTGGGCATCGTCACCCAGTACTTCATCAGCGGTGGGGGCAGCCTCAGCCTTTTGCCACAGCGAGGCGAGAACGGCGATAAGAAGGGCAAGAAAGGAAACTAGGCGGATGGAAGCAGCAACCCAGAGCATTGAAGTCAGCGCGCCCACACCCGAAGAAGCCATCGCCAAGGGCCTGGCTGAGTTGGGGAGGACCAAGGACGAGGTAGAGATCGAAACTCTGGACCCTGGAAGCCGAGGGGTGTTGGGAATCGGAGCCAAGCACGCTCTGGTCCGCCTCAGCTTTGTCGAGCCGGAAGAAGAGGCTCCCACCACTGAGAAGCAGTTAGAGCAGATAGGCAAAGAAACCCTACAGGAATTGTTGACCAAAATGCAGGTGAAGGCCCGCGTGTCCATCAGACCTGAGGAGGAAGTGCCTCCAGACGATGATGCGCCGCCCTTCATTTTGGACGTGGTAGGCGACGATCTGGGCGTTCTGATCGGGCGGCGCGGCCAGACTCTGCAATCTTTGCAATACATCACTCGCCTCATCGTCAGCCGAGAAGTGCAACACTGGATCAACCTGGTCGTGGACGTGGAGAAATACAAGCTCCGCCGAGAGAAATCGCTCCGACAACTAGCTCAGAGGATGGCCGAACGAGTAGCCTTCAGTGGCCAACCGATAGCTCTGGAGCCTATGCCCCCCAACGAACGCCGCATCATCCACATCACCTTGCGCGATCACCCCATCGTGACCACCCAGAGCATAGGCCAGGGCGATCGGCGCAAAGTGACTATTGTGCTCAAAGGCTAGAGTTGGATGTTAGAGGTTGGACATTGGAAGTATGACCAAGATCTACGCCCTGGCCAATCAAAAGGGTGGCGTCGGCAAGACAACCACCGCCATCAATCTGGGCGCCTATCTTGCCCTCAGCGGCATGAGGGTGCTGCTGATTGACATTGATCCTCAAGCCAACACCACCAGCAGCCTGGGCTTTGACAAGAACAACCTCTCCCCCTCCATCTACGACGTTATCGTCAACAATACTCCCGTTACAGATACCATTCTCCTGACCGATCATTTCTGCTTGGAACTGGTTCCCTCATCGCCCGCCTTGGCCGGAGCCGAGGTGGAGATGGTGGGCCTCTTGGCCCGCGAGCATCTGCTGCGCAAAGCGATCGCCCCAGTGGTCGAACGGTACGACTACGTCCTGATTGACTGCCCGCCCAGCTTGGGTCTCCTCACCATCAACGCCCTCACCGCAGCCGCCGACGGCATCATCATCCCCGTCCAATGCGAGTATCTGGCTCTGGAGGGCTTGACCCAACTCACCCACACCATCAACCTGGTGCGGGACAACCTGAACCCTGGCCTGGAAATACGCGGACTGCTGATGACGATGTACGACACGCGGACCAACCTCTCCAGAGACGTGGTCGAAGAAGTGCGCCGGCACTTTGCGGATAAGGTCTTCGACACCATCATCCCACGCAACGTCCGCTTGAGTGAGGCCCCAAGTCATGGACAGACCATCCTCAGCTACGCGCCTCAGAGCTCAGGCGGCTTGACTTATCGAGACCTGGCCCAGGAATTGATGATGGGCGACCACCCAGCGGAGGAACTATCATGGCCAAGAAGAGAGGCTTGGGAAAAGGTTTAGGCGCTCTCATTCCCGTCAGCGAAACAGGCCCCACCGAGGTGCCCAGCGAGGCCATATCGCCCAATCCCCTGCAACCTCGCCAAAGGATTGCAGCGGAAGAACTCGAAGAGCTGGCCGCTTCGATTCGTGAGCACGGCCTCATTCAACCGCTCATCGTCAGTCAGATAGCGGACGCGGAGGGCCAGCGCTACCAGCTCATCGCCGGGGAGCGGCGTCTGGAAGCGGCTAAGCTGGCCGGCTTGGACGAGGTGCCCGTCATCATCCGAGAGGCCACTCCCCAAGAGATGCTGGAGCTGGCCCTGGTGGAGAACATCCAGCGGGCCGACCTGAACCCCCTGGAGCAGGCGACGGCCTACCGGCATCTGATGGACGACTTCGGCCTGACCCAGGAGCAGGTGGCGGAGAGGGTGGGCAAGAGCCGGGTCGCCGTAGCCAACTCGGTGCGCTTGCTTCGCCTGCCCGACGAAATCAAGACCAGCCTGGCCCACGGCCAAATCACCGAGGGGCACGCCAGGGCCGTGCTGGGACTGGACGAGGCGGATGAACAACGGGCGCTTTGGAAGGCCATCCTCAAACGAGGCCTGAACGTGCGCCAGACGGAAGAGATGGTGCGTCGCCTGACCGCCGAGCCAAAGCCCAAACGTCCACAGGCCCCCTCTTCACCAGAGACTAGGGCGTTGGAAGATGACTTCCGGGAAGCGCTGGGCACCAAGGTGCAGCTCTTCCGCTCCAAGCGCGGGGGCAAGCTAGTCATCCACTTCTATTCCGAGGAAGATTTGCAGGCCCTCTACGATCTCATGGTGAGATAGAAATCGAGTAACTATCTTGACAATGTTAACTCCCGCGTCAGTGTCATTGCGAGGAGCGGAGCGACGAAGCAATCCCCTCCTTGCGGAGCCCAGAGGAGATTGCTTCGCCCCTGCGGGGCTCGCAATGACATCAAACTTAACATTGTCCAACTATTCACCTTGCTCGGCCTGGATTCCTTCGGCAGGCTCAGGACAAGTGTCAAATCCAGGCCAAAGCTGGCGAAATCAGCTCGATTCAACCCGTTCAGCCGT
>CAZEBW010000115.1:0-8589 GCA_964510205.1 uncultured Anaerolineae bacterium
CCAGCAGTGGCTGTCTCTCGCAGCCACATCAACAGGGTGACTTTTGCGCTATTGCGAAAGAACGCATTGCGGTAAAAGTAACACTTCCACGCTCGCGATGGATTGTCAAATCCGTCGCCCAGCGGCTGGATCTGGCGATCCAGCCGGAGCAAAGTGCGACTTTTGCCCCGATGTGAAAGAACATACGCGGGCAGAATTTACGGACTCCCTCTATATTTGATCCGTTCATCCTGCCGATCCGCCGTTCTAAACCTTGTAGGAAACGAGGCCGACGATGCCTGGGCCGCCATGCACGGTCAGCGAGCAAGCGAGGGGCACAACCATCATCTCATCCACGTTGAAGGTGCTCTCCAATCGCTTCCCCAATTCCTCGGCCTCTTCGGGAACTTCCGCGTGAGGGATGCCTATCTTCAGCGGCTCGGTTGTGCCAACCGCCTCTGCCGTCAGCTCCACCATGCGATCAATGGCCTTGCTTCTGGTTCGCACGTTCTGGAAAGCCTCTAGCACGCCGTCTTCCACCTTGATGACGGGCTTGACATTGAGGAGCGAGGCCAGCGCTCCGGCCAGCTTACCCACCCGTCCACTTTTCTGAAGATACTTCAGGGTGGATGGCGTAAGATAGAGGAACATCCTGTCCCGTATGCCCTCTAGCATCTCCACGATGTCCGCCATGCTCTGGCCCTCCTCGGCGGCCCTGGCGGCGGCGAGCACCTGGTAGCCCGTGCCGATGGAGAT
This sequence comes from uncultured Anaerolineae bacterium, assembly GCA_964510205.1. Classification (GTDB taxonomy): domain Bacteria; phylum Chloroflexota; class Anaerolineae; order VGOG01; family VGOG01; genus CAZEBW01. The sequence goes on from CAZEBW010000115.1 coordinate 736, forward strand.
GGACAGGCTGTCGAAGACCTCAATGTCGGCCTCGGGCAAGGACTCGGCCAACAAGGACTTGGCCAACTCCGCCGACTGACAGGTGCCGCTGTGCTTGGAAGTGACGTGGATGGATATGATAGAATGGCCTTCTTCTACCAAAGGCCGATACACCTCGACGAGTTGCCCAGGCGAGGGCTGCGACGAGGTGGGCATGACCGGATACTCGTCAAGCTTGCGCAAGAAGGTCGAACGATCAATCTCGATGCCTTCTTGATAGGTCTCCGTGCCGAACTGAATGTTGATAGGCACTTCCCGGATGTCGTACCTCTCCATTAGCTCTTGAGGGACATCGGCGGTGCTGTCGGTAACGATCTTGATCATCTTTCCCCTCCCTCCCCCCGATTGAGGTAAACTATGGCCAAACCTCCTCGGCCAATATACCTAGCGACGGAAGAACCGATATCATCCATGTACGAGTTTGCAACGTTTAGCTCGCCCTTCACCTGCTCCAAGAAATCCTCCGCCTTTTCTCTGGCCAGAGAATGTAGGACGTAGACATCTATTCTGCTATCCCCCACCCTCTCCCTCACCAACTCAATCATCTTTCTTCTCGCCTTCCGTTCGCCTCTCACCGTGGCCGCCCCTTCAAGATAGCCATCCCGTAACTCCAACACGGGCTTTATTCTCAACAAGGCGCCCAAGAAGGCCCGCAATCCCCCGACTCTATCCACCACATACTCCAGTGTGTTGAGGATCAAGTATAGGCCGGTGTTTCTCTTGGCAGCGATCATCTCCCCCACAACTTCATCAACAGACCCTCCTTTGCCGATGGCCTTGAGAGCTTCGATCGCTATCAGACCAGCGCCTCCGGAAGCAAAGTCAGTGTTCATCACCGCAATGACCGGGGCGGGCAAGCCGCCTATCTCAGCCAATCTATCCTCTAATCGAGGGTCATTGGAATGAACAGCATGTAGCCCCTCTTCCCGAAACGCTTCTTCGTGAGGATCAATGGCCACCACTTGCGCGCCCTCCACTCGCCTGGCGCTTTGGACTGCGGCGCTGAAAACGCCGGTCAGCCGGGAACTGGGCGTGGGGTAGACGATGGTCGAGTGTTCGGCGAGAAGGTCATGGTAGAAAGACAGGAACTCTCCGATGCCCGGCACAGCCGTAGACGGGCGTTCCGTGGATGTCTCCAAAAGGGTGTGGAATTCCTCAGATGTGATGTCCACGCCATCTCTGTACTCTTTTCCTGCAGCGTGTATGGGCACGTGAATGATGGCGACGCCATATTCTTCTATGAACTCCCTGGGCATGACGGTAGTGCTGTCTATGAGCAAAGTTGTGCTCAATCTTGCTTCCCCTTCTGACTCAAAACCCTCTCTTCTCCAGGTCTTCTCTCAGGTCAATGAGGGTGCGGTAGTACAGAGACTTGATCGCTCCCACGCTGCGGCCCAGCACCTGGCCGATCTCAGCGTTAGACATGCCCTCCATCAGCTTGAGGATGAGCAGTTGTTGGCGGTCGGAAGGGAGCCGCTTGATGGCCTCCAGGAGGGCCGCTCGTTCCTCGTTGGCCTGGGTCTGATCCTCCGGCATGCTCTTGCTGCGCTGCCTTTCCAGGAGCCAGTCATCCAACGCCACAACCTTATGTCGGCTGCGGTCGCGGAGCCAGTTAGCCACCAGGTTGTGGGCGATTCGATAGAGCCAGGCCGAGAAAGGCAAGCCCCTGCTCTCATAGCGATCTATGTTGGCCAGGGCGCGGTGAAAGGTCCGCGAGGTGAGGTCTTCGGCATCGTGGCGGTTGCTGGTGCGGCGATAGATGTAGCCATAGATCTTCCGCACGTACTTTGTGTACAAAACGCCGAAGGCCTCCGGATCCTGTTTGGCCCTCTCTACCAAAGCTTCTTCTTTTTCCGTCTCCACCACAGAAGAGCCCTTTCTTGCGGCCCTTCAGCGCGATTTGTTATTACAACACCGAAGGGCGGCAATGGTTGCGGAGTTCTAGGTAACGAGGCGACAAGGAACAAGGAATTGCAATAAGTATACCAGGGTTTCCGCATGTGGTCAATAAGCGGCGCATTTCGGTCTTGGGGCAGGTGTCATTGCGAGCCGAAGGCGAAGCAATCCCCTGTCAATAACGCCCACCTTGTCCTCAAGGGCTTTTTGTGCTAAACTTATAGTGGAACAAGCTCTGGAAGGAGTTCAGATGATTAAGAAGACTTCAGCTCTCAGCCTGTTGGCCGCCCTTCTGGCGGGGCTTTGCATGGCGAGTCCTTTCGCCGTTGGGCTAGAGGCCGCGCCGCCGCAGCAAGAGGCAGTGATCACTTCGCCTCGGGATCGAGACGTGGTGCGCGGCCAAGTGATCATCAAAGGAACAGCCACCACCCCCAATTTCTGGAAATACGAGATCCACTACGCGCCGGAACCCAACCCCACCGATCAGTGGATGCTGGTGGGGGATGTTCACGAAGCGCAGATCACGGATGGCCGCTTGGAAGCCTGGGATACGTCCCTGCTGCCCGATGGGACCTACAGCCTGCGGCTCAGGGTCGTTCGCGTGGACGGCAACTACGACGAGTACTACGTGCGCCAGATTTCGGTGGTCAATGCCCAGCCCACGGAGACGCCGACGGCAACACCAACTCCGCCGGCCACCCACACTCCCCTCCCCCCCACGCCCACGGTGATCATCGAACAGCCGCCCACATCTACCCCCCGGCCCACCTCAACCCCTGGGCCGGCTCAGGCCACGCCGGAGCCAGAAGAAGAAAGCGGGCTCAATATCACCGTGCAGGGGCTGGGTCAAGCCTTGCTCTACGGCGCGGGAGCAACCGTCAGCCTGTTCCTGCTGATGGCCGTCATCAGCATCTTGCGGCGACTCATCTCCTGGCTGATAGCGCAGTTCTAAAGAATAGGTGGTCCCCCGCTTGGGTGTCGCTGCCGTGTCATTGCGAGCGACCGTAAGGAGCGAAGCAATCTCCTACGAGCGAGTTGGGGATTGCTTCGGCAAAAAGACGCCTCGCAATGACACAAACAGCCCTTTTGGGCGTAGCAACACTCCACAGGGAGACTCAGTAGATGGAAATTCTGAAGCAGCGCGGGCTCCCACGCCCGCGAATCGGCGGCGTGGGAGCCGCCTCTGCTAGTAATTTTCCATCTACTGAGACTACCAAAGAATAAAATGGACAGATAATGCAAGCTTTCAAACGTTTGAGCATAGCAAAACTCATCGTAGGCCTGGGCAACCCCGGCCGAAAGTACGCCGGCAGCAGGCACAACGTCGGCTTTCAGTGCCTCGACCGCCTGGCCAGGGCCTGGGGTCTGTCGTTCAGCAGGCGAAAGCACAAGGCGCTGCTGGCGCAGGGCCAGATCGCCGGCCTCGAAGTCATCCTGGCCAAGCCACAGACCTTCATGAATCTGAGCGGCCAGTCGGTGCAGCGGATGGCCCGCTTCTACCAAGTTCCCCCCGACAGCATCCTGGTGATCTACGACGACCTGGACCTGCCCCTGGGCGCGATCCGTCTGCGCCCCGAAGGCGGTTCGGGTGGGCACAAAGGGATGAGGTCCATCATAGAGCACTTCGGCAGCAGCAGCTTTCCTCGTTTGCGGGTGGGCATCGGCCGCCCAACCCACGGCGACCCCGTGGACTACGTCCTGGACGAGTTCACCCTCGACGAGCGAATCGCCATCGAGGAGGTCTACGACCGGGCCGTTTCCGCTGTGGAACTCTGGCTGACTGAAGGCATGGCGGCCGCCATGAATGAATACAACCTGAATCCATAATCAGTAGGTGGGAAATCACTAGCAGAGGCGGCTCCCACGCCGCCGATCCGCGGGCATGGGAGCCCGCTCTGCTTCAAAATTCTCATCTACTGATAATATCCAAAAACAAGAGAGGAGCAAAACCGAATGAGCACAGGTAAATGGTTCGACGACGACTTCTTGAAAGACAAACCCAACTTCGCTCGCATATACGATTTCCTTTTGGGCGGCTATCACAACTTCGAGACCGACCGGCTTGCAGCCCAAAAAGTGATCGAAATCCATCCCAATGCCCGGCTATCTACCCAAGCCTGCCGCGCATTCCTGCGTCGGGTCGTCCGCTTCCTCGCCGAGCAGGGCATTGACCAATTTCTCGACATCGGTTCCGGTATACCAACCCAGGGCAACGTCCACGAAGTGGCTCAGGAAATCAACCCCGCCGCCCGCGTCGTCTACGTGGACATAGACCCCGTGGCCGTGAACCACAGCCTGGCCCTGCTGAAGGACAACCCCACCGTCACCACCATTCGGGCCGACGCCCGATATCCCGACAAGATCCTTGAGCACGAAGCGGTCAAGAGCTTGCTCGATTTCAGCCGGCCGGTGGCGGTGCTGCTCCTGCTGATCGTTCACTCCATTCCAGACGACGACGAGGCGTACCCCGCAGTCCACACCCTGCGCCAGGCCCTGGCGCCGGGCAGCTACATGGCTCTTTCACACACTTCGATGGAAGGGGCCTCACCTGAAGTCATAGAGAAACTGGAGAAGATCGGCGCTGCCTCCCCTACTCCCGGCAGAGCGCGCTCGCGGGATGACATTCTAAGGTTTTTCGAGGGATTTGAGCTGCTCGAGCCGGGTTTGGTGCACCTCCCGCTCTGGCGGCCAGACGGGCCAGAAGACATTTTCCTCGACCAACCGGAGCAAGTCCTGGTCCTCGGCGGGGTGGGGCGCAAAGTCAAGTAACTATTGACCTTGCTCGGCCTGGATTGTCAAATCCAGGCCAAAGCTGGCGAAATCAGCTCGATTCAACCCGTTCAGCCGTCGGATCTGGCGATCCGACGGGAGCAAATGAATGGTTACGTCAAGTGAAACGTGGATCGTGGTTGGAGGGTGAGCGAATGGATACAGAAACCAGATCACAAATCCAGCAGGCCCTGCGCCATCGCGGCCCTGCCATCGCCGACGCATGGTACAAAGCCATCGCCCAAACCGGTTTCGTCCCCCTCAGGCCGGCAGAAGTGCGTCAGCGCCTGGTCGAATTGACCGAAGAAGCCGTCGCGCTGTTGCTCGCAGAGCCGCTCGAACCCGACCGGGCCGAGGCCGTTGGCGCCTCGCTGGCCGACCTCCACTACGTCGAAGCCGACGCCCTGAGCCGAACGCTGGAGGTGCTGGCACAGCAGCTCGTCGAGGGTCTGACCGCCGACCAGGCTGCCGCGCTGCAAGCCCGCCTAGCCGCGCTGCTCGGCGGATTGGCGGCTGGTTTTCTAAAGCAAGCCCGCCAAACAGTCCTCGCCGAGCGCCAGCGCGCGGAGGAGGCCATCAGGCAGCGCAACCGGGAGCTGGCCGCCCTCAACGCCATCACCAACACGATGATGCAGAGCACGTTGAATCTGAAAGAGGTGCTGCAGCTAACGGCAGACGGCGTGGTAGAAGGACTCAGTTGTAATACTGGACTGATATTCTTGCTGGACGAAAAAGAGGAAATCTTCAGCGTTGGCGCCGTTTCCACCAAGGGCAAGGTCCTGAAAAGGCTCAACGCCATAGTCGGCTCCCCGCTGCTCCAGGTCAAGATCCCAGCCAGAAGCGATTTCAACGAGGCCGTGCAAAACCTGTTAGCCGGTCGGCCAACCATCAAACGCGAGCTGCACGAGCTGGTGGAACCTCTCTTGAGCAAGCCGGTGTGTTTGGCCATGCAAAATCTCCTAGACTCCAGATCGTTCTTCGCGCTGCCGCTGCTGGCCAAGGAGAAGACAGTCGGAGGCATCATCGCTTCGACGCGGGAGGAGCTGAGCGAGGAAGACACAGAAAAGCTCATGACCTTCGCCAACCAGGCGGCCATCGCCATCGAGAACGCGCGGCTGTACGAGGAGGTCGAACGAAGTCTAGAGCAGTTGACTGCCCTCCGTCAAACCTCTTTGGACATTACAGCCAGGCTGAATACAACGGCCCTGCTGGAAGCCATCCTGCAGCGGGCGACTGAGCTGCTCAAAGCCAAGGGGGGAGGGATCTACTTGTACGATCCCGCCCGCCAAGAGCTTACGGTTGCTGTGGACTATGGCCTGAAGCAAAGCACGGTGGGCACCACCCTAAAACTGGGCGAAGGCCTGTCGGGTCGAGTGGCCCAGACAGGCGAGCCGATGATCGTGGATGACTATCGAACCTGGCCAGGAAGGAGCGAGAAGTACGACCAAGACCTGTTCACTGCCGTCATAGAAATGCCCCTAAAATGGCAAGATCAGGTCATTGGCGTGCTCGTCGTGCTTGATGACGCGGAAGAGAGGGTCTTCAGCGAAGATGACCTTCAACTCCTGAGTCTCTTCGCCGACCAGGCCGCCATCGCCATCGAAAACGCGCGGCTGTACGAGGAGACCCGCCAGCGCGCCCTGGAGCAAGAAACGCTGCGGGAGGCCTCGCTGGCCCTCACCACCGCCCTGGACCGCAACCAGGTGATTGACCGCATCCTGGCCCAGTTGCAGCAGGTGGCGCCCTACGACAGCGCGTCGGTGCAGTTGCTCAGGCAAGACCAGATGGAGATCGTGGGCGGGCGCGGCTTCCCCAACCTGCCAGACCTGCTGGGCACCCTCTTCCCCGCAGACGGCGACAACCCCAACAGCGAAGTGATCCGCACCCGAGCCCCCTTCATCGTGGATGACGCCCCCACCGTGTACGAGGGCTTCCGAAAAGGCCCCCACCTGCAGACCGTTATCCACTCCTGGCTGGGAGTGCCCATGCTGATCGGCGAGCGGCTGGTGGGCATGATCGCCCTGGACAAGCGCGAGCCGGGGTTCTACACCCAGGAGCACGCCCGGCTGGCAGAGACCTTCGCCGCCCAGGCCGCCGTGGCCATCGAGAACGCGCGGCTCTTCGAGGAAGAGCAACAGAGAAGCACCCAACTGGCGCTGATCAACGAAGTGGGCAAGAAAGCGGCCTCCTTCCTGGATTTGGATAAGCTGATGCAAGAGGTGACGCGCTCCATCCAGGAGAGCTTCAATTACTACAACGTGGGCTTTTTCCTTTTGGACGAGGAGCGCGGCGAGGTGGTGATGCGGGCCGTGGCCGGCGGCTTCGAGCAAATCATGCCGGGGCAGTATCGCCAGTCGTTGGACGAAGGCATCATCGGCTTTACCGCTTGGACAGGCAAAACTCGGCTGGCCAACAACATCAGCAAAGACCCCTACTACGTCAAGGGCTTTTTAGACGAGGTTCTGACCAAATCGGAGCTTTGCGTTCCCCTCAAGCTGGGCGATAGGGTCATCGGCGCCCTGGACGTGCAGAGCCTTCGCCTCAATGCCTTCAACCAGGCAGACATCACAGCTATGGAGGCAGTTGCCGACCGTCTGGCTATAGGCATACAAAACGCTCGTCTTTACGAGGAGATGGCTGGTCTTTACAACATCGGTATGGCCGTCAGCTCCGCACTGGAACTCGACAAGACGCTGAAGGCGATTTATGAGCAGGTCAACCGCTTGATGAGCCCCGACACCTTCTACGTCGCTCTGTACGACGAAGGGAGAGACGAATTGCGCTTCGAGGTCTTCGTCGAGGAGGGCCAATGGCTGCCGAAGTTCACCAAGAACCTTGACGAAGGCGCCCTGACGGCCTGGATAGTGCAATCCAGAAAGCCCCTTTTCATAGACGATATCGAAGAAGACGGGGAGAACCTGCCGGTCCCTCCCTCCCAGAAGGGCAAGTCGGGGACCCGTTCCTGGATGGGTCTTCCCCTCATTGCCAGAGACAGAGTCGTGGGCGTCATTTCCGTGCAGAGCTTTCGGCCCCAGGCCTTCACTGAAGAAAACGGGCAAACTTTTTCAGCTTTCGCCAACCAGGCCGCCATCGCTATCGAGAACGCGCGGCTGTACGAGGAGACCCAAAGACGACTGCACGAGCAAATCG
>CAZEBW010000116.1:0-8500 GCA_964510205.1 uncultured Anaerolineae bacterium
TACCCTGGCGCAAAACGGGCGACTATCTCTTTGCCCACGATCCGCCCCTGGCCCAGGCCGAGGTGGAGGACCTGGAGGGCTACCCCTGGCCCCAGGTGGAATCTCTGCTGCGCAGGGAAGAGCTTCGTGAGCGGGCTCAGTATTTCCACGACAAGACAGACTACGCTGTGGCCGCCAGGGCGGTGGCTTCCTACGGGCCTTTCGAGCAGGCCTGCCAGTTGCGGGGCACGGAACAGTTCATGATAGATCTTCTCATCAATGAGGATTTTGTGGCCGCTTTGATTGACAAGATCGTGGGCGTTCTCAGTCGCTGGCTGGTAATCTACCTGGACACAATCGCTCCTTACGTGGACATCATGGAGCTGCCCGGCGATGACTACGCCAGCCAGACAGCACCGCTCATCTCCCCGCGTTTGTTTGACAAGTACTTCAAGCCTTGCTGGCGGAGGTTCATCAATCTCGTGAAGCAGGCGTCTTCGCAGATTTATATTCTGTTCCACAGCGATGGGGCTGTAGCGCCGTTTATCCCGGCTCTGTTGGAGGCAGGCGTTGATATCCTGCACCCTCTGGAGCCAGTGCCGGCCACCGACATGGCAGCAGTCAAAAGAGAATATGGCCAACAGCTCTCTTTCCTGGGCGGCATTGACATCAAGCAGGCCATGACGGGAACTGAGGAGGAGGTAGTGGCTGAGGTACGGCGGCAGATTGGACTTCTGGCTGACGGTGGAGGCTACATCCTGGCGCCATCCAACCACTTGCAGCCCGACGTCTCTCCGCAGAACGTCATCGCGCTGTTCCAGGCGGCCCGAAGGTACGGAATGAGGCAATAGGTCAACAAGTCAATCAAACGAAGGAGGGACCAAAATGCACAGGATAACAATGTTAGGCACAGGGTTGATCGGCTTGTTCTATACCATGACCCTGCACAGGCATCGTAGTAGGGACAGAGTCCACGTTGTGTATTCAAAGACGGAAGACCGCGTGAAGAGCTTTGCCAAAGAGTGGGACGTGCCCAAGTGGACGACGGATATGGCCGAGGCCATCAACGATCCAGGGACGGATGTGGTGGTGATTGGCCTGCCCAATTTCTTGCATGAGGATGCGGCCATCATGGCTGCCGAGGCCGGCAAAACGGTGCTGTGCACCAAACCGCTGGGCAGAAACGCGGCAGAGGCCAAGGCGATGCTCGAGGCGGTGGAAAAGGCAGGCGTGTTCCACGGCTATCTCGAGGACCTGGTCTACACCCCCAAGATGCTGAAATCAATGCGATTCGTAAAGGACGGAGCCATCGGCAAGGTGCTGTGGGTGCGCTCGCGCGAGACGCACGGCGGCCCGCACAGCGCGTGGTTCTGGGATCCTGAGCTGGCGGGTGGCGGAGCCATTGTGGACATGGGCTGTCACTGCATTGAGATTATCCGCAACTTTGTGGGGAAGGACAACAAGCCTGTAGAGGTCATGTGCTGGGCGGATACGCTGGTCCATCCCATTCAGGCCGAGGATCACGGCATTGGCCTGATCCGATTCGAGAGCGATGCCATTGGCCAATTTGAAGTGAGCTGGGCCTTCCGGGGTGGGATGGACCTCAGGGATGAGGTCTCCGGTACCGAGGGCACGATCTGGGCTAATCACTTCTTGAGAACGGGGCTGGAGTTGTTCACTGCGGTGGGGCCCAGCGGGTATGTTTCGGAGAAGGTCGAAGGTGAAACCGGCTGGCTCTTCCCCGTGGGCGACGAGGTGCACGAACTGGGGTATCCCGACATGTTCAGCGACATGCTGAACGCGCTGGACAACGGTGAGGAGCCCATGGAAACCTTCTATGATGGCTACGTGGTGAACGCCATCATGGATGCCTGCTATCGTTCTGCGAAATCGAAGCGCTGGGAGCCGGTCGAGCTGGAGGTTTGGAGAGGAGCGCCTCAACCTGTCGAGGAGAAACCCCTCGTGGAGTACGAGGACAGGTACATCGTGGTGAAGGAAGAGCACATGCCAGATGGCAGGACAAAGCTGATCCTCAGGGACAAGGAGACCAACCGGATTGTCCAGAAAGTCGTAGAGGGGTAGGTTGAAGCTAGAAAGAAGCTCCGATGCACTGAGTGTCGGAGCTTCTTTAGTACGCCCACATAGAGATAGTGCGCAATGAAGGCAATCGTTAATGGAAACGTCTACACTCCCGATCAGGCTCTGGCTCCGGGAACTGTGCTGATCGAGGGAGAGCGTATCGCAGGAGTCGGATCGGCCGATGCGCTGACAGTGCCACCTGGAGCCGAGGTCATTGATGCGGAAGGCATGGCGGTGGTGCCTGGCTTCATTGACCTGCACCTACATGGCCTGATGGGTCACGATGCTATGGGACCTGCCTTGGCTCAAGTGATCCGTGATTTGCCTGCTTTTGGTGTCACTGCCTTTCTCGCCACCACCCTCACGTTGCCCCACGACGAGACCCTCACTGCTCTGGAAGCGATGGCTGATGTCCTGAATAAGCCGTCATCGGGCGCTCAGTGTGTGGGGATTCATCTGGAGGGGCCGTTTCTGTCTCCGACCCGACCCGGCATGGCCACTCCTGATTGGTTTGAGCCGTTGACGTGGGAGAGCTTTCAGACGTTTCAACGAGTTGCCAGGGGCCACATCCGCCTGCTAACCTTTGCCCCAGAGATGGGCGAAGCGATGGCCTGCCTCCCGCACCTGATTGAGATGGGCGTTGTCCCCGCCATTGGCCATTCCAGTGCTACATTTGAGCAGGTGGCCCAGGCGGTGCAGTTAGGGCTTTCGCATGCCACCCACACCTTCAACGCCATGTCTCCATTACACCACCGCGATCCCGGTGTCGTGGGAGCAGTGATGCACTTCGGCGAGATCGTGGCCCAGTTGATTGCCGACGGTGTGCACGTTCATCCAGCAGTGATGGCGATTCTGCTGCGGATCAAGGGTGTGGATCGGGTAGCATTGGTGAGCGATGCAGCCCCGCTAGCGGGGCTGCCCGATGGAGAATACGAGTGGAAGCACAAGCCGGTCTTCATCCGGGATGGCTCCTGTCGCCTAGCTGATGGCACCCTCGCCAGTGCACACACTCTGTTGGATACCGGGGTGCGCAACCTGGTCGAGCTGGTGGGGCTCCCACTGAAACAAGCGCTGGTGCCAGCGACCCGCGTCCCGGCCGGGGTATTGGGACTGTGCAAAGGACGCTTGGCTCCCGGCTACGGCGCTGATGTCGTGCTGCTAGACAGTGATATGAGGCCCGTGCTGACGGTGGTACGAGGCGAGACCGTGTTTGGGGCAAAGGAGTAGTGGCAATGGGCACTTCACTCTTGAAAAGGGAGATCCTGGAACAGCCTCAGGTGTTGCAGCGGCTACTGGAAGATGAGCGCGCGAGCGTTGAAAGGATTGCCACCACCATTCGCGACCGCGCCCCTTGCTTCATCGTTCTTGCAGCTCGGGGCACTTCCGACAACGCTGCACGGTACGGCCAGTACCTTTTCGGTGCAGCCAACGGCCTGCCGGTGGCGCTGGCCACGCCCTCTTTGTTCACCCTCTACAGGAGACCCCCGCGCCTCCACAACGCCCTGGTGATGGCTATCTCCCAGTCGGGGCAGTCGCCAGACATCGTGGCCGTGGTAGAGGAGGGCCGGCATCAGGGGGCGTTGACACTGGCGATTACCAATGATGCCAACTCTCCTCTGGCCACGGCCGCCGAGCACGTCATCTTCCTGCACGCTGGTCAGGAACGAAGCATCGCTGCCACTAAGACCTACACAGCGTCCCTACTGGCTGTGGCCATGCTGAGTACGGCGCTGGCAGAGGACGAGGAAGGGTTCCGGGACCTGGAGGCGTTGCCTGCGCTGATGTCCGAGGTCGTTGCCTCGGCGCCGGAGATCATAAGGGCGGCCGAGCCGTATCGTGATATCGAGGCCTGCGTGGTCATCAGTCGGGGGTACAATTACGCCACCGCCTTCGAAATCGCTCTGAAACTGAAAGAACTCGCCTACGTCGTGGCCGCGCCCTATTCCTCGGCTGATTTCGAGCATGGGCCGGTGGCGCTGGTGGAACGGGGTTTCCCTGTTCTGGCTGTGGTGCCGGAGGGCTGTGTGGCGGAGGGGTTGGTGGATCTGCTGCGCCGACTGCGGGAGCAGGGGGCCAGATTGGTGGTGATCGCCAACCGGGATGATGCCTTAGCCCTGGCGCAGACGCCGCTTCCACTGCCGGCGGGCGCGCCAGAGTGGCTGTCTCCTTTGCTGGCGGTTGTACCCGGCCAGCTCTTCACGCTGGGGTTGATTGGGGCCAGGGGCTTGGACCCAGATCGTCCTCGAGGCCTGCGCAAAATCACCCTGACTCATTGAACAGAGCTGGGAGCTATGAAACCAGGTCAGAGTATAGGGATATGACCTGGTCAGCTATCTTGGCCCAACTGTGCTGCTAGGCCCATTCGATTCCTTGAGCACCTAACTTGTTCCATCCTCTGGTCTACGCTGCTTTCAACGCTGACTTCGATGGCGACCAGATGGCCGTGCACGTGCCGCTATCCAAGGTCGCCGTAGAAGAGACGTGAAAGCTCATGCCATCCACGCAGAACCTGCTCAAGCCAGCCCACGGCGGACCCATTGTAAGCCCCGACAAGGACATGGTTATTTATGGGGTGCTATTACCTAACCGTGGAAGAGGACGGCCGCTGCGGGGAGGGCAAAGTCTTCATTTCGCTTCTCGATAAACGGTACGTAGATGACCTCCAACCCGTCGAGTGGCAGGAAGCCAGAGGCCCACGGCGGGCGCGGCGGCGGGTTCTGCTGTAACCTGTCCGCCCACTCAGCGTCGTTCAGACGATTCCAGTTGGGCTCAGCGAACTCGTAGTGGCTGAAGACGTAGCCAACGCTGGCGATGGGCTGGCCGCCCGGCGGCGTGTAGACCACGATCAGCGGGTTGAAGTGCCCCGTCCCATCGTGCAACACGCGGGCGGTGTTAGAATCGCTGGCCACATCTGCCACCAGCAGGGACGATTCCTCCTCCACTCCCCAGCCCTCCGAGAAGAACTCCAACAGCCAGAGCCCCACGCGGTGGACGTCCCCCTGGGAGCGGTCATCTCGCCCCTGTTGTGCAACGTCTATCTGCACCGGCTGGACCTGGGCCTGATGGAACGGGGCTATCGGCCGGTGCGGTACGCCGACGATTTCTGTATCTTCTGCGTCGACCGTGCCGAAGTGGAGGCTGCCTGGCGGGACACGGCGCGCATCCTGGCCCAGTAGTTTTGCAGATTTTACAACCTACGCCACGCTCCAAAAAATCAATTGTAAAAAGTGCAAAACTACTGAGAAGAGATAGCAAGAGACAGTTGACAATTACATGGGGTATGGGATATAATAGGGGTGGGTAACTCGACATAGAGACATACTGTCAGATGCGGCGGGTAGAGCTTCGGAGTCTCTGACCTTGTCGTGGCCTGTCGGCTTCTTTCGGAATCCCTGAAGCGATCATCTACTCCCGACTCGCACGAGGCTATCCTTCAGCACCTCCCCGCTTGCGCGAGTTGTGCCTGCTCGCCGGCAACATCTCCAAATGCGATAGTACGTCAGGGAGAAATCAACAATGGATAACGTAGGCTGGATACTTCGCCGCGAAGAAGGACCATTCTTTGAGCGCAAGAGTTGCTATGACCGCACGACCGGAGTCCCGCGACGGCGCAGCGTGCGGGACGTCGCCCGAGACGTAGCCGAGACTATCACCGCAATGGCCAACGCCGATGGTGGCGTCTTGGTTCTGGGTCTGGAAGATGACGGTACTGTTACTGGCGTAGACTACCCAGATAATCGCCTGGAGGTATTGCGCCGCGTAGCAGAAACCCACATCCGCCCACCCCTGAAAATCCGCTTCCGCCAGGAGCAACTTCAGGGCAAGGAAGTTCTGCTCTTCGAGACGGACTGGAGTCCCGAAGTGCACCAACTCACTGATGGACGTTACCTGCTGCGCATCGGTGAAAGCAATACGCCTTTCCCGGCTGACCAGATCGAATCCATCAAGGCTGGTAAGCGGCGTCGCGTGGCCGAAGCGCGCTTTGTCCCCGAGGCATCTCTCTCTGACCTGGATGGAGCCGTGCTGACCGAGTTCCGGGAGCGCAGCGGCCTGATCCAATCCGACGAGGAACTGTTGCAGCATTATCGGTTGGCTGAGCCACGGGACGGGCGATTGGTTCTTTCCCTGGCGGCACTGCTACTCTTCGGTAGAGATCCCGGACGCTGGCATGCTCGGTGCGGGATAGATTTCGTCAAGTACGAGGGCACAGAGCGTCACTTTGGAGCAGAACTGAACATCGTGAAACGGGCCTGGCTGGAAGCTCCCTTGGCACGGCTCATCAAGACAACCCACCAGGCTATTGAACCCCACATCCGCGAGCACCAGCGCCTTGTGGATCTGTTCTTTGAGGAACGGCTGGAGTATCCCACCTTTGCCTGGCAGGAGGCCATCGTCAACGCCGTTGCCCACCGCGACTACGGCTACGAGGGCCTGGGCATCGAGATCTGGATGTTCGACGATCATCTGGAAATCCACAGCCCTGGCCAGTTGGTGGAACCGGTCACATTGGAACGCATCCTCCGCCGTGAGCGCATTCACGCCTCGCGCAACCCACGCATCGTCCGGGTGCTGACCGATTGGGGCTATATGCGTGAGCAGGGAGAGGGAATTCCCCGCATGTTCGAGGTGATGGAACGCGAGGGGCTCTACCCGCCGGAATTCCGATTGGAGGCCGAGGTGACCTTCGTCGTGGTTCTGCGCAACACTCCCGTCTATAGCCTGGAGACAGCCCGCTGGCTCAAACAGTTCGAGCCTCTGGGACTGAGCGGCAATCAAAAGCGGCTCCTGGCCTACGCCAGGGAGCACGGTGACACTTTCACCAGCCGCGCTTATCAGAAATTGGTAGGAGTATATCTCTACACGGCTTCGCGGGACATCAAAGACTTAATCCGCAAAGGAATAGTGCGTATTCGAAAGAAGGGAGGGCGGATTTATGATGTGTTGGAACCTGGTGCCCCGGTGGAGATTCCGTCCGGGTTTGAACCAGTCTACGAACAACTTCAGCAAGAGGGCCAGGTAGCCAACCGAGACTTGCGGGCAATCCTAGAATGCGACAGACATGAGGCGTACAGACACGCTAGTCGCTGGGTTGATATGGGCTTCCTTGAACTCAGAGGAATAGGGAGAGGAGCGCACTACGTCATCGGAACGCGTTTGCGTTGAAATTGCGAGTCTCTCAAATGCGCGCGCTCAAGGCGAGACCTGCGCATTTCCGTCTTTGACCCGCGCATTTGCCAAGGAGCTGTGAATGCCCCACGACATCATAGGATGAAAAGCTCGTAGACCACATCCGCCAAATCCTGCCCGGCAGCCAATCGGCTAAGTTCGCCGTGGGCTACTTCTTCCTCTCGGGGCTGGAGGCCATGGCCGACCAACTGTCCAACGTGCGCGAGCTGCGCCTGCTCATCGGTAACACCTCCAATCGCGAGACCATTGAGCAGATCGCCGAGGGCTATCGTCGCCTGGAGCAAGTACGACGCGCCGCCGAGGACCTGGCCTATCCCACAGGAGTCGCCGAAACCCGGATGGTCGAGACCACTGCCGCTAATGTCGGCCAGGCTGCCGCGCTGATGGACCAAACCGACCAGGCTGAGCAACTTGTGGGCGTTCTGGTGCGCCTGATCGAAGAAGGTCGGCTCAAGGTGCGCGTCTACACCAAAGGCCGTCTCCACGCCAAGGCCTACATCTTCGACTACGGCCCTATCTTCGACGCCCAGGGCAACCCTCTCCCCCGCGAGGAACGAGGCATCGGCATCGCTGGTGTCACCTCCAATACCGAACTGAACGTTCTGGTTCACGGCAACGCCAACCACGCCGCGCTGTCCCGCTGGTTCGAGGAACTGTGGGACGAAGCACAGGGCTTCGAGGCCCACCTGATGCGTGAACTACGCCAGTCGTGGCCCTTGGCTCAGGTTACCCCCTATGAAGTCTACCTCAAGGCACTCTACGAACTAGTCCGCGACCAACTGGAAGGCGCTGAGGCAGAGGCGTTTCTCTGGCGTGACGACATCACTGCTGTCCTGACGGAGTTCCAGGAGCAGGCCGTGCGTCAGGCCACGCAAATGATCCGGCGCTACAACGGCTGCTTCGTCGCTGATGTGGTCGGCCTGGGCAAGTCCTACATCGGCTCGGCCATCATCAAACACTTCGAGCGCTGCGACCGGGCCCGGCCGCTCATCATCTGCCCTGCTTCCTTGGTGGAAATGTGGGAACACTATAACGAGGCCTATCACCTCAATGCCCGCGTTCTCTCAATGGGAAGACTACGAGAAGACGATCTGCACGGGCCGGAATGGATGCTCCACGATGATCGGTACCGCTACCGTGATTTCGTGCTGGTGGACGAAAGCCACAACTTTCGGTAGAAAAACGACGAATCCCCTTCGGGAGAGTGTTGCAGAATTCGGGATATGGGGCCATGATGGCCATTTTGGGGGCCATT
>CAZEBW010000117.1:0-8425 GCA_964510205.1 uncultured Anaerolineae bacterium
ACCTCTGGGGTGGTACCAGAGATTGTACACGGAGCTCCCAGTTTTCCTAACTTGATAATTCTCTACAATTTATGACGGAGAGCCCTATCGGTCACCGCCACTGTAGGCGCATCCCCGGCAGGGGCGGGTAGTGCCAGAACGACGCCACTCTTGGCTCGCCTTCCTCCTGGACGAGGGAACATGATCTCCCGGGCTCGTTCACCGATGGCATAGATGGTAGGGCGGCTAGTGTGGAACAGCCCCGCCAAGTCGGTGATGGCCCCCCAGGGACGAAGAGGCCAATTGACGACGGCGCCGATCAGCAAGCGTTCCGTGACCCCCAGGTGACGCAGCTTGTAGCTTGGCGGTGCTGGAGGGCCGCCCATGATGGAGAGTGGCGGACCGCCCACCAAGTCCATCACGGCAGTATTGACTGGCAGAAGCGAGGTGCGGTACAATGTCATCGCAGACGACTCCTTTCTGGCTGGAAACCGGATAAGTTGATACATCCCAGTGTACCAGAATAGGGGCCATTTGCAAGTGCTCACCCCGCTTATTCAATTGTAAAGGCGTTTATCTCGTTGAATGAACCATGCCGTTTTTTCTTTTTCTACTCGGTGAACTACAGAAAACTCATTATCCGTCTCACAGCGGAGTCTCTGAAGCTCACATTTGGGATCTTCACATGGACAGTTCCATTGGACAATATCGAAGAGAGTCGGCTTGATGATATACCTATGTTGATGAGGATGGGAGGAGCCGGGATACACTTCATGTTGATACGCAGAAGATATCGTGTCTCGCTCAATTTCCTGGAGTATCCCAGGGTTGTGATAGCATTCAAGAGAAAAGTAGGACTGTGTAGGATATTTCCTTTTCCACGCGCCGGCCAGATGATGTTCTACGACTCATTCAAGAATCAGTATCTGCAAAAGCTGCCGCCTAGCCACTCTCTGATGTGTCCTGAAAGCCGTCGTCTGCTAAGACCCTTATTGGCGCACTGAGCAGGCAAAAAGTCGCTCATCACAGGACAGATTCTGTAAGCGAAGCGGCGAGTGCTCGAGCACCTCACCGCGTTCTGAAGCTGGCTCGCGCCATCGCCGATCTGGCGGGATCGGAGTGGATAGAGACGCCTCATCTAGCCGAAGCGAGTCACTATCGGCCTGGGTGGCAGGTGTGGCAGCACATCACGCCCCACCCAGTACACGCGAAGAAGCCATCTGCGTCAATCTTGCAGATGGCTTCTTCGCTATGATGTGTGGTACATAGGTTGATAGCCTGCTGAAGTAGTGATGAGTTGAGTCAACTCGATCAGGGTATCTCGATCTAGAGATTGCCGGGCAAGGGTTTCCAAACGCCCGAGTTCTTTATGGCCGCCCGCACGCGCTCTCTGCTCTCCTGGACCGCCGCATCGGGCAAGCCAACGATGGTTAAGCTGGGCAGCCCGCGTGAGGTGTCTACCTCCACCTCGACGATGGCCCCGTCCAGGCCGATTACGGCGCAACTGGTGACTTTGGCTAACATTCCCTCTCCCTCGACGATTCGACTTTGACTTGTCCTCAGTGCCAGTCCGTAGTATAGCCTAGATTGCAAAAACATTCAGGTCAGCGCATTCATTCATATAGCGTTTTACCCCTTGCCCTCACGCTTCTTTTGAAGTATAATCAATACCTGAGAAAAGTCGCTGAAAAGGGGCGTCCGCGCCCCGTCCGGGTGGCGGGGACGCCACCCGAGAGCAGAGTTTTCTCATCTACTGATAATGAAGTACGAAGGGAGCGGTGAACCTTTTTATCCGCTGGGAAGTATTAGAGATGAAACACACCGCCCGGAACCTTTCACTCCGACAAGCTGATGTTTGGGATTTCGCGTCTCAGTTTGTCGGAGTCCCCAACTTGTTGGGGGGGCGACTCGCAAACAATCCGAATAAGTCCAGGGCTACGGTAAAAAGTAGGTGTTACCGAAAATGAGATCTGAATCGAGATTGCGAGAAGGATGGACAGTCCTTGTTTTGATCATCTGCATGCTCCTCAGTGTGGCTTGGCCTATCCGCACCGCCGACTGGACCGAGGGGCTGGATATTCTGTACTTGGTGGTTGTGGGATCCGCGCTGGCGGGCTTCTTCTTGGCCAAGAGCCGATTTCCCGATGCGGTGGCTCATGTGTTCAGCCTGGTTTACGGTGTGGCCTGGGTGGCGTTCCTGGGGGGGAGTCTGCTGGCCCCTCAGTTTACCTGGCGCGAGAAGCTGATCGAGCTGGGAATCCGCATCAACGAGTGGCTGTGGACGGCGACGCACGACGGCACCAGCGAGGATAACCTCATTTTCGTCCTACTCCTGGCGCTGATCCTTTGGCTGGCGGGCTATCTCTCTGCCTGGTACAATTTCCGCCAGAATAAGGTCTGGGAATCCGTCGTCCCCGGCGGCCTGGTCTTGCTCTGGAATCTCTACTACGCCTCCTCGCGATTAGAGCCGTACCTGGTGGCCTATCTCTTCTTCGCCCTACTCGTGGTGATGCACTCCAACCTGTTGATCCGGCAGCGAGAGTGGCAAAGGGCCAGGGTCCACTACAGCTCCAGCATTGGTTTGGCCTTCCTTCGAGCTGGGGTTATCTTCTCCCTGGTGGTGATCACCTTCGCTTGGATGGCGCCCGAAGCTGTCACCAGCCAGCAACTCTCCGAAGTGGGATCCTTTCTGCAGGAACCCTGGTTGAGGGTGCAGGAAAACTGGAATCGCCTCTTCTCCGCCGTGCGATACTATGGCCAGGCTTACTCCAACCCCTTCGGCAACTCATTGGGCCTGACGGGGCCCGTCCATCTCAGCGAGGTGGCGGTGATGGATGTGCAAGCCTCAGAGGGCCAATATTGGCGGGCAGCCTTCTACGACCAGTACACCGGCACTGGCTGGCTCAATAACGACAAGGAGAGCATCAGCCTGAAGGCCAACGACTCGTCCCCGCTGGCATTGCCTGAGTATGAACTGCGCCGGGAGATCACGCAGACCATTACCACATTCCTGACTGGCAGGACGATGCTCTTTGCCGCCGCGCAGCCTCGACAGGTGGATCTGCCGGCCTGGGCGGTGGTGAGTTATGTGCCCCCGATTCCGATGGGTGAGGAGGCCGAGTTTTACCTGGCCGAGGAAGAGGGGATGATTACGCCCCTGGCGATGCTCTATAGCCGTTACCGCCTGGAACAAGGCCAGAGCTATACTGTGGTCTCTTCCATCTCCAAAGCCGACGAGGACAGCCTGCGTGCGGCGGGAGATGACTATCCAGAGTGGATCCTCGACCGCTATCTCCAGTTGCCGAGGAGTTTGCCGCCGCGCGTGCGGGGTCTGGCAGTGCAGATCACCGAAGGCCTTGACAATGCCTACGACAAAGCCTCGGCCCTGGAGAGCTACTTGCGACAGATAAAGTACAATCAACTGATCGAAGGGCCCTCAGAAGGCCAGGACGGCGTGGACTACTTCCTGTTCGATGCGCGCGAGGGCTACTGCGATTACTACGCTTCGGCCCTGGCCGTGATGGCTCGAGCGGTCGGCATTCCGGCGCGGGTGGCCGCGGGCTACAGTCAGGGAGAATACAACCCCGACACAGGAGCCTATCGGGTGAGGGAGAAGGATGCCCATGCCTGGGTAGAGGTCTACTTCCCTCGCTACGGGTGGGTGGAATTCGAGCCCACGGCTGCGGAGCCGCTCATCGCTCGACCCAAGCCGCCTCGGGTCGTTGAGCCGTCGGAAGACGACAGCGAATTCGAAGGCGAGGATCGTGATGATCTGCTTCCTGATGATGCAGACCGATTGCCCGAAGATGCCGGCGAGTTCGGTTCTGGCCAGGTCCCAAGGAGGCAGCAAGCGGTTCGCTGGGTGGCTGGCCTGTTCTTGGTTTCGGTATCCCTAGGGTTGGCGGTGCTTTGGATTCTGCACGAGAGGAAGCAACAAGGGTTGAACCTGGTGGAGCGCGTCTACGAGAGGCTGTGCGGTTTTGCCCACCGGTTTGGCATCCGCTTCCAGCGACACCAGACGCCCTACGAGTACGCTGCTGCTTTGACTGCCGCCGTACCGGAGGGGCAAGAGCCGGTGCAGCGCATCGCCGATCTGTACGTGAGGGAGCGATTCAGCGGCCGAGAAGTCAGCGGGGAGGAAGCCGAGGAGGCCTGGCGAAGCTTGAGGCCCATTCTCTGGCGCCGCTGGCTGCAGCGGAAGCTGGAGAGGCTTCAACGCCGGACCTCTTCCCGTACCTCTGAGCGCTACTATGAGGGAGGGATTAGGGACCAGGGATCAGGGACTAGGTATGCCTGACCTCCTTGTCCCTTGTTCCTTATCCCTTGTCATTTTATAGCCTGTCGCACACGCCTGGACAAAACACCGAACTCCGCGCCGTAGAGCATCTCCAGGCGGCGGGGCCGGGGCAGAGGAACGGCGACAGTCGCCTCAATGCGTCCCGGCCGCGAGCTCATGACCAGGATGCGGTCGGCCAAAAAGAGGGCCTCCTGGATACTGTGGGTCACCATGACCACCGTCTTCCGCTTGGCCCGCCAGATGCGCAGCAGTTCCAGGTTCATGCTCTCCCGCGTCAGGGCGTCCAGCGAGCCGAAGGGTTCGTCCAACAGCAGGATGGCCGGGTCGTGGATCAGGGCGCGAGCGATGGCCACCCGCTGCTCCATCCCACCCGATAGCTCGTGGGGGTAGGCGTCCTCGAAGCCTTCCAGCCCCACCAGCTTCAGAAGCTCTCTAGCTTGCTGATCCGCCTCCTCAGACTTCAGACCTTTGACCTCCAGCGGCAGGGTGACGTTTCTGAGGACGTTACGCCACGGCATCAGGTTGGCCTTTTGGAAGACGAAGCCGATCTGACGGCGGGGGGCGGTCAGCAACTCGCCGTCCAGGTAGACCTTGCCACTGGTAGGCTGCACCAGGCTGCCCAGGACCCGCAGCAGAGTCGACTTGCCGCAGCCCGACGGGCCTACGATACACAGGAACTCCCCGGCGTCCACTTGCAGGGAAACGCACTCCAAAGCTTCGAGTGAACCTTGCCCCCCGAGGTAAGTCACGGTTATCTCATCGGCTACTAGAACTGGCTGAGTCTTGGGGAGTTGGCGTGAATAGCCAGCCGGAGTCCACAACTTGTTGGGGTTTTTCGCAGCGCACCCCCAACAAGTTGGGGACTCCGACACTATAACCTTACGAATTCCTAAAGCGCCAACAGTCTCCATAAACCTCGTCTTCTATTGGGCTTCAACAACGAACCGATTGGTGAACAGCTTCTCCACGTCCACCTCGGCGTCCACAAGTCCGATCTGGCCCATGAAGCGTTGGGACTCTTCCCAGGCGGCGCGGTCGGAATGGCCCAGCCGCTCGCCCCGCCAGAACTCGATGGATTCAAGAAGAACGGCCTTTTGCAAAGCCTCGTTGTCGCCGGCGATCTCCGGCACGTATTCTGCGCAGATGGCGAAGGCTTCGTCGGGGTGTTCGATGGTGTACTCTAGCCCGCGCAGCACGGCCCGCACCAGCCCCTGCACCAACTCTGGCCGCTCAGCGATGGTCTGCTGGTTGGTGATGAGGCCGTTGGAGACCAGGTTGACGTAATCGGCCACGTAGATCACGTCTATCGCGTACCCTGCTTCCCGCAGTTGCACCGGCTCGTTTAGGGCGTAGCACACGGCGGCGTCCACCCGGCCTTCGGTGAGGCTGGCCACCTGGGTATAGCCGATGACCTGAAGATTGACCTGGGCCTCGTCTATCCCCTCAGCCTGGAGGAGGGCCCGCCAGCCGATGTAGCTGGCCCCCTCGGTGGCTGGTATGCCCACCGTCTTGCCCACCAAGTCCTTCGCCCCCTGGATGCCTTCTTCTTCCAACGAGACCACGCACACAGGGAAGCGGCGGTACCAGTTGAGAACGTAGACCACGGGCAGCCCCTGCGCTCGGGCCAGGACGACCTGATCCCCGCTGGCCACGGCGAACTGCAGCTCGCCCGCGCCCACCAGCTTGAGCAGATCTGTCTCCATGCCGTAGTCAAACTGGACTGCCAGGTTCTCCTCGGCGAAGTAGCCTTCCTCCTCGGCCACGTAGAAGGGCGCGAACTGGACGTTGGGGATGAAGCCCATGGCCAGGGTGATTTCCTCTGGCGTGGGCAGCGTCGGCGTGGCCGTCGGCTGGGGGCTGCAACTAGCGAGGGCAGCCACGGTTAAACACAACAACGGATTTAGAATCGAACGGATTTTCCTCATGCGAAAAACCTCCCTATGTTTGTCAAAAATTAGCGTTTCCCCGTCATAAACACGTTCCCTTAGGCATCAAGCACAACTGCATGCCTCATGCAGTCCCTTGTCCCTAGTCCCTTGTCCCTAGCCTCTATCTTCTCCACGAAAGCAGCAAGCCCTCCAAGGCAGCCACGGCCGCGTACAGACTGACGGCGATGGCCACTAAAGTGAACAGGGCCACAAACATGAGGGGCGTGTCGAAGAGGCCGCGAGCCAGATTCACCAGGAAGCCCAGTCCGCGGTCGGCGCCGACGAACTCGCCCACCACCGCCCCGATCACCGACAAGGTGACGCCTACTTTCAACCCTCCCAACAGGACGGGCAAGGCGGCCGGCACCTCCAGCATGGTGAACACCTGCCAGCGCGTGGCTTCGAGCGAGCGCATCAGGTCAACCAGGTCTCTCTCCGCCGAGCGGATGCCGATGATGGTGTTGATCAGGACGGGGAAGAAGAGGGTCAGGGCGCAGACTAGGATTTTGGACAAGCTGCCGAAGCCAAACCAGATGACCAGCAGCGGGGCCAGAGCCACGATGGGGATGGACTGGGAGGCCACGATATAGGGCGAGAGGATGCGCTCCACGAGCCTCGATTTGGCCAGGACGTAGCCCAGCGAGGTGGCCGCCGTCAAGCCCAGGGCCAATCCTCCGAAGACCTCGGCCAGGGTGATTTGAGTGTGGCGCCACAGCGTGCCATCCCTGGCTACAACCAGGAATTTGGCGTACACTCGCCCTGGCGAGGGCAGGATGAAGGGCGGGTAGTCACCCAGGCGCACGACCAGCTCCCAGAGACCGAGGAAGAGGAGCAAGGCCACGGGGACGAGCAGAACCTCCGCCCGCTCACGAGCCAAAGTTGCCAGCCGGCTCGTAAGCCTCGACCTCGTCCCTGGGCGTGCTGATGGTATCCTGATTTCTCTGAAAAGTTGAGCCTCCATTGTTCTCCTTCCCCCAAAAATAAACCCCGAAGACCTTTTGGCCTTCGGGGCATATTGGCAGGATTTCAGGCATCGCGTACCGGCTTGCCGTCACCTCACTGACCCTCTTCCATCCGGACTATACCGTCGGCTCTGGCCTCTCACCAGATCAGCCTGATGGCTCGCGGGCTCGAAACCAGCTAGTGGCTGGCTTCATACCGCCGATCGGGAATTGGTTCCGCATAACGCTAGGAACCTCACCCTGCCCCGAAGGTCTTGCATCTCACTTGTTGGGTTTATTATAGCGTAGTTTGCTGATTTGTCAAGCGGAAATTTGACGAATGTCTTGGTCTATGCTATGATAGCATTGTAGATTGGAGTGTGACGCCATCGCAGCCTTTGTCCCAAAGGTGACATCAAGTGAATATCAGAGACATCATTGGCGCGATACGCAACAATCGAATCCGGATCACTGACCACGCTGACGAAGAAGCTCAAGCAGACCACCTATCCTTCGATGAGATATTCATCAGCGTCTTTCAAGGTGAAATCATCGAGGACTACCCAGATGATAGACCCTATCCGAGTTGCCTGGTTTATGGTGAAACCTTCAGAGGAGATCCAGTACACAGCGTTTGGGCCTACAATTGGGAGAATCAGTGGGCCGTACTGGTCACAGTCTATCGTCCCGACCCACGGCGTTGGATTGACTGGCGTACAAGGAGGCCTAAAGATGATGCCATTTAGGAAATGTCCGGTATGTGGCGGTGAAGTGGTAGAGAAGGACGTTGAGAAACTACTGCGCGGCGGAGCGCACATCGCGGTGGTGACAGTAAGGGCAGAGGTTTGCCTGCGTTGTGGAGAACGGCTGTACTCGAAAGAAACCATCAGCCGTTTTGAGCAGATTCGGGCCAAGCTTTCCCGTCAAGAAGTAGCAGATTTTCAGCCATTGGGGCAATCCTTCCAGGTTGCTGCTTAGCGTATGATCAGACGTTGCCCAACAGGTCACTGGTGGCCCTGCAAAGCCGTCGTCCGCTGGCTGGAGGCACCAAAGCGGTGTCCTGAGGTCGCTCCGCTTACAGCCGAAGGGCGGGGTATCCTCGTTAGGAAGGCGGGCAAGAGCCAGACCATTCCGTGCCCAGTTCATCAGTGAGGTGCTTCTTGAGGCAGCACGGAGAGAAAATCGCTCTTTTGAACTTGACGGGTGTCTCAATCTGTGCTATGATTTCACTACCGGACACTTTTTTTAGGTAAGTTGAGTTTTGTGGTATGATAGGCTCC
>CAZEBW010000118.1:0-8266 GCA_964510205.1 uncultured Anaerolineae bacterium
TCATGACTGTCATGATTCTTCGGGCTTGCTCTACCTTGGGGACACAGAGCGGGGAGTGCCCGTCTGGATAAACCAAACTGTTGCCGAAGCTACCTTCCGCATCGCAACGGGGGCCATTACGCCTCATCATGCCGCAGGCTACTCTGGCGGCCGTAAAACCATTCTGCCCGGTGTCGCAGGGGAACCGACCATCCGTCGGCACCATTCTTTCCCTATCCACCCCTTCCAGCCAGCCTTTGGCTGGCTAGAGGGGAACCCAGCCCACGAGGAAGCGTTGCAGGCGGCGAAGATGTTAGGAGTGGATTTCATCGTCAACGCTGTGCCTAACCCTCAAGGCAGGGGATTTCTAGGGATTGTGGCCGGCGATCTAGTGGCAGCTCACTTGGCTGGAATCCAGATGTGCGAGCGGGCGTGTCGAGCGTTCTTTCCCTTCCGGGCCGATCTGACCATTTGCAGCCCTGGCGGATATCCTCATGACATCAACCTTCATCAGGCTCAGAAAGCTCTAAGCGTCGCCGAGATGGTTACGCGGCCAGGAGGGGTCATCATATTGGTGGCAGAGTGTCGTAAAGGGGCAGGCAGCGAATTCGCGCAATGGCTGCAGGAGGCTCGAACCCCCCAGGAAGTCATCAAAAGGTTCCAAGACGATGGGTGGTCAGCGTCCTCAGGAAAAGCCATGATGTTCGCCCGAGCTACCACACAATACAAGGTTATGCTTGTGTCGGAAGCCTTCAGTGGAGATTATCTGGCAAGTTTGTTCCTGCACAAGGCCGGGTCCTTGAAAGAGGCTGTGACTCATGCCTCCGGGGTTTTAAGGCCTGATCCCAAGGCTATGGTCATCCCGCGCGCCAGTGGATTGATCCCAGTTGCTGCTGAGACATCCTGCCTGAGGGAGCATCGCGATTGTCTGATGTACAAAAATCAACGCCATCGGCCGTTGTAGGAGCTGAACCAGTGGAGGATGCAGATCGCATATTGATTGTGAATCTAACTGACCAGAACTATCATGAAGCTCCCTTGCCCGAAGAGGTGAGTTACCGCTATCTGGGTGGCCGAGGCTTGGGAGCTTATCTGTTGGCCAAGTACCTGGCTCCGGCCACAGATCCCTATGACGAAACAACCCCCCTCATCTTTGTGGTCGGCCCTTTGCAAGGCACACGGGCACCTTTCAGCAGCAAGGTCGTCCTGACCACAAAGTCACCCCTGACGGGCATCTACCTCTTCAGCATCGCCAGTGGCAACCTGGGCCATGACCTCGCTCGTTGTGGCTACCAGGCATTGGTTATCATGGGTCGTTCAAATGCCCCTTGCTATCTGTGGATCGGGGATCATGGGGTCGAATTCTGCTCCGCATCTCACCTTTGGGGCGTCTCCACCTCTGAAGCTCAGTCCATGATGCTCCAAGAGGTCTCTTGCCCCGAGGCTTCCACGGTGGCGATCGGACCCGCGGGGGAGAAACAGGTCAGGTTCGCCAATGTGATCACCGGAGGCCCCAAGGTGCGGGCTTTTGGTCGCGGCGGAGCGGGAGCTGTCATGGGCAGTAAGAAGCTGAAGGGCCTGGCCATCCGGGGCACCCATCCGATAACCGTGTCTGATGTAAGGACCTTCCGGAAAGCTGCGCGGATCATCGGGCGAGCCGTTGCAACGCGGCCCGATTGGGCGCAGCGAAGGCGGCGGGAGGGGACAACCACGAGCATGGAGATCCTCCAGGAATACGGGATGCTTCCGACCCACAACTGGAAACGAGGGTCTTTTGAGTACTTTGAACGGATTGCCCCATTGGCTCACCGTGGCGACGAACCGTGGCACGGAGAGAGCGTTCCTTGCGCGCCTCTATGTCCTGCGCCGTGCGCACGTCGCTATCGTGTCATCCGCGGAGAATATGCCGACACGCTCAGCGAAGGACCAGATTATGAGACCGTCTATGCATTGGGGACCAATTGTGGGATAGATCGCTTCGACGCTATCGTGGCTGCAGACAACTTCTGCGATGAGATGGGCATGGATACCATCTCCGCCGGTGTGGTTCTCAGCTTTGTTATGGAATGTTATGAGCGGAAGCTGATCTCCGCTACAGAGCTAGATGGTGTGGAGCTAAACTTTGGTAATCATCGGGAGTTGCTGACTATGCTGAAGCGCATAGCCAACCGAAGTGGATTCGGTGACCTGCTGGCCGAGGGGGTGAGACGTTGCGCCGAGGTCATCGGCCAGGGTTCAGAAGCGTTCGCCATGCACGCCAAAGGCCTGGAACTGGGAGGATGGGGTTGCCGCGCTGCGTATGGACAGGCCCTTCAATACGCGCTTGGGAGCCGTGGCGGCTGTCACCACGACCTGGGTATTCCTGCCAAAGTCGAGTATGCGACGCCAGACGCGATCGCTGTTGCCGGAAAAGGGCAACTGGTCCTGCATACGGCATCGGGCCGCATCGCGCGAGACTCTGCTATCATCTGCTCCTTTTCTGGTCAGTACGTTAATTTGGACCCTGTGGCCATGTTGCTCTCTGGTGTTTGGGGTTTCGATGTGAGCTCTGAAGCTTTGATGCTGGCTGGGGAGCGGATCCTGAACATGGAGAGGTTGCTCAATGTCCGTGAGGGGGTCAATCGGGGGGCTGACCAATTGCCGGCCAGATTGCTCCAAGAGCCTCTGTCTGATGGGCCTCGCCAAGGCTCCACGGTCCCCCTGGAAGCCCTAAAGACCGAGTTTTACGCCGCGGCGGGGTGGGACATTGATACGGGTGTGCCTCTGCCAGCGACTCTGAAGCAACTCGGGATCGGTCCTGAGG
Organism: uncultured Anaerolineae bacterium; assembly: GCA_964510205.1. Lineage (GTDB taxonomy): Bacteria > Chloroflexota > Anaerolineae > VGOG01 > VGOG01 > CAZEBW01. Next base: position 2,783 of record CAZEBW010000118.1, read on the forward strand.
CACATTGTTTGCTGGATCAGGTGTAATCGCTCCCTCCCAACCTCAACCTGAAGCGAGTTGGCACAATAACAGGTGAGGTGGCCTCGATTAGTCTGAAGATTGGTAACGAAGCTTGGATGAGAAGCCCAGAAAAAGAAAGGAAGAAAAACAATGCGCACCAATCAGTTGAAAGAAAAACTACAAGCAGGGCGCCCAGTATTCGGTACCCTTGTCTCGATGCCTGAACCAGGCATCGTGGAGGTTATCGGCTACGCGGGGTATGATTTCGTGGTCATAGATATGGAACACAGCCCCATAGACTTTGGCCATCTTCGCAATTTGCTGGCGGCGGCAGACAGCACGGGCTTGGTGCCGTTGGTTCGGGTAGGTACCTGTGAGGCCAATCCAATTCTGCGGGTGCTGGATAGCGGTGCTTTCGGCGTGATGGCAGCCCACGTGCGGAACAAAGATGACGCCCTGGCTATGGTGAAAGCATGCCGCTATCCACCGCAAGGGATCCGTGGAGTTAACAGTTCCACACGGGCAGCCGGCTATGGACAGGCCAACTTTTTAGAACACGTGCAACAGTCTAACGATGAGGTGTTAACCATTGCTTTGATCGAAGACCCATCAGGTGTAGAAACTATCGAGGAGATTGTCGAAATAGCAGGCCTTGATGTGGTTGTTCCAGGGCCAGGGGACCTGTCTGCGGCTTTAGGACTGGTAGGGCAGATGCAACATCCGACTGTACAAGAGGGCGTAGACCGGGTTGCGAAGGTCGTTCGCTCCTGGTCTGAACTCGTGCTAGGATGCTTCGTAACGGACCCAGCGCAGATCTGCCGTTGTCAAGAGCAAGGAGCTCTTTTCATCCTTCTCTCTCAGGATTCGCGCCTGCTATTCAATACGTACCGAAACGCTCTAGCAGAGATGCGCCGACAGTGGCAACTCTGAGTTAACACCCAATCCTTCGCTCCAGTCCACAACCGGAGGTGACATAGTAGGGTCTTGGCGGGCCCAACGCGAGCGGTACGTCGACCTGATTTGGCTTGGTGATGGGAATGTAAAGAGGCGTTCTTGATGGTTTCGCAAGCACCGGTGCCCGGTTGCTGCATTTGAATCAGGGCAGTTATTCACCAGGACACAGTGAGGGATTCATCACTCAATGAGCATGTTATTTGAGCCATTTAAGCTAGGCAAAATAGAGCTCAAAAACCGCATAGTTATGCCACCTATGGGTACCCGATATCCAGCTTTTGGCGGTTGGGTGACAGAACGTTTGAAGCATTATTATGCTGAACGGGCAAGGGGTGGCGTTGGTTTAGTAATTGTTGAATTCGCGTGTGTTACCTATGCTGGTAGAGGGTCGCATTATACCTTGGGCATCTATGATGATAACTTAATCCCGGGGTTGAGAGAGTTGAGTCGAGCCATACGAGCAGAAGGGGCGAAAACAGCTATCCAGTTGGCTCATGCTGGCCCAGCGGCGAGGCCGGATGTAACAGGTGTGCAGCCTGTAGCTCCCTCACCGATCCCCTGCTTCGGTGGGGAGGTACCGAGGGAACTGAGCATCGCGGAAATCGAGGACTTGGTTGAGGCCTTTGCCCAAGCAGCCCGACGGGCGAAGGAAGCCGGTTTTGATGCTATCGAGTTGCACATGGCTCACGGATATTTAATCAATGCCTTCTTGTCGCCTCTCACAAACAAGAGAACAGACGAGTATGGAGGCGATACTATCGGAAGAACGAAGTTCGCGGTCAAGGTCTTGCAACGAGTTAAGGAAATCACAGAAGACGAGTTTCCTGTTCTGTGTAGATTTTCTGCCGACGAGTTCGTCAGGGGCGGGCTTACTCTCAATGAAAGTAAGATCATAGTCAACATCTTGGAACAAGCTGGAGCAGATACCATTGATGTCACTGCCGGAGTAGCCGAAAGCGTTTATATGAATATCCCACCGATGACCCTTCCAGAAGGCTGCATAATTCATCTGGCGGAGGGGATTAAGAAAACAGTCAGTGTGCCGGTGATTGCTGTAGGGAAGATCCGGGATCCCCGGTTCGCTGAGACGATTCTCAAAGAAGGTAAGGCAGACCTTGTAGCTGTAGGTAGAGGACTGATTGCAGACCCGGAGTGGTCCCAAAAGGCGAGTGAAGGGAGGTTCGATGATATCCGACCATGCGTGAGCTGTAACATCCCGGAATGCCAGGTAAGACTGAGAAGAGGTTTGGACCTTGGCTGCTTGGTCAATCCGGTAGTGGGGCGAGAAGAAGAGTTTAGGATACGACCACCCCAAAGGCGCAAAAAGGTTCTGGTCGCTGGAGGTGGACCAGCGGGCTTGGAGGCAGCACGGGTAGCGACATTGCGTGGTCACGAAGTCGTACTTTGCGAGAAGCAGAGCCGTTTGGGAGGTCAATTCATTCTCGCTGCCGTGCCGCCTAATAAGGAAGAGATTCGCAAACTTACGAACTATCTCATCAGACAGGTAACAAAACTGGGGGTAGACGTCAGAACTAATCATCCGGTGGGGAAGCAAACGATCAATGATATGAGGCCCGATGTGGTGATCGTGGCCACGGGGGCAATTCCTCTCATCCCTGAGATTCAAGGTGTTAAGACCAATGCTGTGAGTGCATGGAGCGTCTTGACCGACAAGGTGAAGGTGGGCCAAAAGGTTGTGGTCATAGGAGGAGGAAACATTGGCTGTGAAGCAGCAGAGTACTTAGCTCAAAAGGGGAAAGAGGTGGCCATTCTCGAGATGTTGTCAGAGGCAGCTGCTGAGCTACCGTGGTGGACTAAGAAACTATTGTTCGACCGATTAGCGCGTTATGGAGTGCAGATAATAACACAAGCAGAAGTCATGACTATAGAGAAGGACACAGTAATCTACAATAGAGGTGGCCTTGTACACAACACGGGACACATTGACACAGTGGTTTTAGCGATCGGCGCTGTGCCTAATGATGGGCTCCTCTCGGAACTGCAAGACACTGGCCTTGAAGTCCACGCGGTCGGAGACTGCGTAGAACCTCGCAGTGGAGTTGAGGCAATCCGTGAGGGTTTTGAGATTGGCTTTAAGCTATGAGTGGTGACGATTAAAAACATTGGCTCCAATGCGAGGCTGTCACTCAACAAGTAGACAAGGGCCTAAGCTGCTTGGGAAGTTTACCTTCAATGTTACCAGTATCACGACGCTTAACAGGAGAGGCTAGCGAGGCGAAGGGGTAACAGGTATCACCAAGAGGAGCAAATATGTGATCCAGAAACCTGAGGTGCAGGGAGCAGTGTACGCCATTCTGTCAGCAATGGCGATAGCCGTTGCTCCAATAGCCACCAAGCAAGCCTTGGAAACATTAAATCCGGAAACATTTTCTATACTGTGGTCGCTGTTGGCTTTTATGAGTGCTTCGATATACGCTGTAAGCAAGAGGGGATTGAACACATTTCGGGGCTTTGGGAAATGTTGGCAGTTTGTTATCGCCATCGGGGGGCTAACCGCTGCTTGTGTTTTGACCTTTTCCATCGCTGTTCGGCTTGCTGATCCAACTCTGGTCTCGTTCTTCACTCGTCTCGAGACCATATCTACGGTGCTTTTAGGGATGCTAATCTTCAAGGAACGTCTCAACCGTCTGGAACTGCTCGGCGCCGCAACAACGCTCTTGGGAGCGCTGATCATGACTTATGGAGCGGGGAAGATCATACTTTTTGCTTTCGTGCTCGGCTTGATCGTCGCGCTTTTTACCTCTATCTCGACACTGTTGGCAAAGGTTACCGTTCAATATTTGGAGTCAGCAGTTCTGGTAGCTGGTAGCAGATTGCTTGCCTGTCTGTTTACCTTGGTATATGCAATGGCCTTTGGAGTGTTGCAGGTACCCTCCACTACCAATCTCCTTATCATAACAATCGGGGCACTTTGGGGGCCCTTCCTCGGCTTTCTGCTTTTGTACAAGGCCTTGTCTCTCTCTGAGGTATCCAAGGTTTCTGCCTTTCGAACCAGCTTTCCCTTCTTCGTTGCGCTCTATTCTTTCCTGCTCTTTCGCACAATCCCCAGTCTGCATCAGATGTTGGGAGGAGGCGTTATCGTAGCGGGAATCTTGGTCTTGATCAGAGGACAGCGCAGTGGATGGAGTCACAACAAGGATTCAACCATCTCAATATAATGGGAGCAGTATGATAGCTGATGAACTGGAGTTCAAGAGAGGAGGAAAAAGCTGATCCAGAAGAACATGAAACCACCTCTCTCTGACGTGTTGGTGATTGATCTATCCCGCGTTCTAGCCGGGCCCTACTGCACCATGATGCTGGGTGATCTGGGTGCCAAGATCATCAAGATAGAGGCCCCCGTCATAGGCGACGGCAGCCGCCTGTGGGGACCTCCTTGGGCCGGGGGGGAGAGCGCCTACTACCTCTGCGTAAATCGGAACAAGAAAAGCATCACCCTCAACCTCAAAAGTGAGAAGGGGAGGGAGATTGTACGGGAATTGGTCAGGAAAGGCGATATCTTAGTCGAAAACTTCCGTGTGGGCACGATGGAGAGGTGGGGCCTTGATTACGAGAGCCTGCGCAAGATAAAACCGGGCCTTATCTACTGCTCCATTACCGGCTACGGTCAATACGGCCCTTACAAAGACAGGCCTGGCTACGACTTCATCATTCAAGCTCAGGGCGGGATCATGAGCATCACCGGTCCGGTAGAGGGACCGCCGATGAAGGTGGCCGTGGCCATCGTAGATGTCACCGCCGGCCTGTATGCTGCCGTTGCCATCTTAGCCGCACTCCATGAGCGGGAGCACAGCGGCGAAGGGCAGCACATAGACATAGCCCTGCTGGATTCCCAGGTGGCTTGGCTAATCAACGTGGGAAGCAACTACCTAGTCTCGGGCGAGGTGCCAAAGCGGTACGGCAACGCCCACCCCAACATCGTCCCTTACGAGCCCTTCGAGACAAGGGATGGCTGGATTGCGCTCGGTGTGGGCACTGACCACCAGTGGCGGCGCTTCTGTAAACTCGCCGGCTGCGAGGAGCTGGGCAATGACCCCAGATTTGTAACCAATCCAAAGCGAGTCGAAAACCGGGAGGCGTTGATCCCTCTCCTGCAGAGGGTCTTCAAGAAGAAAAATGCCCAAGAGTGGCTCAAATTGCTCCTAGAGGCCGGTATTCCGTGTGCGCCCATCAATAATGTCAAGGAGGTTTTCGAGGATTCCCAGGTGCGAGCGCGGGATATGGTGGTGGAACTGCCCCATCCTACTGCAGGCACAGTCAGGTTGGCTGGCTCGCCGCTCAAGCTTTCACGCACGCCGGCACGCATGGAGCAGCCTCCCCCACTGCTAGGCCAACATACGGAGGAGGTGTTGAGCAAGTACCTGGGCTACACTCCCGCTGACCTGGCCCGTCTGCAGGATGAGGGTGTGATTTGACCAATCAATAACCAAGGAGGCACAAACATGGACTTTGGCTGGACGGAAGAACAACGCCTGTGGCGACGGGCGGTGCGTGACTTTGCACAGAAAG
>CAZEBW010000119.1:0-8133 GCA_964510205.1 uncultured Anaerolineae bacterium
GGGTCGGGGCACTACGTCAAAATGGTGCACAACGGCATCGAGTACGGCGACATGCAGCTCATCGCTGAGTCCTACGACATTATGACGCGCATCGGCGGTCTGTCGGCGGCGGAGCTCCACCAGGTCTTCGCCGAGTGGAACCAGGGGGAGCTGGAATCGTATCTCATCGAGATCACCGCCGACATCTTCGCCAAAAAGGACGATGAGACCGGCCAGCCGCTGGTGGAGGTCATCCTGGACGAGGCCAAACAGAAAGGCACGGGCAAGTGGACCAGCCAGAGCGCACTCGACCTGGGCGCGCCGACGCCGACTATCAACGCCGCTGTGGAGTCGCGCATCATATCAGCCTACAAGGACGAGCGGGTGGCGGCCAGTCGGGTGCTCTCCGGCCCCGCGATCAAATTCGACGGCGACCGCGCCGCGCTGGTCCGCGACCTGCGCGGCGCCCTCTACGCGGCCAAGATCTGCTCCTATGCCCAGGGCTTTGCTTTGCTGGGCGCGGCCAGCCAGGAGTACGACTACAACCTGAACTACGGCGAGATCGCCCGCATCTGGCGGGGAGGCTGCATCATTCGAGCCGCTTTCCTGGACGATATCCGCGCTGCCTTCGAGCGCGATCCCGACCTGTCCAACCTGTTGATGGACGCCGAGTTCGGCCAAGCGGTGCAGCAGCGTCAGGGAGCGCTGCGGCGGGTCATCCAGACGGCGGTGACGAATGGCGTGCCCTGTCTGGCCTTTAGCAGTGCGTTGGCCTACTTCGACGCCTACCGCACCGCCCGCCTTCCGGCCAATCTCACCCAGGCCCAGCGCGACTACTTCGGCGCCCACACTTACCGGCGGCTCGACAAAGAAGGCTCGTTCCACACGGAATGGCAGTGAGAAGTGAGAGGGAAAGATTCGACCGATCTACCAAGTCTAACCGAAGATGACATCCGCCGTCTGGCCACACCTCAATCCTTCGAGCGCGGGGAGAGATACTATGCCTCGGGCTCCGTCCTCGACGCTGAACGGCGCGGCAATACCCTCGTCGCCCACGTCCAGGGCAGCCAGTACCAGCCCTACCGGGTCACCGTGACTCTGGGATCGGCGGGCATTGAGACAACCGCCTGCACCTGCCCCTACGACTGGGGCGGCATCTGCAAACACACTGTCGCTGCCCTGCTCACCTGGGTGCGCGAAGCGGATAGCTTCCACGTCCCGGCCCCGGTGGACGAGTTGCTGGCCGAGCGCAGCGAGGAGGATCTGATCGCCCTGGTCAAGGAGATGATCGCCCGGCAGCCGGACCTAGCCCGGCTGCTGGAGCTGCCCCTCGGTCCCGACAGTTCAGTTCCCTTCGACCTGGCGGCCTTCCGCAAGCAGGCGAGCTACGCCCTTTCTCGCGACGACGCCGAATGGGCCGCCCGCGAGCTGGAACGCCTGCGGGAGACAGCCGACCGCTACCTGGAGGTGGACAACCCTACTGTCGCCGGTGCGCTCTATCACCTCATCCTCGATGAGACGCTCTCACGCTTCGAGGGCTGGTGGCTGGAGTGGGATCGAGACGGCGACCTATTGTGCGTTCTTGGGGACTGCGCCGAGGGATTGGATCACTGTCTGGATCGGGTCAGCGACTCCGAAACCCGCCAGCCCTGGCTGGAGGCATTGTTGGAGGCTGAGTTGGAGGACATCCGCCTGGGAGGCGTGGACTTTGCCTGGCCGGCTGGCGACGTGGTGCTGCGTCAGGCCACTGACGAGGAATGGACCTGGATCGAGGCCCGGCTGCGTCGGGAAATGCAGCAGGCCAGAGATTGGGGGCGCGAGGTGCTGGTGCGCTTTCTGACCGCCCGGCTGGAGATGACCGGACGAGAAACTGAGGCCGATGCCTTGGTTCTGGAGCACGGCACGTCTCAACAGCGGGCCTTCTTGCTGATCCGACTTGATCGGGTGGAGGAAGCCGTGGACGTTGCCCGGCAGCATTTCGCCGACAAGCCCGGCCTGGTCACGCGCTTCGCCGACGCGCTGGTCGAGGCTGGCCACGGAGAGGCGGCGGTGGCATACATGGCCGAACAGGCGCGTCACGAGCGCTATGCCGCTCACTATCGCCCCTGGTTGGCCCGTTATTTCGAGGAGCACGGCGACCAGGAGGCAGCGCTGGAGTTGTGGCGTCGTCAGTTCGCCGAATGGCCCTGGCTTGAGACCTACCAGGAGTTGCGCCGATTGGCTGGCGAGCTGGGCACCTGGGAGACTTTGCGTCCGGCCTTGTTGAAAACCCTCGATCCTCAGCGCCAGTCATCGCTGCTGCTGCAAATCGCCCTGGATGAAGGCGACGTGGCCTGGGCGCTGGAGATCATCTCCCGTCCGGGGGCGCTGTTCAGCGCCGATGCGCTGATTCGCGTGGCTCAGGCGGCCGAGCCCGATCACCCCCGCGCTGCGTTGGAGATCTACCGCCAGCGGGCGGAGCGGGCCATCGCTGCCCGGGGCCGGGCTAACTATCAGACTGCAGCCGGTCACCTGCTGCGAGTCCGTGACCTGTACCATCGGCTGGGCGAAGACGCTGCCTGGGAGACCTACATCGCCCACCTGCGGCAGGAGCACCAGCGGCTGCCCGCCTTGCAAGACGAGTTGAACAAAGCTGGATTGTGAAAGGGGGAACAATGCGTCAACTTCTGGTGGAATGTAGTGACCCCGGCCTGGTGGTCTCCCTAGCCGAGGAGTTCGAGAACGTGCTGCGACATGTGGACTTCGCCCGTGCTCAGGCCCTGGGCCGTCAGCTCGGCGATTTGGCTCGCGAGCTTGGGCCGGAATTCGAGCGGGCCTGGGGAGGGTTCCGTCTGGAAATGCCTAACGACGGCGATTATCCGCCTGCTTTTGGAAACCGAGATGCTGCCGTTGATGAGGATCCACTGAAACAACTCCTGACCCAGGCGACGGAGCGTGGCCTCGGGCAGTTCGAACTACGCCATACCTCCTTGCTGCCCCAGAGCGGCCCAGCCCCGGAGACGCGAGAGCAGTACGTTCGCGACCTGGCCGACAGCATCCGTTGGGGCCGCTGGGAGGCACTGGGTATCTTTCAGATGCCGGTGGAATTGCCAGACTTGATGGCTGCTCACCGAGAGCAGCTCATGGATGAGCGCGGAGCCGCTGTCCTGCGCGCCCGGGCCCGCTTTCCGACCGTGGGCCAGCGGTGGATCCGAGATTCGGTCGAACGGTTGGAAAAGGTGTTACAGGAGGTGAGCGCGCGGACCGAAGCGGTGATGGAGTACGAACTGGCCCGCCTGCACCCAGCCGACGTGGAGCCCGACGACTACATCCGATGGGCTGCGCTGGCCGTCCGGCTGGGGACGGAGGTCGAAAAATGGTGCACGGCGGCCGAGGAGCCCCTGCCTTACCTCTACCAGCGGGCTGCCCTGGTCTGGTTGCTGTGGACTGAATGTCATGGCCGGCGGCCGGCACGTTTGTTCCTGGAGAAACAACTGGAGAAGATCATCGAAGAGGCCGGGGAGATCTACACCGCCGATGGTGTTGCCGCGCTGCAGTTGCTGTACGACGACCTGCGCCGACCACCTTGGAAAGGGCTGCAGGCACTTCTGACCGAAGAGGCACAAGGGTCATCCAGTGATCAGGGAGGAAAGAGATGACTCACGTGTATGCTTCCTGTTCGCTTTGCGGTGGTGAGGTTGTTCCGAAACGCATTCGACACACATATCACTGGAACGGTCAGTTGTTCATCTTTGAGGACGTACCAGCGGGTGTGTGTGTGCAGTGCGGAGAGGCATACTTCACCGCGGAGACGGTGAAGACGATGGAGAAGACTGTTCTCAACAAGATCAAGCCAAGGCGGACCATCCGTGTGCCTGTCTTCACCTACGCTGAGGCCAGGGTGGCTTGAGCGAGGTCTCAAAAAGCACAGACCGGCGAGGGAACTGTTGGGTGGGGAGGCGATGATGGAAGCATCCTCACGGATAACTAACCGACTGCGGCTGGCCTCGATAGAGATCACCCAGCGCTGCAACAACCGTTGCTCCTACTGTGACCAGCCCAAAGCAGAACGGGACATGTCGGTAGCCCAGTTCACAGCGCTGCTGGACGATCTGGCCAGGGACGGTGTGGAAGCGGTGGCCCTGGGCGGCGGCGAGCCGACGCTGCACCCCGCGCTGCCTGACTTGTTGACGGCGGCCCACCAGCGGGGCCTGCGCGCCGGACTGACCACCAACTCCCGCGACCCCGCTCTGGTGACCGCCCTGGCCGACGCCGGGCTGCTGGACAGCTTTGGCGTCTCGGCTGGCAGGGGGGATTGGTCGGCGCTGGTGGCCCACCCCCACGCCGTGGTCAACCTGCTCCTGCTGCGTGGAGGTCTGGCGGATGTCACCGGCTGGGCGGTGGAGGCGCTGCGGCGAGGCGCTCGCTGCCTGCTGCTCCTGGGCTACAAAGGGGCTCAGCACGAGTTCGCTCCCACGACGGCGGAGCTGGCCGATGCCTTCAGTATGCTCACCGCATTGGGACGCAGGACAGGTGTGACGGTGGCCGCCGACGATTATACTCGCCGCCGGCTGGAGCTGACCGAAACGTGCGGTGAGGGCTTTATGCGTGTCAACCTGGATGGGACGCGAGATTCGTGCTGCTTCCCGACCTGTGAATATCGAGATACATGGAGGTAGCCATGTCTGTTCAAGAATGCGCTCTTTACGGCGACCTGGTGCTCTGGCTGCGCGACCGCGCCGCTGAACTGCTGGCCGAGGCGAACGCTGATTCTATCGTCGAGGCAGAGACGGACCGGCTGGACGAGTTGATCCGGAGCTGGTTCTTCACGCCCCAAGACGAGTTGCATGGCTGTGCACCGCGCGACCTCATCTGGGCTGAGCAGATGGACAAGCCCAATCCCATCCCCGCAGACCGCCTGGATGACTTCTTCTTCGACGATTGTCCCATCTGCGAGCAGACGAAGGCGGAGGTCGAGGCTGCGGAGCTTGAGGGGCATGAGCACGGCTGGCAGTGGTTCCACGATGATGGCGGCTATCCCCTCATTGCTCAGTACGATCCCGAAGGGTGGGATGCTCGCTGGGCCGAAGAAGAGGCGGACTTCGAGGCCTGGCAGGCAGAACAGGAACAGCAACGCCAAACCTCGCCAGCTCCGCCCTACACCCCGCCCCCCGTCGAAAGCAGGCAGGTAGATCCCGAGACCTTTTTGGAGGTGCTGCGGCAACCCTGGCTTGATCCCGAACTGCACAAGGTGGCCGGGGAGCTGGCTGGGCGTTGCGACGTACCGGTGCCCGGCGACCGCTTTGGCTCTGGCTATCGCCGACTGACCCGCTCCGAGGCCGCGTCTCTGGTGGCCGGGCTGCATCACCAGGGCGTGGATGTCCAGGCGCTGCTGGGCCAGATCGCCGCTTGGCCTTACCAGAACATAGCCCTGGACTGGCTGAGCGAGCCCGAGAAGAACGCAGCCATGATCTGCTACGCCCTTGAGACCGAGATTGACCCGGACGACGAGGCGGAGCTGACCCGCTTCTGCCAGCATCGGGACTTCATCTTCGCTCTGGCCCGTCTGGTCCCGCTGGGCGCCCGCCTCTGGCTGCAAGGCTGGATGGAGGCCGTGACCCACGGTGCCTTCGCCGCTCCTGACATTCCATTTTGAAGGGAGGATATGAATGGCCAAACCATCGGCCAGACGACGGCAGAAAGCGCGCCAGCGCAAGGAGGCCAAGCGCAAAAAGAAGCGCTCTCTCTTGAGCCAACTGTTTCAGAGCCCCCGCGCCCTGCTCCGCGCATCGGGCAACTGGCCCCTGCACGAGTGTCTTCTGACCAAGGAGTGGCAGGAAGAAGGCGCTATCACCCAAATCCTGGTGGCCCGCCGCTCCCCCTCGGGACAGATTGCCACCGGCACGTTCCTGGTGGACCTGGGCTGCTTGGGAGTCAAGAGCGCGTTCGCCAGCCTGTTCGACACCCGGCGCGAGTACGAGCAGAAACTGCGGGCTATGGTAACGTCCCAGCAAGAGATGATCAAGGCCGACCTCAACCTGGTGGCCAAGATCATCCGTGAGGCGATCGCCTATGCCCAAGACCTGGGCTTTAAGCCAGACCCCGACTACCGCGATGCCATGCTGGTGCTGGGCGACGCCGACCCCGACGCGTGCGACGTGCCCGTCCCGCTGGGTGGTCCAGAAGGCAAGCCTTTCTTCATCGCCGGCCCCTACGATAACGTGGACCGCATCATGGCCAAACTGACGCGCAAGCTGGGGCCTGATGGTTTCCACTTCCTCTTTGCAATAAGCGGGGACGAAGAGATTTTCTTGTCTGATGAGTGAATGAAGCTATCTGTGCATCTGCTCCGTGATCCTGACCCTGTCGCGCTGGCCCATCTGCGAGCCAACCTAGATGCCGAGGTGCGCTTCACGTCTGGCCCCGACTTACCCGTGCCAGCCGATTATGACATCCTGGTGGCCGGCCGCCCCCAGCGCGATCACCTGGAGGCCAGCCCCAACCTGCGCGCTCTGGTCATCCCCTGGGCGGGCCTGCCCGATGTGACGCACGAGTTGATGCGCGACTTTCCCCACATCGCCATCCACAACCTGCACCACAACGCCGCGCCCGTGGCCGAGATGTCCGTCACCCTGATGTTGGCCGCCGCCAAACTCGTGGTCCCCCTGGACCGGTCGCTGCGGGCTAACGATTGGACGCCTCGCTACCGCCGGCCCAGCCCGATCATCCTGTTGGAGGGCAAGACCGCGCTGATTCTGGGCTACGGCGCTGTCGGCCAGCGGGTGGCTGCTCTGTGCCGGGCACTGCACATGAAGGTGGTGGCTATTCGACGTCGCGTTGTCACACCATCCCCCGATGACATCCATCCGCCCGATGCTCTGCACCGCCTGCTGCCAGAGGCCAACGTGCTCATCATCTGCCTGCCGCACACGCCCGAAACGACGGGTCTGATCGGCGAGAGGGAGTTGGCTCTGCTGCCGCCAGGGGCCGTGCTGGTCAACGTGGGGCGCGGGCCGATTGTGGATGAAGCTGCTCTGTACCACGCCTTGCGCGAGGGAACTTTGCACTCTGCTGGGCTGGACGTCTGGTACAACTATCCAGCCGACGAAGCGGCTCGATCTCACACGCTGCCCTCAGAGTATGCCTTTCATCAACTAGACAACGTGGTGATGAGTCCCCATCGGGCTGGGCATTGCGACGAGACGGAGATGCTGCGCATGAGGCATTTGGCCGCGCTGCTCAATGCGGCGGCCAGGGGAGACGAAATGCCGAATCGGGTTGATCTGCAAGCGGGGTATTGAGGATAATGCGTAAGCCGTTGGCGCTCTCCAATTGGAAGATGGCCATGACCATCGCCGAGAGCCTGGCCTTCGTGCGCGATTTTGAGGCCATAGCGGGCGGCCTGCTCGACGAGGTGGACGTGGTGATCTGTCCGCCCTTCACCGCGCTGTGGCCGGTGGCGCGGGCGCTGCGCGACAGTCGTATCCAGTTGGGGGGACAGAACATCGCGCCGTCCGCCGACCTGGCCCGCACCGGCCAGATCTCGGCCGCGCTGCTGGCCGACGTCGGCTGCCGCTGGGTGATGCTGGGGCACTGGGAGGTCCGCGGCTGCCTGGGCGACGAGGATGCGACGGTCAACCGCAAGGTGCACCTGGCCCTCGACGCGGGTCTGGCGACCATTTTGCTAGTCGGCGAGGCGCGCGATGAGCAGGCGCCGTTGGCGGACGCGCTGGGGCGGCAACTGGGGCGGGTGTTGGCAGGCTGCCAGGCGGGACAGGTGAAGACGATGGCCTTTGTCTACGAGCCCGAAGGCGCCATCGGCGTGGCTGAGCCCGCCTCGCCGGAGCACGTGGCCGCCGGATGCAGCGTCATTCGAGGATGGTTGCGGGAGCGCTGGGGAAATGCCGTGGCTGAAAGGGTGCGCATCATCTATGGGGGAAGCGTGGCGCCGGAGTACGCCGCCGACCTGCTGGCCTGTCCCGACGTGGACGGGCTGGGCGCCGCACGGCGCGGCCGGGACCCAGCGACCTTCGCCCAAATCGTGCGCCTCATTGCTCAGGTTAGGGACTAGGGACAAGGGATCAGGGACTAGGACCAGGATCAGGCTCCTTATCCCTAGTTGTCATGTAGCAGTGAAAGGTTTACACTAAATCTAAGCGCATATTTGTAGCAGTT
>CAZEBW010000120.1:0-8018 GCA_964510205.1 uncultured Anaerolineae bacterium
ATTTTATGTCTCAGCCGGGCAATTCATTGCTCGGCAAGGCCAGCAACACTCTACGAGGGGACTACCTCTTTTCGCATTGCGGCAAAAGTGACACTAACCGCTCGCGACGAATTGCGTGCAAGCTTCGCTTGCCTACCGTCGCCCAGCGGCTGGATCTGGCGATCCAGCCGGAGCAAAGTGCGACTTTTGCCCCGATGCCTCTTTTCGTACAAAGCAGAAAATGAAAGGACTAGGGTTGACCAGACCCTAGTCCCGTTTTGGAGGTTAGTAAGAGTGTTTTTATCTCTTTACTAACCCTATTATAGCATATGGGCGTCAATCCTTCGTCAGTCGAGCGTCAGAGAACGCGGATTTGCAGGATTCGCGGATCAATTGACCTGGACTGAGGAGAAATCTGTAAATCGTGTCCATCCGTGTTCTTCAGCGAGCGGGTTCGGTAGGATTAATGGATCAACTGACCTGGACTGAAAGAGAATCCGTAAATCCTGCCTATCCGTGTTCTAAACCTTCAGCTCCCCCCGCACGGTCTGATAGAGTTCCTCGGCCTTGAGGCTCTGCAAGGTGTAGCAGGGCGCGTGCAGGGCATCGGCCAGCTCCTGAGCCAGACCTCGGTCGAAAGAAGTGTGCTCCATGTTGATGACCGCTGAGCGAATGTGGCTGCGCTGGATGCGGTCGGCCATCTTCAGCGCCTCATCTTGGGCCGGCAGGTCGGTCATGGCCACGTTGCCTGCCCCATCAGTTAGCACGATCATCAAGGGCATCACTTCGGGGTTGCGGCGGAGCTCCCGCTTGCATACGCGATAAGCCAACAGCAGCCCGCTGGAGAGCGGCGTCTTGCCGCCCACAGGGATGTCCCGCAGGGCTTTCTGGGCCAGTTCCACACTGGAGGTTGGGGGCAGGACCAGCCTGGCCTCGTCCTTCTGGAAGACGACGAGGCCCACCTGGTCTCGGCGCTGGTAGGCGTCGTTGAGGAGGGACATGATGGCGCCTTTGGTGGCCACCATACGCTCCGCAGCGGCCATAGACCAACTGGCATCCACCACGAACAGGATCAGGTTCGCCGCCCGTCGCACCCGTACCTTGCGCTGCAAATCCTCAGGGACGATGGCCAGGGCCAGATTTCCGCTCTGGCGGTGGATTTGATGGGGGGCAGCGGACCGCAGCGTGGCGTCGAAGGCGATGTCGTTGCTTTGGCCGTTGGCCGGCTGACTCTGGACATAACGACCTCGTTTGCGATCGGTCTTGGTGAAACTGCGCTTGCCCGCTTTGTTCCTGGTCAGTCGGTCCAGCGGCGTCTCCACGCGCTTGGGTTTGAAGGTCGGGCCTATGGACACGGGCATGTCCGCCTGCTCAATGTAGGAGAGGGGCATGGAATCCGCTCGGTGGCCCTTGAGGGGTGTTGCCAGATTGGCGTCACTGGCTGGAGCGTCAGTGGGACTTTCTTGGGCAGGCGCAGGGGCGGTCTCCGTGGACAAGGTCGTGCTCTGATAGGCCAGTTCCTCGCTGACTTGCGCCAGCTTCTCCTTGAGGTCCTGGATCCCCAGCTCCGTCTCCTCTTGGAAAGGCTGCCTCTTCAGGCGATGGGGCAGGGCCAGCTCGGCCGCTGCTAGGATGTCGGCCTCGTTGATCCGACGTCGCCCGGCGAAGGCGGCGTGGGCCAGAGCCGTCTTGAGGATGACGATGTCGGGCCGGTGCCCATCCACCGACAGGTTGGCCATCAGCTCAGCGATGACCAGCAGGTCTTTGGAGTCGTATCTGACTTCGGGCAGAAGCTCTCTGGCCTCGGCGATGTCGCGCGAGAGCTGCTCCTCGTGGGGTTCCCATTCCTCTCGAAAGCCCTCAGGGTCTTGCTCGAATTGGACACAGCGTTCCAGAATCTCCACCCGCGCCGTGGGAGCGGCGATGCCTTTGATTTCCACGCACAGGGAGAAGCGGTCCAGCAGTTGGGGACGCAATTCTCCTTCTTCGGGATTCATGGTGCCCACCAGGATGAAGCGGGCGGGATGGGAGAAGGAGATGCCTTCTCGTTCCACCACGTTCACGCCCATCGCCGCCGAGTCCAGCAGCAGGTCCACCACGTGGTCGTCCAGCAGGTTGACTTCATCTACGTAAAGCAAGCCTCGGTTCGCGGCGGCCAGCACCCCCGGCTCGAAATGACGCTCGCCGCGCTGGATGGCCAGTTCGATGTCCAGGGTGCCCACCACGCGATCCTCGGTGGCGCTGACGGGTAGATCCACAAAGCGGGTGCGGCGAGAGGTTACGGGCAGCTCCTCGCCCCGCTCCACTCGCTCGCGGCAGTCATCGCAGAGGGTCTCAGGTTGCTCTGGATCGCAGTTGAAGGGGCAATCGGCCACTACCTCGATCTCTGGCAGCAGGGCGGCCAAAGCGCGGGCGGCGGTGGACTTGGCCGTGCCCCGCTCGCCTCGGATCAACACCCCCCCAATTTGGGGGCTGATGGCGTTCAGGATGAGGGCCATCTTCATTTTCTCTTGTCCGACGATGGCCGTGAAGGGGAAAATGGTCAGCATGTCAACTCCGGTTCGTTTAGTCGCGCTCTTTGGTACAGCGGTAAGATTATACATTATCTTGGCAAAAAAGCAAAGCCTCGGCCTTTGGCCAGCATCATCTGCTGAAGGTGCAACGCACTTCGGCCCTTTATGGGAGCAGAAAGTGCGTTGCACCTGGTCTACTCTACGCTTAGCTTACTGACAGCGAGGGACGCCCTACTATCAAGCAGCCTTCAGCAGGGCCCAGCCTTGTTTCGCCAGCTCGATGAGTCCTCTAAACCCTCGAACCTGATAGACAGGAATGGCGGGGTTCATGCCGTAGAGGGGATGATTCGGATACAAGGCCATGATCTGGCGTGCTGCCTCCTCGGGCGGGAGGTTCTGGAGTTCTGGGGCATCCCAGCCCCAGGGGTCCGGCAGGCCCAGCTCGGTCATCACCCGAGCGGCGGTGGTGAAGGACACGTACTCCTGCTCAAATGAATCCGAGATGTATTTCTGCTCGATATGTGTGGCCTCGTGAGCCAGGCTGTTGATGAGCCAGGGGGCGTTATCAAGCGCGTCCTTGCCGATGATGACGAGCTTCAGCAAGTTGATGCTCATGGCGCTGCTGCCCAGCTTGCCCGTGGGGTCCAGAATGTAGCGGGCTCTCCGCCGGGCGGAAGACTCGGCCAGCCGACTACCAGTGGCCGTGCCCATCATCTCCTCGAACGCTTCCCTCAATTGGGACGGTATGCGCCGCTCAACGTATTGCCGCAGTGTCATCGTCATCTCAATGCCTCATTCCCTCATGCTCTCGTTGCCTCGTTGCCTCATTAACATCGTCTCGACCACGAAATCGTGGGCCAGGGCCCGAAACTCGCCCCAGTCCCGCCAATCTTCCTCTATAGCGCGCAAGCTATCGGCTACCCTCGTTAGCTCCGCTACCGGCGCCTGGCGGAACGCTAAGATGTTCTCCTCCTCGTCCTCAGGCCTCGGCTCCCCTCCCTCGTCCCTCACCAAGAAGACATAAGAAACGAAGGGCAGCGTCTCTTCTTGGCAGTGAAACGCGTATTCGACGAGGCCCAGAAAGCGTTGTACCTCTATGGCCAGACCCGTTTCCTCTCGGGCTTCTCGATGCAGCGCGCTGAGGACGCTTTCCCCCCAGCTCACCCCGCCGCTGGGCAGGCGATAGATACCTGGGGGATAGATGTGCTTGGTGTGTAGGATCACCCCGGCGGGGCGCTGGATGGCGAATATCACCTCGCCGCGCCGGGTGGTCAATGCGCGACGCCAGTGCTCGCAACGCTCCTTGCCCCTTTGCAGAGAAAAGTGGCGTCGCTCGATGGGGCCGTATTGCCTGGCTAGCTCCTTGACCTCTTGCGGATTGATGAGGCTTTCGATGTTCAATCGGGGCTGTGAGAGTGTCGGTGCTTTTTGGGAGGCCATCAGAAAGCAGCGTAGACCAAAACGCCGTATAGGGCCATGGTGAGAACGGCATCTACGACGGCATAGATGATCATGAAAAGGTATACCGAGTGTTTTGCTGCACGATTGGTGTAATATCGGGCGGCCAGATATGCCAGTCCCGTGATCAGCAGGGGCATGCCTAGCTGCAGCGGCCCATTAAGCCAGTTTGGTATGGGGGGCAGCCAGGCGGACAATGGTACATATTCCAATATCCCTGGTAGGACGGCTAGTTTCATTATCCAAAGCGCAATCAGGGCCAGGATCATGCTGACGATGGTGCCGAGGCCGGTCAAGGGTTCTTCTGGCTTCCGAATTCGGCTGGTCAAGGCGAGCACGATCATGGAGGGCACGATCCACGCCACGGCCAAGGGTACCAGGACGGCACCCGCCAAAACCCCGAACAGGGTTTCCGCGCTGACTCGACCGGCATCGTCGGGGGTAACGCTTTCCAGGGCCTGTCGGACATCGGGAGCGGTGCTGGTGAAATACACGACCCAGCCAGGCAGCGCGCCCTTCTCCAGCCAGGTGAGGTATAGGTAGCCGGCTTCATCGCTAAAGATGGCAGGATAGTTCGAACTAGATGGTGTGAAGCTGATCAGTTGGTAGGTAGTTAGGTTGCCGCCCTGGAGGAAGACCGTGCCTACTTGCGATTGCTGCTTCCGCATTAGATAGCTCAACCGGGCCTGGAAGGTGATGACTAGCTCCTGCTCCGAGGCAGGATTGGCTGCGATATCGGTGATATAAGTCGTGCCCCCACGGGACTCCGATTCCAGAGGTACGCGCGCCCCGGCTTCTAGGTCGCCTTGAAAAGCGTGGTAAGGAAGATCGTAAGAGTACGGAACGCCCCACTGACGGACCGATGAGGCCGAAGAGGGTTGATCCTTGGAGAAGTAGACGTACTCCGCCCTAGCGGTGCCAGCTTCCATACCGCTGTAGAAGATCAACGTCCAGAAAACGTAGGCGTGTTGCTCATCGAACCCCAACTGGGGGCCCTCGAGAACGGATATGCCAACCGCGCGCGGTGTCGCCACCACGCTTTCCTGGCCGGGGCGATAGTGGCCATCGGCATAAGCCGCGTAGAAGATGGGTTTGTCAGCGATGCCGGGTTGGTGGTGAGCCCAAATGGCGTGAAGTGTGCCGTTGTCCTCGAAGTGCAAATCGGGTCGAACGCCTATGGCGTCTACCAGGGTTGCTGGGCCTGTGAGGTCTCCCCTAGGGAGGGCGTAGAGCCCAGGTTCATCCCGTGGACCTGCGTACCAAACGGCCATGGATCCGCTGGTGTTCTGCACCACGTCGTAGTCATCAACTGTGGTGTCGCCTGAGAGGAGGGTGGGCGGCTCGAGAAGCTGCCCGCTGGCGTCCACCTGAGCGGTGTAGAGACTTTGACCACTGAGCCAAAAGAGATGCAGCACTTCCCCATCCCAGAGGATCCGTGGCTTGGCCGGGCGTGTCAGCTCGATGTCCTCGTAGGTATAATCCCAGACGATGTTCGCCTGTCTGTCCAGGGCAAGTAGGTGCAGAAGCGAAACGTCCTGACCTGCGCTAATCACGAAAAGGTAAATGCGGCCCGCATCGTCCAGGGCGATGGGCACCGGATCACCAACGCGCGTGTTGTCCATCAGTTGTGCCCGGCTCCATCCTGGGGCCTGGAGCCAGAGGCGCTCAGGTTGGTCGGCGCAGGCGGTTAGGACCATCGTCAGGAGCAAGAGTGGTGCCAAAAGGCGAAGAAATCGCCGGGATGTGGTCATGCCATTCCTCCTTGCCCTGGGCTAAAGCTCTGGGGGGACTTCAGCCCCGCGTGGGGCGGCTAGTATTGCGTCTCGCGCCCCAGGATCATCAGGGCCAGGGTCACCACACGGCCAGATCGCTGGAGCTTGTCCGCCGAGACGGACTCCAGGGTATCCCTCGTCAGGCGTGCGGTCTCTTCCCAGCCCTCCCAGCTTAGGCCGATCTCAAAAACATTGGCCAGACGCATGCTGCCGCCCGCCGAGAGCACCAGGCCGTCGCCCTGGCCTGCTCCCAGCGCTCGCAGGTCTACCACTGCCTCTACATCGAGAGAGGAGAAACCGTGCTTGGCCTGGAGAAATCGGCCTACCTCCAGCGGAGACACAGGGCCGCTTGCTTCTATCCCCTCGCCGCTGTAGGCCACGAAGAGAAAGGTTCTGTAGGGCTGGTAGCCGGTCTCTTGAATGGTGCGAATAGCCTCCAGCATCACGGCCACACCGCTGGCGTTGTTGTTGGCTCCGGGGTAGCGCACTTCCTCAGGGCTGGGTGGCGGGTTGTCGTATTGGGCCAGCACCACGATCACCTGGTCGTCCATTTGGCCGGAGCCGCCGGGTACATAGCCAGCCTTGCCAGGCAGGTGGCCGATGACGTGACGCACGGGTACCTTCTCGTGGATCGTACCTTCCACTTGCATGGACGCCGTCGCTTCCGTTGGCAGATCAATAAGCTCATCCTGGTCCAATCTCTTGGCTGCGCGGCGGAGATCGGCCACACTGTGGCCCGTTGCCTTCAACAGGCGATTGGCCGTGGCCTCGCTGATCCACAAAATGGGCGTGTCTTGGCCTATCTGGCGGCCGCTTCCGTAGAGACGGAAGGAGGGATCGCGCGGTGACAGGGTGTAGCGGTGGGCCAGGGCTGCCTGGTCGTCAGCCACGACGAGGATGCCCCCACACGGCACTTCCGAACGCTCCAGATAGTAAAATTCCCGACCAGAGAGCAGGAGCAGAATCTGGCCGGAGAAATCTGCGTACCGCAGGGCTGGGTGGGAGCGCCCGAACCAAGTTATCTCCCCCATCATTTCGCCCACAGCCAAGAAGCGGACCTCCCCCCGGACCTGCCCCAGGTTGCGGTAATATCCTGGATATTCGACATAATCCTGGTGATAGGCCGGAGGTGGGCCGCCATCCTCAATGCTCAGCTCTGGAACGGCGTCTAGTGTCTCGTATCCTCGCTTCCGCGTTTGGAAGTAAGTGAGGTCCTCCCCAGCGGCCTGGATGTCCAGGGCCTGGAACTGCTGGGCGATGTAATCGGCCGCGTCCTCCATGCCCTGAGTGCCCAGCGCGCGGCCTTGCAGGGCAGGGTCGGTGAGGGCTTCCACGTGGGCTAGAGCCCGCTCCCCGTCGAAGGCGCTGGCCTGCTGATGGTAGAAGGCCACGGCGCCGGTGTTTCCCCTGGCCCAGCCGATGCCCGCCACCGCCAGCAAGGCCACGGCCACGGTGTAGCGGTTCACCAATCGCACGATGCCCATGCCGACGCGTTCCACCATGCGGCGTATGCCCTCGCCGAAGAGATTAAATCCTAAAATGGCAATGAAGAAGGCCAGCGAGGGGTAGATGGCTGTCCAGGTATAAGAGCGGGCGTAGGGACGCGCGTTGCTGAGCAGGGACCCCCATTCGGGCACATCGGAGTAGTGGTAGGGTGCTCCGAAGACGTCCAGTTCGGCGAAGGCGCCGCCGCCGATGAAGATGCCGATGAAGCCGAGTTCGCCGAGGAGCATGAGGACGGCGCCCATTTCCAGGGCGGCGAGAGAGATGAGGGCGGGGATGAGGTTGGGCAGGACGTGGCTGAGGATAATGCGGGAGGTGCGCAGGCCGACGGCCACCGCGCTCTCGATGAACGGTTTGGGGCGGATGGCCATGACCTCGCCGCGCACGAACTGCATGATCTCGCCCCAGCCGACGAAACAGAGGGCGACGACGAAGGGGCGCATTCCCTGGCGGATGCCGAGGGCCAGGATGAGGATCATGGCCAGGAGGAGGGTGGGGAAGGCGGCGATGGTCTCGGCGGCGCCCAACAGGAGGCGGTCTATCCAACTGCCGTTGAGCCAGCCGGCGACGGCGCCGAGGGCGAAGCCGAGGGCCATGCGTGCGGCGACGACCAGGAGGGCCAGGGAGAGGGTGCGCTGTGCGCCGGCCAGGATGAGGCTCATGATGTCGCGTCCCAGCACGTCGGTGCCCCAGGGGTAGGTGTCGTTGGGGGAGAAGGGGGGCACGCTGAACTGGCCATCTTCGTAGACCAGGCCCTGGGTGGTGTAGGGGCTGTGGGGGGCCAGGCGGGGTC
>CAZEBW010000121.1:0-7968 GCA_964510205.1 uncultured Anaerolineae bacterium
AGATTCCAACTTCAGCGACGAACTTGCAGTTGGTTGCACATAATTTACGCTAGGGGAGGGTATCATGTCTGAAGAATGGGACCAATGGAGCGCCGATCATCGCAACATTGACACCATGCGCCAAATCGCCCTGGACGCGATGCAGTTCAAGGAGGACGACGCTGCATTCTACGCCTACGCAGACGAACACCACCTCACCGTGAACGAGGTGGCCTACTACCTGAATGCCTATGAATACGGCGGCGAAGCGGGCTTGCGAGCCATCCATGCTCCCGACATCATCCCGCCCGACGTGGCCCGCCAGGCGATCAAGACCATTGGCGCTATACTGGACGAGCATTCCCAGGGGCAGCTGCCCTATCGTTTGACCGACGAGGCCACGGGTATCGGCGTCTACGAAATTCAGCAGCGCAGGAATGGCGACAAGTATCTGTTTCCCACCTGCCAGTTCCGCCTCACGCTGGAGAATCGCATGTGGCATCTCTACTGGATGCGCAAGTTCGACGCCTGGTGGCCGTATCCACCTCCAGAGAGGGGCCGCAAGCACACGCTCCAGGCCAGGCTCCAGCAGGTACTGGAGGACGAATACGGTTGTTTCTGGGGGTGAACCATGCCGATTCAGTATGACAAAGAGTCCGACACGCTGACCATCATCCTGGGGCCGGAACATTATGAAACCTACGAACTAGAGGCGGGAGACTTTGCCATCGTCGTGGATGAGATGGATGCCCTGGTGAGCATCACCATCGCCAACGCCACCCGGTTCATCGCCCGAGCGCTGGCGGCTGGGGTTAAGGTCGAGGGAGCGCCCGCCGTCGAGCCGCCGAAGGGCAGCATGGTCTGGTACGACGCCGATTCGAGCATGATCAGTGCCTTTGGCTACGACGAGGCCGAGGGCATTCTGGAGGTAGCCTTCCACCGCAGCGGCGTCTACCGCTACTACGACGTGCCCTTGCAAGTCTTCGAGGGGCTGCGCGACGCGGAGTCAAAAGGCCGCTACATGCGTGGTTGCATCATTGACATGTACCCCTGGGAGAAGAAACGTAGCCGGTCGTGAGGGAGATCGGCCTGAACACTGGCTCGCTCCGGAGGACTCGCGACTTGCTCGTGAGGCCCTCCGAAAGATCGGGGAGCGAACAGGGTGAACGAGTTCGTCTCTGAGCCTGATTTCCGCGTCCCGCCACCTCGACCTGACCAGCGCGCCCCGCGCCCTACCCGCCCGCGGATCTTGAACGGGGTCAAACCAGTGGGAGTGCGCCAAGTCACCCAGCGCCCCGCCACCATCTTTCGACGATTCCGGGTCCGCAACACTGAGCGTGGTGAATTGGAAGACCCCTTCGCCATGCGCCGAGTGTGGACCATCCGTGATAGTGAGTTGGCCGAAGAGTGGCTGGTCGTTCGCCACGAGAGCGGCCAACGCTACAGCTATGCCTTGAGCAATGCGCCGGCTGACACGCCCCACAAATATCTTGCCTTGTTAAAGTGCTTACGCCACTTTGTCGAGCGAACCAATCAAGATGCCAAATCAGAACTCGGCTGGGATGAGTTTCAAGCTCAAAAGTACCGAGCGTGGGAGCACAACAATCTGGCACTCACCATCATGGCCTGTTGGTTTGTGGCCCAGACCAAGCACGAGTGGGCCCAGACCTATGCTCGTGATCCGGAACTGGCCCAGCAACTACAAGTGGAGGTCTTGCCCGCCCTCTCAGTGGCGAATGTACGTGACTTACTGCGGGCTGTCCTGCCGCTACACCAATTGTCACACGAAGAGGCAACGCACTTGGTTGTCAAACACCTCGTTAATCGCTCTCGGTCAACTGCCTGTCGCCTCAAAGCGCAACGTCGAAATCGCTCGCCAACTTGAAGTTGACATTGTCCAACTACTCACTTGCCTGCAACAAGATAGTTCAAGGTCATCGGCGAGGATCAGTAGCAGCTGCGCTGGTCAGCATCCTCGAGAGCCTGCCCATCGCCTGGGTAGCCCTGTGAGCATAAGGATGTCGCGAGTGGAGGCAAGAGCGAGAAAGGGGAAAGAGGAGGAGATGTAGTTTCGGCGCATCTCAACCAAAGAGGGGAGACCAGGTGCAAGTCTGATCTCCCCTCTTCTGCTGTGGACGGAACGGTGTCTCTTCGCCCCAGTAATCTGGATTACGTTGAATCGGTGGTTGTCCAGGACTCTCTCTTATGTAACTTGTGCGCCTTGCGAACAGTGTCCACATCATCATACTGCCATCGTTTATCAATAACAGTTTGCCTGGTCTTGCTTTCCTCCTCACCAAAGTAAAGCTCTTGTCATGCCAGTGTCGCCCGGTTGCAAAAATAGCACATCCGTGGTAAAATTGGTTAAGTTCCTCACAGAATGTTACTAAAATGGTAACATTAATTGAGGTAAGCAACAAGGCGGTTTAATATGGCAGTGCGAACGTTGTCCGATCTCCAATCCAAACTCATCATGGAGCTGGAGTGGCAGGAGAAGAGGCTGATCACCCTGCAGGACGTGATGGACATCCTGGACTGCTCCTATGCCCACGCCCGCAAGCTGGCTCACCAGCTGGAGAAGAAACGCTGGTTGGACCGGCTGGAGCCAGGGAAGTACCAGTTCATCCCCGCCAGTCGGGGCAGTGAGGCCGTCCCCGATATGAATCCTTTCCTGGCAGGAAGTGTGCTCATCGCCCCCTATTACTACTCCTACGCTACGGCCAATCACTTCTACGGGTTCACCCCTCAGGTGCCGGCCACGGTCTACATCGCCACCACCAAAACCAAGCGCCCTACCGAGATCAGGGGGGTGGAGTACCGATTTGTCTCCTTGAAGCCCTCCAAGTTCTTCGGTTATCGGGAGACCGAGGTCTACACCACCCGAGTAGTCATGGCCGAGCCTGAGAAGGCGGTGGTGGATTCCCTGGACAAAATGGGCTATGTTGGAGGGATCGTCGAAGTAGCCCGGGTGATCCACTCCGCCGTTGGTCAAGCCCTTCGCCAGGCCCTTCGACAAGCTCAGGACGGGGCTCAGGGGGGACCCCAGAGCAACGCCCGGGACGGGGTGGATCTGGAGAAGCTGGCCGATTATGCCCTGCGGATGGGATCGAAAGCCCTCGTCCAGCGGCTGGGATACCTGCTGGAAACCCTGGGGGCCTCCTTGCCTCCCGGGCTGGAGAACAGACTGCTCTCAGGTATCGACCAGTCAAAGACCTATCTAGGGCTCACCAGCCGATGGGGAATCGGCGGCGACTACGACCCCAAATGGCAGGTAGTGGTGAACGTCCCCGCCCAACAGCTTATGGGTGAGATAAGGATCGTTTGACATGCTCCAACAGAAGCCTGTACTGAGCCTGTCGAAGTGTTCGTTGATCTCTTCGCCAGAGGCTCCAATGTGGTTCTTCCCGTGGCCGAGCGGGATGCGGTCCTGACCTACGTCCTACGCATCCTGGCCGATGCGGGGTTGCTGGAGCGATTGATCTTCAAAGGGGGAACTTGCGTGCGCAAGGTTTTCCTGGGACGGACGGGGCGCTTCTCCGAGGATCTGGACTTCACCAAGATTGCAGAAGGCCTGTCTCGAGCTTAGTCGAATGATCGAAAGCAAATCCATCTACTACCACGACAAAGAGCCCGACGACGGCACCCGCATCCCGGTCATGCGGCGGTGGCCCCGAGGCATCTCCAAAGACCAGATAGACGAGTGGCGCAAGGACTTGGGGACCAGCAGCGAGCTCCTGAAGCGGTGGAACGAAGGGGAGATTGTGTTTGCCGAGTTCCGAGAGAGATAGTTGTAGCCGTCTACTGGCCCGGTCAAGAACGAGAGCCCCTTGTAAGGTACTACGGTTCGTGGCAGACCACGCTACCTGGTTGGTAGGGCGGCGCCGCGCCGTTCAGAATTCAAGAGTCATGGAGTCAGGCCGATAATGATTGCGTGCTTGATTTCGGCGAATCCCCGCACTGAGGTTACAGCATGATCATCAGCGCCAGTCGCCGCACGGATATCCCGGCCTTCTACGCCGAATGGTTCATGAACCGCATTCGCGCAGGCTACTGTGCTGTCCCCAACCCCTTCAATCGCAACCAGGTCTCATACGTTTCGCTCAAGCCAGAAGATGTGGACGTCATCGTTTTCTGGACACGGAATGCGAGGCCACTGCTGGGCTATCTGGCGGAACTCGACGAGCGCAGTTATTGCTACTACTTCCAATACACCGTAATGCACAATCCACGCCCGATAGACCCCAAATCCCCGCCGCTAGAGAGCTCCCTGAGCACCTTTCGCGAGCTAGCCGATCGCATCGGCCCAGACAGGGTCATCTGGCGCTACGACCCCATCGTGTTCAGCACCGTGACGGGAACAGAATTCCATCAAAGGACATACCAACTCATCGCCCAGGCATTACGGGGTTACACCTGTCGCTCCGTCGTCAGCATCGTCGACATCTACGGCAAAGCCAGGAAGCGCCTGCGGGAGTTGGCAGAGCAAGGCGTCGAGCTGCTGGATGGCGAGGGTCAGGCCTTCGACGACCTCATGTACGCTCTGGCCCGTACCGCCAACGAAAACGGTATGGAGATCGTCAGTTGCGCTGAGAAGATAGACCTGCAACCCTACGGCATCCAGCCTGGCAAATGTGTGGATGATGAATACATCGCCAAGACGTTTGGAATCAATGTAACCGACAAGAAGGACCCGTCGCAGCGGGAGGCATGTGGTTGCGTGGTGAGCAAGGACGTCGGCATGTACGACTCCTGTCTGTACGGCTGCCGGTACTGCTACGCCGTGTCCAGCTTTGAGCGGGCCAGGGCCAACTATGAGGAGCACGATCCGAGCTCTCCCTCGCTGATCGGGTGGTACGATGCCAAGTCACAAGCAGAATCCCCTCAACAGGCTACACTCCGGTAGGATTTATATGCATCAACACGCTGCACCTACACCGTACTCCCCAGCATTGGTGGAAACCCTACAGACTGTCATCGCCCCTGGCGAACGTGCGCGGCTATCGCCTTTTGTCGAAGCCGCTCAGTTCCAGGTGCTATTCGGTCAGCGGCCCAAGCCCGCGTCTCGCCACAAAGATGCCCGTAGGATCCTACAACATCATGAACACGATATCAGAGATCTTGCTGACCGCTGGGTGAAGTTCAAAGGCACGGGTAAGCAGTTCGCCCCTGGCGCTTACGACGAGGGTTTCCTGAAGTCTTACCTGGCCTACTACCTGACCACGAATGTGTGCAAACTTCAACTCACGTTGCTAGAGCTCGTCAGGCAGGGCAGGTTATCTGATTCTTTGACAATCCTGGACGTGGGAGTGGGAACTGGCACGACGGCAGTCGCTGCGCTGGACTTCCTTATCGCGTGGGCCCACATCTGCACGCTGTATGGGGCAGAGTTTCCGATCCAGTCGGTACAGTTAGTCGGCGTTGATGTGAAT
The DNA here is from genome assembly GCA_964510205.1 of uncultured Anaerolineae bacterium. Lineage (GTDB taxonomy): Bacteria > Chloroflexota > Anaerolineae > VGOG01 > VGOG01 > CAZEBW01. Next base: position 5,409 of record CAZEBW010000121.1, read on the forward strand.
CTGAACTGCTTGAAGTCTGCACAGAAGGTAGTGCTGGCTTATGCAGATGCCCTGGCCGCGCGGTGGAAACCAGATTCGGAAGACAGGACAGCTTCTGGCATCCTAAAGCGGGCTGAGGGATGGGCTCGCGGCGCTCAATGGAATACGTGCGATCTCAACCAACAGTCACTCCAGATTGCCGTTCATCAGGCGGATCAAGGTCTTGCGGTCCAGAGCAGCGACCGCCCCCATCTCATCCAAAAGATACTCTTTTGCCTTCTTTTGGCTGGCCTTAACGTAGCGCTTCTTCATCATGCGCAGGTACTTCCGTCGTTCGTCTATGGTCATCTGTTCATTGTTGGACATTTTTCCCTCCGTGATATTATAAGTGAGGGAATGCGAAGCATTGACAAAATCCCTTTTCTATGGTATAATTTATTTCAGAAAGAAACTAAGTTCAGGGTTGAGAGAGTTGTTAGGTTAGCTAAAGGTTCGATAAGGAGAGCGGCCTGTGCCCCGTGTTGGTAGACCCAAACTGATGAAACTGTTAAACCGTTCAGCTATCCTAGAACTGCTTCGGGAACAGGGCCCCATGTCTCGGGCCAAAATCGCCCGAATTCTGCATCTAAGCCCAGCCACTGTAACCAGGATAGTGAGCAAATTGGTGGAGGAGGATCTCGTCCTGGAGACAGGCACGGGCGATTCCACAGGCGGGCGCCGGCCAACTCTTCTGGAATTTAATTACGCAGCCAATGCCATCATCGGCATAGATATGGGGGGGACGAACATCGTGGGAGCCCTGGCTGATCTGGGCGGCAACATCCTTCAGAAGGCGTCCCTTCCTTCTTTTTCGGGAGATGGCCAAAATGATGGCCTAGAACAGTTGACAAAAGTTATCGAGCAACTTCTCAGCAATCGCCGTTTGGAGAATCAGGAGTTGAGAGGTATTGGGATCGGTACTCCATCCATAACACTTCACCAGGAGGGGATCGTCGTTTGGGCCGCCAGCCTGGGCTGGAAAAATCTGCCCTTGAAAAAGATTCTAGAGGACCGCTTTCAGGTTCCCGTCTTCGTCGAGAACGACGTGAACCTGGCTGCCTTGGGGGAGAGTTGGTACGGGACTGGCAAAGGTATAGATAATCTAGTCTGTATTTCCATTGGCACAGGCATTGGAGCAGGTATCGTTATCGGCGGCAAGCTATATCGTGGCTATAGCGAGGCGGCGGGGGAAGCCGGCTATTTGGTGCCCGACAGCTCCTACCTGGGCAAGCACTACGAGCATTTCGGCTGTATAGAGACCCTATCTGCTGGCCCAGGCATTGTGCGCCGAGCGCTGGCAGCTATGGAGAGAGATGGGGATACCCTGCTTCGGGAGCTGGCGGGCGGTGATTTTAGAGCCGTGACCGCCGAGAGGGTCTTTGAAGCCGCTCGTCGTGGCGACCCTCTGGCCCAACAAATCGTAGATGAAACGGTAGATCATATCAGCCTCATAGTGGCCAGCGTGGCGGCCATTCTGAATCCGGAGTTGATCGTCTTGGGTGGGGGAATCGCTCGCTCGGCCGATTTGCTGATCGAACCCATCCGCCAGCGGGTAGAGGGGGTGGTGCCGGTGATGCCCCTCATCAAGGCCTCTGAGCTGGGCGAGAACGCCGCTGTCATGGGAGCCATCGCCCTGGTGCTCCACTCAACAGAGGACGTCTACCTGAGCAGCGGGGCTTGAGCTGAAATCTCCAGTCAAGAAATGATAGAAAGGTAAAATGATGAGCGAAAATTTGGACGTCAAAACGCTGACCGTCGAGCAATTGGCCAAGACCATTGATCACTCCCTGCTCAGGCCAGAGCTGACTGAGCAGGACGTGATAGAAGGATGCAGGTTGGCCAAACAGTACAACGTGGCTTCGGTGTGCGTGCGCCCCTGCGACGTTCCATTGGCGGTAAGGGAAATGCAGGGCTCCGATGTGAAGGTGGGCACGGTGGTGGGTTTCCCCCACGGCAACACCGCTACTGCCACCAAAGCTTTCGAGGCCCGCCAGGCGGTGGCCGATGGGGCTCGGGAACTGGACATGGTGATGAACATCGGCGCCCTCCGCTCCGGTCGCTACGACTACGTGGAAAACGACATCCGCGCCGTGGTGGAGGCGGCGGGCGAGGGCGTCATCGTGAAAGTCATCCTGGAGAACTGCTATCTGACCGACGAAGAGAAAGTCAAAGCCTGCCAGCTGGCCGAAGCCGCTGGCGCTGACTTCGTCAAGACTTCCACGGGCTTTGCCGACAGCGGAGCCACGCTGGAAGACTTACGGCTGATGAGAGCCTCGGTCGGCCCCCAGGTGCAGGTCAAGGCCGCTCATGGCGTGCGCAGCTTGGAGGCTGCGCTCCAGGTCATCGAAGCGGGGGCCACTCGGATCGGGGCCACTCAGACGGCACGCATTCTGGAGGACTTTAAGAAACGGTGTGATGCGTAAAACGTAAAACGTGAGAGGAGGCAAGCACATGGATGCGATCCGAGCAGCCGTCATCGGAACGGGATTCATTGGCCCAGCGCACGTGGAAGCGCTGCGCCGACTGGGCATCGAGGTGGTGG
>CAZEBW010000122.1:0-7929 GCA_964510205.1 uncultured Anaerolineae bacterium
TGGGTTGGCCTCCTGAAGCCTTCCAGGAGCTTGTCCCAAATGCGTAACGCTCCCCGGCTCTGGATTGCCAAACAGTGCGGAATCTGATATACTATGGGCAGATGAGTAAGCAAAGCGCCGGAACGCACCGTTTACATAGATGAGGAGGAAAAAAGATGACAAAGCTTGGGTTACTAATAATCGTTTTGATGATCGTATCTTGTGCGCCACAGCCTACGCCTGAGCCTGACCTCAAAGCCACTGAAACGGCGATAGCGCACAACGTCTTGGCGACGCTTACAGCGCAAGTGCCCACACCGACCCTTACGCCGGAAGCAACTAACACACCGGAGCCCACCAGCACGCCCAAACCTACATTTACACCTGCGGCTACTAGCACCCCGACCGTTACAAGTACGCCTACTGCTACGCCAAAGCCTACCACTACACCCACATCAACGGCTACGGCCACGCCGGAGTCGACAGCCACACCAAGTGCTACACCTACACCAAGTGCTACACCCACACCAGTAGCTACGGCCACACCAGAGGAATGGCAGGTCTATGAGAGCTTGGATGGCAATTTCACCCTCGCTTACCCTAGCTCCTGGGAGATTAAGGAGGAGGGGGCAGATTCTGTCACCTTGCGCTCGACGGATACTAAATTGGCGCTTGTGTCCTTCCTAAAAGGCGGGGCAATACTATTTGGTAAGGATGACGAAGAGAATGTCAGGCGTGTCGTAACACAATGGGCTGAATTCTATGGTGATCGGCCAGGCTGGAGTGGTTTCAAAGTCATGGATAAAGGCGTGTGGAAAGGCAGCGTTTACAAAGGCTATTTCTGCGAATATCTTGTCGACAAAGAGGAGTTCTTGGAAGAAGACCAGCCAATGCGCAGTCGCTATGTGGAGATTCTGGCCGCAGACAGCGTTGTTATGTTTGGCTATAGCCGTTTCATATCTGAAGACTTCACGGCAGAGGACTACGAAACCATCGAAACTATGCTTGAGACCATAAGGGTCAAGTGAACTTGCCCTAGTCCAAAAGCTGGCGAGGGCCTGGCGGTGCTGTGGTGGCGGGTCGCCCCCTGGCGGATGGGAACGGAGTTTAGAGCGGGAAGTTTTGGACAAACGGAGCGAGCGGCCCGATGGCACGCAGACCGCTTGACCCAATGTTGCAGATGGGAGCGCCAGTATAGCTTATAAGGGAGACTTGAATGAAAAAGAAGGCTGTGGAGCAATACTTGACTGAAGTGTTTGACAATGCCTTAATTCCAGACTTAGAGAAAATGACATCGGCCCCTTACCCAGGTTTGGACTTCGCAATAATCACGCTGGTCTGCGGTGGAACTGAGTTGATAGGCGCGTTAGACCAAGGGCATATAGGGACGGAGACGGGTTACTATTCGAAGGAGCTATTTAAAAAGACTTTAGTAGATTACTTTCCAGATAACCGATATGGCTCAGAAGCGGTTAAGGAAGCTCTTTGGAAACTCTTTAGGTGTGGATTGGCTCACCAGTCCTTCGTCAAACCAGGCGTTGCTACAACAAGAAACCCAGAGTCAGACTACAAGCGCTGTCATCTTAAGGGAGTACGGGTTCAGGGGGATCTGCTGCTTTTCATTCATCCCGATGTATTTGCACACGACTTCTTTAAAGCAATTGAGAAGTTTCGAAGTTCTTTGGAAGATGACCCAGAAAAGATTGGAAAGGCATATCGCGCAATTCACAAGATTTATGAAGAGGCTTCCTCCACTGATGTATCATCAATCGAGGAATGCAGTTTGCACATCCGCGCGGATTTTACACGATTGCCTCAACCCGTGTGGATGGAGAAATCAGAGGTTTCGGTATTCTAATCAGAGGTGGCGTGATGACCTGGCCGAGCGTTACAGCCCTGCTACTGTCAACTGTCTTTGAGAATGAGCCTTCACGAAACCAAAAAGCACTAGCCCGACAATGGGCATCTCCCAGTCAGGTCTTATCAGGTCATCCGGCGGGGAATTCTAGCCAGATTGGGAAAGGAGTCATGAACCATGGGAACAGTCAATGTCGCTTTTTGGAACCTACAGAACTTCTTCGACTTGGACGACGACGCTATCTCCAAGGATTTCGAGTACACGGAGGAGGGGGGCTGGACAGAGGAGGTGTTCGAGGCCAAGAAGGCCAACCTGGCCCAGGTGCTGAACGCCTTGCACGATGGGGCCGGGCCGGAGCTGCTGGCCGTGGCGGAGATCGAAAAAGACGCACTGCTGGCGGAGTTGATCGCTGAGATGGGGAAGCCGCACCTCAAGGTGGTAGTGGATCCGACCGGGACGCGGGACCTGCGGGGCATTGACGTGGCCATGGCCTACGACGAGCGCAAGCTGTCGGTGCAATCCAAGACCTCTCACCTCGTTCACCTGCGGTATCGAACCCGCGACATCTTCGAGGTCGTGTTCGAGGTCAGCGAGACGGGCGAGAGATTGGTGGTCATCGCCGGCCACTGGCCTTCCCGCCGCCTGGGACGGTATCGGTCTGAACCCTTGCGCTGCGCCGTGGCCGAACACGTCGCCTATCTGGTGGAAGCCCACGTGAAGGTGGAGCCCGAGGTCTACGAGCAGTTGCGAGATCAGGACAACCTGGATCCCGTGCTGCAAGCGTGGGAAACAAAAGTGATCGTGGTCGGGGATTTGAACGACGAGCCCAGCGACCGCAGCGTGGTGGATCACCTGCGGGCCTCCAATGATCTGGATCGCGTGGTGGGGAGAACGAACGACATTGACGGCTTTGAGTCGGAGACTGGCGACTACCGGGCTCAGGAGGTTTTTATGTTCAACGCTACCTGGAAGTTTCTTCCGCAGCAGCAGGTGGGGACCTACTTCACGGATGGGCTCAGAAGCGGTGAGAAGTTTGCCAACCGCTATCAGGTGCTCGACCAAGTGGTCGCCAGCCGAGGCTTGCTGACTGGATCGGGGCTGACGCTGGACCTGGACAGCGTGGACATCTTTCGCGACTCGCTAGTGGCCACGCCCAGCGGACGCCCGCGAGCCTTCAGCAAGCGCACCATGAAGGGGACGTCCGACCACCTGCCCCTAACCGCGGTGTTGCGATTTGGAAACGTTGGCCGCGGCCCGGCCACTGCCACCGACCGCACGGTCGTAACGAGGGAGGCATAGTCACATGACCCCATTTCAGCCGTTTGACATGGAACGCATGATGTCCAAGTGGGAGAACGTTGTGGAATACAACCTGTCGGAGAGCGGCGCTCACCCCGCCACTGTGCGTGAGCTGCTCGGCGATTGGACCCTGGTCGAGGGGCTGTTGGACGCGGAGCTAAACTACCCCCAGGCCAACGGCACAGTCGAGCTGCGGGAGCACATCGCCGCGCTCTATCCAGGCGCCACGCCCGACAACGTGCTGGTCACCGTCGGATGCGCCGAGGCCAACTTCATCACCCTGCAAACCCTCCTCGCCCCCGGCGATCAGATGGTGGTGATGCTGCCCAACTACATGCAGATTTGGGGCATCGGCCACAACTACGGCTTCCAGGTCAGCGCTTTTCATCTGAGAGAAGAACAGGGCTGGGCTGCCGATCTGGGCGATCTGAACGATGCTGTCACCGAGCGCACCAAGCTCATCGCCGTCTGCAATCCCAACAACCCCACGGGCTACATTCTCACCGAGCAGGAGATGGAGGCCATCGTGGCCGCCGCCGCGCGGGTCGGAGCCTGGCTCTTGGCCGACGAAGTGTACAGCGGAGCGGAGCGGCTGACCGATGTCCAGACGCCCTCGTTTTGGGGACGGTACGACAAGGTGCTGGCCATGAACAGCCTGAGCAAGGCCTACGGCTTGCCGGGGCTGCGCATCGGCTGGGTGGTGGGGCCAGCGGACGCCGTGGACGACATCTGGGCCCGCCACGAGTACACCACCATCAGCGCCACCATGCTGGCCAACAAGCTGGCATCTCACGCCCTCTCGCCCCAGGTACGGCCCCGCCTCATCCAGCGGACACGGGGTTACGTGCGACGCGGCTTCCCCATCCTGGACGAGTGGATGCAGAGTCCTGAGCTTGTCGAAGGGCGGAGCCACGGGGGGATCTTCAGCGTGGTCCCGCCCCAGGCCGCGGCCATCGCCTTCGTCCGCTATCATCTCGACATCAACTCGACCGAGCTGGTGGAGCGGTTGATGCGCGAGAAGAGCGTGCTCATCGTGCCGGGCGACCACTTCGGGTTGGACCACCACCTGCGCATCAGCTTTGGCCTGCCGCCCGACTACCTGCGGGCAGGGCTGGACCGCATCCATGAGTTGATCGCTGAGTTAGCAGGTTGACACAGGAAAAGAGCGAAACACTTTCCGCGCAAGGGAGGTCGGCAGGACGTGAGTTCTGCGACTTCCAATCAGTGCAACAAAAAACCTCGCCTAGCAGCTCCAGGCGAGGTTTTCCGTTTCTATCTAAGCTGGATCGCGAAGCTAGAAGGGGGTACTCTGCTAACCTGCTTGGCCTTCCAAAAGACTGACCAAATCGCCGTCGAAATCCCTCAGGAACTCGTGGACATCGAGTACGTCGTCGGCATCTATGCGGGGCATCTCTCGGAACTTGGCTCGCTCCTGGGATGTGAGCTCGTTGACGATCTTCGGCTCCTCTCCCTCTTGGATCATGGCAAAGACCAGGCCCTGCGCGCCGCAGTGATCGCATTGGACAGCTATGACCCAAATCTCACCGTGGCGGTCAACGATGCGCACATTCCCTGGCTCGTGGTGGCGGTGACAGATGGCGCAGGGAATGCTGGCCACCAGGTGCTTGACGAGCTGACGCATCTCATAGCTTCCGTGCGATCCGGCGGTCATCGTTACTCTTCTTCCTCCCGCTCAACGACCACCGTAATCTCGGGTAGCACATCGGTCATCAGCTTGATGGGAACCCGGTATTCGCCCAGTTCGTGGATGTTGCCCTCGAGCTGCACCTTGCGCTTGTCGAAAGCGTGTCCTGTCTGGCGCTCAAGGGCCTCCACGATGTCGCTGCTGGTTATGGAACCATAGAGCCTGTCCTTCTCGCCGGCCTTGGCCTTGAGAGTCAGTTTCACTTGCCACAAGATCTCTGCCAGGGACGCGGCCTCCTCTTCGACCTGCCGTTGACGCTTGGTCTGGGCCTTCTGCCGCCAACGGGCTTTCTGTACTGCGCCTTCCGTGGCCGGCACGGCCATGCCCCTCGGCATCAAGAAGTTGCGTGCATAACCGTCGGCTACTGTGACAATCTCGCCGGCATCGCCGAGGTTATCCACATCCTGGGTCAAGAGTATTTTCATAGCCTCCTCACTTTCCATTTTCGATTTTGCCTAATGATACACCAAAACGGAAAAAAGCTCAAATCGGCGTCGTGCTTCGCGACCAAGCCGATTGTTGCCTATTAGGGCAAAGTAAGGTATAATAGCAACTGGCAAACTCGGGTTCACAGGTGCAACGCACTTTTCGCATCGAAATCAAGGCGCTTGAAATCATAACTCTTTGAAAGCCATCCGAAGTGCGTTGCACCTTACCTTAAGGAGGTAGAGTTGATGGGCGATCTTGGTCAATTGCTGAGAGAGGCGCGGGAGCAAAAGAGGGCGTCTTTAGAAGAGGTCGAAGAGGCCACGCGCATACGGCGAAAGTTTCTCCAGGCCCTGGAGGAAGAAGACTTCGCAGCCTTGCCCGCCGAAGCCTACGTCACAGGGTTTCTGCGCACCTACGCCACGTATCTGGAACTCGACCCCGAAGAAGCGATCGCCCTCTACGAAGGGCGGGAGGACGAGGACAAGGAAGCGTTGACACAACCCAGATTCTTCCAGCCCATGGACATCTCTATGGCCGCGCCTTCCTGGCTGACGCCCGATCTGGTGATCGGCGCTCTGCTCGTCGTGGTGCTCTTGGCCTTTGGTTCCTGGGCCACCTGGCGCTACCTTCCCCCGGCCAATAAAGCCCAGTTGCTATTCTGGCGACCCGCCGCTACCGCCACGCCATCGCCCACCGCAACCATTCCCGTTGTCCTTCCCTCCGCCACACCGACCGCGACAGACACCGCGCAGCCCACCGAGACGCCCACCCCGAAGCCCAGCGCCACGCCTACGGCCATGCCCAGCGCTACGCCTACGGTCCCGCCCGCCACTGCCGCCGTCGTATCCACTCCCACGTCCACTGACGTTCCCAGCAGCACGCCCACCAGCATCCCCACCAGCGCGGCCCCAACCGACACGCCGGCGCCCAGCACGTCCGCCGGCGTCGAGGTCGAGCTGAGCATCGTCGAGTACGCCTGGCTGCGGGTCACCGTGGACGGGGAAGAGGCCTTCGTCGGCTCACTGGAAGCGGGCACCACGCGCACCTGGCGCGGGCGGGAGAGCATCGCCTTGCGCTGCGGCAACGGCGGCGGCGTGGAAGCCACCGTCAACGGCGAATCCCTGGGCCTGCTGGGGGAAAGGGGGCAGGTGGTGGACATAGAATGGCTGGCGGAGGAGGCCGCACCTACGCCCACCACTACTTCCTGATCTTTGAGTCGCGGAGTGACGCTACAGCGGATTGGGAGAGGCTTGTCCTGAGCTTGTCGAAGGGAACAGATTTTCTTACTTCTGATCCGTTTTATTCTGAATCCGCTGTAGTGCTTCACCAAACGCAACAACATCAAGCCGACTGGATAGAACGAACGATGCGCTACTACCTGCTCTCCCTAGGCTGCTGCAAAAACACCGTAGACTCCGAAGGCATGAGCCGTCTGCTCCAACAGGCAGGCTACGCTCCCGTTGACAATCCTGAGGCAGCGGATGTTCTCATCGTCAACACCTGCGGGTTCATTGACATCGCCAAAGAGGAGTCCCTTGGCGCCCTGCGGGAGCTGGCCGAAGCCAAACGGCCGGAGCAGTTGCTCATTGCCGCCGGCTGCCTCTCCCAGCGCTACGGCCGCCAGTTAGCCGAAGAGGCGCCCGATCTGGACGGCGTCCTCGGCACCCGGCGCTGGATGGAAATCACGGCCCTGGTGGAGAGGCTGCTCTCAGACGGCGGCGGCCCGCTGGTGAGGATCGGCGATCCGCCCGCACCCGACATTGCCTCGATGCCCAGGTCCGTCGTGCAGGGAGCCAGCGCGTACCTCAAGATCGCCGAGGGCTGCAGCGCGGCCTGCGCCTTCTGCGCCATTCCCACCATCAAAGGGCCAGCCCGCAGCCGCCCGATGGAGGCCGTCGTGGCGGATGCCCGCCAATTGGCGGCCCAGGGCGTCAAAGAGATCATCCTCATCGCCCAGGACACCACCGCCTACGGGCGCGACCGAGGCCAGCGCGATGCCTTGCCCGGCCTCATTGAGGCCATCTTGAAAGCCACGCCAGAGCTTCCCTGGCTGCGCCTGATGTACGCCTACCCCCAGCACATCACCCCGCGGCTCATCGAACTGATGGCCCAGCACCCCCAGGTTTGCCATTACCTGGACATCCCCCTCCAGCACGCCCACCCCGACATCCTGCGCCGCATGAGCCGCCCCCACGGCGTGGACGGAGTGCGACGTTTGATCGCCCGCCTCCGCCAGGCCATGCCCGACATCGCGCTGCGCACCTCCTTCATCGTCGGCTACCCTGGCGAGACCGAGGACGAATTCCAGGCCCTGCTCAATTTTGTCGTGGAGACGGCTTTCGACAGGGTGGGGGTCTTCACCTATTCGCAGGAGGAGGGCACCCGCGCCGCCGAGCTGCCCGGCCAGATTGCCGATGAGGTCAAACAGGAACGCTACCAGCAGCTCATGGAGTTGCAACAAGGCATCTCCCTGGCCAGGAACCAGCAGATGATCGGACGCACCCTGGACGTCCTGGTCGAGGGCAGCGGCGATGGCCTCAGCGTGGGTCGCTCTTACCGCGACGCGCCTGAGGTGGACGGACTGGTCATCGTGCAGGAGGAGCTGCCCCTGGGGGAGATGGTTCCCGTGCTCATCAGCGGGGCCATGGAATATGACCTG
>CAZEBW010000123.1:0-7833 GCA_964510205.1 uncultured Anaerolineae bacterium
TCGCCTTCGGCTCGCAATGACACTCGCCCCTAAATTGAAATACACCTCCCCGCCTCATTCGTTTTGACATCCTGCAACTTCTGTGGTAAACTATCGCAACTTATCGGGCGCTTCGAGCCTATCCGGGCAGCGCCTCCAGCTCTTGGAGGCCATGATTACTTCGGTGTCAAACATCTGTGTTCGACATCCCAAATGCAGAAGTCACCGCCGTGTGACAAGGAGGAAAAGAGGTGAAAAACTATCGAGGTTTTGCGAATCGTTGGTTTAGGCTAGGAACTGTTGTATCGGTTTTGGGAGCGGTTTTGGTGGCGATGCTGCTTGTCAACTTGCCAGCATCTGCCTATCCGCCTGAGCCGGCAGCGACTCCTTCAGTGGATGCAGATGAGGGCGATCGAGAATCGTTTCGCACGATTGACGTGAAGCCGTTTGAAGGAGAGGTTGGTGCTCTGACCCCGCCGCCTTGCGACTTAACTGCCTGCATTGGGACTGATAGAGGTTGCGGTGCAACCTACCAAGTTGGCGAGGAAATGGAAATCCTCTGGAGCACTGAGTTGGACGGATATGTCACCATCTATGAGATCTTACCGGGTGGGGGTAGATCTGACATCTGGAGTGGCGAACTCAGTGCGGGGAACTACCAGTTCAGCGATCCTTTGCCGGTCCTCCAGCCAGTGGGGGTAAGCGTGCTCTGGATCGAACTGGCGGCGACGTATGACGTATTTGAGGACAGTTGCGCATACACCATCACGGCGCCTCCGGGACAGGCCAGCAACACATACGTCACTTCGCGGGACAATGAGAACAATAACCACGAAGGACGCTCTGATACCGATATGGGGCCCATGGATCCCCCATTCTGTGTACATCCTCACTATAGTGTCCATCCCATAGAGTTCAACATCTATGTTCCCTCTCTACCCCCTTCGTTCTCGCAGGCCTCGCTTACCTTGATCGTATGGGATGTTGATGAGGAGAATGACGACTGCCCAGAAGTGGACAAGGTGTACTTCAACGGCCACCTCGTGGGCACCTTGAGAGGCGCAGACGACACCTGGAGTACCTCTGGCCCCTATTCCATTGACCCTGCGTGGATACAGCAGGGGAATAACCTGGTCGAGATTCAGGTAAATACCACCAACTGTCAGGTATGGGACCCCGATCAGGGGAAATATCGGTCGCGCTGGTGCGTTGGTGTAAAGAGGGGAGCGCTGCAGTTAGAAGGTGCCTCGGGGACGGCATGGAAACGGGAGTTTGCGAAGTTTCCTGATTGCTGGCCGCCGGGCTCCACAGGCTATGTGTATGTGGAGGTAGATACTACCCTATCCAGCCAGGACGTCACGGTCGAGGTCAACGTCCTGGATTACCAGGGTTACGTCCTGGTTGGTCGCACGCAGAACAAAGTCATCTATGGCACTCAGGATGATGAGTTCGTATTTGACTTGCCTATCCCCAGTTCTGCCTCTCCAGGTGACTACAGCATACAGGTCATCATCTATGACACCCATAGTCAGACCATCCAAGAAGAGCAAGAGCATCCGGTTCGGATAAACTGCGTGGAGACGGTGACGGTTACTCCCACCAAAACACCAACGCGCACGCCTACTCGGACGCCGACGCGCACTCGCACACGCACACCAACACGTACGCCAACCCGTACGCCCACCAGGACACCGACTCCTACGGCAACGCCCACGCCCACCACGACACCCTACTGGAAACCCGGCTGGGATGATTACGCTCCCAGCGGCATGCCAGACTTCGACCAGAGGCAATATGACTGGCAGGACCCTTGGGACCATGAGTGGTCGTACGGCGGGCCGGTGGCGGTAGCCAATTGTCTGTGGTGGTTCGACTCCAAGATGGAGCCCTACCCGGTGCATCCACCGACGATTAACGATCACTATCGCCTGGTGGAATCGTACGGCCCGTGGGATGATCACGATCCACAGAATGTGCGCCCATTCGTTGAGTATCTGGCCTACCTAATGGACACCGACGGGCAGCGGACTGGCCCTGACCCGGATAAGGCGGGCACCGACCCCTACAAACTGTACGATGCCGTTGGCGAGTACTTAGCCGAGAAGGGCTTGAACTATAACTACTCGGTCACGGCGGTCGAGTATCCCAGCTTCGACTGGGTGAGGTCCGAGGTGGAGCGATGCGAAGACGTCATTCTGCTCTTGGGCTTCTACAACTACGATTATCAGCATGAGGAGTGGATCCGCTCAGGGGGTCACTATGTTACCATGGCGGGGGTGGATTCGCGAAACCAGTTCGTCTTCTTCAGCGATCCCAGAGAGGATAGGGCTGAAGAGGGCGGACCAGGGCGGGTGCTGGACGGCATACTGATCTCGCACTCCCCGAAGCCTGGACACGGACATGGTGTGCATAACGATGCAGGCAACATATCCCACGACATGTACCACGTTGTGGGGAGCCCAAGACCGGGTGGGAATTGGGGGCCTGCTGACTATATTTTGGAAACGGTGACCGAAGTTGAGTTTGCCGTCGCCATCTCGCCGGCGGACATTCCTACCCCGACCCATACACCAACGCACACCAGCACCCCGACCCGGACGCCGACGCCGACTCGGACGCCGACGCGCACTAGCACGCCCACGAATACTCCGACTCCCACCAACACACCCACGCCGACGCCGTACTTCAAAGCCGGAGATTGGATTGACTACGCTCCCAGCGGGATGCCCGACTTCGACCAGAGGCAGGATGCATGGATGTACCCTGGGACGCAAACTTGGACCTACTGTGGTCCGGTGGCGGTGGCCAACTGCCTGTGGTGGTTCGACTCCAAGATGGAGCCCAACCCGGCGCCCCCACCAGCGATCAACGACAACTATAACCTGGTCACATCGTACAGTCCCTACGTTTGGGACGACCACGATCCCAGGAACGTGATCCCGTTCGTTGATGACCTGGCTTGGATGATGGACACCGATGGCCAGCAGAGTGGTGACGGGCACATGGGCACCTACGTGACCGACATGTATGACGCGGTCAAACAGTATCTGTCGGACCGTGGCCTGGATGAGAACTACGAGGTTACGCTGGAGAGACAGCCCACCCTTGACTGGGTGGAGTACGAGGTGGAGCGGTGCGAGGACGTCATCCTGCTCATGGGCTTCTGGACGTGGAATGACGAGTTGCAGAGGTGGAAGCGCGAGGGTGGCCACTTCGTCACCATGGCGGGGGTAGACTCGCGCAACGATTCCGTGTTCTTTAGCAATCCCATCAAGGACAGCGCCGAGGCGGGCTGGCCGGGGCGGGTGCTGAATGGTACATTGATTCCGCACTATCCTATCCCAGGTCATGGCTATGGTGTGCACAACGATGCAGGCAACATCTCCCATGACATGTACCGTGCTGTGGACACCACCAATAATCCGGATCCGCAAAGTGGGCTTTGGGGGCCGGCCGATTACGCTGGGAGCTACGCGGCTATTGAAGCTTTCGTCGGCCAGAACTTCCCTCGGGATTTCCCCCAGGAACTGAAATCATCTCCAGGGGATTACAAGGCAGGGGCCATCCAGACCGAGGTCGAGTACGCCATCGCCATCTCGCCCGTCTGCACCGTGGACGGCACTAAGGAAGGTCCAAAGCAGATGAAGGCCGGGGAAAATGCGGCGGTGGTGCTGACTATCACCGGCCATGGGGACTGCCCCGTTCTGGAGCGACACACCGACGTGATGCTGGTCATTGACCGCTCCGGCTCAATGGCCGACGACGGATGGGATCCCGTCATCAGTGACTATCAACCCATAGGCGACGCCAAAGCCGCGGCCAAGGCCTTCGTGGATGTGTTGGACCTGAGTCCAGACGCCGATCAAGTAGGTCTGGTGTCCTATGCCAGCTCGGCCTTGCTCAACCATCAGTTGAGCCGAATGGCGGGCACGGTCAGGTCGGCCATCAGTGCGCTCAGCGCCAGCGGGAGTACCAACATCACTGACGGCATCAACAAGGCGCAACAAGAGCTGGAGAGCGTGCGGCGCGATCCCGACAACCGGCCCGTGATGATCATCCTCAGCGATGGCAAGCACAACGTGGGCCCCGACCCCGGGCCGGCGGCTGACGCGGCCAAGGCCAAGGGGACGCGGATCTTCACCATCGGCTTGGGATCGGACATTGATGAGGCGGAACTGAAGGGGTTGGCCTCGTCGGCCAGCGACTACTTCTACGCGCCCGACAGCAGCAAGCTGGAGGACATCTACGGGCAGATCGCTGGCACCATCACGGGCAAGCCGGCCACCAACGTCGTCGTGACCGATACCCTTTCCCCCGGCGTGCAACTGGTTCCCAACTCCTTCTTCGGGTCGCCATTGCCCAGCATGGTGGATGCGGTCAACGGCGTCATCGTGTGGGAGATCCCGATTCTGGGGAGGGACGAGACCAAGACCTTTGGCTATCGGGTGCACGTGCCGGAGGATACTCCGGGCGGCGAGCTGTGTTTCAACGAATCAGCGGTGGCGACCTACGTCAACTCCAACGGACATGACGATGCGTTCCACTACCCGCCGGCTTGTGTCACGATCAAGCCCACTCTCCACGACGTTTACTGCAAGGACCATCTCACAGATGACGGCTCTGTGCCCTCCAATCCCAACGGCGAGGCCTGGTGGGAGAGTCCCGACATCTGGAACAGGCGCCAGGCGGACGGGGTGCAACAGCATGAGGACCCTCAGTCCGGTCAGACCAACTACGTCTACGTCAAGGTGCGCAACCGAGGCAATGCCCTCATGACCAACGTCAACGTTGATCTGTACTGGGCCAAGGGGGCAGTATCAATTCCGCCTGCGGCTTGGAATTACGTTGGCACGCAGACCATCGCCAGCCTGGCGGCGGGACAGACCCAGACGGTCAGCTTCCAATGGCAGCCAACGATAGGAGGGCACACCTGCTTCTACGCGGAAATCTACGCCAGCCTGGACCCCATCACCCACAAGTGGTTGGTGCCTTTCGACAACAACCTGTGCCAGAGGAACCTGCAGGTGCTCGATCCAGAAGAGACGGAATACGATCCGGATGTTATCGTCAGCAACCCTCAGAGTGGGCCGGTGAGAACCGACATCACTATTGACTCGGATAACTATCCTGCCGATGGTTCAGTCGTCGTGGACATGGATCCGGATGTCTTCCAAGAGTGGCAGGATTCGGGCGGTGATCTGAGGGGCGGGGAGGTGATTCCTGGTACCACTTCTGTCCGTCTTAACGTCGGCCCGAGCCCTTCTGCCACGGGCCTGTCGGCGGCCAGCGGCGTAATCCAAGCCGTCATCGGCCGAGTGCCCCTGGGCGCCAATGAGGAAACAACACTGACCCTCAGGTTGGAGGCTCCGTTGGGCAGTGAGCCAGTGCTGGAGGTGAGGGAGAAGATAGGTGGGCAGGACGTGGGAGGCAGTACCTATGCACCGCCTGCTCCTCCGGGGGTAGTGTATCTGCCTGTGATCCTGAAGAACTACAGCGACTAGAAGACCGATGCGATAGCAACGCGGGCTTCGATGTCCCGCATTGAAAGTCCAGGAAAGCCACCGAACTCTCTGCAGAGCGAGGTGGCTTTCCGTTGTGAATCATCTAGGCTTGGTCGCAGTGGGGAGAACACGGATTAGCAGGATTAACGGATCAAGTGGCCTAAAATCCGCCAATCCTGCCTATCAGTGTTCTTAACGAATCAACCTGGAGAACAGACACGTAGCCGTGAAAGCGCAAACGGGGGACAACACAATTCGGGGAATAATAGCTGCGGCGCTCCTGCTTTTGGCGGTAGGCGCATCTCTGACGGGTATGCCCTCGCCAACTCGAGCCGGCAATCCGCCGCCCAGCGTGGTCCTCATCGAGGAGGCCTATCAACAGGGGAGAATCGGTTACGAGACCAGCCTCCTCTACAAAGCGTATTCCATCTTCGACCCCCAGAAGCTGCCCGCCGAGTACCAGAGCAGCACGCCGGGCAAATGCGCCACCCCCATCCTCAGAGAAGTCATCAGGAACTGGCGCACTTTGAGCCCTCACATCCAGGGGGAACTGGCCGCTTATCCCGGCCTCCTCTCCAGACCCTCTCTGAGCGGCCCCGAGCTCATTTATGATACGCCCCACTTTCAGATTCACTACACCACCTCTGGCCAGGACGCGGCTGATCCCGCCTATATCGAGGCCATGGCGGCGGAGCTGGAAAACGTCTGGGCGGCGGAACTGGGGGCCAGGCGCTGGCTGCAGCCGCCCTCGGACCAGGCGGTGGATGGCGATCCAGACTACGATGTCTACGTCGAAGATATGCCATACTACGGCTACACCGCAGCCAGTGGCAGAGCCGACCAGGGCGCTCAATCGGGGGACAACGAGAACTCGCCGGGCATCATAGAGCGCAACGCCTGGCATTCCTATCTCAGTTTGGAGAACGATTACTATGGCTTTCCCTGCCCTCTCCTCGATTGTATGAAGGTGACGGCGGCTCACGAATTCAACCACGCCATCCAGTTCGGCTACGACGTCTGGGAGGAGACCTGGCTGATGGAGGCCACGGCGACCTGGATGGAGGACGAGGTCTACGACCACGTTAACGACAACTTGGCTTATCTACCCCTCTACTTCGGAGACCCTGATCACTGTTTGTCGAATACCTACCCCTATCATCCCCATCGTGAGTACGGCACTTGGATCTTCATGCGCTTCATCTCTGAGCACTACGGCGGGCAGAGCACGGTCAAGGGCGTTTGGGAGCACAGCGTAAACTACGACAGCTTCTATGGATCGTATGGTTTCGCTGCCCTCGGCGACGCCCTCGGCGAGGTAGGCGCCAGTCCGCCCTCGGTGTTCGCCGCATTCAGCGCGGCCAATTACGTGATGTCCGCCTGCCCAACGAACGACCCCTACTGCTATGAGGAGGCGGCGTTCTATCCCCGTGTCTACGTTGAGGGGCGCATGGATTTTGATGGCCATGCCGTTCACTACCAGCCCTCGGATGGAGTGAAACAGTATGGTACCGACTACATCGAGATTGACAACGCTGGGGACTCGATGGCAGGCGAAGCGACGGTGTCGGTAGTCGGGACGACGGCCGCGACCACTTACGCCGCCGAGTTAGTGGCTCTTCAAGGCGTTGCCGCCGCCGTGATCCCCATCCCCATGAGCGGCTCGCCCGCGTCTGGATCCGTGCAGGTTGACCTTTCTAGCTACGATAGTCTGGCTTTGATGGTCATGAATCTGACGCCGCCGGTGGGGACTTGCACGGATGCCAGCTACTACGTGACTCTCGATGCGGGCGCGGCTTCCGACTTGGACTGCGGCGCGGCCGTTTCCGCGAGCTGCGGGGGGTTGTACCTGGGAGATACCGCGGACGCGCCCTCCAACGTCACCTACTACGGCTGCGCTCGCCCCTGGCACGAGAGCGGCCCGGAGGAGGTCTACGTGCTGACCACCGAGACCAGCGGCGACGTCGTGGCCACCCTCGACGAGGTGTCGGCGGACTTGGACGTGTTTATCTTGTCCTCGTGCGATGCCATGAACTGCCTGGCCTATGGCAACAACGCTGCCAAGCTCAGAGACGCCCCCCCAGGCGTCTATTACATCGTGGTGGATGGCTACAAGGGGGAGGCGGGCAGCTACACCCTGAGCGTGCGGTGCGGCACGGGCTTGGATTGCAGCGCGGCTGTTCCCGCAAGCTGTGGGGGCTCTTACCAGGGGGATACCACGGGAGCGCCTTCCAACGCCGCCTACTACAACTGCATCAGTTGGGATGAGAGCGGCCCCGAAGAGGTCTACGTGCTGACCACCGAGGCCAGCGGGGGCATCACGGCTGCTATCAGCGGGATGGAGCTAGGGGTGGAT
>CAZEBW010000124.1:0-7827 GCA_964510205.1 uncultured Anaerolineae bacterium
CCTCAAAGTCGTTCACGGGGGAGTAGATGTTGAATTTTCCGATACACTCATATGCAAAAAGTGTGAAACGTAATGCGTGAAACGTGGCGCGTGAGCTACCCAAATCGGCCGGTGATGTAATCCTCCGTTCGCTGGTCGCGAGGGGTGGTGAAAATCTCATTGCCGGGCCGATGCTCGATCAATTCGCCCATCAGGAAGAAAGCGGCGTAATCGGCCAGGCGGGCCGCCTGCTGGACGCTGTGCGGGACGATGACGATGGTGTAGTTCCGCTTCAACTCGAACAGAGACGCCTCTACCTTGCCGGTGGAGATGGGGTCCAGCCCCGACGTAGGTTCGTCGAGAAGCAAGACTTCGGGCTCCAGGGCCAGGCTGCGGGCGATGCACAGCCGCTGCTGCTGGCCTCCCGACAGCGCACCCGCCGCATCATCCAGCCGATCTTTCACTTCGTCCCAAAGCGCAGCCTGTTTGAGGCTGCGGACGAGAACCTCCTCCAGTCGGTTCCGGTCTCGCACGCCGGCCAGCTTGAGACCGTAGAGGACGTTCTCGCGGACGGTGCCCGGCAGGGGCAGGGGCAGGGCGAAGACCATGCCCACTCGGCGTCGCAGGCTGGTGATGTGCGTAATCGAAGCGGCGCCAGGGGCGTAGATGTCTTGTCCGTCCAGCAGGATACGGCCCGACATCTGCGTGCCCTCCAGGAGGTCGTTCAGCCGGTTGATGAGCCGCAGCAGCGTCGTCTTGCCGCCGCCGGCCGGCCCGAAGAAAACGGTGATAGCGTTGGCGGGCACGTCCAGCGTTACCTCGCGCAAGGCCGGCTTGCCGTCGTAGGCGTAGCTCACGTTTTCAATGCAGATCTTGGGACCGCCCTGGGTCATCGTGGAATCCTGAACTATTGCGTATTTCGTATTCCGTGCTCTGTATTCCGTCACGCATTACGCAATACGCACTACGCAATACGTAACACTACCACCGCCTTCTCCGCCGGAAGTAGCTGCGAATCAGCGTGGCGATCACATTCATGGACAGCACCAGCGCCAGCAGCACCAGCGCGGTGCCATATTGAATCCTCAGCGGCATGCCCGGCACCTGGGTGCTGATGACGTAGAGGTGGTAGGGCAGGGCCATGGTTTGATCGAATGGAGATTGGGGCAGGCGCGGCAGGAAGAAGGCGGCCACGGTGAACAGGATGGGGGCCGTCTCGCCGGCCGCCCGCAGCAGCCCCAGAATGACGCCGGTGATGATGCCCGGCAGCGCCTGGGGCAGTACGACATTGCGGATGCCCTGCCAGCGGGTGCCGCCCAGACTGGCGCTGACGGTGCGGAACTCGGTCGGCACGACGCGGAGCGCTTCCTCGGCCGCGCTGATGATGATGGGCAGAGTCATAATGGCCAGCGTCAGCGAGCCAGCCAAAATGGACGTGCCGAATTGCAAGAAGAGCACGAACAGTCCCAAGCCAAACAGCCCGTACACCACCGACGGGATACCAGCCAGGTTGATGATGGCCAAGCGGATGGCGCGGGTGAGCCAGGTATCGCGGGCGTATTCCGACAGGTAAATGGCGCCTCCCACCCCCACCGGGATGGCCGCCACCGCCGTCCCCAGTACGAGCAGCAGCGTGCCGACGATGGCGGGGAAGATTCCGCCGGCCTTCATCCCATCGCGGGGCATGGCGGTGAGAAACTCCCAACTGATGGCCGTGATGCCGCGCACCACAATCGTGCCCACGACGAGCAGAATGGGGATCACCACCAGCAGCGCGGTCAGGCCCAGCAGGATGAAGCCTAAACGCTGTACCCGGTAGCGGCGTCCTGAACTCCGTGGAGGGGATGTCGAAGAGTGATTCATCAGCGCAGCCCTCCCCGTCGCCGCTTCTTGAAAATCGTCGAGGCCGCGGCCAGATTGATGAAAAAGGTCAACACGAAGAGGATGATGCCGATGCCAAACAGGGCGTGGTAGTGAACGCCGCCCTGAGCCACCTCCCCCATCTCGGCGGCGACGGTGGCGGTCATGGTGCGGACAGGTCGAAAGAGCGAGTCGAGGGTGAGCGGCATACGGGCGGCGTTGCCCGTCACCATCATCACCGCCATCGTCTCGCCGATGGCGCGCCCCATGCCCAGCATCACCGCCGTGACGATACCGGAGCGCGCGGCTGGCACCACCACGCGCCAAATGGTCTGCCATTGGGTGGCGCCCATGGCCAGGCCGGCATCGCGGTAGCTCTTGGGCACGGCGTCCAGGGCGTCCTCGGCCACGCTGATGATGGTGGGCAGCGACATGTAGGCCAAAATCAGCGCGCCCGTGAAGGCCGTCAGCCCGGTCGGCGCCCCCAGAACTTCACGGACTAGGGGAGCGATCAGCGTCATCCCGAAAAAGCCCAGCACCACCGAGGGAATGCCAGCCAGCACCTCGATCATGGGCTTGAGCACTTCCCGCGCCCAACCCGGCGCCACCTCCCGCACGAACACGGCGGTGGCCACCCCCATCGGCAGGGCGATGACGATAGCGGTGGCCGTGATGAGAGTCGAGCCCAGGATGAGCGGCAGCGTGCCGAAAAAGTCAAAGGTGGGGTACCAGTGCGTGTCGAACAGGTCACTCAGCGGGACCTCGAAAAAGACCGGCACACCCTCCCGCAGCAGGAAGAGGAAGATGAGCAGCACGAAGCCGATGCTGGAGAAGCCCAACAGGCGGATGAGAGCTTCGATCACGAACTCGGTCCAACTACGGTGTGATCCCATATTTCTCGTCCAACCATGCTATCAAATCTTCATATCCACCCCGTTTGAGTAGAACTCTCGCAATCGCCTGCCAGGTGGTGCGCTTAAGAGCTGCTGATTCCTGCAAGGCGACCTGCACGGCCTGAAACTGATCGTCCACCTTCCTGCCCGATGCGAAAGCCGGGTTGTTGGCATCGTAGACCAGGACAGCCACCGGTTGTCCCCATATCTGCCCCCTTTCGGGATCCATCGCGGCCGCCAGCACGTTGCGCACCAGTTGATACGGTTTCCAGATGGGGCAGGGAACATGGTCGAGATCGGCACGCCAGCGGAAAAGCTGGGGGATGTAGTCCCAGTACGCGATCCCTTTCTCGGTCAGAGCGCAGCGTTGTCCCGGCGCCCGCCCTGGCTGGGGAGCGTAGTCACCATTGCACTGATGGGTAGTCACCTGCGAACAGGGGCTCAGTTCTCGCTCCCAAAACTTGCACTCGACAGCTACGTGCCCATGTTGCCCCGGCAGGAAAAGATCCACCTGGGTAGGTCTGGGCTCGTTCAGGGTGGTCACCCGGTAATCGAACTCAGGTTGGTCAGCCAGCACAAAGCCTGGGAGCAAGGGGCGACCGTGCTCGTCGGGAACCTGATTCAGGAGCGATAGACCACTTCGCTTCATCATTGTGCCGAGGACACTGACCGCCAGGGCCTGTGAGCTACCCATGCTTCCGAACCAACGGTGGCGACGAGCCCTGGGCAGTAGCCGGTCGAGCCCTGGAGTGAACAGGTTGCAAAAAGCATACTCCGTCTTGAAGACGTGCCCACGGCGTGGGTCAAACAAATCATCTTCCAGGGGGTAATGCTTCCTGCGGTAGGCGATGCTGCGTCGCTTCATCGCCTGCTTGTAGTCTTTGTAGCTCATCATTCCCTCCAGTATATCACTTTTTTCAACGTTTCACGCTAATGCAGCGGTACAAATCCCAGCTCCGCCACCAGCACCTGCCCCTCGTCCAGTATCCAATCCAAGTAGGCCTTGATGGCGCCGGTCGGCTGGCCGGCGGTGTACATGTAGAGCGGGCGTGAGATGGGGTACGAATCGTCGTTGACCGTTTCGATGGAGGGCAGCACGTAGGGACCGCTGGCATCTCGGGCCACGGCCACCATCTTCTGGTCGGGGGTCACGTAGCCCAGGCCGTCGTAGCCGATGGCGTTGGGATTCTGGCGCACCTCGGCGCTGATCCCTTCGGAAGAGGGCATCAGCAACGTGTCTGGCGAAAAAAGGAGATCGCTTTTCTTGTCACCCAGCCTCACCACGTTCTCCAGAAAGTAGACGTAGGTCCCGGAATTCGACTCGCGGGAGAGGAGCACGATGGGGCGGTTCTCGCCGCCTACCTGACGCCAGTTGGTGATTCTCCCCGTGTAGATGTCGGAGATTTGCTGGAGCGTGAGATCGTCCACTGGATTGGAGGGGTGGACGACGACGGCGATGGCATCGCGGGCGACCACAAATTGCAGCGGCGTGATCCCGTTCGCTTCGGCGGCGGCGATTTCCTCTGGCTTCATGGCCCGCGAGGCGTTGGCGACGTCCACCGTGCCGTTGATCATGGCCGCGATGCCGGTGCCTGACCCGCCGCCGGTCACGGAGATGCGCACCTCAGGGTGCAATTCGATGTACGTTTCGGCCCAGGCCAGCGCCAGATTGACCAGGGTGTCGGACCCCTTGTTCTCAATGGTCTGAGCGGACTCGGACACCTCGGCAGCGGAAGCCGAGTGAGCGAAGCGGCGTTGGCCACACCCCACCAGCATCCAGGCCAGGCCGAACAGCAGCGTACCCATTACCAGACAACAGAAGAACCCGCGAACAGATGGGAGACAATGAAGCGATGAGGCACTGAGGGCCTTGTTGCCTCGCTGCCCTGTCGCCTCGTTGCCTCGTTGTCTCGCTGCCTTGTTGCCTCGTCGCCCCATTGCCTTGCTGCCTTACCAGTCTACCAATCTAGCCGAACTCGTTGCTCAGTACTCCACTCGCTTCCTCGCCAGCCGGGAAACCAGGGCCTCGAGAGGGGCGATGGCCGCTACGAAGATGACGTCTGCCACGATGGTCAGGGTGAAGGCATAGGCCAGATAGCTCAGGCCGGTCAAAGAGGCGGTGGTCACCACTTCTGAAATCTGGCTCACCCAGCCGGTCAAGTAGGATAAGAGGGCCACCAAGCCCATGAACAGGAGCACCGGCTTCCAGGGCTCCCGATCGGTCTCGCTGGGCATCATGGCATTGGATATGGCGAAGATGAGGTAAAGCCACAGCCAGAAATCGGGCACCTTGAGAGAGGCCAAGAGGCTTGCGCCAATCTGTTCCCATTCTCCGCTCAGCCAGACCTCTTGTGGGCCACCCAAGCCCAGGATCAGTTGACCGATGATCAGAATAGCGATGCTGCCGCTGATGAGGGGAGCTAGGCCAATCAGACTGGCGCGAAAGGGATCGGTACGACCCACCTGAACCGATCCCAAGCGCATTTGTTTGCCCCGCCTCCTGGAAGGCCAGAGCGAAATCTTCCCCGTCCGCACCCCCAGCAGCTTGGCCACCAGCCAATGGCTCAACTCGTGGATAAGGATGCCGGGCAACAGCAGGACGAAGTAGAGAAACATGGCCGCCTGGTTGTCGCCCGTGAGGAGCATGCCCAATCCCTGGATGTGGCGGTTTATCCAGCGTTTCATGAAGAACAGGGGGCCAAGCGTGAGGGCGAGCCATATCAGGGGTGTCCAGTTGTCAAACATAGCACCTTTAAGAGGCACTGAGGCACTTATTATTGCCTTATCGCCTTATTGCCTCATTGCCTCATTGCCTTGCCAGTTATGCGTACGATCTCCACGAAATCAGCAGCCTTCAAGCTGGCGCCGCCTACCAGAGCGCCGTCTATCTCCGGCTGGGTCATGAACTCGGCGACGTTAGCCGGCTTGACGCTTCCGCCATATTGGACGCGCACGGCCTGGGCTGTGGCTTCGTCGTAGAGGTCGGCGATGGCGCCGCGGATGGTGAGACCGATGACGGCGTTGGCCCCGGCGCCGGTGGCCGCTTTGCCCGTGCCGATGGCCCAGATAGGCTCGTAGGCGATGATCATGTTTCGCACCTGCTCGGCCGAGAGCCCCTCCAGAGCGGCGCGAACTTGGCCGGAAACCCACTCCTCGGTCTGGCCAGCCTCGTGTTGCTCCGGACTCTCGCCCACGCAGACGATGGGGGTCAACTCGTGGCTGAAGGCCGCTTTGATCTTACGATTGACTCCCTCGTCGGTCTCGCCGAAATAGCCTCGCCGCTCTGAGTGGCCGATGATGACGTATTGGCACAGCCCTTTGAGCATCAGGGGCGAGATCTCGCCAGTGTAGGCTCCCTCATCCTCCCAGTGCATGTTCTGAGCCCCCAGCTTGATGGCGGTGGGCTTCAGGAGCTCAGCCACGGCGGCCAGGGCCACGAAGGGCGGACAGAGCACTCGGTCCACTCCGCGCACCTCGTTGAGGCCGCGCCGCATCTCTCTTACCAGGTTCACGGCCTCGTCCACCGTCTTGTGCATCTTCCAGTTGCCAGCGATGATGGGTGTACGCATTGCCTCTCCTTCACAGAAACAGGATCTGATCTTCTGAGACGTGTTGCGTGTTGCCTGATTCACGTTTCACGTCTTCACGTTTCACGAAGCTACTTGTCTTCCAACGCCGCCACGCCCGGCAGCTCTTTGCCCTCCAGAAACTGCAGCGCCGCGCCGCCGCCGGTGGAGATGTGGGTAAGCGAAGCGGCGTCCGCCAAGCCCGCCTGTCTTACCGCAGCAGCGGAGTCGCCGCCGCCGATGATGGTCGTGGCCTCGCTCTCGGCCAAGATGCGGGCGATGGCCTCGGTTCCCGCCGCGAATTTGGGGAACTCGAAGACGCCCAGCGGACCGTTCCAGACCACGGTCTTGGCGCCGGCCAGCTTTCCCTTGAAAAGCTCCACTGTCGCAGGCCCGACGTCCAGAATGGCCCAATCCTCTGGCACCTGGTCCACAGGCACCACTTTCGAGTTAGCCTCGGCGCTGAACCGATCGGCCACTACCACGTCCACAGGCAGCACCAGCTTCTCGCCCGCACGCTCCAACGTCTCCCCAGCCACCTCCAGGCTCTCGTCCTCCAAAAACGACTGGCCCACCTGGCAGCCCTGAGCCTTGAGGAAGGTGTTGGCCATGCCTCCACCGATGAGCAAGACATCCACTTTGGCCAGCAGGCTATCAATGACGCCGATTTTGCCCGAGACTTTGGCTCCGCCCAGGATAGCTACGAAGGGATGCTCGGGCGCGGCCAGGGCCTGGCCCAAAAAGGTGATCTCCTTTTCCATCAGGAAGCCGGCCACGGCGGGCAGATGCTGTGCCACTCCGACGGTCGAGGCGTGGGCGCGGTGGGCCGCGCCGAAGGCGTCGTTGACGAAGACGTCGGCCAGGGCGGCCAACTGCTTGGCGAAGGCCGGATCGTTGGCTTTCTCCCCAGGATGGAAGCGGGTGTTCTCCAGCAGGACGACGTTGCTCGGCTGCATTCTCGCTATTACTTTCTCAACCGCTGGGCCGACACAATCATCGAGTTTCACCACCGGCTTGTTGAGCAGCACCGCAAGACGGTCAGCCACGGGATCGAGGCGCAGTTCACCCATCACCTTTCCCCTGGGACGCCCCAGATGGGACATCAGAATGACCTTCGCCCCGTGCTCCAGTAAATAACGGATGGTGGGCAGAGCAGCTCGAATCCTGGTGTCGTCGGTTACCTGGCCCTCGGCCAGGGGCACATTGAAATCCACGCGCACCAGGGCACGTTTGCCCTCGACCTCGATGTCTCTAATGGTTTTCTTCATCTGTTATTTCCCCGAATTGGTAGTTGGACAATGTTAAGTTTGATGTCATTGCGAGCCCCGCAGGGGCGAAGCAATCTCCTCTGGGCTCCGCAAGGAGGGGATTGCTTCGTCGCTCCGCTCCTCGCAATGACACTGACGCGGGAGTTAACATTGTCAAGGTAGAACCGTGAATTCGTAACTTGTAGATTCGTGGATCAGTTGACGAATTGTCAGTCATCGTAAAGTTGTACCCCATCCAGTTTCACTGTAAACTTGTACCCC
>CAZEBW010000125.1:0-7819 GCA_964510205.1 uncultured Anaerolineae bacterium
GATGCTATTCAGTTGTTAACTTGCCATAAGATCACATTATCCGATACACTCTATATCATGATTCGCCTCGTTTAGCAACAGCCCAGAAGCCACCGTGCGGTTGACGCAGGTAACTTTCGTACGACCTAAAGCACACTTCCCTACTCAACTCAACCTGCCGAGAAACTCCTCCAGAGCGCGGTCCACAGCTTCCGGCTGCTCCGCTGGCGTCATGTGCCCTGCGTTCGGAATGGTTACCAGCCGAGAATTAGGTATGCGGGCGTGCATGCGCTCCGATCTCTCAGGAACTGTGGCCACGTCCTCCTCTCCCACGACGATCAGTGTTGGGACCCTGATCCTGTCCAACTCCTCATATACACCCTGCCGCGTGATCACACCCCTCACCGCCCGCGTAACGCCAATGCGGTGATTGGCCACCAGGTACTGCCGCCACCTCTTGCGTGCCTCTGCGCGGGCGGGGTCGCTTAGAAAACTCTGGCTGAACATGATGGGCATCACCCTACCCGCCACCACCCACGGGCCTATCCAGCGTGCGATCAGGCTCAAGAGCCTATACTTGAGCAGGTTTTCCTCTGGTTCCGGGTCAGCCGACGTATCGACCAGTATCAGCGATTGGACGAGTCCGGGGCGACGGATTGCCAGTCGTATGCCGATGAAGCCTCCCATCGAAAAACCCAGGAAGTGACAGGGTGCACAGTCGAGCCTTTCGATTAGCTCGGCAGCGTCCTCGTACAGCGTCTCCATGTCATAGCCATCGCGCGTCACCTCACTGCGGCCTTGGCCACGGAAATCAAACGTGACACAACGGTAGTGGTCCTTGAGGGCCTTGATCTGGTCTTCGAACATGCGCCCGTTGAACAGGAGGCCATGGCCGAAGACGATCGTCTCTGAGCCAGTCCCATGCTCCTCGTAGTATAGCTCTGCTCCATTGATGTCTATCTTGGGCATGACTTCCTCCTCCACGATCTGTGTCACTGCGGAACCCAGTATGCGCTAATGCTAGGTATAGATGCCCCGGGAGACGCTCGCGCCATTGACGCAGGCAGCCTCTCCCTTGGGTGGCACTCACCGCGGTCAAGGTTGCCTGTTGTCCCTTCCAGGCCAGCACCGCCGGGCCATCTCTGCCAACCAGGGTCATTTCGCAGCGGGCCAAGAAGCGTCCCCTACTTGACAATCCAATACAAATTCCACCCCGCCGCCAGTACGACCACGGCAGTGGAGAACCACAGGAGCTTCCAGGCGTAGCCCTCCAGATAGGGCCAGCGGTTAGCTGCGCACACGTTAATCAATGGCAACATGAGCGTGCCGAAAGCCTTGAAAGCCCAGAATGCAGCCGCCCCAGACCTGGCTAGGATGAAAGCAGGCAAGGGATTGCCTTCAACGCCAGTCGGTTCTAGCATAATCGCGGTGGTTACGGCGTCCAGGGCGTTGGCGGCGAACCAGGCGATGAGGGTTCTCCTCCTTGATGGTCTTGCACTGGTGACGGGGGTCGCGTCCATGTCCATTTCGTTTGTATCGCAGCGTTCAAGTCCACACTTCTGAGATCGGCATATCTGGCTTCCGCTCTTGGTCGCCCCGGACAAGGTTGCGAGCCCGGCCCGCATGCCTCTCCGTTAGATCAGGAGTCAGGTGGTGGTTGTTGGGACGGAGTGCGTGAAGGCCTTGTCGGTCAAGTATCCGCCGTGACTGATGCCAATCACTGCGATCAGGCTGGACGGCAGATTGGGAAACGCGAAGAAGGCTGCCAGGCTACTCGCGGCGGACATCGCCACGGCCAATGCCACAGCATAGGCAACGATGGCGATCATGGTGAAGAAGAAGTTCTGCACTTTCGCCACGTCAACGTACATGAAGTTCGAAACTTCCTCTCCCATGAAGATGTCTGAGAGCCTGGCGTCTCTCCATGACGTCTTCCTGACCAACGCACCCTGGTTCTCAACTGGCTCTTTTGCCGCCCGAGGGTCACCACGTTTGGTCTTCTTCAAGACATTGCCATAGGTCGCCGCCCCGTCTGGCTCCTCCCGGCTATTGGCCGCCCGCGTCTGTTTGCGGTCGTCCTCTTCAGTGCGCCGTGCTTTGGCCGTCTTCAGCAGGGGAGACGCCACCGCCGAGGTGACGCTGATGCCCATCAACGTCCATAGCAAAGCGGGGAGTTGGACGCCCAGGGGATCGGCGCACTCAGGCTCGCTTCCAGTCTCACCTTGCGCGGTCTCTGCTGGCGGGCAGGCGTATCCGTCTGGGTTGAACCTGGAATCGCTTACTCTGGCCAGCGTGACCGTCACGAACGCCGAGAGGATCAGCACGGTCCACACCACGATCTGCAGACGCGAGAGGCTCATCATGTTTCTGCTGTCAATGAGGATGCCCAATAGCCCCTTGTTGAGGCTCTCACCAATGATGGCCATCATGATGAGCATGAGGATGGCGATGACGAGCCAGGTCAGCGCCATCCCCCCACCCGGATGCTTGATGAGGTTGCCTAGCCAGCGGGGAAGCAGGAATCCCCCGCCGATGATGAGAGCGACCAGAGGCAGAATGCCCCATCCCCATAGCTGTCTGACGTTCTCTTGATTGTTGCTCATTCTACTCTCCCTTCTTTTCTCTGAGGGGTGGCCTCTTGTGCTGCCCGCAGGCCGAAGTCGCCTGCGGGACGGAGGATAGGATCGGGCAAAGGGTCAGGGCCAGAAGCCGGGCTATCCGCTCAGCCCTGCTCGTCAGAAGTAGATGGTCGGCAGAAGGACGAAGCTCGCGATTCCCAGCGCAGCCGCTGCGCCGATGCACCAAGCCCAATTGAGTTGATCGGGAAGTGGAGTAGCGTCTGGCGGCGGGGTTCTGACCTTTGTCCAAAAGACCACGTCGAAGAAGGCCACGAGGAAGGCGATATACCCGCACCAAGTCATCATGACGGTATCAATGACGACTCCATACCGAAGCGAGAAAATCGTGATGATCGCGTTTATCGCCTGGTAAGGAGCCATCAAGAGCGGCACGGCCAACCTGGCTCGTTGGTAGCGCTCCGCTATCTCTCCTCCAAACCGCAACGTTGAATCAGCGAGCCAAGAATAGACCCAGCCCTCACCGGCCAGGCCGACTACGCCCGTCGAAATCCAAACTGCCCGATTCCCGCCAAGCAACTCCAACACTCTTGCCCAGTCACCCAGGTTCTGCCCCCCTGGTTGGTAAAAGAATGCGTCAAGAATCAGGATGCCGAAACCGGTCAGGAGCGAATAGGCGCCGAAGTAGAAGAGAAATAATCGGAGCGTGGGCCTTCGCATGACCCAGCGTCGGGAAAAGAGGACAACGGCAATCATGCCCGTAAAAATGTTCATCAAAGCAGCGTTGCCGGCGATGATCATTTCTCCCCATCGGTGCATTCCCACCACTGGGGTATACTGGATACCAAACAAGAAGTTGATCCATTCTAAGCGTGCTCCCACCAAGACTACCGCGATGGCATGGCAGGATTCGTGGAAGACGTGGGTGGCAAGGGCGGCGACCAATGCAATGCTTACGGCATTGATAGCCAAAGTCCAATAGCCGTTGTCTTCCCCTTCAGCCATATCAGTCATGTTGCCTCATCATGGTAAGGATTCGCAGGCTTCACCATCGTTATCTCCATCGAGGCGGTGTACATCCCCGTATCCCAATGACCAGCACCAATCATAGCAAGCTTGGGCTTCAGCCTGGGTGTCGAAGTCCGAGCAATTGTAGATATTGCCCGAACAGTCACAGACGCCAGCAGGCTCTGTGGGTGTCGGCGTGCGAGTTGGCGTAGGTGTACGACTTGGCGTGGGTGTCCGTGTACGAGTTGGCGTCCGCGTGATTGTAGGCGCAGGGGTGATCGTTCTGGTCGGCGTCTCGGTTGGCGTAGCCGTTTGGGTTGGCGTCCTGGTCGGCGTCGGACTGTACGTGACTGTCGGCGTGGACGTGGGTGTATCGGTTGGTGTGCTGGTTGCTGTGGGGGTGTTGCTTGGCGTGGGCGTGATTGTGGGCGTGACCGTCGGTGTAGGCGTGGGGGTGTTGAGCGGGGTGGATGTAATGGTGGGTGTGTTTGTCGAAGTGCCTGTGGGCGTGGGTGTTGCTGTTGGCGTAGGCGTATTGGTCGGCGTCCCCGTGGATGTGGGTGTCGCTGTTGGCTTTGGTGTTGGAGGAACGTGATTCTTTTGAACAAGGGGAAGGAAAACCATATGAGTCTGTTCTGCGCATGGAGAAACAGAATATGTGTAGCCATCGCTCGTAACCACGATTGTGCCCTGCTGGTCGGTTCGGCAAATCCTGGCTCCTACTGCCTCAAGACGATCAAGGGTTTGCTGTGTCGGATGACTCCAGGGATTCTGCCCTACAGAGATGACTGCAACTTCGGGACTAACGGCACTGAGGAAGGGAAGAGACGAAGAAGAGCTGCTGCCATGATGGGCCACCTTGAGTATCTCTGCCTCCAACGGGAAGCCACTGTTCAGCATCCGATTCTCAGCCCCAGCCTCTGCATCTCCAGTCAGCGGGAAATCCACAGAGCCGTAGGACACACGCAAGACTACCGAGTTCTCGTTCTTGTCAGCGTACAAGGGTTCGGACGGGTTAAGAATCAAAGCGGTAACATCTCCCCAAGAATGACTCTCTCCCATCCTCACCGTCGCTGTAACCACACCATTATCAGCCAGCGCTTGATAGAACTCCTGGCACGTACCTGTGGTGCAAGTTTGCGAGTCCAGCCACGCTTCTGCCACAGGCATAGATGCCAGCACGTCTGTGAGCCCACCGATGTGGTCTGCGTCGCCATGGGTGGCTGTCATCAGGTCAATGTCGGCGACGCCATGATCACCCAAGTAGGCCACAACTGTAGGGCCTGCCTGGGGCTTTCCTCCGTCCACCAGCACATCGTCACCGTTCGGCAGGTGCAGCCAGCAAGAGTCTCCTTGCCCAACATCTATGAAGGTCGCAAAGAGAGGCGCCGTGGCTTTGGCCTTTTCGTGGAAAAGCGGCCCCGTAGCCATAATGACCATTATCAGGGCCATGCTCAGCACGAAAGCCTTTCGAGTGCTCATAGCAATCCTCCTCACTGTAAGCTGCCTAACAGCTCTCGCTCAGCCCTTCCCTTGCCCCAGTATCTCCTCAACCTCGAGGACCAAGGCTTCCCGTACCCTCTCCCGCTCTTTGAGCTCCTTCGCACCTTCCCTCGCGGCCAGCCTGCACCGAGGGCACTCACCCACCTCGTTCAGGGCAAAGCCGCAAAGGCCGCATATTACCCTCTCAGCCTCAGCCTTGCCCGACGAGCCGATGATCACCACGAGGTCTTGGCCGTGATATTGCTCCAGGTGCTCACTCAGGTCCGAGTCGCCCAACTGCCAGCCGCCGCTCTCGCTGGGGTAGCGCAACACCCCACGTAGCACATCGGCGCCCGTCTCTTGGGCGATGGCAGCCAGTTCTTCGGCGTTGGCTGGGTGTAGGGACTTGGGATGTTTCATTGCCATTCACTCCTCTTGCCAGACCTACTGGCCCCCTCTCTCAATAGACGACCACATTTTCGGGTCACGTGCTATCAAGGCTTCCCAACTCATCTCTAACTGGTCTGCGCTGACACCTCGCCCGCCCGGAGAAGGCTTCTGCTGGTCATGCAGTGTCTGCGGCGGGGGGTTCCTCTTCACCACGTGGGGTGGTTACCTCCTGAGAAATCTCTTCTCCAGCTGGGAGGTGCTCAGGCAGATCACGGTCGGCCTGCCGTGGGGACAAGTGCGGGGCTGATCCGTGTCCTCCAGCTTTCTGATGAGTTGTCTCATCTCTTCATCCGATAAGCTCTTGCCGGCCCTCACGGCCCCGTGGCAGGCTACTGCAGTGGCGGCTTTGCGGCGCCGATCCTTCTCCGCTTTGCCCGGGAACACCTCATTCAGCAGCTCCCTCAGCGCTTCTTCTGCATTTCCTTCAACCAGCACGGCTGGGATAGCTTTGACGACATAGGTGCTCCCCCCGAAGGGCTCCACCTCAAAGCCCAGCTCGATGAGACTCGCTGATGACTCCTCGAACGCGGCTTCCTCTTCCGGAGTAAGTGCGAGGGTCAGAGGTGCAAGCAGCGCCTGGGAGGCCATCTGTTGGTCTTGTGCCATGAGCTCGTCGCAAAGTATCCTCTCGTGGGCAGCGTGTTGGTCGATGATATACAGGCCGTCCGGCCCCTCAGCCACGATATAGCTTGCGGCTATCTGCCCTAGCGGCCTCAGCGGCGGGAGCTTATCCTCAGCGGCCATAGGGATGCGCTCAAGTTGTTCTTCCTCGGCGGGGCGCTGTATCTCCAGAGCCCTCCACCCGGCCCACCTACCCCCCTCAGCCCTGCTTGGCCGTCTTTGAAACCGGCGCCTGGGCTGAGAAGACCTGACTGCAGGGATGGGAGCTTTTTCCCGTAATGCGCCCCTCACTGCCTTCTGAAGGGTCGAGAAGACCTGATCGGCATGGGAGAACTTGATCTCCCTCTTCGCCGGGTGGACATTCACGTCCAAGTCGGCGGGGTCCAACTGGATGTCTATGACGGCCATGGGATGACGCCCCTTGGGGAGAAAGCCGTGGTAGGCTTCCTCGAGGCTGTAGGCGAGCATAGCGTCTTGGACCCAGCGGCGGTTGACGAAGAAGGTGAGATGGCTTCTATTGGCTCTGGTGAGCTGGGGAACGCTTACGTAACCGCTGATCTGGACGGGAGATCCTTCTACTGGCTTGACCTTCAGCATGCTGCGGGCATCTTCCAGACCATAGAGTTCGATCAGCACGTCGAAGAGCTCCCCCTGGCCTGTGGATTGGAAGGTCCTTCTCCCCTCGCTTACTAAAGCGAGCCTGATTTCGGGATAGGCCAGGGCGTATCTTGTGACCCAGGATGCGGCGTGCTTTTTCTCGGTGGCGTCGCTTTTCAGGAACTTCCTCCTGGCCGGGACGTTGTAGAACAGGTTCTCTACAGTGACCACGGTGCCTTGGGGGCAGGCTTTCTTGCTCTTCTTCACCACATTGCCCCCTTCCACCCTGATCAGAGTGCCTACCTTTTCCCCTTCGGTCCTGCTGAGCATGGTCATGTGGGAGACGCTGGCGATCGAGGCCAGGGCCTCTCCCCGAAAGCCAAGGGTTCTGATTGCAGCCAGATCCTCGGCGGCCGTCAGCTTGCTGGTGGAGTATCGGTCGAAAGCAAGCTCAACTTCCTGCGAGGGAATGCCAGTGCCATCATCGGCGACTTGGATGCTGCGAATCCCTCCTCGCCGAATCTTCACTTCTATGTCTGTCGCCCCAGCGTCAATGGAGTTCTCCACTAACTCCTTGACCACCGAGGCCGGTCTTTCGACTACCTCACCTGCGGCTATCTGGGAGGCAACTTGCCGCGATAGCTTAGCTATAGGCATAGAATCATCTCCTCTTCTTTCTCGTTGCTCATCTCTGGCTGTACCACGCTGAACGCGTCGCCTGTGGTGGACTTGAACACATAATGCGTGTGGTTATCAACCTCTGCCACATTCAGGAGCTCACACTTGCCTGCTTCGTGCATGGCGGTGGCCAGCAGGAACTGGAAGGCCTCTTGGACTTCGTGAGCTTGGGGGATGAGGAGGGAGGCGAAGGGTTGGGGTTGGGGAGAGGCGGATTAGTGGGGTTCATCATAGTACCTCTGCTCACAAACGACCGCTTGGCAGGGCACAGCAAAGGTTACCAGGCGCACACTATTCCCATGCGGCAGCCAAGCCATCAGCTGCTTGCCTGACTCGCGGCATGATCTCTCCATCGCCAAACCACTCGCTGCTTCTACTCGACGCCCCCCATTTTGCGCCGCCGATGCTGCCTGCAAGCACGGGGCAAT
>CAZEBW010000126.1:0-7674 GCA_964510205.1 uncultured Anaerolineae bacterium
CCGTGGTACTCTCCCCCACACACGCAATTTCACGCTTTTCAAGTGCGCTGAGTATGGATGCAGTTTTGCTCGGCCTAGCTCGCTAGATCCAGGCCAAAAGCAGGGATTGGGCAATCTCCTCAGAGCAACTTTGGATCCACTGATCCTACGCAACTCTTTATCGCTTCAATCAGCGCCTCGTCCTCCTCAGCCAAAACCGTGCGTGGGTCGAGGAGGAAGAGGTCATCCTCGATGCGTCCGATGACGGGGGGATCGGCCGCCCGCAGACGGCGCGCCAGCTCGTCGGCGGAGTCCACCTGGATGGCCGCCAGCTTGGTGGGCAGGGTCTCGCCGGGCAGGCTGCCGCCGCCCACGGTGGACCGACCATCCACTACCCTGGCGGCGATGCTCATCTGCGTCAGCTTTTCCGCCCAGCGTGCTGCCCTCTCTTCAATGGCTTGGATGGGCGCGGCCATCATCTGCCAGATGGGAATCCTCGCCTCAGCCTCGCCTTTTAGATAGTGTAGCAGAGTGGCTTGCAGGCCAGCGATGGTGGTCTTGTCCACCCTCAGGGCTCTGGTCAAGGGGTGGCGCTTCAGCTTGGCGATGAGGTCCTCCCGTCCGACGATGACGCCCGCCTGAGGCCCGCCCAGCAGTTTGTCGCCGCTGGCCGATGCCAGGGCCGCTCCCTGGGAAACGCTTTCCTGAAGCATCGGTTCGTGGGCCAGGCCGTAGGCGTCGCCTGCGACGTGAGACGTATCGAGGAGGGCGCCGCTTCCCAGGTCATCTACCGTCAGCAGCCCCTTTTTCTCGCTAAGCTCCACCAGTTCGCCCAACGTGGGTTCGTGGACGAAGCCGGTCAGACGGAAGTTGCTGCGGTGGACGCGCATGAGGAGGGCGGTCTCCTCGGTGATGGCCTCTTCGTAGTCCCTGATGTAGGTTCGATTGGTGGTGCCAACTTCCACCAGGCGCGCTCCGCTCTGGCGCATCACCGCGGGCAGGCGGAAGCCCCCACCGATCTCCACCAGATGTCCCCGCGAAACAATCACCTCTTTGCCCTGGGCCAAAGCCGTCAGCATCAGCAAAACCGCTGCGGCGTTGTTGTTGACCACCAGGGCGGCCTCGGCTCCCGTCAGCCGACAGAGAAGCTCCTCGGCGTGGACATAGCGGGAGCCGCGCCTCCCGGCCTCCAGGTCGTACTCTAGGTTGGTGTACCCTCGCGCCGCCGACTCCATCGCGGCCCGCGCCTCCGCGCTCAGCGGAGCCCGGCCCAGGTTGGTGTGGATGATGACGCCGGTGGCGTTGATCAGCGGGCGCAAAGTGGGGCGCGATTGGGCCTCCAAGGTGGCCCTCGTCGTCTTCATCAGTTCATATGTCGCGGGGCAATCCTGGCCGGCCATGATGGCCTGCCGGGCGAGGTCCAGGGCCTGGCGGATGGCCTCCGTGGTCAAGTCGTGTCCGTATTCTTCGGCCAGAGCCTGGACGTCCCCTTCTTGCAGCAGGCTGTCCACGCTGGGTAGTTTCCTCAGTTCTTCTCGCATCTTGCTCCTTCCTCACAGTAACACATTTGTGTCATTGCGAGCCGAAGGCAAAGCAATCTCCTGCCAGCAAGTTGGGGATTGCGCCGTTTTCACTTCCAAGTTCGGCGCAAACAGCGCGCCTCGCAATGACAAGCTGAGCAGTACTCCTCAAATTCCTGCCCACCCATACCTCTCCAGGTCCAGGCGGTCGTCCTCGTCGAAGACGATTCCCTCGTCCTCCAACATCTCCCGCTGGACATTCGATCCGCCGATGCTGTGGCGAGTGCTGATTCCACCCGAGCTATTGATCACCCGATGCCAGGGTAGGCCCAGCCATTCAGAAGCGCTGTGCAGCGCCCAACCCACGGTGCGGGCCTGCCGCGGGTCGCCCAGGGCGGCGGCGATCTGGCCGTAGGTAACGACCCTGCCCCTGGGAATGCGGGCCACGATTTCGTAGACTCGCTGGAAGAATTCGCTCACGCCTATCATTATACCCCAAAACGCATTTTCTGGCTAGGGAGTGAGCGAGCGTGTTTGGGACACGCTTTTGCATAATCGCCACTTTGCGTTATAATCAGAACCAGACGATTTCGGACTCGGAGCGCGGGCTTGCGTTGGCGCTCCTCCTCAACAGGAGGCGAGATG
This sequence comes from uncultured Anaerolineae bacterium, assembly GCA_964510205.1. Classification (GTDB taxonomy): domain Bacteria; phylum Chloroflexota; class Anaerolineae; order VGOG01; family VGOG01; genus CAZEBW01. The sequence continues at coordinate 2,145 of CAZEBW010000126.1, forward strand.
AAACAGGGAATCACCATCGTCGGGCTGGGGCCGGGCGATCCCAAGCAGTTGACCGTGGAGGCGCAACACGTCCTGCGGGAGGCGGGAGAAGTCTACCTGCGCACCCGTCGCCATCCCACGGTGGCCTCCTTGGCCCCCGGCCCCTCTCTCCATTTCTTTGATAGCGTCTACGAGGAGAAAGAAACCTTTGCCGAGGTCTATGACGAGGTCGCTCGCCAGGTGCTGGAGCTGGGGCGACGACCGGGGGGCGTGGTCTACGCTGTGCCCGGCCATCCCTTGGTGGGTGAGGCTTCGGTGCAGCGCATTCTGGCTTTGGCCAGACAGCAGGGGCTGGGGGTGAGGATAGTGGAGGGGCTGAGCTTTGTCGAGCCGGTGCTCACCTCCCTGGGCCTGGATGCCCTGGAAGGATTGCAGATCGTGGACGCCACCGAGTTGGCCGCCCTTCACCACCCGTGCCTGAACCCCGACCTGCCGGCGCTAATCGCCCAGGTGTACGACCAACCGCTGGCCAGCGACGTGAAGCTCACCTTGATGAATCTGTATCCCGATGAGCATCCAGTCACGCTGGTGCGCGGGGCGGGCACCGAGCGGGCGCGGACCCTGACCATGCCTCTCTACGAACTGGATCGCCAGCCCGACGTAGATCACCTGACCTCCCTCTACGTGCCGCCCCTGCCTCGGCCTAGCTCGCTGGAAGCTTTTCAGGATACCATCGCTCGTTTGCGCGCCCCCGATGGCTGCCCCTGGGATCGGGAGCAGACCCATCGGTCGCTGCGGCCTCATCTGCTGGAAGAGGCCCACGAGACACTGGCGGCCTTGGATGCCGACGACACCGACGCCCTGCGGGAGGAGCTGGGAGACTTGCTTCTGCAAATCGTTCTGCAGGCCCAGATCGCCGTCGAGGCGGGGGAGTTCAGCCTGGCCCAGGTGATCGAGGCCATTGACGCCAAGATCAAGCACCGTCATCCTCACGTCTTTGGCGACGTCGCGGTGGCCAATGCGGCTGATGTGATGCACAACTGGGAGGAGATCAAGCGGCAGGAGAAGGGAGAGCATTCCCTGTTGGGCGGGGTATCGAGCGCGCTGCCGGCCCTGGCCCGGGCTCAGGCCATCCAGAAGCGGGTGGCGCGGGTGGGCTTCGACTGGCCGGACGTCGAGGGAGTGGTGGCCAAGATAGCCGAGGAGGTGGCGGAGCTGGGGGAGGCCCAGGGCGACGAGGAGCGGGAGCAAGAGCTGGGCGATCTTCTCTTCTCGGTGGTCAACCTGGCCCGCTGGCTGAACGTGGATGCCGAAAGCGCACTACGCAGGACCTGCGAGCGGTTTATGCAGCGCTTCTCTGGGATGGAAGACCTTTGCCGCGAGCGGGGCCTCGACCTGAGCGAGCTGAGCCTGGCTGAACAGGATGGACTGTGGGAGGAGGTAAAGAGGGCAATGAGTAACGAGTAACGAGTCAACGAGGTCTCTCCTCGTTGACTCGTTACTCGTTGACCTGTCACTTTCCCCAGTCGGGGCGGGCGGATTTGAACCGCCGACCTCACGGACCCGAACCGTGCGCGCTCACCGGACTGCGCTACGCCCCGTGCGTGGCTATATTATAAGCCTTTTTGGCGATATTGACAAATTGACTCGCGCCTCTTCCCATTTATCCCAGGCTGTGAAGTAGTAGATACAGTTAACAAATTCTCGCCCAGTATGCATCGGATGTGGGCCACCCTCTGACCGTCCTCAACATTCAGCGTCAATTGCACGTTCAGAAGGTCTACCAGTTCGCGTTTAGTCTCGAAATCGGCATTGTCCAACCCGCTTCTCACATTCGCCGCAAACTCCTCAATGCTCCTAATGTCCTCATCGGTAAGGCTTCCCTCCTCCAGTTAGGGTGCACCTCACCGCCTCCGCACTGATTCAGTTGTTTGCGCTTCCAAATCATAATGCGTTGGGCGGAGTTTGCAAGTTACAGACTACTTGTGGGTAATCACCAGCGCCGGAGTCTTGACAAATGGCTGAAACTATGGTATAATATTTTTAGTCCTGGGAGCGCTCTCATAGATAGACTTGACAGGCGTATGTAGTAAATGAATCCCCAAGAATTGCAAGAGAGGCGTTTTTTGTCAGCTCTTGGGTGCGCTCTCAAGAAGTGGTGAGTTGGTATGAACAAGCTAACCCTTGAACAAATCGGCGAGTTAGCAGGTGTCTCTCGCTCCACTGTTTCCCGGGTGATCAACGATCACCCCAATGTTAGCCCAGAGGTGCGGGAGCGAGTACGAAGAATGATAGCCGAGACAGGCTATCATCCCGATCCTGCGGCTCGGTCGTTGGCCGGCCAGCAGTCTGGTCTCATTGGGCTAGTCATTCCCCTGGCCGTTCACAGCCTCTTTGAAAATCCCTATTTCCTACGTCTGATTCAAGGCATTTCTCAAGCCTGCAATACCCATGATTATACTTTGTCTCTCTTTCTCTTTCATTCCAGAGAAGAAGAAGCGAAGCTTTACCCCAAAATCTCGCGCAGCAAGTTGTTTGATGGGGTCATTGTCACCGCCAGTCGCAGCGGTCACCCTCTGATACCCAAACTTCTCTCCGATGAAGTCCCCTTTGTGCTACAGGGTTGGCATGATGACCCCAGAGTCAGCTTTGTAGACGTTGACAATGTCGCCGGAGCCCATACGGCCGTTGCCCACCTTGTTCGGTTGGGGTACAGCCGCATTGCCACCATCACTGGTTCCCTGGACAGCCCCGCTGCGGTTGCTCGGAAGCAAGGCTACTTGAACGCCCTCAGAGACCGGGGCGTCCCGATTGATGAATCATTGATTGTTATCGGTGATTTCACGGAGATCAGCGGCTATGAGGCCATGCGGCGCTTATTGCCCCAAAAACCCGATGCTGTATTTGTAGCCTCAGATATGATGGCTTTGGGTGCGTTACGAGCCTTGCGTGAAGCCGGAATAACTGTACCGGATGACGTCGCTCTAGTGGGCTATGACGATTTGCCGCAAGCTGCCACCGCCGACCCACCGCTGACGACCATTCGACAACCCATTCAGCGGTTCGGTATTCTAGCCGTTGAAATCTTGGTTGATATTCTGAACAATGGCCTCGAACCTCCCCGCCGAATCGTTATGCCCACGGAGCTTGTTATCCGCGCTTCGTGTGGGGCGGGGCAGATCTTCTAGGTTCTTAGTTGTCAAGAAAAGGAGGGCATATTAACAAAAAGCTTTGTCGTGTTGACGCGCAAAAGATCTCTCTTTTTTGCGTTCTTGGAAGCGCTCCCAATAAGATCGAACTATCAAAAACTTGCAAGGAGGAAATGAAAAATGAAACGCTTACTATTCACAGTCTTGGGCCTGGTGGCGACCCTAAGCCTGGTATTGGCCGCTTGTGCACCGGCAGCTACTCCCACCGCCACCCCGAAGCCGCAGCCCACCGAAGCCCCTACCGAGGCGCCGGAGCCGACGCCAGAGCCTGAGCCCACCGAGACTCCGGAACCCGTTGGTGAAGCGGTACAGATTCGCTGGTTTGTGGGTTTGGGTGCTGGTTCTGACGAGCCAACCTTTAAGCCCCAGCAGGAGGTGGTGGATGCCTTTAACGCTTCCCAGGACCGGATTGAGTTGGTTCTGGAGATCGTTGACAACGACGTGGCTTACGACACGTTGGCGACGCAGATTGCCGGCGGCAATGCGCCGGACATCGTTGGACCTGTGGGCGTCCGTGGTCGCGACTCGTTCAAGGGGGCCTGGTTGGACTTGCAGCCTTTGATTGACGCCACGGACTATGACCTGAGCGCTTTCGACCCCAACATGGTCGAATTCTACCACGTCGTCGAGGAAGGTCAGTTGGGCATCCCCTTTGCGATCTTTCCCTCCTTTGTCCTCTACAACAAAGATCTGTTCGACGAAGCCGGTCTGGCCTATCCGCCGGCGGAGTATGAGCAGCCCTATGTGGATGCGGATGGCAATGAGAAGGAGTGGAACATAGACACGCTGCGCGAGCTGTCGATGCAGTTGACGGTGGATGCCAATGGCAACGATGCGACGAGTGCCGAGTTTGATCCCGAGAGCATCGTTCAGTTTGGCTGGATGAACCAGTGGACTGATGCGCGTGGTATCGGCACGTTCTTTGGTGCGGGTTCTCTGGTAGCTCCGGACGGTAGTGCGCAGATTCCGGAGCACTGGCGTGAAGCCTGGAAGTGGACGTACGACGGCTATTGGACCGACTGGTTCATCCCCAATGGGGCGTACGGTGGGGCTGATTTTCTCCAGGGTCCTGGTGGTCCGTTCTCGTCTGGCAACCTGGCGATGGCTCACCTGCACCTGTGGTACGTCGCCACCTGGGCGCTGGGTGACGTTGACTTTGCATGGGATCTGGCGGCGACGCCTGCCTACGAAGGTGTGGTCACATCCAAGATGCATGCCGACACCTTTGGTATCATGAAGGGCTCGGAGCATCCCGAGGAGGCTTTCGAGGTTTTGACCTATCTGCTGGGCGAGGAGGTTGCTCCTGAGCTGCTCAACATCTATGGCGGTATGCCGGCGCGACTGGCTATGCAGGAAGAGTGGCTAGACAACTACTTCGAGACCAACTTCCCCGATCAGGGCATCAACGCCCAGGTGGTTGTGGATAGCATGGCCTACGCCGACAACCCCAACCACGAGAGCTGGATGCCTAGCTTCCTGGAGACCCAAGACCGCTACAACGAGTTCTGGAACAAGATCGCTAATGAGCCCGGCCTGGATATGGACGCCGAAATCGACGCCCTCCTGGCTGATCTGCAGTTGATCTTTGCGGCGGCGCAACAGTAATCCCATTCGTCAGCTGCCTCGTAAGAGAGGGATACCGGTTTACCCCTTAGGGGTAGGCCGGTATCCCTTTTGAAAGGATGGTGCTTCTATGTTTGATGCATTTATGAGACGATCCAAGCCTATGGGTCGGGTGAAAGAAAAGCCATCCGTGCTGACCAAACGAAAGATGAGATGGGGGCTTTTGTTCATCTCTCCTTGGATTATTGGCTTCTTGGCCTTTTATCTCATACCCATGGTAGCCTCGTTTGGTTTTTCTCTGTACAACTTTAACCCGGCTACGCCCGATCAGGCGCGCTTTGTAGGACTGGACAACTGGCAGCGCATGTTGTTCCAAGATCCGGAGGTATTGCCATCGTTCATAAGGGTTTTTAGATTCGGATTGATTTCAATACCCATCACCATGGGCTTTGCATTCTTTGTTGCCATGCTGATGAACTCCCGACGTCTGTATGGAAAGTCAATCTTCCGCAGCTTGTTCTATATGCCATCTATGATCCCTCTGGTGGCCACGGTGCTGATTTGGAATGCGGTGTTTAACGAGCACACGGGATGGATCAACATGTTCCTGGAAAACGTCTTGGGGATTCCTGCGCTAGGGATGGAAGGCATTCGTTGGACCCAGAACCCCCGTCTGATCTACTTTACGTACACGGGGATGGGCTTGTGGGGGATAGGCGGCGCCATGATGATCTATCTGGCGGGCCTGCAGGGGGTGCCAACGGAGCTTTACGATGCGG
>CAZEBW010000127.1:0-7274 GCA_964510205.1 uncultured Anaerolineae bacterium
CGGTGGTTGAAGCATGTTCGAATACCGTAAGATGAGGCCTCCCACCGAGGCGACGCCCAGGCCCAGGGCGCCCACCACCATTCCGGCAATGAGCGCAATCACGAACAGCGCGATCCAGCCTAAGATCACAGTCACGATGGTCTGAACCCACTCTAGGTCCAGGGCCTCCTTCGCCGCCACGAACCAGGAGATCAATCCCGCAATCCAGGCGGCAAAGAGGGCCGGAGCCAAGATGCAGGACAAAGCATCTGAGAAGGCGGCCAAGACTCCGAGGACCCCCACCACGTTCCACACGTAGGCCAGGCCCAGAGTCCGCACTAACTCCTCGAAGGTAACATCGGCGTTGAAGACCGTGCGACCCACCCAACTGACGATGAAAGCACCCACCGCAAAGCCGATGACCGCAAAGATCGTGCCGATGACGGCGCCGATCACCCAACCAACGAACCCACCGGACACATTTGACCCAAGCTGGTTGAGGAACGCGACCACGGCCACCAAGAGCCAGGCCGTTTGGGTGAATGTGGTGTCCGTCTCAACCTCGGCGTAAACTTCGCGCCGGAACGTGAACGCACCAATGATACGATCGGTAAGCATTATTCTACCTCCTTAGGTGTAGATAGTGTAAACGTAAACGCGATGACTCTCTCATCAATAAAACGCGAGCTCACTGCTTTATGTCAGGTTATCACCTCCTCCCGCTGCGGCTCCTGCGCAATGCTGTAGAATTCCACCAGCCGCTTCTCTGTCTCGCCTTCGATCCGCGCCACCACCTGGACGTAAGGAGCGATGGTAGAATGCTCAAGCTTACGCTTCAGCAGCTCATCCACCTGGAAGATACCGGCGGAGTTGCTCATGGTAATCACCACGCGGATGGGGGCCGTCTCGCCCTTTTCCAGCGCGACGCTGTCAATGGCCATGGCCGAGACGGAGTGGATATTGGTCTGGCCGGCCTCAAAGGGAATGCGCGACCGCCCCTGGGTCAGGTCCAGGGCATCGGCCACTTTGATGATCCCGGCCTCGATGGTGTAGCAGTCGGTGTCCCAATGGTGGGCAATGATGGCGTGCAGAACTTCGGAGACCATGATGGTCCGCGCTGGTTCTTCGTAGATGTCGGCCAACAGATCCTGGGCCTTGGGGGCCGCCAGCATCAAGCCGTACTCCTCGTGATTGTCGCGATGTACAGCCATCCCCACATCGTGAAGACAGGCCGCCAGCACGACCACCACCTCGGCATCCTCGTACGTCAGGCCGTGGTCTTTGACGACACCGGTCTCCACCCCCGCGTCGTCCAGCAGCCTCAGCATCTTCAGGGCCGCGTTGGCCGCGATTTGGATGTGCACCTCCCCGTGATCGCTAATGCCGGCGCGATCCACAGCGTTGACGTTGGCGCATTTCCACAACTGCTGCAGCGCCAGGTCCTGGTTGATCTCCGCCAGCAACTGCGAGAGCTTTTCGTTATGACGACTCGGAACGTTTAAAGCCATACCCCCCTCGCGCAAAACAACGATCCATTCGCCAGCCTGAAGAAAGCCTGGCCTGGTCTGCCCATTTTACCAGAAACCGCCTCTCAATGCAAACAGCCGTTTGACGAGGCTCGAAGTAGATGATATAATCAGTACCTGAGAAAAGTCGCTGAAAAGGGGCGTCCTCGCCCCGTGCGGGTGGCGGGGACGCCCCCCGTGAGCAGGGGTTTTCTCATCTACTGATCATTCCAGTAGCTTGGCTCATGAAATCAAAACGCCATCGAATCGAAGGGAGAAGCCATGAAGCAAACAGACTTACTGAACCTAATCAAGAAGCGCCGCAGTATTCGCAAGTACACCGATCAGTCGGTTACGGATGGACAGATACAGCAGCTCCTAGAGGCGGCCATGGCCGCACCCTCGGCCAGCAACATTCAGCCCTGGGAGTTCGTGGTTGTCCAGGACCCTGACCTCAAGCAGCAATTAGCCCAAACCCACACCTGGAGCTACATGGCCGCCGATGCTGCTGTCGTGTTCGTGACATGCGGCAACGAGAGCGCCTCCCGCCACTGGGTCGAAGACGCCAGCGCTGCCACGCAGAATTTGCTCCTGGCGGCGACGGCTCTGGATCTAGGGGCTGTCTGGGTAGGCATCTATCCCGGCACCGATCGCGAGGATCACGTGCGTCGCGTGCTGGCCATTCCGGAGCAAATGCGCGTTCTCTGCCTGGTACCCGTGGGCCACCCTGCCGAGAGCAAGCCCGCCCGAACCCAGTTCAAGGAGAACAAGGTCCACTACGACGGGTGGTAAGCAAAGGGCGCGTGGAATAAGAGAGTTCTACTCTTGTGCCGCTGGTTTATCTTCGTCTAGCCAGTTACGCAAGGCGGCTTTGAGCTTGGACTCCATCTTTCGACCAATGGCGTCCCAATCGTCATTCGGCTCAGCGCCGGCCCAGCTCCCGATGCCGGCCCTCACTTGGGCCTCGATGTGCTCGCCGATTTGCTCCCAGTCCGCTTCTGCCTCGGCGCCGGCCGACTTCGCGACCTCGTCTCTGATCTTGGCCTCCATCTTCTGGCCAACGGTATCCCAGTCGTCTTCAGGCTCAGCGCCAGCCCATTTCCCGACAGCCCTCTTGGTACGGCCTTCCAGCCGCTCCCCGATCTCGTCCCAATCGGCCTCCGGTCCAGCCCCCGCCAAGTCGGCCAACCCAGCTCTGACCTTGGCCTCAATCTGCTGGCCGATGGTTTCCCAATCGTCAGTCGGCTGGGCCCCGGCCAGCTTGCCGATTTCCCCTCGGATCCTGGCCTCAATTCGACGGCCGATATCCTCCCGCTCTTCCTGACCTGTCATGATCCTCCTCCCAAGTTTCATAGCTGGGCCATCACCGTTCCCATCTCTCCCAGTAGTCTCGGCGACGTCCCAGCGTAAACAGATGAACCAGCACCAACCCTGCCACAAAACCGCCCACATGGGCAAACCAGGCCACGCCGCCCATCTGGGCCGCACCGAAGGACATCAAACCGTTGAAAAGCTGCAACACAAACCAGAATCCCAACACCACCAGCGCCGGCAGGTGGGCCATGCGCGCGAAGTAACCCAGGAAGATCAAAGTCTGGACGCGAGCCCTGGGAAAGAGGACGATGTAAGCTCCCAGGACTCCGGCTATGGCTCCGCTGGCACCGATGGTGGGGACAGAAGAGCTCGGATTGGCAAACACTTGAGCGACGCTGGCTATCACGCCGGCCAGCAAATAGAAAACCAGGAAGCGCACCCGCCCCATACTGTCCTCAACATTGTTGCCGAAGATCCAGAGATAGAGCATGTTGCTGGCTATGTGCATGAATCCCCCATGCAGAAACATGGCCGTTATGAAGCTGAGAGCGACTGCAGGCCCAAAATTACGAGTCACCTCAACAGGCACCACGCCCATGGTGTAGAAAGTCTGATCCAGCGACCCGCCTGCCTGAGCCAGCAGCTCGTAAATGAAAGCTATTACGTTAACCACAATGATACTGACCGTAAGAGCGGGAAAGCGGCGAGTGGGTATGAAATCACGTATCGGCAGCACATCACCCTCCTTTAGCTGACATCTCCCCACGCTGAGCAGGGCGGTGAAAGCGCGGGCGACTTGGGTCTAATCAACCGTTTCGACCTCCGCATCGAGCTCCGTGGAGGCGAGCTGTCCGTCTAAAGCGGTCACGGCTTCCGAATCGAACTCTGCTGCCGCATCAGGCTCTACCTCCAATTCCAATTCAGGCTCCAAACTTGGCTCCGATTCCGACGCGAGATCGAGCGCATCCTCAACCAGCTCAGGTTCAGGCGGAAGTGGATAGGGTTCTGCACAATAGGGGCAGATTTCCCATCGCATCAACATCAGTCGGCCGCAATGGGGACAAGGCTTCCTCAACTCAGTGTGACAAGCGGGGCAGATAATGAAATCCGGCTCGATCCTGTGCTTGCACTCAGGGCACACCGGCTGCTCCTTAGTGATGTCCTGTAACAGGGCTTCCTCCTCCAGGGTCCTGGCATAGGCGTCCGCCAGAGTCTCCTGAGGACGAAGGATGAGGTAAATCAGCATTCCCAAAGGGCCAAAGATCAAGACTACCAGGGAGGCCAGAAGTTGGGCGAAGATGTCCCTCGAACGCAAACGCATGTCGCGAAAAGTCCAGATAACCAAACTCATCCAGAAGGCGGCAGTGAAGGCACTGATGAAGGCTATGACGGCCAGTAGAATCTTCCCGACATCCTCAAGTTGTGGCATATTCAATCTGCTCCTTTGACATGTTGATCGCAACCCAGTGTGGGTATTATACCACGTTCTTCTGTATTTGTCACTTGGCGGCTTGCCCTAGCTTGCTCTCTTCAGGTAGATTAACAGAACCGAGATGTCGGTTGGGTTAACACCTGATATGCGGGATGCCTGCCCGACGGTGGCTGGACGAAACCTCTTCAGTTTCTCGCGGGCCTCATTGCCTAAGCCCACAGGAACCTCGTAATCGAAATCGCCTGGGATTGGACGCTCCTCCAGCCTCTTCACCCGCTCCACTTCCCGCCGCTGCCTTTTGATGTAGCCCGCGTACTTGGCCTCAATGCTCACTTGCTCGATGACCTCGGGAGGCAATGGTGGACGGCTGGGAATCAGAGCTTCTATCAACTCGTAAGTCACCTCCGGGCGGCGAAGAAATTGCAGGGCATTGACTCCATCATTCAGAGGATCGAGACCTTGCGAAGTCAGTTTCTCGTTAACCTCATCTGAAGGCGCCAACCACGTCCCTTCAAGCCGCCTCAACTCTCTCTGCGTAGCATCCCTTTTCTCCACCACCGCCTCATACCTCTCCTGTGGCAGCAATCCGACTTCATAGCCGACGGGCGAGAGGCGCAGGTCAGCGTTGTCCTGGCGCAGCAGCAGCCGGTACTCGGCGCGGGAGGTCATTACGCGATAGGGCTCGGTGATCTCCTTGGTCACCAAATCATCAATGAGAACGCCGATGTACGCCTGGTCGCGCTTCAGGATGATCGGATCCCTACCCTGCACCTTGCGGGCAGCATTCATGCCAGCCATTAGTCCCTGGGCAGCAGCCTCTTCATAGCCCGAAGTGCCGTTGATCTGCCCGGCGTGAAATAGCCCTTCCACGCGCTTGGTTTCCAGCGAGGCCTTGATCTGATCGGAAGGCACAAAATCGTATTCGACCGCGTAGCCCGGCCGCACGATTTCAGCCTTCCGCAGGGCGGGGATGCTGTGCAGCATAGCAAGCTGGACATCGTAGGGCATGGCGGTATACAGCCCCTGCACGTAGACCTCGGTGGTGCGCCACCCTTCAGGCTCCAGAAAGAGCTGGTGGGAGTCCTTGTGAGAGAAACGCACGACCTTCTCCTCAAAAGAGGGACAATAGCGCGGGCCTACGCCCTCAATGAGGCCAGAGACGATAGGCGAACGATGGAGATTTTCGCGGACGACTCGATGTGTCTCTTCATTCGTGTAAACTAGATAGCAAGGCAGCTGAGGCCGCCAATCGGTTTGGCGAGGGATGGGATAGATGGGATGAGGGTCCGGATGTGGAAAGGCAGAAATTGGCTGCCGGAGGCTGAAATAGAGCGGGGTTTCACTGCCCAATTGCGGGATAGTTTGAGAGAAGTCTATGGTACGGGCGTTGATGCGAGGAGGCGTATTGGTCTGCAGGCGACCCAAAGTGAAGCCGGCCTTTCGCAGCGAGATAGAGAGACCGGCCGACGGGAACTCACCAGCCCGTCCAGCAGCGAAAGCATCTTTGCCAGTCATGATCCTGGCTCCTAGAAACGTACCCGTGGTGAGAATCACCGTCTGACCCTGCCACTTGACACCCATGTTAGTGGCCACACCTTTGACCCGACCACCCTCTACTAGCAACTCTTCAGCCAAGCCCTGTTTGAGATCGAGAGTCGGAACCATCTCCAGGGCTTCCTTCATAGCCAAGGAATAGAGTCTCTTGTCGGCTTGAGCGCGAGGCGCGCGCACGGCCGGCCCCTTTGAAAGGTTGAGCATGCGGATTTGGACGAAAGTCCTGTCGAGGTTATGAGCCATCTCGCCGCCCAGGGCATCAATTTCGCTAACCAGGTGCCCTTTAGCAGGCCCACCCACACCAGCATTACAAGGCATGGTGGCAATAAGATCAAGATTCATCGTCACTAGCAACGTCCGGCAGCCCATCCGTGCTGCTGCCAGGGCTGCCTCGCAGCCGGCGTGCCCTGCTCCAACAACGATCACATCGTACACAGACATCTTCCCCACTTTCCCTTTCCCAAATAAGTATAATACACCTAGCCTTCTTTGGCAAAAAACATCTGCTTTGGGCAATGCAACAAAAACAAATCATTAGCTTAACATAGTAATAATATAACTTGACATAGTAAAATTGGGCCTTGACATATCGCAGAAAATATGGTATAATATTGCACAGAATAACTAGAAATATATTGAAATCACTTAAATCAATATAAATCATTTAGTTCTAAAAAGAATACGTGGTCTCTGATCAAGCCCTGGCAGAGACCCTGCCTCCCCTTGACAAGCGCGAAAATCTCGGTTATAGTTCTGCCATAGAGATATCGCAAAAAAGGAGAGGAGTCGAATCATGAATACAACCGCACTCGAGTACCATCCCACAATCAAAGACTTGCCCGTAGGAGAACGTCCCCGAGAGAGACTGAAGAAATACGGAGCTGGTTCTCTCTCCAACGCTGAACTTCTAGCCATCACATTGCGCACTGGAGTGGGCGGGGAGAATGTCCTCAACTTGGCTGCACGGCTACTAGCCAAATTCGGCGGCCTAATGGGTCTGGCTCGAGCCGGCTTCGGCGAGCTTTGTGGGGAAAAAGGGATAGGCGTCGCCAAAGCAGCTCAACTCAAGGCGGCGCTGGAACTAGGGCGAAGACTACTTATCGCCTCACCTGAGGAACGCCTCCAGGTTAAGTCACCGAGCGACGCAGCTAACTTAATGATGATAGAAATGGGCATGCTGGAACAAGAGCACATGCGTCTCATTTTGCTGGACAGCAAGAACTACGTCTTGGACACCCCCACTATGTACATTGGGAGCTTGAACACGTCTGTCATCCGTGTCGGTGAGCTGTTTCGAGAAGCAATCAAGCAAAATTGCGCAGCCTTAATCGTAATCCACAACCATCCAAGCGGCGACCCCACCCCTTCACCTGAGGACATCGCAGTAACGGAGCTCATTACCCAAGCTGGCCAACTACTGGACATTGATGTGCTTGATCGTGCGCCGTGAAAGTTCTGTGTAGTAGTGCCCCATCGCGAGAGGGGCCAGG
>CAZEBW010000128.1:0-7165 GCA_964510205.1 uncultured Anaerolineae bacterium
GACGCTTTGACATAGTGCTTCCCCTTTCTTGGACTAATTCTACTTGAACTAGCGTGGTTGTCCAATTCTAGGGGGTCACTACAGACCTTACAGTGAAGAAGGCACACCGTCAAAAACGGTACGAAGACTTCGGAAGTCTAATGTGCCTCATTAAAGTCTCGTGTAGTACCAATGAGGAGTTGAGAAGTGGACAAGGAAGTATTAGAATATCTTGCCGATCATGAGCAAGCGGCGTTAAAGGAGTTTCTGACCAAGTTGCGTGAGCAGCACGGAAGTGAGGTAGTGCTCGTTAGTCTCTTTGGTTCAAAAGTGCGTGGCGATTTCGATGAGGAATCGGATGTTGATGTGCTGGTCGTGATCAAGGGAAAGAACGGGCATATCCGGGATGACCTTGTTGCCCTTGAGATGGATTTGATGCTTAAATACGACGTTGTTATTTCCTCACTGATCATGAGCAGGGAGAATTACGAGTGGCATCGCCGATACAGGGCGCCGCTATATCGCAGCATTGAGAGAGAAGGAATGGAATTGTGGACGAGTTTGCCAAGGTGATCACGGAAGCTGACACCAACGAAGTGCTGCGTTACCGAATACGGGAGGCGCTGGAAGCGAGGGCGGAGATCGTTTTCGCCTACCTGCACGGCTCTTTTGCCGAGGGACTCCCCTTTCGAGATGTAGATGTGGCGGTCTATCTGGATCCAGCTTTTGCTGGGGTTACCGATACCTTCGATTACGAAATGAATCTGTCAGTGAAGCTGACTCGAGCTCTTGGTTTCCTCGTGGACGTACACGTCCTCAATGGCGCTCCTCTGGGTTTTCAGCACAGTGTTCTGCAAGGGGAGGTGTTGCTGGTGCGTGATGAGGACAAACTGACCGATTTCATTGAACAAGTGAGTATTGAGTACATGGATTTCGCCTATCTGGGACGTCGTTATTTATTGGAGGTACTCCGATGATGACCGGGATAGATATCGAGCGTGTCAAAGAGCGGGCACGGGAAGTTCGGGAGAATTTGCAGAAGATCCGTCACTACGCTGCTCTGCCGGATAAGGAATTCTTCGCCGACGAACGCAACCTCTATACGGTGGAGCACTTGTTGCTCATTGCCATTGAAGCCACGGCCTCCCTATGTACACATATTCTGGCCAAAACTGCTCGCAAGTCCCCCTCCAGCCATGCGGAGTGCTTCGAAGGGCTACGAGACTTGGGGATAGTGGACGATGAGCTGACAAGTGACCTTGTGAAGATGGTACGCTTTCGCAACTTGTTGGTCCATCGTTATTGGGAAGTAGATTCGACTAGAGTATTGGGGTATGCCCGGGAAAACTTGGGGGATCTCGAGGCCTTCTTGGCGGCCATAGAGACTTTTGTAAGACGAGAGGTGTAGATTTGGAATCTTGGCCATTGAACTGGATAGAGCCTTAACTTTGGCGTGTTCGAATAGAGATTTCAGAGGAGATTATGACCGATAACTCGATGATTGCTTATTGTATGAGTTGCAAGAAAAAGCGGAAGATGAAAGATCCACAGCCGGTGTACACCAAGAGAGGCCAGCCGGGGACGCGGGGGAAATGCCCCGTCTGCGGGGCCAATATGTTCCGCATGGGCGAAACCCCTGCCCACGCGGACATTCCCAAGCCCAAGCCGCCTAAACGCGACGGCAAGTTGGTCATCGTGGAATCGCCAGCCAAGGCCCGCACCGTCGGCAGGTTCCTGGGCAAACCCTATCGGGTCAAGGCTTCCATCGGCCACGTGCGCGATCTGCTCAGGTCGCGCCTCAGCGTGGACGTGGAGAACGACTTCGAGCCTCGTTACCGCGTGCCCAATGAGAAAAGGGACGTGGTCAAGGAACTGCGAGAGGAGGTCAAGAGGGCCGGCGAGGTGTACTTGGCTACAGACCCCGACCGCGAGGGAGAAGCGATTGCCTGGCATCTCATGAAGGCCACTGGAATCACTAAAGACCAGGCCCGACGGGTGGTTTTCCACGAGATCACTCGCCCTGCCATTGACCAAGCGTTCTCTCATCCACAAGAGATAGACATGGAGCTGGTCAACGCCCGGCAGGCCCGGCGTATTCTGGACCGATTGGTGGGCTACAAAATCAGCCCCCTTCTCTGGGAGAATGTCCGCAACCGCACCACGGCCGGACGGGTGCAATCGGTGGCCCTGCGGCTGGTCGTGGAGCGAGAGCGGGAGATCGAGGCCTTTGTGCCGGTGGAATACTGGTCCATTGATGCCGAGCTGGCCAAACGGGAGAAGGAGCGCCGCAGTTTCACCGCCAAGCTGCACCGCATTCGCGGCGAGGAGGTAGACCTCAAGAGCGAGGAGGATGTTGAGAAGATTGTAGATGATCTGGAGGAGGCGACCTACGTCGTAACCGAGGTGCGCAAGGGCACGCGGCGGCGCAACCCCTCGCCCCCTTACACCACCAGCACCATGCAGCAGGAGGCTTCTCGCGCTTTGGGCTTCAGCGCCAAGCGCACCATGGCCGTTGCCCAGCAGCTCTATGCCGGCGTAGAAATCGGCGACGAGGGCTCGGTGGGTCTGATCACCTACATGCGCACGGACAGCGTCAACGTAGCTGACGCTGCGCAAGAGGAAGCCCGCGCCTATATCGCCGAGAGATTTGGCGCCAAATACAGGCCGTCCAAACCCCGCACCTACAAAACCAAAGCCAAGAGTGCGCAAGAGGCCCACGAAGCCATTCGACCCACGTCGGTGAATCGCGAGCCTAAGGCCATCAAAAAGCACCTCTCGCGCGACCAGTACCGCCTGTACGATCTCATCTGGAAGCGCTTTCTGGCCAGCCAGATGTCCTCGGCTATCTACGATACGATTTCCGTGGACGTCGTGGCGGATGGCGAATTGCAGATGGCTGATGGTGAGCAAACGTCAATCCCTGGCGATCAGCTAGCAGCGATCGGCCGTGAGCCAGATTATCTCTTCCGCGCCACGGGGTCGAAAGTTCGCTTCATGGGTTTCCTGATCGTTTACGAGGAGGCTAAAGACGAGGACGAGGTTCCTGAGGAGGGTGAGGGCAGGATTCTGCCGCCGCTCTCCCAAGGCGAGATTTTGGATCTGCTGCGGCTCTTGCCCGAGCAGCACTTCACCAAGCCACCGCCGCGCTACAGCGAGGCCACCTTGGTCAGGACCCTGGAGGAGTACGGCATCGGCCGGCCCAGCACCTACGCACCGATCATCTCCATCATCCAAACGCGAGGTTACGTGGATCGCGAGAACAAACGCCTGTATCCTACGGAGTTGGGCTTTATCGTCAACGACATCTTGGTGAAGCATTTCCCAGACATCATCAACGTAGATTTCACCGCTCGTATGGAGGAGGATCTGGACCTAATCGCCTCAGGGGAACGGGAGTGGGTGCCGATTTTGCGAGAATTCTACGACCCCTTTGAGAAGGCGGTTAAACGAGCTGAACGCACCATGGAAAAAGTAGACCTCGGCCCGGAACTGACTGGTGAGGTGTGCGAGAAGTGTGGGCATCCCATGGTCGTCAAGTTCGGCCGCTACGGCAAGTTCATCGCCTGCAGCAATTACCCCGACTGCCGCAATACCAAGTCCTACCAGATCAAGACCGGCGTGGCCTGTCCGGAGTGCGGCGGCGACCTGGTGGAGAAACGAACCCGCAGGAATCGGACCTTTTATGGCTGCTCCAACTACCCTGAGTGCGAGTTCGCCACCTGGAAACGCCCTTTGCCCCAATCTTGCCCCCACTGCGGCGGCCTTTTAACTGAGGCCGGCAAGGGACGGGCCAAGTGTGCCATGTGCGAAGAGGTGGTCGAATTAGCGTCGCTTGAGGAGACTGAGCCGGCGGAGGCGGGCTGAGAGCCGGAAGGGTGAAACGTCAAACGTGAAACGTGAAACGTGAGGTATGTCCTGCTTCACGTTTCACGCATCACATCTCATCAGTTGTGCTCACGGCGGGCAAGTAATCGTCGCTCCTGCTACCCTTTAAGCTCTTCCTCGACCGAGCTCGGTAGATCCAAACCCCACGCTCCCAGCGGGCGACAGTCCGCTGGGACGCTCCCCCCGAACGTCGGATGAGCCTCATCTTGCCCCACGCCCATTCCGACTCCCCCCCGATCCCCTCCTCCATAGGACCATGTATTCAGTTTCCCTGACGGAGTGCCAAGATGCGCAAACACCGTGTGAAGGCGCTGTCAATCAGCCGACCGGTTTTCGACAGGATAAATGGAGAGCGCCTGATAGGTCGGGTGCTGGCCAATCACGGCCGGGCCTGCAACCTGGCGATCTCCGAGAGGGAGATCGTAGCTCTGGTTGGCCCAGCGATCGGCAACGGCCCGCTGAACATTGTGATCGAGGAGACCGGGGTTCTGAAGCAGGTGAAGCCTGGCTCGCCAGCGGTCTTTTCCGCCCCCCAACTCCTTTTGGGCGATTCGCTGCTTGTCCTGCTAGACGGAGCTCGTCTGTGGAATCCCGAAGTGGATTGGGAGTGTTTGGCGACTCGGCAGAGGGATGTGGGGCGCAACTTGGCTGCGCTGTGCGACTGGCTATCACGGGCGGAAGGCCTGGCTAGTGACTTCGCCAGGGGCGTACTTAGTCTAGTTCTGAAACAGAAAAGGCTCGCGATGCGTGAGGACGGGATTCGCTTGGAAGTGGAAACGGCTTCGCCACAGGAGCGGGCCTTCTTGACGACGGCGCGAGCGGGGATCGAAGGGCTGATGCAGTCGCTGCAAGATGGCGAGCGGTCGGGCATCCGCGAAAGCGCGGCGCGGCTGGCCGGTCTGGGGCCGGGCTTGACGCCGGCTGGGGATGATTATCTGGTGGGGCTGATGGCCGGGCTTCGGCTCTGGCCGGCTCTGTTGGGCCACAGCGGATTGTCGCCCCACGAGGCTTGTTCCACCCTCCTCGAAGCGGCGGAGGGCAGGACCACGTTCCTCAGCAGGGCCTTCCTGCACAGCGCCCAGCAGGGTCTGTTCGGAGAGGCTTGGCACGAATTGCTGGCCGAACTAGCAAGGAATGAGAATGAAAGCGGGGGAGAAGCCATAGGAATACAGCGGGCAGCCAGGCGCATCCTGTCCTCGGGCGCCACGTCAGGGGCCGATGCCCTGGCCGGCTTTCTGAGTCCGTACCTTTACTCTGAAAGCCAAGACAGATGGGCATTTGAATATGAAAAGTCTTGACAACTGCCCGTTTTTTTGGTATAATTTACTAGACTGACCAGTCAGTTTATAGACTGGCTTTCGAAGGAGATAGGAAAAAGGAGGGTGAAATGACGGTTGTCCTGTTGCTGATTACGATCGTGGGCAGCGTTCTAGTGACCTGGCTGCTGCCGATGGCTTTCAACAGCGAGCCGCCCTACGGTGTGGCGGTGGACATCGCGGTGGGCACGGTGGCAGCCATCGTCTGGGCGCTGGTGGCCTTTCGAGTTGTCTCGCCCGCCATTGGCCTGACAGGGGCGTTGGCCCTGCTTCTGAGCGCCGGCGACGCCATCGGGCTGGCGGCGGTCATGCTGTGGGTGCTGCGGCGGATCAAGGGATAACGGGAGGCTGAATGACGCCTAGACCGGACGTTTCGGAGGAGCGCAAGGCGCAAATCTACGAAGCCGCGCTGGCCTGCTTCGGTCGCCAGGGCTATCACCGCACAACGATGGACGACATCGTAGCCGAGAGCGGCCTGAGCAAGGGGTCGCTCTATTGGTACTTCGACAGCAAGAAAGACCTGTTCCTCTCCCTGTTTCAAGAGGTGATGGGTCAGTTCGGCCAGACGTGGGAAATCATCGTGGCCAACGAGGAGGCCAGCGCCACGGAAAAGCTGCTGGCCAGCCTGGCGCTTATTCGCATTGAGTTTGAGGAGATGGTCCCCTTTTTCGGCATGATGATGGAGGCCTGGGCGCTGACCCGCCACGACGAGGACGTGGAGCGTCTGACCCGCGAGCTTTACCAGCCCTACGTGGACATGGTGGCCCGCATCGTCGAAGAGGGCGTGGCCAGCGGCGAGTTCGACGTGGCTTCTCCGCAGGCGACGGCGCTGGTGATCTTGACCCTCTTTGACGGGATCATGATGGCGCTGAGCACCGGTTTGTGGACCCACGACTGGAACGAGGTCATGGACGCCGCCGGGGCGCTGGTGCTGCACGGCTTGGGAGCAGAGAGCAATGGCGCCGACTGACAAAGGCCAACAGAACCATCGTGTCATTGAGACCGAGAACCTGACCAAGAGTTTCAAAGACGTCGTCGCCGTGGACGGGCTGAACCTGAGCGTGCAGCAGGGCGAGATCTTCGGCCTGGTGGGTCCCGACGGGGCCGGCAAGACCACCACCATTCGCCTGTTGGTAGCCATCATGAATCCCACCGATGGCCGGGCCAGAGTCTTCGGCTACGATACGGTGCAGCAGCCCGAGCCCATCAAGCAGCGTATCGGCTACATGGCGCAGCGGTTTAACCTCTACGGCGACCTCTCCGTGTGGGAGAACCTCAACTTCTTCGCCGACGTGTTCGAAGTGCGGAGAGAGCGGATCGAGCGGATCGAGCGGCTGCTGCACTTCGCCCGCCTGACCGAGTTCCGCCACCGGCGGGCGGCGCATCTCTCCGGCGGAATGCAGAAGAAGCTGGCCCTGGCCTGTACCCTCATCCACACGCCGGAGATCATCTTCCTGGACGAGCCGACCACGGGCGTGGATCCGGTCTCCCGCCGCGAGTTTTGGGACATCCTGACCGAGCTGCACCTGCAGGGCGTCACCCTCCTGGTCAGCACGCCGTACATGGACGAGGCCGAGCGCTGCTCGCGGGTGGGGCTGATGTACGAAGGGCGGATGATCGTCTGCGACACGCCGGAGCGGGTGAAGGCCATGACCGAGGGCGAGCTAATCGCCCTGTGGCCCTCCCATGTGCGGCGGGCGCGGGAGGCGCTGGCGGGTCTGGAAGGCGTCTTGGAGATGCAGACCTTCGGCGACCAGTTGCGCATCTTTGCCCGAGACGCCGACCAGGTGATGGCCCAGGCGCGAGCTGCGCTGGCGGCTCAGGACATCGAGATGCTGGACGTGCGCCGCACCAGCCCGCGCATGGAGGAAGCGTTCATCTCGCTCATCCGGCGCCGTCAGATGGCAGACCCTAAAGGTTTCTGAAACCTTTAGCCTGTTTTTCGCACATTACAAACGGAATAGAGAGCGAGGTTTGAGCGACAG
>CAZEBW010000129.1:0-7051 GCA_964510205.1 uncultured Anaerolineae bacterium
TCCACGACCTCGGCTCGTACAGTGACCCGCTCTGGTCCCATGTGCCCGTTGTTGTTTTCAGCCATAGTGTCTCCTTGTTCGATTGCCTCCGCATTGCTAATCGCTTCGTCCGATACTCCCCCCACCGCTCCTCATCCTTCCGCCGCACGATGGGGAAGGTGATGTCCTCCTCCAGCACGGCGGGGCTTTTGGGAGCCTCCGCCCAGGGCAGGGCGAACGACTCAGGCTCGACCCCGCGCTGGCGGGTGCTGAGTTCGCGGACGTTCTCTATGAAGGCGGCGCTGATCAGGCCGCCGGAGGGGATGATGTGGGTTGAGGTGGGCATTCAGTCGGTCTCTCCAAGTCTGCGACGAACCTCATCAAAATAGTCGCGGAACTCGCTGGGAATGATGTCAGCTTTGGGTGCCTCGGGCAAGATGGTGTAGAAGTGACGCTCCAGTTCTCCAAACTCGATCAAGTCCTGGTGTAGCATGAACATTACATCCTCCAGGTCGGCTTCGAATCCGCGGGCAATCTTGCTCAATGCGATGGTGTAGGGATCAAATACATACACAGCCAGTTCGCCGTAGCGGCCGATCAATCGTCGCCGTTCATAAGCTTGCGGGGGCAGGGGAACAAATTAGGCTATCGGCACCGCGTCTACATGGAGGTGCATTTCGGAGGCCAACTCGGCGACAGCCACCTCAAATTGCTCAGCCGAGTCCGCATCCGTCTCGAAAGTATAGTCAACATCCACCGTAGTGCGCGGATTTCCCAGCAAGCATAGCGCACTGCCTCCCAGCAAATAGAGATCGCCAGCGCCTGTGAAGCGTTCACCCAAGCGTCGAAGAAATGTTTCCAAAGTAGCCAGCGTTACTGGCTCCATTGAATTCCCCTTTCCCAGTCACGTATCAGTTTTTGCACTACCTGTTCGTACGTGCCCGTCCAGTTCACCACCGCCCGTGTTCGGTGTCGCAGTTCACGCTCCAACAGCCTCAGCCTCTCGCGGGGCGGGCCCTCGGTGGGCAAGCCCAGTTCTTTCGATAGGAAATCGGGCAGCCATAGCCAGCGCTCTCCTACAAGAAGCCGCAGACGGTCGGCGTACTCCCGTTGGAGAAGCATGGCTGCCGTATAGAGGGACTGCAGGGTTAAGCGATCCTGAGATGAAAGTCGCTCCAACGCAGCAGGCACGGCTTCTGCATACTCAGGGTGAGATAGCAGGACGGCAATCACGGCTGCACGGACGCGGGCACTGGGTTGCCGTACCAGGTCGGCCAGGAGTATCTCCGGGGAGCGCACTTGGCTGGCCTGGTAAGAGGACTGACGCGACAGATAGCGGATGCCCAGCAAGCCTAGTTCAGCCACGAGTCTTTCTTCTTCAGTGAGCACTTCACGTGTTTTATCTTTTGGCATTTCTTTCTTCCCCACTCCTGGCCACGACAAGAGCTTAGAGGCGATCGCCCTTGTATCCATTAGCACTAATCACGTTGCCGATACCAGTGACGTCGCCGCCGATGAGGTTGTCGCAGGCCCCCTCCGCTTCCAGCGCACCCAGGGCCACCCCCTGGCGCATGGCCTGCTGCCGAAGTTCTCGCCGGGTGATCATCAATGCTTCCGCCATTCAAGCAGTCGTTCCTCGTCCACATTCAGACGCAGGTTCCACTCAGAGTGATAGGAGCCACGACGCCCGTAGCGTGGGTCGAGCAACGTCTCGCCCGGCGAAATCTCAGCTCGCCAGCGGTCTATCCACTCTCCGACCTCTAGCCCCAACACCTCGACCAGGTACCCCAGTCGCTTAAACACCGTGCGATTGCCCAACCGCTGGGCATCGGCGGTCAGTTGAGCCCAGTTTGCATCACCCGCCGAGTAACGTTCCAATCCCTTGGCCAATTCGACGATACCACCGCACAGATCAGGGTGGTCGAGCCCGTCCACCAGCGTCTTAGATGGGGTGGTGATCCGCACTGACTGATCCTCGATGGTCACCGTCTGGATGCCGAAGAACTTGCGGGGGGTGAGGGTGATAAAGCGGAAACGCAGCCCCAATTCCTCGACAGTGACTTCGGCTTTGCGACGGGTAGTGGCCACGAAGACGGTGTGGGACAGCAGGTCAGAAAGGGCGTGGAAGGAGAGAGCCGAGGCGTAGGCGATGGCGTAGGGCTGCACCAGGTGGGCAGCGATGACGAACTCGTGCGTGCTATAGAGTCCTTCCATCCCTGCTTCCAGAGGCAGGATGAGGTACTTGCCCTTTTCCAGACGGAGCAGCCAGCGCTTGCGGGTCAGGTGATAGAGCAGCTTGTTGATGTCCTGGCCCCCATTGCCCAAAGCCGTGCGTGCCTGAGCAGTGGAAAAAACGACATGGCCAGCGGCGGCCAGCCGATTGAGCAGGCGGGTCTCAGTTGGACCGAGTGTTCGTTTTTGTGTCATCATTATACCCTTTCCATAGGATAATGATAGCACAGATTGTGCAAGAAGGCAAAGAGCAGCCGCTGACTAACGATAGGCATCACTCTCGCCTTGACCAGAACGCAACCACCTCACCTCTACTACGCTCAGCGCGGCTCACGCCGGCGGGGGCGGCGCCCCACGTCGGCCGTGACAATGCTTGTATTTCTTGCCGCTGCCACAGGGGCAGGGGGCGTTGCGGCCGATTTTCTTCACCCGCACCGGCTGGGTACCGCGTGACTGTCTCGCAACCGAACGGGGCCGTGATGTCGGCCGGCGCATCTCCCGTGGCTGTCGCTTCCGGTACATCGTCAGCAGGTCCTTCTCAGGATCAATGCGCGGCGGACGGGCGGGTCGGGCATACGCCTCCTCAAAGTCTTCACGCCCCATCCAGATGGGTGAGATCAGGCCCCGGTCAAACATGCTGGCGATCAGGTCGTAGGCCTGAGGGTCTTGCAGGTCACACAGGTCACTGACCAGCGACTCCCAGACCTGGGGATCGTCCAGTTCGGCTTTCACCTGCTCGTAGCTCTCGTAGCCGGAGAAATCAATCGCCGGGTCGGGCAGCAGGGCCAGCATCGTGGCTGTCACCCGCTCATAGGTTTCCGGGTAATGCTGGGCGATGGCTTTCAGGGTTTCGGCGGCCATAGCGCGGGGATACCACTGCACCGTCTGGATCGCCGCTTCGATGGCTGAGGTCTTGATTCTCTAATGCGCTTCATCTTGCCTGTCTCCTTGTCAATCACCAACATCGGATCCTGGCTCATGCGTGGCTCAGTCAGACAGTCGCCAGCGATCTCTTGCAGCAAGGCCAGCAGCGTCTGCATTCGCAGGTCGCTCATTGCGGTGACCAGCAGGGTACGATTGTTCTTGAGTTCGAGATCGCCGAAGCACAGGGAACTATACTGGTCTTCAACCGACGGATGGCCATGGAAGACCCAAAAGGCACTGGCCTGGCTGGTATCTGTACAGCGCAACCGCCGGTCTGCCGTCAGCCGCTCGCGGATCACGTCTCCGTTGACGCTGCGAAACGTAGCTGTCTGGGGCTTGACCAGGCTGTATCATTCTTGGTCATGATTTACCCCTTCGTTTTTTGGAATTTGAACGGTCAGCCGATACTCCCCCCACCGCGCCTCACCCTTCCGCCGCACGGTGGGGAAGGTGTCCAGGGTTTTTTTGACAGTTCGTCGCGGGTGAGGCCGTAGAGGTGGGCATAGAGGGCATCCAGTTCGGCCCGCAGGTGAGGGAGGGCGGCTGTTTGCGCCGCTCGATTTCGGCCCACGTTTCCAGCATGGTATCCAGGGGTAATGCACCATCCCACTCAGCGGATCGCTCAATATACTGCTCGATCAATTGGTCGAACTCCTCGTTGGTCAAATCGTCAAGTGTCTGAGGCATTTTGAACCCTGCTCCAACGTTTCCAACATCTGGCATCGTTTCATTTGACCTGGAAATGGCAGGAGATCGGTTTACACTTTTCCGAGGCTCTGGCGTCAAAGAAAGCGCGAAAGTGCAGAGAAACAGCCAGAAAACGACTTTCAGTGTTCATCTGGACGGATACTCTGCTCGAAAAGTGTAAAGCTTCTATCTCGGCGATTTGAAACGATGCCAGAATACCTCTAGATTCTCTCACTGGCTGTTGTTCGAGACACTTTCAGTGACTCCTCCCCGACTGGGTCGCCTATGAATGCGATTCGTCCAGATCCAACTCTCGACATATGTTAACGCTTGATATGTTAACGAATGCGTTGGGGGTGCTACATATTCCCACCTCGCTCACCTTTTGGTAGACCTGGTTGGTAAAGCTATTGCCGTGCTGGCGTGCATAGGCCAGGATACGCCGTTGCCGTTGGTTCATAACCACTGACCAATCAGGTCATCAGGTTATGTTTCTCTAAACGATGTTTCGTAAGTGGCATACGAGAAACATAACTCTGAAAACGGACAAAGAATCGGACAATGTTCGTTTATTTGTCTGTTTTGCCTGTTTCAGGTTCGGTGTATATGGTTCCACGTCCACTTCCCTGCTGTTTCAGCTCTCCCCGGTCAGTGAGCTTTCGCAACAAATAGGTAGCCTGACGTTCGTTGATCTGACACAGCGCCATCACTTCGCGGCGGGTAATGCGTCCATGCGCCCGCACGTGGGCCAGGATGGCATCCTCGAGAGAGGCCAGCGCAGGTTCGAGACCAGCCTCCCGCAGCAATTCCGGCGCCAGACGGTAGAGGTCCTGTTCGGCCTGCAATAGCCCAGCCTGCGCCAGCCCCGCCAGCACGGCGGCAGCGTGGGCTGCACTGCGCTGTAGCACAGGAGCCAGGACCTGGGCGGTTGTCGTGTCTTCTCGCCGGGCCTGCCACAAGGCAAGTAGTTCGACCACCTCCAGCGCCCGCCCCAGCCGTCGGCCCCCTTGCACGGCCAGCAGCACAAAGTCCAGATCGGCCGGACCGCTGGGCAAGATGACGCTCACACTCGCGGCGGTGCTCAGCGTGTAATCCGGCGGTTGCCGACCGTTGCGCAGCTGCCCTCGGTAGATGGTCTCCACGCCCCGGCCGGTGCGCTCAACCAGGCCGGCCCGCTTGAAGGCGTCGGCCAGGCGCGGGTTGCGCGGGCGCGGCTCGGTGACCAGCAGATTATCAGGCCCAACCCCTTCCACGAAGCCGCCTGGGTTGCTCACCCGCACTGTAAGCGAAGCGACCGCTTCGTACACAGTTGTTGATGAAGCGACGTTGTCGCGCAGTTGCACGTGGACGGCGCCCAGGCTGGTGTAGTCACGGTGGATGAGGGCGTTGTTGATGGGCGAATCAGGGTCGAGGGCGATTTTCGATTGCCGATTGAGGACGGGGTAGCTGGGCCAGAGGATGGAGTTGGCTGGGGGATGGCGGCCTACCGCTGGATCGCCGACGTCGAAGAGGAACTTGAACTCGGCGTACACCCGCTGGCAGACGTGGCGGATGGCAGCGGGAAGGGCGTCGTCGGGCCGGCGAGCCTGGTCGGGGTGGGCGTTGCGGTAATCGTAGTGAGCGCGGGAGCGGCCGCCGTAGGCCTCGCGGGTGGTGATGACCTCAGGGATGAGGTCGCGCACCTCCAGGCACTTGAGGGCCACCAGGCGGTTGAGGTGAGTGAAGGCGATTTCGCGCACGAACCAGTACACCGCCTCGGCCCGCTGTTGGGGCTTCGCTTTCTTCGTATTCACCCCCATGCGTCGGAGTTGCTGCTCTAGGGCGGCCTTCAGCCGGTAGTGGTCACTCGCTGCCTGGTCGTCCCACTCAATGTGGGGCAGCCGCTCCAGAGGCAGCCAGCGCTCTCCGGCGAAGCCATAGCGCTTCAGTTGGATGGCGATGTCGTCCTCCAGCTTGTGGCGCAAGGTGAGAACGTGGGATTTGATGGCGGATTTGGCTTGGCGGTTCATGGTGGTCATACGGCTACCCGGCCAGGCACGAGTTCTAGCAAGATGCGGCGACCGTCCTCCAGCATGATTTTGTTTCCCTCCACTGCGATAGCAATCTCCGATTCTGGTGGAGAGACGACGAGCTTGCCATCTACAATGCGAGTCTGTAGGCGAATCATTCTGGCAGTCTCTTGTTTCTCCCGATCAATGAGCGCCAGCGCCTGGAAAAAAGTGGATACAGAGACCTCGGTCTGCTCGCGCATAATGAAATCATCCAGCACTTGCTCGAACTCGTCCGACGACATATCCTCAAGCAGTTTCTCTTTCATCACGACTATCCCTCCCATTGTCTGGTTTTCACCCGTTATCAAGGATCTCCTGAGGAGTCGTCAGGCCGTCCTCAGCGAGGTGATAGAGGACGTAGATGAAGGTTGGGAGAGGCAAATACAAACGGGAGAGTTACTTGCGCTGTGATCCTTCCAGCAGGCCGAAGTCGCGTAAGATCGTCAGGATGTTGCTGACCACCTTGCCCCCGGTCTGAGGGGGCCACGCTGTCAACTCCGGATGCTCCGCTGCGATGCCGTCGGAATAGCCTTGGATGTCGGCTTTGTCAATGCTGCTGTAGCCAGCAGCGTAGTGAGGATAGACGCAGTAGATCGTCGTATCACGGAGTATGGGCGATGACCGGCATGGTTCGTAAAACAGCACCAGCCTTTCCGTCTGGCGGTCGGGTGCGTGCACTACCATGCGGGCTAAGAGGCGTGCATGGTCACCATTGGTCAGGTATCGAGCATGGACGTGATCCCACACAGACTCTCGGGTACTCATGGTCATCTTGCCCAGCAGGTCGTGATCCATGACCATCGCCCTGACCTGATCAAGGCTATGACCACGATCAATCTTTTGCAAGACAGCCAGCGTTTCATCGAGCAATGCGCCCTTGCCCGAGAGCATGCTGCTATAGGTTGGGGTGTCAACGGATCTCATGTTGGCCTCTTCCCATACAGGTGTCAGAACGCTGAGTGTTTCAAGCTGGCTGCATCATCCACCCACCCCTATTATATCCCATACCCCATATAATTGTCAACTTTCTCTTGCTATCTCTTCTGAAAACACCCTGAAAACATCGCGAAACCCACCTTCGGTAAGACGGACACCCCGTTCGCCCACGCTTTTATCTTGATTGCTTTGGACTATTTTCTCTTTGTTGCCTGGCGTTTCGCCCCCCGCCCGCGCCCCGC
>CAZEBW010000130.1:0-6640 GCA_964510205.1 uncultured Anaerolineae bacterium
TCGCTTTCCCCCGCCGCGCTATTACGCCGACCCAGAGCAAATGCGCAATTCCACGCACCTGGGGATCATGTTCAACATCATTGATATGAACCAGGGGGTCAAGGCTGATCTTGTCCCCCTGTCCGGCAGTCCAGGCTATCGCGAAGCGTTTGCACGGCGCACCCGGCGGACCTTCCAGGATGAGAGTGGAAACGAATTCGAGGCCTGGTGTGCTCGCTCCGAGGACATCATCCTGGGCAAGCTCATGGCCTGGCAGGAGGGTCGTTCAGCCAAGCATCCGTCCGATATCCGCGAGATGTTGGTTTTCATCCTCAGCGGATTGAGCGACGAGGAACTGGATCTGCTCTATATCGCAACACGAGCGGCCAAGCTGGGAACAGAGGTGGCAGAACTCTGGCATAGGCTGTTCAATCAAGCGCAGGTAGAAATCGCGGGCCGGGATCAACCAACAAACGAGGGGAAATCATGACCGACATCCTTAAAACCGCCGCCTACGGCGGCGCGGGCTGGTCGCCGCGCACGGCCTCCTTGCGCCAGGAGATCGGAGGGGTCTGGGGGACGTGCGGCGTGGCCACGGAGTGGTCGCCGCTCGAAGCGGTGCTGCTGCATCGACCGGGGCAAGAACTGGATGAGCTAACGGATCCGGACCAGGCTCAAATGCTGGCCCCGCTGGACGCCGACCGGGCGCGACAGCAGCACGACGATCTGGCCCAGGCCTATCGGGATGCGGGCGTCACGGTGCACTACGTCGAACCGGCTGAGACGCCGCCTCCCAACCTGATGTTCGTGGCTGACCTGATGTTCATGACGCCCGAAGGCGCCATCCTGGGGCGACCGGCCTCCACCGTGCGGGCCGGCGAGGAGCGTTGGGTCGCCCGACGGCTGGCCGACCTGGGGGTGCCCATTCTGCGCAGCGTGCGAGGGAGAGGGACGTTTGAGGGAGCGGACGCGCTGTGGATTGATCCGCAGACCGCTTTGGTGACGACGGGCATGCGCACCAACGCCGAGGGTGCGGCGCAGGTGGCGGGCCTGCTGCGGGAGATGGGGGTCGAAGTCATCCAGGTGGGGCTTCCCTACGGCGCGATGCATCTGATGGGGACGCTGCGCTTCGCCGACCGAGACTTGGCCATCGCCTGGCCGGGCCGCGTGCCCTACGCCGCCGTGGAAGCGCTGCGGGCCCGCGGGTATACAGTCGCCTTCATACCAGACACAGAGGAAGCGGTGCGTGGGATGGCCCTCAACTTCGTGACCCTGGGGCCACGGCGGATCCTGATGGCGGCGGGCAACCCCAACAGCCAGGCGTTCTACGAGGATGCCGGCATCACTTGCCATGCGGTTGAGGTGGACGAGATCCTCAAGGCCGCCGGCGGCATCGGCTGCGCGACCGGCATCCTGGAGCGCGAGACGAGCAATCACTAACGTAGTGCGTGTTGCGCATTCCGTTGACCTCACGCACTACGCAACACGCAACACGCTTTAGGAGTACCGAGATGTCTGAACAGGAAAACCTCCCCTCTCCACAATCGCTCTTGAACCTGCTCAAAACCCGGCGCAGCATCCGCCGTTACCGGCCCGACCCGGCGCCCGATGAGATGGTGGAGCAGTTGCTGGAAGCGGGCCGCTGGGCGCCTTCGGCCAGCAATCGCCAGCCGTGGGAGCTCATCGTCGTCCGCGACGAGGCCATCCGCCGACAGGTAGCCCAGCACGCTGCCTTCTACTTCGTCAAGTGGGCGCACGTGGGGGAGGCCCCGCTGCTCATCGTGCTGTGCGGCGACGCCAGGAATCCGGCCTATCGCAGGTACCTCCACGAGGACATCGGCCTGGCCGGGGCGCAGATCATGCTGCAGGCCGAAGCGCTGGGGCTGGGGACCTGCTGGATCGGGGCCCTGAACCGCAAGGCGGTGGCCGGCATTCTCAAGATACCGGGGCATCTGGAAATCGTGGGACTGCTGACGGTGGGCTTCCCGGCCGAGGACCCGCCTCCGACGCCCCGCAAGCGGCTGGCGGAAATCGTGCACTACGGCGTTTACGGCAACAAGGCCGATGACGGGGACGCGACGCCGGGGCGGATACCGGCCGGGCCGCTGGGCATCCTGCTGCGCCGTCTGCGCCTGCCGTTTCGGGTTTGACCTCTCCTCTTCGTGACAAATCGGCTAAAGTGTGGTAAACTTAGACCTAGCGGGCTTCCGGATCCGAAATCGGCGCGGAAGGATTGAGCGATGATCGAAGTCTATCCCAATTTGTTTGTCGGTGATGAGATTGACTACGAGCTTAACGTGGCAGAGCAGGAGGGATGGGCCGTAGTCCACGCTTGCAAGGAGCCGTACCACAGGCAGGCGCTGGGGTACCGTGGTCGGAGAGCGCCTGAAAAGCACCACGAGCGTCTGGTGGCGCGCCGGGGCTACCGCCTGATCCTCAACATGGTGGATGCCAGAGACCCAGAGCTTTTTCCCAAAGAGATGATTGATGCGGCTTTGGACTTCATAGATCAGGCTCTGTACAAGGGCTTGAAAGTCCTGGTTCACTGCGACCGAGGGGACTCCAGGGCGCCCTCCATTGCCCTTCTGTACATGGCCGCCCGGCTTGACGAACTGCCGGCGGAGTCGTTGGAAGCTGCCGAAGAGAAATTCAGAACGCTTTATCCCGGTTACAACCCCCAGCCTGGCATCCGCGAGCACTTGCGTCAGAACTGGAACCGCTATTGTAGGGGAAGGCTGTCCCATAAAAGGGGACTAGATCATTGGGTAGGATGAATAGTGGGCTCTGGCGATGATTCTATGAACAACGACCCTTCGGATTTCTAAAACCCGAAGGGTCTAGGAGAAACCATGACCGATCATCTGATCATCACCACCATCGCCCAAGAACTGGGCCTGGAAAGCGGTCAAGTCGCTCGCACCGTCCAACTGTTGGACGAGGACAACACGGTGCCCTTCATCGCTCGCTACCGCAAGGAGGTCAGCGGCGGGCTGGATGAGGAGCAGATCAGGGACATCCAGACCCGACTGAAATACTTGCGCAATCTGGAGGAGCGCAAGGAGACGGTGCTGAACAGCATCGCCGAGCAGGGCAAGCTGACGCCGGAGCTGGAAGCCAAAATCCGGGCGGCCCTGGTGCTGCAAGAGGTGGAGGACCTCTACCTGCCCTACAAGCCCAAGCGGCGTACGCGGGCTACCGTGGCCAGGGAGCGGGGACTGGAGCCGCTGGCCAAGCTCATCCTGGCCCAGGAGATCGCTGCCGGGGCGCTGGAGGAGTTCGCTCAGGAGTACCTGAGCGAAGAGGTGCCCACGGTGGAGGACGCCTACGCCGGCGCGCGGGACATCGTGGCCGAGGTCGTCTCCGAAGACGCCGACCTGCGCAAGTCGGTGCGAGAGCGTACGTTTGAGAAAGGTCTGCTGATCTCCAGGCTGTCCGATGCCTCGCTTGATCCGGAGGGCAAGTACGAGATGTACTACGAATACGCCGAACCGCTCAGGGCCATCCCCCCTCACCGCCTGCTGGCCATCAACCGTGGCGAGAAGGAGGGCGTGCTCAAGGTCAACGTGAAAGCGCCGGTGGACAGGATTGTGGCCGAGGTCGAGGGCCGCTACCTGAAGAACAGGCGATCGGTGTTTGCCGCCCAGGCGCGAGAGGCCGCCGCTGATGGCTATCAGCGGCTCATCGCCCCCTCCATCGAACGGGGGCTGAGGGGCGCTTCTACCGATGAGGCCGACAACCACGCCATCCAGGTCTTTGCCGCCAACCTGCGCAATCTCCTGCTCCAGCCGCCGCTGCGGGGCAAATGCGTGATGGGCATTGATCCGGGCTACCGCACCGGCTGCAAAGTGGCCCTGGTGGATGAGACCGGCAAGTTCCTGGGCGGCACGACCATCTATCCCCACGCGCCGCAGAAGCAGTGGGACGAGGCCCGGGAGCTGCTGGTGAATCTGGTGGTCAAGGGCGAGGTGGACGTCATCGCCATCGGCAACGGCACCGCCTCCCGCGAAACCGAGGCCCTGGCCGCCGAGGTCATCGCCCAGGCCGGGCAAGGGGCCTACGTCATCGTCAACGAGGCCGGCGCGTCGGTCTACTCCGCTTCCCCGCTGGCCAGGGAGGAGCTGCCCGACATGGACGTCTCCATGCGCGGCGCGGTCTCCATCGCCCGCCGCCTGCAAGACCCCCTGGCCGAGCTGGTCAAGATTGATCCTCGCTCCATCGGCGTGGGCCTCTATCAGCACGACGTGGATCAGAAGAAGCTGGCCGAGAGTCTGGACGCGGTGGTCGAGTCGGCGGTGAACCATGTGGGCGTGGACCTCAACACCGCTTCGCCAGCCCTGTTGGGTTACGTTTCGAGCATCAACAAGCGGGTGGCCAAGGCCATCGTCAGGCGACGGGACGAACATGGGCCGTTCAAGTCGCGCCAGGAGTTGAAGGATGTCAGGGGGATAGGGGAGAAGACGTTTGAGCAATCGGCGGGTTTCCTGAAGATCTCTGATGGAGGGAACCGGCTGGACAACACTTTCATCCATCCGGAGTCGTATGCGGTGGTGGAGAACCTCTTCACCCTGATGGGCGTGCAGGGCGATGAGCCGGACCTGGCTCAGAGGGTGAAAACCTTTCGCGCCGAGAGCGATCTAGCCGAGTTAGCTGATGTTCTGGAGGTGGGCCTGCCTACGCTGAGGGACATCTTTGACAGCCTCATCAAGCCCGGCCGCGATCCCCGCGACGAATTGCCCAAGCCCATCTTGCGAAGCGATGTTCTCAAGATGGAAGACCTGCGGGAGGGGATGATTCTGAAAGGCAGTGTGCGGAATGTCGTGGACTTTGGCGCTTTCGTGGACATCGGGGTCAAGCGCGATGGGCTGGTGCACGTCTCGCAAATGGCCGACCGCTATGTGAAAAACCCGCTGGAGGTGGTCTCCGTGGGCGACGTGGTGGAAGTTAAAGTGATCAGCGTGGATCTCGAGCGGGGGCGAATTGGGTTGAGCATGAGGAAGTGAAGGCTGCGTGAAACGTGAAGACGTGAAGACGTGAAACGTGAAACGTCATACCTGTCTTTTCTTCCATCGCCCTCGGCGGAACCAGAAGGCGAAGAGTAGACCATTGGCCACGTTGGCGAGGGCTCGCCCGACCCACACACCGGTGATGCCCAACCTCGTCCATTGGGACAGGCCGTAGGACAGCGGCACTTCCAGCCCCCACAGCGTCAGCAGGTTGACGAACATGGCCGGCACAGTGTTCCCGGCCCCATCAAAGCTGCGGGCCAGAACCACCCCCACTGCGCTGAAGATGAGCGAGGGAGCTACGATGCGCAGGTATTCAGTGCCGAGGTCCACCACCTCCGGCGTGGGGTCGAAGGTGGTGATCAGTGGGCGAGCGATGGCGAGGAACACGGCCGCGAAGGTGGCCAAGAGGCTGATGTTGTAGGCTGATACCCACCACGCGCTGCGCTCGGCGCGGCTGGGTCGGAGCGCGCCCAAGTTCTGCCCCACCAAGGTGGCGGCGGCGTTGCCCAGGCCAAAGCCTGGGATGAGGGCGATGAGCAGGATGCGGTTGGCCACGCCGAAGCCCGCTGTGGCAAAGGTGCCGTACAGGCCGACGATGGCCAGGATGGTCAGCCGCGAGGTAGAGCGCAGGGTCATTTGAGCGGTGCTGGGCAGGGCGATTTTGACGATGTGCCACATCAGCGGCAAGTCGGGGCGTAGATGGCGGAGGTTAACTGAGATGCGGGCCCGACCGCTCAGCAGCACCGCCATCTGGAACAGTACGCCTGCCCCGAAACCCAGCACGCCGGCCCAGGCGGAGCCATTCACTCCCAAGCTTGGCAGGGGGCCCCATCCGAAGATGAGGGTTGGCTCTAGCACGATGGTCAGGCCCTGGCTCAGCACCAGCACCCATAGCGCCAGTCTGGCCTCGCCCGCGCCGCGCAGCAGGGAGTTGATGACGAAGATCAGGACCAGGGTGAAGAGACCGCCGAAGAGGATGCGCAGAAAGGGCACTCCCAGCGCGATCACTTCGGCGTCGGCCCCCAGGATGCGCAAGACCGGTTCGGCCACCAGCGTGCCCAGGACGCCCAGCACGATGGAGACGAATATGGCCAGCAGCACCGCCTGCCAGGCGGCGTGGTCGGCCTCTGCCCTGTCGCGAGCCCCGATGCGCCGCGCCACCACCGCCATCCCGCCGATGCCCAGCCCATTGGCCAAGCTGTTGAGCACCCAACGCAGGGTCATGCTGATGGTCACCGCGGCCAGCGCCGCCGAGCCCAGCTTGCCCACCCAGTAGGTATCCACGATCTGAGTCACGCTCAGGGTGGCCATTTCCAGGATGTTGGGGATGGCCAGCGTCCAGATGTTGCGGTGTATGCTGCCGCTAGTGAGGTCACTTTTCCCCACCAGTTTTCCCTCAGCGGACAATGCATGTTCCGTGTCGGTCATGGTTTCCTTTCCGAAGGTGGAGCGATGGCCCTCATCCCCCTAACTCCCTTTTCCCAGGGATTGGAAGAAGGGGGAACTCGCATTTTCCCCCCAACGTTGGGGGATTGGGGAGGCAACAGGAGGATTATACTCCAATACGCTGTTCCCCGCAAATACCGAGTGTCGCAGAGGCATATTTCACTTTGGGGGCGAGTGTCATTGCGAGCCGAAGGCGAAGCAATCCCCAC
>CAZEBW010000131.1:0-525 GCA_964510205.1 uncultured Anaerolineae bacterium
GCCTCGTCGATCAAGTCCTGCCGGAAGGCGTCGTCCGCCGGATAGCCCTCGGCGTAAGCCAGTTCGGCGCCATTGGCGCGGGATCGAAGCTCCTGGAAGGGCACGTCCACGCGTGTTGGGTTCATGTGTGAACTGCCGCCGCCCTGGAAGTGAGCGGCCTGGGCGGCGCGACCGATCACGGCGATCCGATCGTGGCCTTCGAGCGGCAGCAGGCGTCCCTGCTGTGGTAGGGGCTCATTCTTCAGCAGGACCATGCCCGCCGCGGCGATCTCGCGTGCCAGTGCGTGATGCGCGCCCACATCGAAGGTGCCGTCCTTGGGTGTTTCTTCTGCCTTGAAGACGACGCGCAGGATGCGACGCACCGACTCGTCGAGCAGTGCCTCATCCAGTTCGCCGGCGCGGACGGCTTCGACGACCTCCTGCACGCGCCGATCCTGCGGACCGGGCATCTCCAGATCCAGCCCGGCCTGGAGCGAGGCCACCCGGTCGCGCACAGCGCCCCAGTCGGAGACCACCAGCCCCTCG
>CAZEBW010000131.1:535-6560 GCA_964510205.1 uncultured Anaerolineae bacterium
CCGTCAGGAGGGTGTGATGCTCGGAGGCCAGGACGCCGTTCACCTTATTGTACGCGCACATCACCGTCCAGGGTTGGGCCTCCTTGACGGCCCTCTCGAAGGCGGGCAGGTAGATTTCACGCAGGGTGCGTTCATCTACCTCCGCGCTGATGATGAAGCGCTGAAATTCCTGATTGTTGGCGGCGTAGTGCTTCAGGGAGGTACCTACCCCTTTCGATTGAATGCCGTTGATCAGGTGGACCGCCAGCTCGCCGGTCAGGTAGGGATCTTCGGAGAAGTACTCGAAATTGCGGCCACACAACGGCGAACGTTTCATGTTGGCGCCGGGGCCGAGCAGTACGTCCACATTCAGGGCGATGCATTCCTCGGCCAGGGCCTCCCCCATCTGGTGGATCAGATCCACGTCCCAGCTGGACGCGCTGCAGGAGGCGGTAGGGAAGCAGGTGGCGGGCAAGCTGGTTTGGCCCATCGAGTGAGTATCGGGTACGCGCCGTACGCCGTGCGGGCCATCTGAAACGATCATCTCGGGTACATCCAGGCGTTCCACTGGCGTCGTCGTCCACGCGCTGGCGCCGGTACACAAGGCGGCCTTTTCCTCGAGCGTCATGCTGTCTATGATGGACTGGATGCCTTTCATGATTTCTTCGTTTCTCCTTGATAGACTCTTGGTACTGCGATCAGCGGCGGTCTGTGCTCAGGAGTCCATCGGCTGGGCGAGCGTGCGGATTTCAGCCATCTCTTCCTCACTGAGCGGCTCAAAAACGCTGGCGATACGGACATTCTCCTCCAGATGCGCAATATCCGTAATGCCCACCACCGCAGTCGCTACAGGGTAGCTTAAGACGTAGGGTAGAAGCTGCTGGATGCTCAGACCCCGTTCGATGAGCGCACCGCGCTCGACCACTTTCATCGCGATCACGCCGACGTCCTTCTCTTCGGCCAGGCGGAAGAACCGATCCAGGTGTTCAGGGTCGTCCATCACTTCCTGGGCAGCGTTGAGGGTGATCAGCGCACAGTCGTACGGATAGTCTTCGAGGGCGTCGGCAAGCACCTGAGAGGAATGTCCCGTCACGCCGATGTAGCGGATCACGCCTTCGTCGCGGAGCCGTTCGAAGGCCTGACGGGCGCTGTGCCTCTGCTGAAGTTGTTCGAGTTGCCCTAACTCACCGACGAAATGGTGCTGATACAGATCGAGGTAGTCGGTCTGCAACCGCCGCAGACTCTGTTCGACCAGCGCCATGGTGCCGTCGTAGGTGTAGTCGTGACTCTTTGAGGCTAGAAAGACCTCGTCGCGACGCTCCTCCATCACGGTGCCGATGTTCAGTTCACTGGCGCCGTTGCCGTACAAGGCGGAGGTGTCGATGTAGTTGACGCCCAGATCAAGCGCCTGGTTGATGATTTCCACTGCCTGGTCGTGGCGGTCGTGCCTCGCCACGGTGAACAACCCGCCCAGGCTGTAGATGGTTACCTGGTGCCCGGTCCTGCCGAGCGGTCGTTTGGGAATGGGCAAGGTGCTGCGATCATCTTCACTCATGGGATACCTCCATCCTGAAGTCTGACTACAGACGATAGGCCTTGGCCGCAGTGGCGTAGAACAAGGCATGACGTTCGGCAGGAGATAGACTCTCGGTCAAACGCTTGGCCGCATTCCAGTGCACGTTGTAAGAGAAAGACTTCTTGTCCACTGGGAAGTTGCTCTCGAGCATGCACCTATCCGTGCCAAATCCCTCGATACAATAGAAATACCAGGGTTTCATCAGCTGTGCCAGTTTCGCCGAATCTGGGTTGATCGTCTTTTCCCAGCCGGCACTGACTAGGTCCATGCCGAGCCCACCTAACTTCATATACACATTTTCGTACGCTGCAATGCCAGCGATGAATGCTTTCCACGACGCGAGGTAAGCGGTTGTTTCGCCCGGCGAATGCTGGTTGAGATGCCGCATGGGTAGCAGACCCAGGTGATTGATGATGATCGGTGTTTCGGGATATTTCGTGGCCAAAGCAGCAAGCTCTGGTAGGTGCTGGTTGTGTACCACAACATCGATCGCAAGATCATGGTTGTTGACAACAGAGCAACCCTCCAGGAATCTCGTGTCCGTCAGCACACTGCCTGGGCCTGGACGGACGCCACAGAATCTACCTTCACCGACGATGATATGCGATTCGATCACTTCTTCAACGGCCTTACCCATCATCAGGTCGGCGTGGCCGACGATGCCCGCCCCTATCTTCGTACGTCCGGGATTGCGGTTGCTCTCTGCGACAGCCAGCGCCGTCTGTTCCGTGGGTTCCTTCATCTTCCCGCGGCGGCGCACATTCCAGCCCCACGCTTCGACGAAGACGGT
This sequence comes from uncultured Anaerolineae bacterium, assembly GCA_964510205.1. Lineage (GTDB taxonomy): Bacteria > Chloroflexota > Anaerolineae > VGOG01 > VGOG01 > CAZEBW01. The sequence continues at coordinate 2,881 of CAZEBW010000131.1, forward strand.
CTGCACGACGTTATGCCCATCGACATCCTCAATCAGGTCCCTTCCCAAGTAAACGTTACCGGGGTACTCCCACAGATGGTGATGAGCATCGCAGATAGGCATGTCATGCTCCAATACGGCTTCCGGAGGGCCGAGACTTCCAGGTTGCTGTTTCCAAGTCTTCGCTTCTCTATTCTGGACCTCCCTGGGTGTCTTCACTATTCCGAATCCCCAAGTGATGGGCGGTCCTTCTCAGGCGGAAGTACGCGGCGGAAAAGGCTAACCAAGGCCAGAACAAGCGCCACAAATACGGAAAAAACAGCATACATGCCCCTGGCTCCCATACGGTCAAGGAGTAAACCACCGACAAGACCGCCGATAGCATAGCCAATGCCTCCCAGAGAGGCATTGAAGAGACCCTGCGCCGTGGCGTGAAGCCCTTGGGGTGCATGCTCATCCGCATAGGGTACCCCCGCAACCATGAGAAGTGGGTAGTTGAGTCCATTGAGTAGCTGCACAAGTAGCACGAAGATAGGGCTGGCCACCACTGCAAGCAGCAGAAAACGCAGGCCGGTCATGGCGATTGAGAAGGCCACCAGTGTATAGGCGCCAAACCGTTTGATGAAACCGCTGGCGAAGAACAGCACCGGTATCTCGGCAATCGTGCCAATCGTAAGCGCCAAACCCATCATCGACTCGCCGGCCCCCAATGCCTTCATATACGGAAAGAGATAGGTGTTGAGCGTAGCAAAGGAGATGCCACCAGAGAAAGCGATGAGCAAGAAGAGAAGGAAGTGTGGGCTCTTCAGCAGTTCAATCGCCCGTCCCCGGTCAGCGGACTCACGGCCTTCTTCTCCACCGTAGACCAGCTCTTGGCTGGCGAGGAACGCGACGAAGAATAAGGCGGCGGCGCTCCAGAAGGCGGTTTTCAATCCGTAGCTCTCGACAAGCGTGCCTGCCAGCGTAGCAGCGACGCCAAACCCAATCGTGCCCCCCAGACGAATACGGCCATACAGACCCTTTCGATCTCCCAGCATGAACATCGTAGCGCTGTTCGAAAGGGGCACGGTGGGCGAGAAAACAAGAGCGGTCAGAATGGTTATGCCAAGCACGAGGGCGAAGGTCTTAAGGTAAGGATAGAGAACAAGTCCCGAGATCAGGACCAGCAACGAAAGACTCATGATCAGCCCGTGCTTGTTCGTCCGATCGGCAAGCCCGGTTATGAGCGGGACACTGACCAGCGTGATCAGCGGGGCCATCCCCGTCAGCAGTCCTATCTGGGTGCCCGTAAAGGACAGCGATTGGTAATAGAGGACCAGATAGGGGCGATGCGTGGCGACGCCCGCGAAAAGGAGGAAATAGAGGCTGAACGGCCAGACCAGCTTCCTGCCGTTCATGACGCAGCAAAAGAATCGTACACAGAACGGACACGCAGCGCCGCCTCAGCCTGAGAAACGCTCCATCCTACAGGAAGCGAACAGGTGACTGAGACACGACGGCCAGCCGGCAAGTCGAAGTAGTTGTCGCTAAAAACCGTGTCCGCGCCGTCGAGCGAGAGTTCCACAAGACGTGCCAATGAATCGGCTCGCAACGCGATCTGAAGTTGCTCACCCTCGGGGCTCAGCTGCGCCGAGATACGCGGATCAACCAGCGAAAGATGCTTGGTGGGCGCAAAGAAGGCCGTTCGCCAAGAGCTGCGCTTCTCGCCCTGATAGAGCTCGGCCACGAAAACCAGCTCCCGGGCATTGTCCTCGGAGACATGCTTGGAGAAATCTAACGGCGAAATCAGGGTGACAGCCTGGGGCGCGACCTTGACCGGTTCCTGTCCCGCGGTCAGGACGTCGCCGGAGAGTGTCTCCAGCGACCAGTGGAGCGCTCCCTCCCAGTGTTGAAGCGTGTCATTGGTGACATAGACATCCTGCTGCGGGGGCTTGTCTTCGATAGAAAGCATCAGAGGCGCATAGAAACGGCGGGCGGCATAATGCAGCGCCTTCCAACGGCCAAAGCAGTCCAGGCTGGACCACGACGCAACCGGCCAGCAGTCGTTCAACTGCCAGTACAGCGTGCCCGATACGCGGTGCCTATGCCTGCGCCAGTGCTCCACCCCATAGCGAATCCCTTCGGCCTGCAAGACCATGCTGAGGTAGACCAGCGATTCGAAGTCCATGGGTAGGCGGAAGGTGTCGAGCATCTGGGCCACCATCAGCGCGTTGCCGCTGGCGTTCTTCTGGTGCTGCTCCATGACGTAGGAGGTCATGTTCCAGTCGGGTTCCGCGGCGTAGGTGCGGATGGTCTCCAAAGGCGGGAGGGCCTGGAAGCCGAACTCGCTCATAAAGCGGGGGTACTGGCTGCGGTACGCCGTGAATGGCTTGTGCCCATGCCATACGTCCCAGTAGTGCGCGTCCCCCTGACGCTGGCCGTTCGGATCCTCGAAGGGAACGCCCGAAGACGGTGAGCTGGGCCAATAGGGTGTGTCGGGGTCTTCAGCCGCGCACCACGCCGGCAGCGTGTGGTGGAAGAAACGGTCGTACGCGGCCTTGAGATCCTGTAGCTCCGGCCTGTCCCAATGCCAATCGACCCAGCCCCACTCCATCTCGTTGTTGCCGCACCACAGGGCCAGGCTGGCCCGGTGTCGCAGTCGGCGGACGCTATCGACGACCTCGCTGCGCACGTTCTCGACGAAGTCAGCATCGTCGAGGGGGTAGACGCTGCACGAGAAGATGAAGTCCTGCCAGACCAGGATACCGTATCGGTCGCAGAGATCGTAGAAACGCTCACTCTCGTAGAGCCCGCCGCCCCACACACGCAACATGTTCTGATGGGACTCGGCCGCCGAGCGGATCAGCCCCTCCAGGTGCTCATCGGAGATGCGGGTGGGAAAAGAATCGGCGGGGATCCAGTTGGACCCTTTGGCGAAAACGGGTACCCCATTGACGATGAAAGTGAAGGAATGCCCCCAATCGTCTGGTTCCTGCCGCAGCTCAATCGTGCGCAGCCCCATTTGGTATTCGCGCTGCTCCAGCAGGAGGTCAGCCTGATATAGCTTGACGCTGACCCGATAGAGCGGCTGGGCGCCGTAGCCGTTCGGCCACCAGACCTGCGGATCGGGAACCGTGATCCGCAGCGTGGAACCCTCATCCGGGGCGACGGTGGCGCTGGCTTCAAGGACCTGCCCATCGGGCGCGGCGATGCGCATGAGTGCCGAGCGAGGCGCTTCATCCCAGCTTTGAATCGCTACGTTGGCCTCGACGGATACCTGTCCCCCGGTGTGCTGCTGCCTAAGATGAACTTCTTCGATCCGCGCGCCCTGATATCCCTCCAGTCGAATACCCTTCCAGATGCCGATGGGAGGCAGCTGCGGGCCCCAGTCCCAGCCAAACTGGCAGGGCGCTTTGCGGAGATGCGGCCCGCCAGGGATGGCCTGCGAGACACCTGGCATGGGGCGCACGGCCTGTTGCTCGGCGGCAAAGCGCACGGGCGAATCGAAGACGATGTGCAGATCATTGTCGTCCGCTTTGAGCAGCGGCTTGACGTCCCAACGATACTGGCGAAACATGTTGGCGGCGCGACCCAACGCGTGGTCATTCAGGCTGACGGTCGCCAGCGTGTCCAGCCCGTCGCAAACCAGCCAGATGTGCGGCTGGCACAGAAGCTCGGGCGCGACGGCAAACTGGCAGTGATATTCCCAGTCCGCTTCGGCC
>CAZEBW010000132.1:0-6173 GCA_964510205.1 uncultured Anaerolineae bacterium
CCAGGGCAGGCGCCAGGCCCGCCTTACCCGCTCATTTGAAACGCGCCCCATCCTTCACCACTCCCTCGCCACACCATCCTCTATGACCACTCCCCCGAGGTCATCCTCGCAGAAATCCCCGCAGTTGATAGTGAGCCAGCTTTCAAACTGGTCAATGTGCCTGCGGTGGGAATGTCCCCAAATGGGGATACAGCCCTCATCAATGGCCTGGAAGATGGCCTGGTTGGACATGGACCTGGAATGACGCCAGTAGAGAGCAGCCTTGCCCTCCAGCTTCATGCCCTCCAACTTCATAGCCTCTAACTTCAGCGTTCTCGGGCTTCTCCTTCGTGTCCACCACTCGGCCAAGACGGGGAGCAGGGGGTAGATCCATTGGTAGATCGGAGCCAGGATGGATAGGGCCAGATCGTATTCAATCCAGCCGTGGGTGGCGTAGTAGCTCCTCCCGTCCATGTCGAAGCGGTAGTCCTGCAAGACGGGGTGCTGGGGATCGCCCAGGTACTCCTCTAGCGTCCAATCGTGATTGCCTCGCAGGACGACCGCCTGGGGCAATCTCTGAATGAGGCCCCACAGTTCCTGCCCGTTCGAGCTTCTGACGCTCTCCTCCAGAGGATTCCACGAGCCTTCATAGATGTCCCCACAGAGCAGGCTCAGGTCTGCCTGCTGCGCTGCCTCCTCGAGGAATGCTCTGGCTCGATCCGAGAAATGAGTTGGCGAGACGTGCAGATCGGAGCACGCATAGATTTTCATGTCACCCCCCACTATTGCACATAGACGGTAAACGATGCATAGACAAAGCTATCGTCTGCCTTTTTGACTTTGAGCCTGAACTTCTTATTCTCGACGATCCTCACCGCTCGATAGTCGTGGCCCACGACAGCCTGTTCGCTGCCGCCATAAACGAGCCAAACCGCTTTGGCACATTCCACGTGCCAGGAGACGAGGATCGTTTCGCCAGCGTGGATGTGATAGCTATTCGAGGCAAAATACCAGATGATGGGATCGCCGCAACCAGTGCCAGTGACGTAAACCGTGGTCTGATAGATCTCCTTGCTATCGTCCTGCTTGGTGGCAACCGCTCTGTAGGTGGTGGTGACGCTGGGGCAAACCTGACGCGCGTCCTGACCAGGAACCGGCGTTTCTTCGTAGCCGTAGCCCAGGACGACGTGAAGCGCCTTGATGCCAGTGAAGTTCCAGCTCAGCGTGGTGCACTGCCCCGCCGCCAGCTCGGTGTCTGCAACCCGGAACGGCACCACAGTGGTCGTCTGGACGTTGCTGTACATGCCGTACCCCCACTGGTTCTGAGCGCGCACGCGATAGTAGTAAGTTCCGCCCGGCCTGGCGGTCTCCGGCCCGGACCAGTACGTGTTAGGCCCGCTGTAGACTACGGTCGGGCTGGAGAAATTGGCATTGTCATCTTCCTCCAGGGTATAGTTTTCCGGCGAGTCTGTTGGAGGCGGGCCCGCATCCCAGTCCACTGTATAGAATCCATCCTCATCGGCATTGTCAATGGGATGCAATGTGGGCGGATAAGGAATGGGCGGCCAGCGCTTGGCCAGGAACGGGAAGTAGTAGCGATAGTACACTACGCTCGTCGCGTCGGTGGCCGAGTCCTGGATCGTGGGACTGAGCTGCGACGTGGCGGTGACGACAGTGGTGTCCGTCAGACCGACGGCGTCCGAGGGGACGGCCAGGCTGATCTGGAAGGGCACGGTCATTTGCGCAGCCACTTGCAGCGTCAGCGTCCCCGTCGGCTGATCCGCTCCCACCAACTCCACCGGCCAATCGCGCGCCGAGACCACCTCCAACTGAAACGTGTCCGTCGTCGCGCCCGTGTTGGTCAGGACATGATCATAGAGGACGGTATCCCCTGCGTGGGCTTCCTGGGCCTGGTCTGGCCCCACCTCCACCCCTGGGCCGGGGGCAGCCGCAGACGCCCAACCCATCAACAGCAGCGCGCCTACGATCCCCATCAATAAACATGCGATCACATAACTGTTAGGTCTCAGTTGTTTTCCCGATTTGCTTGACATGTCATACCTCCTTGTTATTTTATGGGGCAATTGCATTTATCTCCCCTATCTTCTCCGCGCCTTCTGCCTCTGCCAGCGCCAAAGCGCGCCTCCGCAAACCAGCAGCGTCGCCCCCGCTATCCGCATCCACCAGAGAAGCGGCTCCCCTTCTAGGTCTCCGCCAGTAACGGGAAGCTCCGGTTGGGCTTCGGGGGCAGCGGTGGGCGGCGGCGGCAGCGGCGTCGGTGTGGCTGGCGCGGGCGCTGGCGTGTCTGTCGGGCGAGCCGGCACTGGCGTATCCGTGGGCGGCGCTGGCGTCGGAGGTACCGGCGTCTCGGTCGGCGGGACCGTCGTCGGCGTCTCCGTTGGAGGCACTGGCGTATCAGTTGGCATAACTGGCGTCGCTGTGGGCGGCGGTGGCGTGTCTGTGGCGGGTCCCGGCGTCACGGTCGGGCACGGAGTCTCCGTCGGTCAAGGCGTTTGGCCAGCCACGATCGGTGGAAACGCTGCCACCAGCAAGGCTACAGCAAACAAGCTGGCAAGACTCAAGCAACGCATAATTAGCCCCCTTCCGTTTCCAAAATGAACTGCTTTCTGTTACCGCTGGGTATAGTATATCAGATTTCGCCTCCTTTGGCAATAATCGAACTTTGGCAAACTTGCGCAGCCGGGCAGGACGGGGTATAATGACTTAGCTCACATTCCAATAGTGCAGATTGAGAGGAGAACGAAAATGAAGAAACGGACGATCATTCTCATCGCTCTGGGACTGTCACTCTCTGTCCTACCTGCCTGCCAGCGTGAGACTCCGGGCGGCCCCCTGGAGCTGCTCTACATCGCCCCTTTCGAAGCGGGCATAGACAGGGACTCCAACCTGCCAGGCACGGGCATTCGCTACCTGGGCCTGTCCGATCAGGGCGCCGAGGTCCTCATTGATGACCAAACCGCCTTCAAACAGAAGGGCGACTCCCTCGATTGGAAGGGCAGCCCCGTGGAAAACGTGGACCTGGACCTCTCGCTGCGGGTGCTCTGGGTCACCCAACAGACCCTCTACGTGGGCGGGACGGCCAAAGCGACCGTGCGCGATCCGATGCCTGCAACGGCCTCTATTCCGGAGCTTTCGGTGAGTTACTCCAACGCCCCGGTGACCTACCGCGTGGAGAAGGGCGACGCCATTCCCGGCAGCCTGGTCAAGTACGTGGGTAAAGCGGAAGAGGGAGCGGAGCTGAGCGGCATCGAGGGCTATGCCTATCGCAAGCTCGGCGACTCCATCGTCTGGACAGGCAAGATCAGGGAGAGCGCGTTTCTCGAGCTGAACGTGCGCGTGGTTTTCATCACTGAGGACTTCATTAGGGTCGCCGGCACAGCCACCCTCTCGCTCACGCCGTGATCCCCCATGAGAAGACTTCGCGCCCTTGATTACTTTACCATCAACGCCTACTGGTTCGGCCTGGCCTTCATGTGGAACAGCCTGCACCCCATCATCCTGCCGGCCATCCTGCTGCGTTTCGCGCCCGAGCAGTTGAAGAACACTTACCTGGGAGGGCTGACTTTCCTGGGCCTGATCCTGGCCATGATCGTCCAGCCGCTGGCCGGGGCCATCAGCGACCGCTGCACATTCGGCTGGGGCCGCCGCCGACCCTTCATCCTGATGGGCACGCTGTTCGACTTCGTCTTCCTGCTGGCCCTCAGCCTGGCAGGCAGCTATTGGATGCTGTTCGCCGGCTACGTCCTCCTCCAGATCTCCTCCAACGTCGCCCAGGGTCCCGCCCAAGGTCTTATACCCGACCTCGTGCCTGGGGACAGAAGAGGCGTCGCCGCTGGGGTCAAGAACCTGGCCGACATGGGTGGACTGGTGGCGGCCTCGCTGGTCGCCGGCAGGCTGATGGGCCGCCAGAATCCCACCCTGGCCTTCGCCGCCATCGGCCTCGTGCTGCTGGCGACTATGCTCATCACCCTGTGGGGCATGAAAGAGAAGCCGCTGCTCGAGAAGAGGGCCTTCGCCGACGATATCCGAGACACGCTGCGCATTGATGCTCGGCGCTACCCGGACTACCTCTGGCTCATCGCCTCCCGATTTCTCATCCTGCTGGGCGTCTACGCCGTGCAGAGTTTCGCCCAGTATTTTGTCCACGACGTCCTCAAAATGCCCAACCCGGCCCAGGTCACCGGCGATCTCATGTTCTCCATCGGCCTGGCCCTGATGGCGCTGGTCTTCCCCGCTGGCTACCTATCGGACCGCATCGGCCGCAAACGGCTCAACGTCTTCGCCGGCCTGCTGGGCGCGCTGGGCGTCTTCCTGCTGCTCTTGGCCACCGACTACGCAAGGTTGATGATTTTCGGCAGCATCATCGGCGCGGCCACGGGCATCTTCGTCAGCGTCAACTGGGCGCTGGCCACCGACCTCATCCCCCGCAGCGAGGCCGGCAAATACCTGGGCCTCTCGAACCTGGCCACGGCCGGGGCTGGCGCCGCCTCGCGGCTGGGCGGCCCGCTCGTTGACCTTTTCAACGCCCGTCAGCCCGGCCAGGGCTACTCGGTGCTCTTCGTCCTGGCCGCTCTCTCCCTCCTGGCGGGCACCGCTCTGCTGGCCAAAGTGCGCGAGGGCGAGGTCAACGGCCCTTTGACTTCTGGAGCGCAATCATTATAATACACATGGCAAAGGCTGTTTTAGGAAGGAGGCTGCGTGACTGTTCATCCCATCGTTTTGGCCAACGATCCGCTGTTGCGAAAGAAATCAAAGAAGGTGAAGGATTTCGGGGAGCACCTGCAGGTCTTGATCAATGACATGGTAGAGACCATGCACGAGGCCAACGGGCTAGGCTTGGCCGCGCCCCAGATAGGCGTGCTGGAGCGAGTCATCGTCATCCAACTGCCCGAGACGGAGGAAGAAGACCCACAGGGCGGCCAGCTCTTTGCCCTCTGCAATCCGCAGATCGTCCGGGCCGACGGGGAGGAGGAAGGCGAGGAAGGCTGTCTCTGTCTGCCCGGCTTCGTGGGAGACGTCAAACGAGCCACTTCCGTCATGGTCAAGGCCCAGGATCGCCAGGGCAAGAAAGTGCGGATCAAAGCGGAGGGATTCTTGGCCCGCGCCTTCCAGCACGAGATAGATCACCTCGACGGTATCCTCTACATTGATCACGTGGAGAGTCCTGACAAGATCCGTAAGCTCGTTCCCCCTGAAGAAGAAGCGGAGGAGGCAGAATAGGCTCCTGACTCTTCTTTTTTCACCACCGGGCAGATTTGATAGTTTTTGACAGGATTGTTGTGTTATACTTTACGATGACTAAAGCCCGTCACGGGCTTTTTTCATGCAACCTCGAAACGAAAGGATTAGATGAGCAAGTCCTCCCGCCTGCCCGGATTCTACAAACTCAGCCTGGAAGATCGGGCGGCCGCTGTGGCAGAGTGGGCCGAATTGACGGCCAGCGAAAAACGCGTCTTGAGCGGTGAGGGCCTGAGCAGCGCCCAGGCCGACCAGATGATCGAAAACGTGGTGGCCACCCACGCCCTGCCCCTGGGCATCGCCGTCAACTTCCTCATCAATGGCCGGGACTATCTCATCCCCATGGCCATCGAGGAGCCGTCGGTGGTGGCCGGCGCCAGCTTCGCCGCGCGGTTGGCGCGAGAGAGCGGCGGATTCACCGCCAGCAGCGACGAGCCGCTGATGATCGGCCAGATACAGGTGCTGGACGTGGCCGATGCCCAAGCCGCCCGCTCCCAGCTCCTGGCCCAGAAAAGCCGCCTGCTCCAGTTGGCCGACCAGACCGATCCCCTGCTCGTCAGCCTGGGCGGTGGGGCGCGCGACCTGGTGGTTCGCATCGTTGAGGACAGCCTCGTTGGCCCCATGTTAGTCGTTCACCTGCTGTTCGACTGCCGCGACGCCATGGGGGCCAACACGGTGAACACCGCCTGCGAGGCCCTGGCTCCGGAGGTGGAAGCCATCAGCGGCGGACGGGTGGTGCTGCGCATCCTCTCCAACCTCGCCGACCGTCGGCTGGCGCGAGCCGAATGCACGATTCCAGCCCAGGCGCTGGCCTTCGAACCGTTCGACGGCCAAACGGTGGCCAAGCGCATCGTCGAGGCCTACGCCCTGGCCGCCCTCGACCCCTACCGCGCCGCCACCCACAACAAGGGCATCATGAACGGCATTGACGCTGT
>CAZEBW010000133.1:0-5862 GCA_964510205.1 uncultured Anaerolineae bacterium
CCTGCATTTCGAGCCCAACCCCAGGACCGTGGATTGGCCGGATAGAGCGAAGGCCGTCTTGAGCCGGCTGCATGGCCCGCCTGGCGTCGCCTGGCCCATCGTGGAGATGCGCGGCGGCGACGTGCGGAAGATCTGAGGGGGATGGCTAGAGGCCGTAAGGGAACAGCAGCACGGCAGAGGATTTCACGGTCACGGCGCAGGTCACGTCGCCTCGAAGCAGGGCCAAGGATCGGTCTCTTTTCTGGCTGAGGCGTTCGAACTGGCCACAGAGAAGGCGAGGCGCCTCTGCTCGAGCACAGCGTGCACACCGTGGCTGACGATTCCGTGGTCGGCACGGCCAATCCGCTGAAGTGCTTTAGAGACTGAAACGACAACATCTAGAAAGGGGACGCTAAATGTCTAATACCGATATCGAGCATGAAATCGCACTAGAGAAACCGCAAATCCCGAAGACTCTTCCAGATTTGGATTACGATCCCTTCCAAGAAGACCGCCACTTCGCGTTTCAAAGCCTGGACGATGCACTGGGGGCCGTGGCGGAGTGCATTGCTGAAGAGCGGGGCAGCCAGTGGAAATTGGGGGCTGTAGTGGCGTCCGCCGTGGACACACACGGCAGATACGGCACGTACAAACAGATGGCCAGTGTGTGTGCATACACCACGCGGCGGCTCAAGACCTTCGAGATGCTGCACCGCACCTTCCCGCCAGAGCTCCGTTTCCCCGACCAGCCCTTGCTGTTGTACGAGACGGCGCTCCAGGCGGATAACCCTGTGCTGGCGCTCAAAACGGCCCTCGACGAAGAGTGGTCGCCACGGGAGCTCGCAGACGCCATCTCCAAGGCCAAAGGCGAGACGGTGAGTCGGGTCAAGCTCTTCAGCGGCGAGGCAGTGGTGGTAGTTGAGGGAAGTGATTGGCAAGTGCGTGTGGAAGCCGACCGAGACTGGCCCGATGGGGACGGAGTTCACAGGGCACACGTGACCGTTCGCCAGATCATCGAGGAAGAGGCTGGCGACGACGGCGCAGAGCCTCACGTCGATCTACACGGATGACCCAGCTAGCAGGTTTCGCTCGTCTTCATCGGCGCCTTTGCCCACCGAGAAGAGGGTCAGTTGATCATCATGAAGCGGGGCAGGTCTCGCCAGAGCTTCGCTTCCCCGACCGGCCTTTGCTCCTCTGCGAGACGACGCTCCAGGCGGATAACGCTGTACTGGCGCCGAAGACGGCCCTCAACGAACGGTGATCACTACGGAAGCTCGCGGACGCTGTCTCCAACAAGTGTTGAATCCGCGCCAGGAATGAGGGGCAGGTAGACTCTCCAGACGGAGTAGTAGGCGTATTTCAGGTCGCCGTCGGTGCCGTCGTAGTAGCTGATGTGGGGAGATCCGTTCTCATCCAGGACCAGGGAGGTATACAGTCCGACGATCGCTTCGCTGTCCACGCTCTCATAGTGCCAGCCGGCGGTGTCCAGATAGACATACTTCAGGTCGGCGTTGGAGTGGTGGTAGTAGCTGATGTGCGGGTATCCACCTCCATCCAAGGCCAGGGAAGTGTACTCACCGACGTATCCCTCGCTGTCCAGGGTCTGGATGTGCCAGCCAAGGGCGTCCCGGTAAGCATACTTCAGGTCATAGTAGGGCTGGTAAGCGAAGTAACTGATGTGGGGACGCCCGTCCCCATCCAGGGCCAGGGAGGTACACCAGCTTCCCTCGCTGTCCACCGTCTCGATGTGCCAGCCAGAGGCATCCTGGTAGGCGTACTTCAGGTCGCCTCTGCCGTCGTAACTGATGTGCGGATAGCTGCCTTCGTCCAGGGCCAGCGAGGTGTACCAGCCCCACACGCTGTCCACCGTCTCGATGTGCCAGCCCGAGGCGTCCTGATAGGCGTACTTCAGGTCGCTGCTGTCGTAACCGAGGTAGCTGATGTGTGGATACCCGTCCCCATCCAGGGCCAGGGAGATGAACCAGCCTCCCTCGCTGTCCACGGTCTCGACGTGCCAGCCGGAGGCATCCTGGTAGGCGTACTTGAGGTCGTCGTTTGTGCTGTCGTAGTAGCCGATGTGCGGATAACCGTCCTCGTCCAGGGCCAGGGAGGTGAACCCGCTAAAGGGACCTGGCTCTGTGTCTACAGTTTGAATCTGCCAGCCCGATTCGTCCCGGTAGGCGTACTTCAGGTCGTGGTTGCCGAAGTCGTAGTAACTGATGTGGGGGTAACGGTTTCCATCCAGGGCCAGGGAGGTGAAGAAGCCGACATCTCCCGTGCTGTCCACGGTCTCGGTGTGCCAGCCGACAGCATCCTGATAGGCGTACTTCAAGTATTTCAAGTCTTCACTGTAGCTGTGGTAGTAGCTGATGTGCGGATACCCCTCTCCATCCAGGGCCAGAGAGGTGAACCAGCCTCCCTCGCTGTCCACGGTCTCGATGTGCCAGCCGGAGCTGTCCTGGTAGGCATACCGTAGGTCGTCGCCATAATAACTAATGTGTGGATAGTCGTTGCCATCCAGGGCCAGGGAAGTCCAGGAGCCGCCGTACTCCTCGCTGTCCACGGTCTCGACGTGCCAGCCGGAGGCGTCCTGGTGGGCGTACTTCAAGTTGCCCCCGCCCCAGTAGCTGATGTGCAGATACCCGTCTCCATCCAGAGCCAGTGAGGTGAACCAGCCCCCTTCGCTGTCCACGATTTCGATGTGCCAGCCGGAGGCGTCCTGGTAGGCGTACCTTAGGTCGCCCCACCCTAAGTAGCTAATGTGTGGGTAGCCGTCTCCATCCAGGACCAGGGAGGCGTACCAGCCTACATCTCTCTCCCAATCCACAGTCTCAATGTGCCAGCCGGAGGCGTCCTGGTAGGCATACCTCAGGTCATAATATGGGTGGTAGGCGTAGTAGCTGATGTGCGGATACCCGCCACTGTCCAGGACCAAAGAGGTAAACCAGCCAACGCTTTCTTCGCTGTCCACGGTCTCGACGTGCCAACCGGAGCCGTCCTGGTAGGCATATTTCAGGCTGCCGCTGGTGTAGTCGTGATAGCTGAGGTGTGGATACTCGCCATCATCCAAGATCAAGGAAGCATAGGGGCCAACTCCAGAGGAGTCATCCACCGTCTCGTAGTGCCAGCTCATCCCATCGTGCCAGGCGTAGTAGAGATGATCTTGGCCATAGGCGATGTGCGGATGTCCTTCGGCGTCCAGCTGCAGGCTGCGATCGGTCATACCCCAGAACTTCCTGGGGCAGTCCACACATTCGATCACCCAGCCACCGGCGCTGGCGGATGCCGCCGGCGAGGCTGGGAGTGAGGTGAAGGCCTGGCTGGAGGGAAGAGAAGTGGGTGTGTTGGTGGGAGCGGGAGTGGGAGTGACGAGGGGCAGACCGTGCTTGACGAAGTAGGGTAGGAAGGTCGCATATCCTCCCCCAACCTCCCAGAGGATGGTCTTAATGGGAAGTATACCAGTGTACAAATTGGTGACATATCTGCCGTCAGGAAACGCCTCTCCGTCGGGGCCCGATAGCTCCAGGGACTCCGTCCCAGACCCTGTGAAAGCCCTGACCTGTTCCACCAGAACGCTGCCCACGTTGTCATAGAGCCTTACCCCGATCTCCTCGCCGTGCATGTTATGGTAGCTGACGACCAGGTAGACCACGCTCGTCCCAGAGGGAAACCAGGTTCTCTCTGGCCCTCCCGGAGCAGCGCTCATGTGAGCATCTGTAATAGCCCCCCGAATGGGTGTGCAGGTTGGAGTGGCGGTCGGAGTCGGGGTGAACAAGGGGGTGGGCGTCGGGGCTTCGTCGAAGACAACCCTCAGCTGGTAGGCCTTGCTGGGGTCGAAGCGGCCCTGGATGCTGTAGACCTTTACGTAGTGCCTCCCTGCCTGTACGGGCTGATGGGTGACGGTGATCGTCTCCTCGCCGGCCCAATTCGCCTCCGTGACCAGGCGGTTGTAAGCAGCGTCGTAGAGATCGAGACCATAGGTCACATGCTCTGGGTTCGGAACCACCAGGTTGGCCGAGATGGGATTCAGGGTCTGGACGTCAAACCGAAAGTAGTCCAGATCGGTAGGCTCGCTGATGTATGCTGAGTGGGCATGATTGGAGCGTATCGGATAGGCGGTGTAGAAGGAGTCGTTAGACTCGTAGAGATCATAGCCCGGGGTGGGCGTCGGCGTGGGTGTGCCAGTGGGCGTCGGCGTGCTGGTTTCCGCCGCTGTGACGGAAGGCGTTGGCGTGTCTGTGGCAGTGGGGGTGAGCGGAGGGATGAAGAAGGTGTACTTGCTTACTCCACCCCTCCAGGTAGCAAACCAGAGGTTGCCTTCGTGGTCCACAGCAATGGCGGCAACGTAGTCGCTGGCCAACCCTGAGGTTGCGGTATCGTAGGTCGTCCAATTCGTTCCATCGAACTCGCTCACCCCAGCGTCGGTACCGAACCACTTGTGGCCCGCCAAGTCTATGGCAATGGCGTTGACCTTCTCGCCTACCAGTCCGCTGGACTCGGCCACGTAGGTTGTCCAGGCGCTGCCGTCGAATCGGCTCACCGCCGCCTGGAGGCAGTCGAAGGTGTCATGCCAGGCCCAATATCCGTTGGTACACCCTCCAAACCACTTCACACTGGCGCCGTCAATGCCAATGGACCGGACATGGTCGCTCGCTAACCCCGAGTTCGAGCTGGTGTAAGTCGTCCAGGAAGCCCCGTCGAATTGGCTCACCCCACCGGTAGACGTGGCAACCCACACCCCGCCAGCGCCGTCTGCGGCAAGGGCGTTGATGGCGTCGGATTCCAACGCCGAGTTTGAAGTGTCGTAGGTTGTCCAGCTCGTCCCGTCGAACTTGCTCACTCCAGCCCCATACACGTCATCCAATCTGGTGCCGAACCACTTGTTTCCCTCATGGTCTATGGCAATGGACGAGACATAGTCGAAGGCCAGACCAGAGTTCTCGGTGTCATAGGTGGTCCAACTGGTCCCATCGAACCGGCTTACCCCGCCAGCGGTACCGAACCAAAGAGACGCCTCTTCTATGGCGACCGCAGTGACGTGATTGTGCACCAACCCACAGGACGTGTCGTAGGTCGTCCAGTTCTCCCCATCGAACTTGCTCACCCCGCGAGAGGTGCCAAACCACTGGTTGCCCTCTTGGTCTATAGCTATGGACAGGACGTAATCCGAGGCGAGCCCTGAGTTCGAGGTGTCATAAGTCTCCCAGTACCCTTCTTCCGCTTGCTGAAAGCCCGCTGCCTGGGATAAAGAGGCCAAGCTGCTGAGAAGAGCAGGGGGCAACTGGCGCTCGAGGGTGTTTATAAGAGCGGCAAGAAGCACGAGGACCACCGTGAAATAGAGCAGTTTGGTGAGCACGGTGGTGATCCACTTGATAGCCAACCTGATCATGGAAATCCTCTTCTCTAGCTATCTGCACGCAAAGCGTGCCAACCTCAGGAGAGGCATGAGAACGAGAGGGCGAAGACAGGCTCCTTGCCAGTGCAAGGATGCCTTCGGCAGCTATGGAGAGGCGTCATCGCTTTCTGCCATCACAGTGAAGTCATGGACGTGATTCTCTTGAAGACATTGTACCAAATCATACAGGTTTTGTCAATGACGAGAAATTCGAGGTAATGAAGGTCCATCCCCGCCAGATAGCGAGGTAGACCCTCTCTCACGTAACTCGTTGAGGACTGTCCTCGCGACGATGGCTTTGGAGGCTTCTGGGGGACGGATGGCGGCTCGCTGAGGATGGTTCTCTGAATCGTTTCGGACGCTACCCATAGATTTCTGGTAGCGCTCTAATGACTGGTCGCGAGGTTTTCTTGACAGGAAACCGAATTGCCAGTATAGAGTGTATCGGATAATGTGATCTTATGGCAAGTTAACAACTGAATAGCATC
>CAZEBW010000134.1:0-5823 GCA_964510205.1 uncultured Anaerolineae bacterium
GGTGAGAATGGCGTTGGCTTTTCCCTTCCTCGTGTCCCAAACATGTAACGCTCACCAAAAGGGCCACCTGTGTGTTTAGCGTAGGTGGCTTATTTGACAATTGTCAAGAATCGGATATGATATGAGTAACCCCGCCGGAGATAGCATCTCCGGCCCGACGCCCCCCGCAAGGGGGGCTGTCCCTTTATAGGCAAAGGCTGTGTATGGAACACGTGATCGTGGTGTTCCCCCCCCAAGCGACATTCCAATGCTCTCAGAAATGTCGCGGATGTCTGTCTTCATCTCGACCAATCCACCCTTGCTAAGAGCGTGTTTCCCGACGAGGTCGTCAAGGCCGATGGATTTGTGCTTCGGCGACCGTCGAGACGGCGATAACAACGCAACGTTAGCCTCTGTTTTCCAACCACGCTCAATTTTTGCCATTGGCAACAGTGAAAGGGCCACCTGTGCGTTTGGCACAGGTGGCTTCCCCCAAGTACTCTCATTTGCATTCCCCCCGATTATCGAGTAAAATAGGTTTGTTTGTAACATTCCTCGATCTGTCTGAGATGCTGGTGAAGGGGGATCTGGGACGATGAGCGAGAACCCATCCGAAGACCTTGTCCATACGTTACGCGAACACGGTGCTCGTTACGTCGTTGGCACAAAGGGGCACCCGGTCGCTGTTCTCTTGACACTGAAAGAATACGATCACTACCTTGATTTGCTGGATGACGAGGCAGACAGCCAAGACGATGAGCTTGCGGCGCGTCTGGCTCAAGCTGCTGGTCGGCCAACTCACGAGGAGCGACAGGCCTTTCGAGACTATTTGCGTCAGCGCAAGGCGTCCCGTGCCGAAGTATAGAGTTGAGCTTCTCGACCGTAGGACACGCCGTCAACTGGATCGTATCCACGAGCCAGACTTCAGCCGTATTGCTGATGCCATTCTGAGGTTAGAGGACAATCCACGTCCGCCAGGGTGTCGGAAGCTACGTGGGTTGGAAGGTTGGCGGATCCGCGTCGGCAACTGGCGAGTGATCTACTACATCAATGATCAGGAGCGTGTGGTCACCGTCGTGGAGATCAGGCGCCGCCGCGAAGATACGTACCGTTGATCTTATTGGTACACTCGTAGTGAGGTTCTGAGCCTGTAGGGAGCTGTAGTAACACACAAGCCCCGGCGATCATGATCGCCGGGGCTTTCGTTTCTTATCTGGGGAAGCCGCCTGAGCAGTTGACACAGTTGGCCCTTTGTCACTCTTGTCTGGCAGGCTTATTCGCTGACTACCACCGGCTGGCTGAGGGTCTCCCCCTTCCACTCTGGCTTGTAGTAGGCGTACACCTGGGAGGTCACGCCCTTGGCCTTCACGGGATAGCTGGCCAGGGCCTCGAACTGGAAGACGACCTCGTCCCCCGGCGCCATGTCCTCGATGTAGAAGATGACCTTGCGGCCGGCGACGTCAGTTCGCTTGATGCGCGGCTCGGCCTCGGCTACGGCCTGGATGCTTTCCTCGACGGGCGCGAAGCCGGTGGGAACGGAGATGTCCAGCACGGTCATGCCGGCCTCGATGGGCAGGGGCGGATCGAACTCCACTTCCACCCTAATCTCGATGCGGTCGTTGACCTCCACCTGGTGGGTGTCGTAGTCCACGTTGATGTGGAACATCTCGGCCTCTGGCTCCGTCTGAGGGAGATTGTAGCGCAGCACCAGTTGGGCCACCGCTTGGCCCGCTCCCTGTGTGGAGAGGACCACCTCTTCCCCCACGGGCAGCTCCACCACTTGCAGCACGTCATAGTTTTCCGGGTTGATGTGCAGTTGCTCCAGCGTCTCCCCCGCCTGGATGTCCACGGTGAGGTCCACGTCGGCGCGGCTGCCGGCGGCGAAGGCGGTGAGGGCCTGGATGCCGACCACGGTGTCCTGGGTGGAGTTGAACCCGCCGAAGGCGTTGCGCTGGGTGACCAACCATCGCGCAGCTCGGCCGGCGTTGAGCTGATCGCCGTGCTCCAGCAGGGCCAGGAGAGCGTACCCCGTGGCCTCCACGGCGACTCCTTGTCCCCTGGCGCCCCTGATTCCCGGCCCGCCTGCTTCCTGGCCCCAGCGGAGACCGCCGTCGCTCTCGTTGGCCATGCCCATCAGATTGTCATAGGCCATGTCGCGGCCCGGATTCTGGCCCAGCTCCAGGGCGTAGGCCGCCAGAGCCAGGGTGTAGGCGTCGTCTATGGCTGGCAGTTCTTCCTGCAGGTAGCGAAGCGCGGCTCCTGCGGCCTCTCTTTCGCCAGTCTCCAACAGGGCGATGGCGACGTAGGCCGTGAGGGCGGTTTTGCCGCTCAAGCCTCCCATCATCTCCTGGTGATGGACGAAGCCCACGGGGTCGAACGAGCCGTCGGCGTTCTGGTGCTGGAGGATCCAGTTCTGAGCGGAGTTGAGGACCTGGGGGTCCACGTACATCAGTCCCTGGGCTTGGACGAAGGTCTTGAGCACGAAGGCGGTGAGGAACAGACTGCCTTCTTGGTCGCTCTGGCCGAAGGCGGAGAAGCTGCCGTCGGAGCGCATGAAGGTCAGCTCGCGCTGGTAGCCGGTGGTCATCATCAGTTCGATCTTGGCCATGACCTCGGGCTTCACCTGCCCGGTTTCTTCTAGGTATCTGGCGATGAACACGTCGGGGGCCAGGCCCATCATGTTCTGCTCGCCGCAGCCAAAGGGCATGACCAGCAGATTGTCCAAACCCTCAATGGTCTGGGCCATGTAGCTGGCGGTCAGGGCCAGGTAGGCGCGGGCCGATCCTTCTACGATGCCCTCGGGCACGGCGGTGTTGAGCATGGCGGACGAGGGCGCGGAGAGCACCCGGTTCTGGACCTTCTCCCGCTGCACTCCCTCCGGCTCGACGATGAGGTCCTTGATCACCGCGTCGGCGGCCTGGGTGCTGCGGGCGGTGATTTTGACCTGTTGGGTGCCCAGCGAGTTGGGGCGGATGTCGAACGACACGCCGCCGATGTCGCCGGCGGGGATGTTGATCACCTTCGTGGCCTCATCGCGCAGCTCGAACCAGTCCGCCCCCTCGATCTCGACGTAGATCTCCTGGGCTTCATCCAGGTAATTGTACAGCGCCACCCGCACCGGAAATTCCTCGCCGCGGATGCAGGAGTAGGGCAAGTCCACCTTGAGGAAGAAGGGTTGGAATACCCTGAGTTGATCCTCGGCCACGCCCAGGCCCTTCTCTTTGGAGATGCCCACGGCGCGCAGTTGCCAGGTGGTGATGGTGTCGGGGGCCGTCACGGGGAGGGAGCCCTGGCCGTCGGGGTCGGTGTCGAGCGTGGTCCAAATCCAGGTTTCGGGGAAGAACTGGCGCACCCGCTGCACCTCGGCCAGTCCGGCGGGGACGCTGGCGGCAGGCAGGGGGGCGGGCGTGGCCATCGGCGCCTCGGCGGGCCTTTCCACCAGCACCTCCTTTTCGACCACTACTGGGCCTCTATCCATGTTACCCCTACCCCACCCTGTCCTTTCGTATTCCTTCCCCGTGGGAAGGCTCTTGTTGGTCAGCACCACCATCCCGGCCTGCTCAAAGGTCTCGCGGGCGCCTGGGGCGACGATGGTGGGTATCCAGCCAGCCTCGTGCAGCTCCACCTGGGGCTCCATGTACAGCCGCTCCAGTTCAGCGAAGACCTGCTGCAGGTTGAGGCGGTTCTCGGCCAGGATGTACACCGAGCGGTCCACCACCGCCAGTCCCACCCTGGACTGACCCTGGGCTTGCACCTGGATGTTCAGCTCGTCGCCAGGGGCCACTGCCCCTTCCTCCTCCCCAACGTTGGGGGGGACAGAGCCCGCTTCCTCCCCCCCAAGGTTGGGGGGGACAGAGGGGGGGCTAAAGGAGGCCGAGAGTTGGTGGGGGTAGTCCCCCGCAACCTCGAAGGGCAGCCAATCGGCGGCCACCTCGCTGTTGGGCAGAATCTGGTAGACCAGCAGCTTGGACGACGGGGCCATGAGCGGGGTCAGTTGGAACGAGAGGGTATCCGAGCGAGTGTAGTCGGTGAACACCACCCGCCCGCGTGAGAGAACCTCATAGTAGAAGGCAGCCGCCTCTCTGGTGGAGTGCACCTTGAACTCGACGCGGTCGCCCACCGCCAGCTTTTCCTCCCCCCCAACTTTGGGGGGGACAGAGGGGGGGCTGCTCACCTGCTCCAGGTGGATGAAGTGGCCGGAGGGGGAGTAGCCGGCCTGGACCATCTTGTGGGCGTAGGCATCACCGGCTTGGGCGTTGGCCTCCAGGGCGATGGCGCCGTCGGGAGGCGTCACCGTGACCAGGGCTTTTCCCTTCTCGGTTTGGACGCGCTGCGTCTTCCGGTCGAACTGCTGGAACTCCTCGTCCAGGTAGGCGATGGATAGCTCCACTTCGGCGTCCAGCGGCTCGTTGTCCGGCGTCTCCGTCACCAGCAGGAAGCTGAACGGGAGGCCCGGCTTGAAGGTTGACCCCTCCGGGATGAGTTGCAGGGAGAGCTCGCTCTGGGCGATGGTGAGCAGGCGCGTGGTCTTCTCCTCGTAGCCGGTGGCCTTCTCCTGCACCGCCACTTCGATCTGCACGTTGCCCATGCCGCGCTGGCCTGGGACGCCGGCCACGTAGCCCACGGCGGGGATCTCGAAGCTGGCCTCGCCGTCCAAATCGGCGGTGAAGCGGGCGAATTCCTCCCACTGGCCCACGTAGCGCAGGGCGGTGATCACTAGCTCGCCTACCACCTTCTTGCCGAAGCTGTACTCGGCGGCTACGGTGCCGTGGATGGCCTCCTGAGGAAGGAACCACTCCTTGGGAAGCTCTACCGTGACCTCGTACTTGGGGAGGACGTACTTTTCGACCTTGACGTCCACCTGGGCCTTCTGCTCCCCGGCTGCTGCGATGATCTTCCACGTGCCGAGGTTAGGCTCCGTGGAGAGCGGCAAGGAGAAGTGGCCCATGCCGTACTCGTCGGTTTCCAGCTCTTGGCGCGCTACCTTGATGCCCTTGGCGTCCAGCACCTCGATGATGACGCCGCTGGACTTGGGGAGGAGCTCCGAGTCCAGGGTGATGACGCGGGCTTCGATCTGCTGGCCGGGCTTGTAGATCGGCTTGTCGGTCTCCAAGAAGATGAGAAGGCCCTCGCTGACCAGCACCTGCGCCTTGTCCTCGAAGCCTGGCCCGGATACCGTCAGCTCGTACTGGCCGGGCTGCGACGGAACCTGGAACTGGATGGTCCCCTTACCGGCCACCATCTCCTTCGTCCGCAGGAACTCCTCGCCTCCTTTTTGTAGGCTGACCTCCACCCAGCCCGACGCGGGTTGGTCTTCCGCCCACAGGGAGAGACTGACCGACTGCCTCTCGCCGGTGTACATCTGGGCCGGCGCCAGAGCCATGTAAGAGCTTGCATCCGGCAGGGGGGTGGGGGTTGGGATGGGAATGGGGACACAAGCTGTTAGGACTGCGATGGCTAGAATACATGCTGCTGATTGGCGTAGCATCTTGCACCTCCTGATTTTGTGTGATAGGTGGGCTTTTCTGCTCATAAGACGTTGTGCGGGGTCATAAAGTTCCGTTTTGAATGCACCAGAAGCAGAAAGCCACCTGTGCGGTTAGCGCAGGTGGCTTTTCGTGTCCGATGGGAGGCGATCGAAGGCTTAGCCCTTCTGAGTGTAAGCCGTGGGCATGAAATCTGGGCCCAGCAGCTCGCGGGCGATGATCAGGCGCATGATGTTGACGGCCCCCTCGGCGCCGATGGTGTAGGAGCGGATGGCCCGGATGCTCATCTCGACCGGGCACTCTTTGGTGTAGGCCAGGGCGCCGAACCAGTTGGCGACTTCGTCCATGATCTTGGTGG
>CAZEBW010000135.1:0-5785 GCA_964510205.1 uncultured Anaerolineae bacterium
ATGTTGAACATGATCCCCAGGTGCGTGGAATTGCGCATTTGCTCTGGGTCGGCGGAATAGCGCGGCGGGGGAAAGCGATGCGCCAAGGCGTCGAAGTGCGGCTCTCGCAGGTTGACCAGCATGTCCACATCGAACGTCGCCCGGGTGATGCCAAAGGCCGATCCCGCGAACGCCCCCACGAGCATGTACGGCGCACCGATTTCTTCCAGCGCACGCATGATGTCGAAGTAGAACCCCAGGATGCTCATAGCTTGAATCCTCGCAACGGTGTCAGGTGGGCCAGCACCTTCATGTTGATCTCTTCGTCAGACAGGTCCGGAAAGCGCCGGCGGAACGTGCCCCGCAGGCCAGCGCGTACGAACTCCGCGGCCCGGATCATGGCCAGCGTGCGCTGGGCTGGCGTCAGTTGGGCCAAGAGTTGGAGTTGCTGCCAGTCAATGGGGTCAAAGTGCAGCGATTCGCTCGACGTATCATGCGACACTTCTGGCGGTCTCATATTCGTGCCTCATCATGGACCCGTTTCAGGACGCGCAGCGCGCGCAGGGTGACCCACTTGCTGGGTTTCCCCTTCTGCTCGATGTCGGCCCACATCTTGCCGCTGAGCGCGTTCTCCAGCTTCCAGCGGCTCTGGGCGTCCTGCTTGCCCAGGATAAGCCGGAGCGCGTTGGCCAACCGCGGATCGTCGCCGTAGCCCAGTTCCACCAGCACCGCCGTGGTCTCCAGCACGTCGCTCCAGTAGGTCAGCGGGAAGCCGAACTTGAACCAGGTGGAGCTCACCCGCTGGGTATAGGGATAGTCGGCCTCGGCCGGGTCGCGGCTGAGCAGGAACTCAGCGCCGACCTCGAGGGCGCGGTGCACGGTCGGGGTGCGCTGCTCTGGCGGGACCGCAAGCAGCGCCTTCACGGCTTTGTTAGCGCCCCAGCCGCAGGGCTGGCCCTGGTTGGCGCTGCAGGCAAAGCATGGCCCGCAGGCGCCCGACTTGAGGTACTTGAAATCACCTTCGCCGGTGATGGCCCGCGCCAGCCAGTCCAGAGCCGCCTGCACACGGGCATCATCGGCGTAGCCCAGGCGCGGCAAGGCGTACAGCAGGTTGCCATTCAAGCAGAGGATGGCGCCGCTGGGCACTGGCTTCTGAAGGGCCGAGAAGGCGCCGTTGGAGGCGATAGAGTGGCTCAAGACGTACTCACAGCCCCGCCGCACCCGCTCGTCGGCAGGATCGCCTCCCAATTCAGCCAGGAAGAGGATCTGCCAGACGGTGCTGCGGTACTTGGGCGAGTAGCCGCCGCCGGGCTTGACCCAGTAGCCGTCGGGATACTGGGCGTCCAGGATGGCCGGCGCCGGGCCCGTGCTCATGACGGCTGCTCTGGCCGCTTGAACCTCGGCATCATCCTCCGGACGAGCCAGCAGATCCCGCAGGGCGAAGTAGCGCACGCCGGGGTTCTGCGGGTCGGGTTCCAGCAGCCAGGGGATGGGGTCGTCGTTTAGTCCCATTTGCCAATCCATCATCTCGCGACCTCCATGAGCTAAAGGATAGCACTAACGGCATGATTCGTCAAGTCGGCCTCTTGCAAGGATTCGAGAAGTCGGGTATAATCTGTGCAGGCGCACTGAATTCCGAGCAGTTTTCCTCACACACCTGTTCACCCCGTGCTCGCCGCGGACGACAGTGGGGTGCCGGAGGCTTGGATGGGCAATGTGCATAGAATGCGAAACGTAAAGGAGGCTAACTTTATGACGACATCTACATGGTTCGACGACCTGCCGGTGTTGGGAGCCTTGCCGCCCCAGGCAGCGGCGGCCAAGCTGCGGGAGGTGGGGGAGGTTGAGGCTGCCACCGCGCTGGAGGCCGCGCCAGGCGCAGTGAAGCGGGGCACAACGCCTGGGAAGCGCGGCTTCAAATGGCCCTTCGGAGACAGGGCCTGGCAGCATACGGCCCACGCCTTCGGCTATCTGGCCCCGGCCCCGCCCGGCAGCGATCGTGGAGGAGGACTTCCCGCGCCTATCCAGCACGCGGGGAACATCGCGGCGGACGCCACGCTGAAAAAGAGCCGCATCAAGATCACGCTCGACCGGCTGCGCGTGGCGGACTATCCGGGCGGCGGCAGACACCAGGTGCTGTTCGATTTCTACGCCCAGAACCAGGTGCCGGGCGACGTGGAGCACCTGCACTTCAACGCAACCCACCGCGTGCAGGAGGGCGAGCAAGCTGCTATCGTGGGCTATCCCCTCTTCGTGGGGCTGAACGTGGGCACGGAGGGCGTGGCCTTCAAGTGCTACACCGTCAACGTGAGGAACGAGGCCGACGAAGCCTTCCTCAGCTTTCTGGAGTCGGACGTGTTCAAAGAGGGGTTGAAGCTGGCCGCCACGGTGCAGCCAGCCATCAGTCTGTTCTCCGAAACCGCGCTGGGATTGACCAAAGCCATCGCCACGCGCAACAGAAACGTGCCGGTGCAGGATTTCTACATGGGCCTCGACTTCAGTCCCATTTCCACCCGCGCTCGCCTGGCCGAAGGCTCGTACTTAGCCGTTCAGATTCCCGAAACCGTTCAGACGGTCTGGGATTGGAGCCAGTGGGTCTACAATCCAGTCAGCGGTCGGGTGGTGAACAAGGACGATGGCACGCGGTTGATCCCCTACAACTACATCGTGTTCAGCATCAGCCGCTACGAGGGGGACTAGGGCCATACCAAGACCCTAAAGGTTTGGGACTGAAGTCCTCTTTCAAACCTTCAGGGTCTTAGCTGCTGGCAAAGCGCTCAGCCCGTTCAATGAAGCGGACCAGGCGGGCCCGCAGCTCGGCGACATCGGCCACGGGTCGGGTCAGGCGCAGGCGGTCGGGGCCGTGGTGCTCGCTCCACAACCAGCGCAGGATCAAGAACGGCCAGCGCGTCGCTCGCAGGCGGTCCCACACCGCCAGCCGCTCGTCAAAGGCGCGGTCATCGGCGGGTCGGCGATAGTTGTCGCGCAGCCAAACGTGCTGCTCCTGGCTCATCTCAGCCGACGCCGCGTGCCAGCGCAGCTCCGCTAGGTCCAGGGCGGGATCGCCCCACCCGCTGTATTCCCAGTCCACCCACCGCAGCCGGCCATCCCCACCCCACACGGCGTTCGCTAGGTTATTGTCCACGCGACACAGGCGCAGCGGCACGCTCTGGCGGCCTGGGTCCACCGCTGCCGTGCGGACAACTTCCGCGCAACCGTCCACCAGCCGTGCCAGCCGGTCACGCAAACGCCCCCCGTCCGGACTGGTGGTCGCCAGCCACGATCCATACTTAGCCAGAAAATCGCGCAGGTCGGCCAAGTACAGGTCGAAGTCAAACCAATGGGCCCAGGCGTCAGGGATGTCGCGACCCTCGAAGTCGCTGTGCTGGAGGGCGTGCAGGCGCTGAAAGCTGTCGAGCAGCGAGGACAATTGCTGCGTCGTGGGCGATGAGCCGACGGGTTCGCCAGGCAGCCAGCCGTAGGCCACTGCGGGAAAAGGG
This sequence comes from uncultured Anaerolineae bacterium, assembly GCA_964510205.1. Lineage (GTDB taxonomy): Bacteria > Chloroflexota > Anaerolineae > VGOG01 > VGOG01 > CAZEBW01. The sequence goes on from CAZEBW010000135.1 coordinate 3,480, forward strand.
ACGACGCTGCAACTGTCGTCCAGCCAGAGGGGCCGCGGCGCGATGTCCAGTCCGGCCTCCTGCAGGAGGCACAGGGCCGCATACTCCCGCGCGGCCCGGCGGCACTCGTCGCCCACGCACAGCTTGACGGCGTAGCTTTGCTCGTCGGCTTCCACTCGGTACAGCGCATTGTTGAAGCCGCCGCTCACGCGGCGCACTGCCACGCCGCCCTCCGTCCAAGTGTCCGCACCGGCGCCATACGCCGCAGCCACCGCCCGCAGCCAGCTTCGCGCTTCGCTCATTCGTTGCCCCCCTCCCGCAGATGATCCAGGCGGTTCATGAACTCGACCAGCCATCGGTTGCCAATCCAGCGCAGGCCGTGAAGCCCGGTGGCCTCCGTGTAGACGCCGAAGCTATGCGCTCCCAGCAAACAGCGCACGATGGTGCCCACGGTGCCGCCGTGGGCTACGATCAACACAGTGTCTTGCGGATGGGCTTCCAGGATGGGACGAGTTGCCTCTCGGACTCGGGCCTTGAAGGGCAAGTAGCTCTCCGCTAGGTAGGCTGGGGGTGCGGCATGGTCATGGAGGGATGGTGGGTCGTCGCCCTCGCCTTCGTGCCAGTAAGGCACCTCGAACTCGCGGAGGTCGTGGTCGAAGGTCACTGGCAGATCCAGCTCAGCGGCGACGATCTCGGCCGTGTCCCTGGCGCGGATGAGGGTGCTGGCGTAGATGGCGTCAATCGCACCTTCTTCTTGGTTGGCAGCCAGCCAACGGCCCAGCAAGCGCGCCTGGTGGCGGCCCCTCTCGGTGAGCGCGCTGTTGAAGCCGGCTTCATCACCACGGATCATCCACTCCGATTCACCGTGTCGGGCTAGAAGAAGGTTCATGTCCAAGTCTCCTCTCACAACACACCTACCGCTTCTTCGCCCCGCAGCAGCGCCAGCAGCCGGTCGGGGTCGCAGTGGGGCAAGCACTGGGCTGCGCGATCCAGCCGCCTCCGCCGGATGTAGGCCAGCACCTCCTCCTCCAGCCAGGAGACGCGCACGGGCACGCCGTCCAGGTCCACCGTGGTCTCCGTCGCGGCTGCTGTGGGCAGCCAACGTTCTCCCTCTCGTCGCCTTATGTCACCTATAACCTCCACGCCCACCCCGTCGAAGTCGAAGCGGCCCAAGTGGGAGCGATAGGTCTGGCTCTCGCGCAGGGCCACCGGCTCCACGACTTGGTCGGGGAAGAGGGCCTGGAAGCGGTAAGCGTCCTCGGTACTCATCTCGATGTCCAGGTCGTTTACTGGCAGCGGAACGCCGTGCAGCGCCGCCGCCGCTCCGCCAACGAGTTTGTAGGTCACCCCGGCCTCGTCCAGTCGCCGGGCGATGTAGCGCAGGGCCGCTCGCCAATGGGACTCGTTCCTAATCACTCGTTACTCAATCCCTCCTCCATGCTGCCGGCAGAAATCCACCTGCTGCCTCAGATGGAAGCGCGCCTTCTCCTCGTCCTCCGCCTCCAGGGCGTCGGGGTGCAGTTCCACCGTGGCGATGCCATCGTAGCCATCCTGCGCCAGGCGGCCGATGAGGGCATCCAGTTGCAAGAAGCCGTCCTCCAGGCGGCGATGCTCCCGCACACGCCGTCCCTCTCGGCGGGCGTTGGACAGGTGCACGTGCGCCACCCGCTCCCCCACGCGCTGGTAGACGGCCAGTGGGTCTAGCCCTTTGGTCGCCAGGTGAGTGGTGTCCAGCATCAGGTGAGGGAAAGCGCCCCATTCCTCCAGCCGGTTCATCCGCCAGAGGTCCAGCGGCGCAAAGGGCCACCAGCGAATCCACTTCAGCGGCATGTTCTCCACGGCGATCACCGGGTTGGGATGGGCCTGCTGCCAGGCCCGCAGATCATCGCGCAGCCAGCGGACGTAGGCCCGGTCCTTCCAATAGGGCAGGTGGGCGACGACGATGCCCGCGCCCACGGCGCGGGCCAGTTCCGCTGTGGCGGCGATGCTTTCGGGTTGAGTTCGGGGCCAGGCTGGCAGCCGCTGGGGGCGGAAGGGAGCGTGGACGCTCAGGATGGGCAGCCCGTAGCGCTCCATCAGCCGCCGCAGGTAGACCGGCTGGCGGGTGTCGAATCTGGGATCAACGAGCACTTCGAGGCCGTCGAAGCCGACCTCGGCGGCCAGGGCAAAGACGCGGTCCAGGCCGTAGGTGTAAAGTGAGCCTGTGGAAAGGGCAAAACGCATTGGGCATCCTCCGATTTGACTTTTGGGAGCAACTGCGCTATATTGTTAATAGGCATTGAGGTAAAAGTCGCACGTTAACAATCCAAGACAGCTTCAGCCCAGGC
>CAZEBW010000136.1:0-5782 GCA_964510205.1 uncultured Anaerolineae bacterium
CTAATAGGCCCTGGCAAAGACCACTTGCTCCTCGGCCTCCTCGCCGCAGAGGATGCAGCGCCCGGCTTCTCCTTTTTGGTCGAAGGGGATGCAGCGGATGGTGGCTTTGGTTTCCTCTTTGATCGTCGCCTCGCACTCGCCAGAGCCGCACCAGTGGGCGTAGATGAAACCGCCGTCCCCCTCAATGATGCGTTGGAACTCTGCGTAGTCATCCACCTCAAAGGAGTTTTCGTCGAGGAAGCTTTTGGCCCGTCGGAACAGGCTCTGCTGGATGTCGTCGAGCAGGTCGTCGAGGCGCTGAGCTAGGCCCTCTTGGGAAGCGGCGATCTTCTTGCCATCATCTCGCCGCGCCAGCACAACCTGCCCCTTGGCCACATCCCTGGGTCCGATTTCCAGCCGCAGAGGCACGCCCCGCAGCTCCCACTCGTTGAACTTCCAGCCAGGCGAGTATTCCTCTCGATCGTCCACTTTGTAACGCACGTTCCGGTCGAGGGCGGTTGTGATATCCTCGACGGCCTTCAGCACCTCTTCTTTCTCCTCTTCGCCTCTCCAGATGGGGATGATAACCAGTTGGATGGGAGCGATCTTGGGCGGCAGGATCAAGCCCTGGTCGTCGCCGTGAACCATGATCACCGCCCCCACCATGCGGGTGCTGACGCCCCAGCTCGTGGTCCAGCAGTACTGAAGCTCGTTGTTTTGGTCCAGGTACTGGATGTCGAAGGCTTTGGCGAAGTTCTGGCCCAGGAAGTGGGAGGTGCCAGACTGCAGGGCCCACTTGTTGCCCATCATGGCCTCGATGGTGTAACTGGCCACGCCCCCGGCGAACTTCTCCGACTCGCTCTTGCGTCCCGTGATGACGGGGATGGCGGCGTCGGTCTCGGCGAAGTCGCGGTATACGTCCAACATGCGCAGCGTCTCCTCCTCCGCCTCTTCGGCAGTGGCGTGGGCGGTGTGGCCCTCCTGCCAGAGGAACTCGGTGGTGCGCAGGAACAATCGTGGCCGCTTCTCCCAGCGCACCACGTTGGCCCACTGGTTGATGAGAAGGGGCAGGTCGCGATAGGAGCGCACCCACTGGGAGTACATGTGGCCGATGACCGTCTCCGAGGTGGGGCGCACGATGAGCGGCTCTTCCAGCTCCTTGCCGCCGCCGTGGGTCACCACGGCCAGCTCGGGAGAGAATCCCGCCACGTGCTCGGCCTCCTTTTGGATGAAGCTCTCGGGGATGAACAAGGGGAAGTAGGCGTTTACGTGGCCGGTGGCCTTGAAGCGGCTGTCCAGGCCCTGTTGGATGTTCTCCCACAGCGTGTAGCCGTAGGGACGGATGACCATGCACCCCTTGACCGGGGCGTAGTCGGCCATCTCCGCCCGCTGGACGACGTCCGTGTACCAGCGGGAATAGTCCTCGCTGCGCGGTGTAATCTTCTGTACCATTTTCATCCTCCTTTGGTCTGGTGGTCAGGTAGTCCTCAGTCTGAAAGAGTTGGCTGGTGTCGTTGGTCGGAATGGTATTCCGACGAATTGACGGATTGCCAATCCGTCCTACAACCGAGATGAAACATGCCCAAATCAAAAACACCCCGTCCTCTAAGGACGAGGTGTTCATACCTCGTGGTACCACCCTAGTTGGCTTGCCACAGCCCGCTCAATCGGCACAGAGTAAGTCTCTCTCCATACCGCTCCTTCGATAACGGGAGGAATCCGGCCAAGCTTAGCGGCTGTTGGTCTGGTGATCGGATAGTTCTTCGCCAGATGGTCCGAAAGATTACATGAACAAGGGCCATCCGACCATCTGACCGCCAGACCATTAACCTTTTCGCTGGCAGCTCCTGGGCGGGTTCAGCGCGGGCGTTGATGCTAGCTTTCACCTTCTCTAGCTCGCTGTGATCGTTGCCCTGGGCTTACTATTCCCAATCATCGCCTGTAGCATATTGTGCTGGGGAGACTCCAAAGGTTTTCGATTTCAAAACCTTTGGAGTCTCCACGCTGCTTTTTTCAGGAGAGTCGGGGATAAGATAACACAAACATTGTATCACAAAACGCGCAGATAGGCAAACTGGCAGCGACGAACGGCGCAACGCCTCCAATTCGTGAATGACGGTCTCTATCCTGGCGATCGCTGTCGTATGGGGTCACGATCTTGTCCGCCCTCTCGCCCAGATCACCCCCAGGGCGGCGATGATGCCCACCAGGTCGTAGCCCACGTCGGCCAGCTCGAAGCCCCGACCGGGGGCGAGTTCCTGATGGATCTCGTCGAATAGCGCATAGGCGAGGGCAACCAGTGCAGAGGAGCCGAGGGGGGGAGGTGCGGAGGAGAGATGGCCCTTCTCTCCCTTGCTCTCCTGCTCCACGGCTCCTCCGCCTGTCCTGAGCCCAGCCGAAGGGCTCCTCGGCTCCCTGAGGGCGCGGTGGAGCAGGGCGGCGAGGACGGCGTATTCGCCGATGTGGGCGAGCTTATCAAGGCCGCTAGTGTGCCTGGACGAAGGGAGGAAATCCAACGGATTGGGGCGGGAAGAGAAGTAGAAGATGGTGGCCATCCACATGAAGACAGGGGCCCAGTATCGCACCAGGTATGAACGTCGAAGCAGGTCAATGATGTATGCCAGCATGTTCCGCTCTGTTTCCCAAATCTCCGCTTTGCTCGATGTTAGAAGAGCGACAGCGACGTCTCCTCCTCGCTATCTTCCACAAGGTGCTCAGGCCCTCCCGCAGGGTGTCAAACCAGCGGTAGGGATAGCACAAAGGCCAGAGCCAAGCGGGACGGGGCTTGTAGCGCCAGCGGACGTAGGCTGGGCTGGGGGCAACGTTGGCCAGCACGAGGCTTAGCCGGGCGCGCCAACCGAGGGAAGCGAGCGCATCGCCGACTCTCTCCCCTCGGGTTTGAGGCCGAGCCTTGCGCTGAACCAGGGCTTGATCTCTGGGATCGGCGCCATCCATCAGGGATTCTAGAAGGCCAGCCGGGAGCGGGGTCGCGAACCGCGCCGCAGCGCCAGCCAGGGCGGCGCGCAGGGCCGGCGCCCAGTGGAACTGTCGAGCGCGTACGACCAGCTCATCCCAATCCATGCGCTGGCCCTCTCGTGTCACCAGCAGATGGATGTCGTAGAACCAGCGCAGGGGTGAACGGGCTTCGCCGTGCTGGAGCATCAGGTGGGCGGAGAGGTAGAGGAGGCGGGCGGTAGGGGTCAGTTGGAAAGTGGAAGCCTGCCCTGAGCCTAGTCGAAGGGATGGAAAATGGAGAGTGGAAGATGGAATCTCATTTCCCCCTTCCAACTTCCCCCTTCCCTCTTCCATCTTCCATTCCTCGGTTTGGGACCAGAACCAGGGTAGGGAGGGGCAGCGCCAGTCGTGCCGGCCGCCCACCAGGGTCCAGTGAAGCTCCACAGCCAAGCGGAGGTCTTGGCCACCCTGGAGGTGGACGTGGTGTCCGGCCAGGGCATTGAGGCCAGCCGTCATCTCTGGGTGGGGTTGGACGTAGCCCAGGGCTTTGAGGCGAGCCACGGCCTCGGCCAGGCGGTCCTCGGTTGCCAGGAGGTCCAGGTCGCCCATAGAACGCAGGCCGATGCTGGGGTAGAGGGTGGCGGCCAGGGCGGCGCCCTTTAGGATGACCACGGGGATAGGTGAGAGAGCAGTGAGGATGCGGGAGAGTTCGCGGTACAGGAGGAGGTTGCGGGCGGTGGCGGCGTAGTAAGCCTGGCGCAGGTCAGCCCGCACGTCGGCAGGGACTCTGAGCAGGGGGGCGGGGGGGCAAGGGAGCAAGGGAGCTGAAGGCCGTTGACCTGTGCGTGTCTGCCCTTCCGTTTTTCGGCTTTTCTGCTCCTCAAGGATCCGATACAGCAGCGGGGCGACGCCCTCGCGCCGGGCGGCAGAGGCCAAGAGGCGCCAGTCGTCTGGGCTGAGGGTTGATGTGAGGGCGGCATCAACTTCGCTGGAGAGGAGCCGACAGAGGGTCAGATCAGGGCTCTTCATGAGATAGCATCTGAAAAGGGGGGCGGGGGCGCTCTGAATCCAGTTTCACGCTACTCGCCTCGGCCCCGCCGGGATAGGCTGGCCACCCAGCGCTTGATGGTCCCCGCCGCGTCCCCTTGCGACCGATGGCGGCGCGGCTTGTCTCCCCGCTCTCGGCCATCATCGGAGTGGTAATAATAGTAATAGTAATACCCACCTCTGCCTTTGTGGGAAAGCTTGTTCAAGGCCGCGCCCAAGACGTTGGCCCCCACTTTGTCCAACTGCTCCTTCCCTCGCTGGGCCACCTCCCGCCGCGTGGCCCCGGCGTCCAACACCAGCAGCACCCCGTCCACCTGGTTGGCCAGGATCGAGGCGTCGGTGACGGCCAGGACGGGAGGACTGTCGAAAATGAGCACGTCCGCCTCCCCCTTGAGCTGCTCGATCAGCTCCCTCATGCGCTGCGAGTTGAGCAGCTCCGACGGATTGGGCGGTAAGGGTCCGCAGGCCAACACCCGCAGGTTCTCCACCTCCGTCTCCTGCAAGTAGCCGTCGGTGTGGGGGTTCTTGTCCAACAAGGCGTTGGTCAACCCCAGGTTGCCGGACACATCGAAGTACTTGTGCAGCAGGGGGCGGCGCAGGTCGGAGTCCACCACGATGACCGACAGCCCGGCCTGGGCCATCACTGCGCCCAGATTGGCTACGGTGGTGGTCTTCCCCTCGGTGGGATTGGTGCTGGTGACCAGCAGGGTTGTCAGGGGACGGTCCACCGAAGAGTATTGGATGTTGGTGCGCAGGGCGCGATAGGCCTCTGAGATGGGCGACCTGGGGTGGGCAGCGGCGATCAGCCTGTTCTCGCCTTCGGCGGAGAAGCGGGTGATGGCCCCCAGGGTGGAGAGGCCCAACGCCTGTCCGACGTCTTCGGAGGTCTTGATGGTGTCGTCCAGGTACTCGATCAGGAAGGCCACGCCCACGGCCAACATGCAGCCTACCACTGCCGCCAGGAGAGTATTCTGCAGCTTGCGGGGCTTGATGGGAACCTCAGGCAACTTGGCCGGCTCGGCGACGACGATGTTGTCCATGGACTGCACCTCCGCCAGGCGGATCTCCTCGTAGCTTTTCAGAAGGCTGGCGTAGTTGTTCTGGTACTGGGTCAGGGTGGTCTGAAGCCTGGCCAGCTCCGTCTGGTCAGCGGCGGAGTCGGAATCCTGCAGGTCGTTGATGGCCTGCTGGGTGGCCTCCATGTCGCTTTCGATGAGGTCCAACTGTTTGCTCAGGTTCTCCTTGGAACTGGCGAAGCGGCTCAGTTGCATCTCGGCGTTCTGTGCGATGAAAACCTCAGGGAGGGTGTTGGCGATGTCCATGGCCAACTGTGGATCGTCGCTCTCCACGCTTACCTGGAGCAACTGGGTATCCCGCACGGGTTGAACACTGATGCCAGCGGGCAGGATACCTCCTGGCTCCTCCGTCTCCTCTGTCTCCACCCCCAACCTTTTGGCCACCTCCTCAAGGACGGGGCGTTTGGTGAGCAGCTCCGCGTAGGTCTTGGCCAGACGTTCGCTGGTGATGAGTGAGGTGTAATCAGTTATAGCGGGATTGCGGGCCTGGTTGATGAGCAGGGTGGTGGAGGCGCGGTAGATGGGCGTCATGTTGCGGCTCACCAGGTAGGCGGTGCCACCCGCCAACAGGGTGCCCAGCACGATCAACCACAGCCATCTCCAGATCACAGTGAAGTATTGTCTCAATTCCACGTCGTACTCTCCTAGCTTCTTAGCCTATATTTCGCATCTTAACAACTGAATAAGAGAACTCCAGAAAGTGGCAAATGTGCCCCAAGTGTGGG
>CAZEBW010000137.1:0-5504 GCA_964510205.1 uncultured Anaerolineae bacterium
GTTGATGGCGTCCTGGGGCGTGCCGCTGACGAAAGTGACGATGGCCGGTGCGGAGGCCATGGCGAAGCCGCCGATGCCCGCCGTCTCGGTGATGGTGCTGTCGCCGATGTCGCCGCTGGCGTCCGTTTCCGTGAAACCGGGGAAGTAGAGGCCCTTGGGGATGGCCACCGGCGCGGTGAACCAGCGGTCGCCCAGCCCACTGACGCGGATGCCGAAGTCGGTGCCGTTGCGGGCCATCACCGTCACGATAATGCTGCCCTCGATGCCGTGGGCGGCGTCGGTCATGGCCTTGCAGGCCGCCATCACCGGATTGAGCACGCTCAGGGCGTTGTCGCCCAGGAACTTGAGCACGTCCGAGGCGGTGTCGGCATCGGTGACCTTGGCGATGAACGGCGCCAGCTTGGTGGTGTACAGGATGGAGCCGGCCTTGTTGCGGTTGTGCCCCTCGTCGCCCATGTGCAGGGATTCGGCCAGCAGGGCGCGGATGTCAATGCCGCCGCTGGCCTCGATAGCGTGCGCAGCTAAGCCGTCGGCCAGGACGGGGGCCATCACGTCCTCCATCCAGCGCAGCTTGGCCAGCACCTCCTCGCTGTACGCGCCGTAGCGCAGCACCTTGCCGTAGCCCTCGTTCAGGCCCGAGAAGGCGCGGTTGCCGTGGGTCTTGTTCTCGATAATGTAGACCGACATGGAGGGTGCGATGAGGCCCGCCATTGGCCCGGCGGCCCCGTGGTGGTGGCAGGGTTCCAGCTCGACCTCGCCCGATTCCACCAGGGCCTGGGCTTCGGCCTCGTTGGTCGCCTTCCCCTCGAAAATCAGCGCTCCGGTAATCGCCCCTCGCATCGGCCCGGAGGCTCGCGCCCAGGCTCCGCCCTGAGGGGCACCCCGAAGGGTCAGGGGCGGCCCGGCGTGCAGCAGCAAGTTATCGCGCATGTCCGGTATCACATCCCGCGCCTTGCCCAGCCCCACCAGCACGGGTCGGGCCTCCATCATTCGCTCGGTGGCTTCCGCGTTTGCTTGTTCGATGTTCATGGTTGTGCTCCTTTCGATTCAATGCTTTGATATGCGGATCCATTGCCCCTTCAAGGGATAGCGCCCGCGACGCTCCCGCTCGCGGCGGCGCACAATGACTTCGACTTCTTCGCCCACCTGGAACCGTAGCTCTAGGCAAAAACGGCTACAGATACAGGGTGTTCTTGCGCAAAGCTCTTGCGGTGCAGTTTGATGCGCTCGATCTCGTGCAGCGTCTCGGCAGTCAGGTAACTCTCCCCGCACTGTGGGCAACTGACCACAGGGACATTCTCGATGACCAGCAAATCCTTGCCTCGACCGTAGCTACGTGTCACGTGACGAACGCGGGCACCTTCTTGACCACAGATATCGCAGATCATATCTTCCCGAAAACACTCCTGAATGCTTTTTCAAACACCTGCTTCCTGACCTGCTCGTTGTAGAGAGGCAAGCCCACCAGCCTGAAATCACGATTCGGAAACTCGACAGTGATTCTGTGTTCGCCTTCAATCTGCTTCAGGAAATCCTCTTTCCAGTCATCATAAACTGAAACCCGTTCGGCGATGCGTTCATACAACTTCATGTCTGCACCTTGTCATAGATCGGAATGTCATGGCTCCAATCACTTACGCCTAGGCCACCTCTGCCATAGCCATCTTTAGTTCCGGCAGGGGCTTGCCGGTGGCCTCGCTGTAGAGCACATCGGGACAGAGATCTACCTCATTTGGCCAGACAAGCGTGCCGGCTTCGGAGTCAACCTTCACTTTCTTGAAGAAATCCACGTCTTCTAAAGGCGCGAAGACTCCCCCGCGGCCCACGATTCGGTCTGCAAGGTCCAATTCCGCCTTCTCTCCATTCGTGAAAGTCAGCTCTAAACGATAGTTCCCAATATGACGAACCTCTGCAATCCGTGGAAACATCGTAAACCTCCCTAGTCTAATGGTTCAATTTTATGAGCAGATTGGTCGTTACGCAAGCGACGCCAGTTTTCCATTAACTCCAATTGGTGTAGGGCAGCCCATTCAATGATCATTGATTCTGCCCGGCGCGGCAAACCGCCGCGCAAAACAGTAATCGGATTGATGCCCACCAGTGCCTCGTGCTCGCCATAAATGGCATGGAAGTGCGGGGGAGGGTGATCATCGAAGTACATTCGGATGATGACGCCAAAGAAGCGGCTGATTTCTGGCATAACGTCCTCCAGGCTATTGGCTCATTCGACCTGTGCGCCGTAGAACTGGGCGTTGAGGCGCTTGTCCTCCTCGCTCACAGCGTAGTTGGCATCCTCAATCTCACTGAGGTTGACGTATAGGGCATTGTGATCCAGCACCTCCAAAAGGAAGCGCTTTTGCTCCTACAGCGTCAGGTCGGCAAAGTCCCCGGCGTGCTCGTTCACGGCGACGATGTCCACTTTGTAGTTGAGGAAAGCCTGCGCTCGCATCTATTGCCACAAGTCTCACAGTTCTTCGACAGACTCGGCGGCCCGGCGTGCAGCAGCAGGTTATCGCGCATGCCCGGTATCACATCCCGCGCCTTGCCCAGCCCCACCAGCACGGGTCGGGCCTCCATCATTTGCTCGGTGGCTTCGGTGTTTGCTTTAACGAAGGATGATAAGTTACACAACCAAGATAGACAACAACGAGCCCCACGATTAGCAGGTCGGCTACAGCGAGTGGTTATGCCACTCCTTGCCAAGCGAGACTTCGCTGGATGAAGTGGTTGCTTACGTCAAATTCGTCTATGTTTGCATAGACCCTAGAATCTTCGTATCTGCCAAACTGTGGCCATAGGGCAATTGATGCCTCGTTCACATGCGCCAGAGTGAAATCCTTCAAAGAGATATAGCAGACTCTCAATAGCAGGTGCTTGAATTGCATAGTTATCTTGTACACATCCTTTGGACGAGAGACCAGTTCCTGATTGCCTATCATTAGGACAGTTTGGCTTTGTCTCCACTTTATCACGTCTCTGTTGTCGGTGAGCGCCAGGTTAATGTATACACCGTCTGGGATTTTTGATTGGTAAAGAGAACGGAAATGTTCCTCTGGAACGATGTTCCTGTAATTGGTGGGATAGTTCAGCACAATAGCCGTTTTGAAGCTCCATCTTGCGATGGCCTCGTAGTCTTGCGCTAGAGAACCAAGAACACTCTTAATGTCATCCAAGCGCATTAGTTTAGTTATGGAGTCTTTGACTGAAATCTCCAATTTGCTCATCCATCCAATGTTACATTCTTCACAAACCATCGCATTCACAAGCCCCATGAAGCTATGGGTTCTTTGTGATTTGGTCCAACCAAAGGCTGAAACATGGCTCATTCTCAACTGCTGGTCAGTTAGTCCGAGTTCGTTAAGTAGCCATTGTGGGATGATATGCTCTTTGCTCAATCGCTGAGCACCTCCGCAGAACAGACATCTTCTTACTACAGTCACGTTACCACCTATGGCTCGCCGTTCACCCGCCGCGCGGGTGCGGGAAAGCGTCCTCATTACAAAACCAACTACAAGCGCGTGTGCCGCCGATTTGTACGCGCGAAGTGCGGCCGGCTGCAGTAGGTGTTAGCCGCCCGCCTCTTATGCTCCTACCGCTTGAACGACACTAGGGCAAACCTTGTTCATATAGCACGCCAAGCAATCTGGCCGTCTTGGTTTACACCATCTACGTCCAATCTCCCAAGCAGGCAAATCCAGCAAACCAGGGAACTCTGGATGCAGTGCTCGTACACGATAAACAATCTGCTCACTGGTTGGTTTGGGCCCTGTAAGCCCCAACCTCACGAGTACTCTCCGTATATGAACGTCGACAGATATGTCAATCGAGTAGTGGTCAGAAAATGGTATCTTGAAATCGCGGGCCAGTATATTTGCAGCCATTGTTGCGATTTTTGGCCCCACTCCTTTGAATTCCAGAAAGCGATATACAACCGTAGCACTTGAGGGCCTGTCTTCCCAAATCAAAGAAGCACTACCGCCATATTGGTCTTCAAGCAATCTCAGCGCCAGATAGAAGTTTCTTGACATTTTACTGGGAAAGCGGTGCAGCGGGGTAGGTCTGGTCATCAATTCCTCAACCTGTTCAAGTGTAAGGCTCTGAAGCGTTGAGAACTCAAAGTCTCCCAGTTTCTCCATAAGGCGGTATGGTATCAGCCAAGCCAACTCCGCTTTGACCTGTCTATCCATCACACACGCAACAAGGAAGGCGTGAGGTGTCTCTTCTATGTCGTTAAGAAGTCTGTCAGCCTCCAGCTCCCCTGTAAATTCGTGAAAGGCTCTTGGCGTCTCGAATAGCTCCAATCCCTTATTCACCAAGATTCTACGGATTTCTGATTCACTCATAATTGACTCCTGGGCGACTAACAAGTGACTATATGGAATCCTTCCGCATAATCTCCCAAATCAAGCGTTTATGTGGACATGCATTTTACTCTTGGCATCCTCAGGGATCGCCCAGGCTGGTTACACTCCCAATGCCTAACTGGAGTGTCGCAGCTCCCTGTACCGCTCATCGCAATCCTTTGTTCCCCTGCTTTTTGGTTTGACTAAACTGCACACTGAGCCTGGCCTGTAGTCTGGTGTTCAGTTTTTGCACGAACTTAGGAAGCGAAGCGGCTTCGTCCTTGTTGGGTAAGCCAGGGTTGTTTCGCATGGCCTGGTACACCTCGTCTACGGTGGTAGAAATGAACTGAGTTGAGATCAGGGGTAGGCGATGTCATGTGGTTGACTAACGCCAGACCACCTTTGCGCTACGAACCAATGCCAAGCTCAAACGCGCGCTGCTTCCGCCTCGTGCTTGCTCGGAATCTCCATCATCTGCATGATGAGCCGCAGGGCTTGGTTTACGGCCTCATCGGTCGGAAAAGCCTGGGCAACATCTGGTGCAAGCAAAACCACGTTCTTCCCGGCCCGCCGATGGGGCGCATATCTGCCCTTGGCTACGATGGTCATTTTGGACAAGTCGTATTCGTCACGCAGTTCGTAATCGTCGGGATCAATCGTAGTCATGTATTCTTTACTTGTTCTCACTTCTTTTGCACGAATTCAGGAAGCGAAGCGGCTTCGTCCTTGTCGGCTAGGCCAGGGTTGTTTCGCATGGCCCTGACTCGTTTTCGCCTTAAGCCTGCTTCAGCAGCTCAGCCCATGCTTTTCTGTGGGTAATGTCGGAGTGAACTCTATCGAGTTCCTTACCGATTCCATCCAGGAATTCTACTCGACCGGCTTCGCCCAACAGGATCAATATGCCCAACGCAAAATCGAAGAAATCGGAAACGTAGATATTTTGTCCACTCGCAAACTCCGACAAGATACGAGCATCTATCTCCTCAGCATCGCCCGGATGTTTGCCGGATTTGGCAATAAAAAGAATCTCCGCGATATGTTTTGCCCGTGCGTGATCTAATTTGTCGTCTAGTTGGATCAGTGTTAGCGCCCGGTCCTTCACTTCCACTAGCGTAAGTTACGTGCAACGCAACGGGAAATCGTTGTCAAAGTCTGAAAACT
>CAZEBW010000138.1:0-5277 GCA_964510205.1 uncultured Anaerolineae bacterium
GCCGCGAGCATCCCCACCGCCAGACAGGAGGCAGCGTCAGAGCGACGATGGCCATAGTATTGGCGTTTACGTTCCTCACTCTCTTGCGATCACGTCCATCAGGTTGTCTACGAAAGCGCGCACCTCGGCATCAGTCTGGTAGACCTCTTGCCAGCCAGCGCCTGACGACTGGGCGTCCCTCAACTTCTCGATGGCCCCACCCTCTAAGCGAGGCGGCGGGGACATCCATGATCGCTCCTGCTGCGCCGCCGTACTGCGCATCAATACCCGCGCAGCATGCTCCACTCGAGCTGAGATGTCGTTTTCTCCACGCAGTAGCTTCCAGACGTAGCTCTTGTGATAAGGCCGCCGACCAGCAGCCTCTCCCAGCATCTCCCCAAATTCGCGCAGGGTCAGGGGGCCGTCTGTGCGGTTTTCTGACAAGGCGTCTTTGAGAGCCTGTAGCGTCACATGGTCAATCAAACGAGAGCCTTTCTAGTCGGCGTTTTACCAATTTACGATAAATGATACCAGGCCTGGGGTTCCCGTTAAAACCCAACGCCTTCCCAACCCCTCTAAAGCGAAATCTCAGCCTGGTTGAGGCGGCGAAATTCGATCTCCGCGACAACCTGATGGTGGGCACTCACCCCATCGGCCTTCGGGGCGCTCGCCCCTCTCCTGGCCCAATGGGATATTCCCCGTGCCTTCGGTTTCTATTGGGTGCGTTTCATCTCGGTTGTAGGACGGATTGGTAATCCGTCAATTCGTCGGAATACCATTCCGACCAACAATACCAGCCAACTCACTTGAAACACACCCGTTTCTATTCAATGCCTCGGTGCGCACTCTGTCGACGCGGCTGTGTGCTCACAGGCTGAGGCGCCTGCCGGGTCGGGCCTGGCTGCCGCTTTATCGTATGCGTCTAGCGGCATCCGTGGCCTCAATCCGAAGTAGCGTCGTCGGCTTCTTCGCTTTCAGCTTCTTGCAGCGGGATGATCTTGAGGAGGTGATTGCCATGCTTGTAGTATCCGTGCTCCTGGAGGATGTCACGGGGCAGGTCTGGGATGTTGGAGAAGCAGTGCACCACGAAGCGCTCGGTGAGGGGGGACATACCTGCAAGCTGCATCCAGGTGGTCTGGTAGCAGTAGCCGATGGTGCGTGCGAACCAGGCCTTGCTGCGCCCTGAGGAGTCGAGCCAGTCCAAGAGCTTGGTCAATTTGGCGGTCTCGTTCATTCGCATCTCCTGTGATTCGACATTTGTATATTACGGACTGAAGTGTAGCAGTATCGCTGACATTATACCACAGAATGTCTATGGATGTCAAGTCGCCGACTTGACATGTATCGCTATCAGAGCTATATTATAACAAATATCAAAGTCTAAATGATACCACAAGGAGGAAGCTCCAATGAATGAGGTACAATCCGAGATCCTACGTCGGAGGTGCTGCGGGAGAGTGAGAAGACAGCGAGGGCGATCCTGAACGCTCCCACCGATTCGGCGGTGCTGATTCAATGTCGGTAAGTTAAGGTGCAACGCACTTCGGCTGACACTCAAAAAGCTGTGATTTCAAGCAGTTTGGTACGTTTTCTTGCCTTATCGGAGCAGAAAGTGCGTTGCACCTGGCCTACTCGACGCTTAACTCACTGACAGCGAGTGCTGATTGATCCTGAGGGGACCATCATTGCCATCAACGAAACAGGAGCCCGGAGACTGGACAAGAGTGAAGAGGGATTTCTCCAGTTAAAGCAGGACGGCTCGCATAGGATGGCAGGCAGGCGACGCCCTGGTTCTGTTTTCACAAGCTGCTCTTCCCCGAAGAAACTTGGGGTGCAGTAGGGCCAACCTTTGAGCCGCGACCAACAAATGAAGTGTACAGTACAAATGTACCCTTTTGCATAGGTAAGAATGTACCTATAGAAAAGGTACATTTGTTTAGGAAATTAGGTACATTTGCACCTTGCATATTCGCCTTAGATTTGGTATAATAACAAGAGTGCGTTTCATCTCGGTTGTAGGACGGATTGGTAATCCGTCAATCCGTCGGAATACCATTCCGACCAACAATACCAGCCAACTCACTTGAAACACACCCGAATAATAAGGCAGGGCGAGTGTGGGTGTTCAGGCGATAGGCGTTCAGGGGGTAGCTCAGAAACCAGGTTTTTTGGCACTTGCCGTACTGAGTGTGCTTGGTTTCAGGCGGTTTCTGTAGGTACAAGCAGTTTCTCTAGCGGGAAAAACCTGGTTTCTTGACCCTGGCTGAACGGTTGCTTGAGATGATAGGCGGCTGGGGGGAAGGCGGTGGAGAAGATCAGGGTGCTTTTGGCCGACGACCACGCCGTATTCAGGGAAGGGCTGCGAGATATCATTGCCAGTCAGAGCGACATGGTCATGGTGGGAGAGGCGCGGGACGGCGTCGAGGCGGTGAACCTGGCCGAAGCGTCAGCCCCCGACGTCATCCTCATGGACATCAGGATGCCTCGGCTGGGCGGCATAGAGGCCACTCGCCTGGTGACAGAGCGCGTGCCCGAGGCCAAGGTCGTCATCCTGACCATGTATCTCGAGCAAGCCTACTTCGCGGGAGCCATTAAGGCTGGAGCGCGGGGCTACGTCCTCAAGGACGTGGGCCTGGAGGAGATTCTGGAGACCATACGAGCGGTTCACGGCGGCGAGGTGAGATTCGACTCGGGTCTGGCCAGCCAAGCGCTGACCAAGCTTTGTCGAGAGACCGAAGACCTGAAGGAGGTTGGCCTGGGCCTGGACGAGCGGGACAAGGAGATCCTTTCCCTGGTCGTAGAGGGGGCCACGAATGCGGAGATCGCTGAAGGTCTCTCGCTCTCAGAGCAGACGGTCGGGAATCGCC
The DNA here is from genome assembly GCA_964510205.1 of uncultured Anaerolineae bacterium. Taxonomy (GTDB): domain Bacteria; phylum Chloroflexota; class Anaerolineae; order VGOG01; family VGOG01; genus CAZEBW01. The sequence goes on from CAZEBW010000138.1 coordinate 2,847, forward strand.
TTTCGCGCATCTTCAAGAAGCTGGGGGTTAGAAATCGCACCGAGGCGGCCGTTTACGCCGTGCGGGAGGGGTTGCTTGCGCCCGCTTAGGGGCTCGGAGATAGACATGCAACATTGGTACACTCTCTACACCAAGCCACATAAGGAACGCCATGTCAGCAGCTTTCTGCAGAGCAGAGGCTTCGAAACGTATCTCCCTACGATTCAGGTGAAGAGGAATGGCAAGAGGAAGACACAGCCGTTCTTCTCCTGCTACCTCTTCGTGCGCATGGACCCCGCCGATGCCCTTCCCGGTGTGCGCTGGACGCCCGGCCTGAGGCGAATCGTCGGCTTCGGTGGAGACCCTGCTGTGGTCCCTGATCATGCCATTTCCTTGATCCAGAAACGTGTGACCGAGATGGGGGAAGTGGACTACGCCAGTCGTTTCCAGTCAGGTGACCGGGTAGCCATCAAGAGCGGCCCTCTGCGGTATTTTGAAGCGGTGTTCAATTGCGCCTTGTCCAACCGCGATCGGGCCATGGTGCTGGTGGATTTGTTGGGTCGGTTGACGCGTTGTGAAGTGGATGTGAGCTGTCTGGAAAAGCTCAGCTAAAGAGACCAGGTTTTTCGGAGCCCTGGTACGCAAAACGTACAGATTGGCGGGCGCTTCTGACGCCCTGGGAAGCTCTGTGGAACTGGGAAAAACCTGGTTTCTCATAATTGGAGGGACGGCGCTTAGAAGAGGACAGGCGTCGAATAGCGGAGCCTGCCTGATGAGGTAGAACACCTATTCTATAGGCGGGCTTGCGGAGGTCTAAATCACGATCCCCAAATAGATGGACCCTATACGTGTGATGCTGGTGGACGACGGTGAGGCCTTCTTGCGCGCTGCCGTCGAGTTTCTGGAGCAATACGAGAAACTGGCCGTCGTCGCCACAGCCCGCAGCGGGCGTGAGGCACTGGATCAGGCTCCCCGCCTGCAACCTGACGTCGTTCTCCTCGACCTGAAAATGCCCGACCTGACTGGCTTCGAGATCCTTCTCCAGTTGCGGGCCATGTTGCCCAGGGCTGGCATCATTATCTTGACCCTGTATGACTTCGAGGGCTACCGCCAGGTGGCGCTGGCCAACGGCGCCGACGAATTCATCCCCAAGGACAAACTACTCACCGACCTGCTACCGGCTATCGAGCGCATCGCGCAGATAAAGGGTCGCAACTCTTGAGAGGTGCCATTGCGACGACATCCTGAAGTCACTGAAACATGGAGGATCGTTTCAAGAAGTACGTCAGGGCTGCGGGCTTGCCGGACCAGGTCACGCCTCACACTCTTCGCCATTCTATCGCTGTTCACTACCTGATCAATGGGGCTCCTATCACCTTTGTGCAGAACCTTTTGGGCCATGCGAGCTTGGCCACGACGGGGATCTACACTCAGCTCGCCGACACCATGACCAAAGAGATTGCTTTGAACACTCCGACGGCCCTGGATGAAGTGCTTCCCGCAGAAGAGGGGACGCTAAAGGAGCGGATAGCAGCGTACGAGGTAGAGCATGAGGAGTGGGACGCGTTGGCGGCGGAGTTGGTGAGGTAGAGGAGCGCAGCAAAGGGGGAACCTGGTGAACAGGAAGACGGGGTTGCAATGGGCGTGGAAACGAGTATAATAGGGTTGGCGGAGATGCCGCAGGAGGAGACAGGTAGGTGAGAGCAAGTATCGTTCGGGGGGTGAGCTATGAGTCGAGCTGTCTGGCCTATGCCGGTCAGCGTGGAACAGATCGCTGTGGTTGTGCAGCGGATGAGCCCGGAGGAGCGGCGACGGTTGGTCGTCGCTGCCCGCCCCTACCTGAGCAGGGAAGCATGGGAGCGGAGGCTCGTCCTGAGCGGGGTCGAAGGGAGCAGGGGGCAGATGAGCAAGGGAGATAAGGGGAGCAAGGGCCGAGCGAGAAAAGTAACCATACAAGCGGGTAAGAAGCCAGGAGGCTAGCGAATGAAAAGGGCGCTTGTCTGCGGCGCAGGTGGTTTTATTGGAGGCCACCTGGTAAAGAAACTGAAGAGAGAGGGCTACTGGGTGCGCGGCGTGGACATCAAGGAGCACGAGTTTGCGCCGACGCCGGCTGACGAGTTCCTGCTGTTGGACTTGCGCGACCCCCAAAACTGCCGGGCGGCCCTGACCCTGCCCGACGGTGGGGCATTCAAAGAAGTCTACCAGTTGGCCGCCGACATGGGCGGCATGGGCTTCATCTCCGTGGCCGAGTGCGAGGTGCTGCGCAACAACGCCCTGATTAACGTTCATATGACCCACACCGCCGCCGAGATGGGGGTGCCCCGCTACTTCTTCTCCTCGTCGGTGTGCGTCTACCGCGACATGCAGCCCGGCGAGCCCGCCCTGGACGAGGACGATGCTATCCCAGCAAACCCAGACAACGAGTATGGCTGGGAGAAGTTATATGCCGAGC
>CAZEBW010000139.1:0-5266 GCA_964510205.1 uncultured Anaerolineae bacterium
CGCGGAACTTCCCCCCCAGGGTTGGGGGGGACTGAGGGGGGGCACATTGACAGCCTGGTCAAAATGGCCATCGGCCAGGGCCTGCACCCCATCACGGCCATCCAACTGGCCACCCTCAACGCGGCCGAGCGCTTCGGCCTGCGCGACCGAGGCGCTGTCGCCCCCGGCTATCGGGCCGACCTGGTCGTCTTCGACGATTTGGAGAGCTTGCGCATCGAGAAGGTCTTCAGCGGCGGGCAGTTGGTGGCCGAGGAAGGGCGGATGGTGGCCGGCGCTGTCCCGAGAACGGCGGCGCACGTGCGCAGCTCGGTCAACGTCAACTGGGCCAAGTTTGATCTCAGGATACCTGCCAGGGGGCGGCGGGCCAGGGTCATCGGTGTGATCCCCGATCAGATCGTCACTGAGAATCTGATCGAAGAGGTCAAGGTGGAGGATGGGCTGGCGGTGGCCGACGTGGAGCTGGACATCCTGAAGATGGCCGTCATTGAGCGCCACCAGGGCACGGGCAACGTGGGATTAGGCTTCGTGCAGGGATTCGGCTTGAAGCGGGGGGCTATTGCCTCGTCGGTGGCCCACGATTCCCACAATCTCATCGTGGTGGGCGCCAACGACCTGGACATAATGGCTGCTGCGAAGAGGGTGGCGGACGTGGGCGGCGGGTTGGCGGCGGTGGAAAACGGGGCGATGCGGGCCGGCCTGCCGCTGCCCATCGCCGGCCTGATGTCCGATCAACCGCTGGGGGTGGTGCGAGAGAGGATGGACGAACTGCTGGCCGTGGCCCGTGAGATGGGCTCGCCGCTGCGCGACCCTTTCATGACCATGAGCTTTCTGGCCTTGCCCGTCATCCCCGCGCTGAAGCTCACGGACAGGGGGTTGGTGGACGTGAATCGGTTTGAGATTGTGCCGCTGTTTGAGGATTAGAACAGCGGATCGGCAGGATTAACGGATCAAGTGACAAAGCACCCCGACCGAGTGACGGCGGGGCGCTTGGCTTCTGTTCGCTGAAGGTCTCCTGACCGAAGCGGAAGGGGCTGTGGTCGGAGACCTTGCCCAACGCTGGGCCGACACTCAGTCCTATGACCGCAGGCTGTCCATCAGGCGGTCCCAGTCGAAATGGGGGCCGGGGTCGGACTTGCCTCTGTTGATGGCGCTGTGTCCCAGGATGCCGTGGAAATCGGCCAGATCCTGAGCTCTCTCATAGTAGGCGCCGGGACCCAGGGGCGGGTAGCGGTGCGGCACGTTGTACCGCTGGCAGAGGTAGGCCACCAACTCGATCAGGCTTTCGTATTGGGCCTCGGTGTATGTCTCCCAATATCTGCCGCCGGTCTCGACCACCTCTCCTACGTGTTCTTTGCCCACCCAGTTGTAGTATTTGCCATCCTCTTTCTCCAAGGGGCCCCAGTTCACAATCTCGATGCCGATGGAGCGGGGGTTGGGGCGGATGGCATCGTCCCTCACGAGGTCGCCAGGCAGGCCAGCGTGCCAGGCGGCGTCCCCATCTTGGACCAACTGGAGTATCTTGCCGTCACGGTCAAGGACGTAATGGGCGCTGACCCTGCTCTGGGGGTTCTTGAACCAGGATACCGTGCCTGTGCCGCTGCCGCTGGCGGTGAAGTGGACGACGATCATCTCGATCTGATGGCCAAACCGACCGCTGTCGCGATTGCCGGTGGGGCCGACCCAGTTGATACGGGGCAGGGCCTCAGCGGGTGGCGCTTCGGCAGGAATCAAACAGGCTTTGATGCTGGCCTTCTCCGCCGCTGTCAAGCCGGGCAGGTCGTCAATTGCAGGTCCTTGGTAATCTCCCTGACGGTCGTTGACCAGGCCGGTCAAGCCGGCTCGGCTCAGCCAGCCCCAGCCGTTTTCTCCGACCTCTCTGGCAGCCGCGTAGAAGGCGCTTATCACGTCCTGATTGGTGTAGATCGGGATTTCCGCTTCTTCGATGGGCAGCTCGACGGCATACTCTCCAGGAACCAATTGGTCCACTGGGCCGTATTTTTGTTCCACCAGCTCCAGACTGCGCTCGATTTCCTCCTCTGTAAGCCCCAAAGCGGCCAGCCTCTCACCTGCTGTCGGTATGCTGAAGGAAACTCGCTTCGTTTGTGTCATTGGGTCACCTCCTGTGATAATCGTGAGCTCGTAAACTCGTAGATTCGTAAGCTCGTAGATTCGTAAATTCGTGGCTCGTCACCAATCTACGAACCCCGCATCTACGAGTCCCGAATCTACGAATCCCGAATCTATGGATGCGCTAGGCCAACGCTGATCTCACTGATGAGCCAATGAGCGCCCCAACTGGGGGTTCCCGTCTGCTCAATCTTGATGTAGCGCACTGGGCGGGGAGTGAAGGTGGCTTCAATGGACATCCAGTTGAGGGGCATCTCACGGACCACCTCCCAGTTGGTCCGATCGGTGGAGACGCTCAAGGCGTAGCCCGCAGCGAAGCCCCGTCCGGGGCTTTCTATCTTGATCTGCTCGATGGTCTGCACTTGGCCCAGGTCCAGCTCGTACCACATGCCCGGTCGCTGCGCGGCCTCGCTGTCCCAAAAAGTATCCGGGTCGCTGTCGAAGGCGTGGCCCACATCGGCCTGGTTGTGGCTGGCCTGGGCTTGCCAGGGCGCCGAAGGGATGCCCCCCTTGGCGACCTCGATGGCTATCTCCAAAGGGGTCGCGCCCTCTTTTGAGAACCAGGCCACCCCTTCCTCCACCAAGTCCCAGCGCAGCACGTATTGACCGGGCGTGATGGGGGATTTCAGGGCCACGTTGGTCAGGTTCACCTCTGATCCGGGCGGCGCGTCGTCTGGCAGGTTGGCGCGAAAGATGTCCCAACAGCCGGCCAATTGCCCATGGGGAGTGAACCAGTTGTAGGCCAAATGGACAGGATGGGGTCCATTTGCACGCCAGGTCTTGGGGCCTTCGTTCTTGAGCTTGAGACTGGCTGCGGTCACGGTGTCGGGCGGGATGGACTGCGGTATGTTGTGCTCAAGCCAGGCCACTGCGTAATCCGCCGGAGCTGCTTCAGCCGACTGAACCTGGACGTGGATGTCCTCTCTGGGGGAGCCCTTCCTCCAGAACCAGGTGTCTGGCTCCTCGATCATGTCCCAACGCAGGATGTACTGCCCTGGCGTTGTCGGGGCCCGCACTTGGGCATCTTCGAAGACCACCAGCCAGCCCGGCTTGACGTTGAAAGGCGGCGAAGTCCTGATGTCCGCTAGGTTGAGCTCCTGCCCCGTGGAGGTGTACCAGCGGTAGCCCAGGCGCACTTTGTGGTCGCTCGTCCTTGCCCAGGTGGTGTTGCCGTCGTTGCTGAGGCGCAGCGTTGCGGTTACTGTCTGGCCGGGCCTCATGCTGACTGGCATGTCAATGTCTAGCCAGCCGACCTTGTAGATAGCCGAGATGCCCGGCAGCCGCACGCGGTAATCGTGATCCATGGCCGCCTTGAAGTCAGTGATGATTTGAGGCCGGATGCTGATGGCCCACTGGGGTTGATCGTGGACCAGGGGCCAGCGGTAGAGGAGGAGGGCCTGGATGGGCTGGTTGGCGGGTTCGCTGTTCCAACGGTCAATCTCTCGGTAGGCCGTTTGCACCCACTGGGAGCCCGGTTCGTCCTTCCACTCCAGGTTCTGGTCCGTCTCCGTGATGTAGACGGGTAGGCCGCGCATCGCTTCTGGGATGGCTTCCATGAAGTCAACGTAGCTGCGAAACTGATAGCGCAGGTGGGTGTAGCCCGGCGCACCCTGCCAATAGTCGTTGGTGATGAAATCGAGATCATAACCGTTGGTGTAGGTGTGGAGGGCGAGGCCGTCGCACTGACCCACCAGGCGATCCAGGATGTGGCGGAAGTACTTCACCCAGTCCCCCGACGGGTTTTCGGGGTACTGGGTTTCGATGTTCCAAGGGGCCGTCGCGGCTACGACGACTTGATCGTTCTCCCGTCCAGGCCGGGAGTGGATGCTATGGCGGCACTTCTTATAGCAGCGGGCGTAAAGCTCAGGGGTGATCACCTCGCCGTCGGGACCTCCGGGCCTCTCCCAGGCCAAATTGGGTTCGTTGCCGATGATCCAGATGTGGCAGCCCTTTGAGCCCTCTACGAAGTTGCCGCAGCGCTGGGCGAAATCGTCGTAACGGCTGGAGTGGGGGAGGGTGCCTTTTTTGCCATACCCGTGGTTGAGGCGTACGATGACCCCCAGCCCCTGATTGGACAGGTACCTGTAGTCTGGCCCGCCCGGACCATGCGGATCTGCCCCTAGCTCTTCGGTGACCAGCACCCAACCTTGTTTTTGTTTGTCAACCATCAGGTGTTCGCCGCCGGGGTCGTGCAGGCCGAAGATGTACTTTGGAAAATGGGATTCGTCCAGTGGTGACATGGGTTGCCTCCTATAGGAAATCAGGGAATCAGGAAAGACCAATCCCTGATTCCCTGATCACTAATTCCCTGATTACAGATTCCTGATCGCTGTTCTTATGGCAGATACCCGAAGGGATTGCGTTGGACGCCCTGGTATCGAATCTCAAAGTGGAGATGGGGTCCCGTGGATCTGCCTGTGTTGCCCATTGAACCGATCCTCTCGCCTTTACCCACGGATTGGCCGACTTCGACGAGGATGGTGTGGAGATGGGCGTAAAGGGTCTGGAAACCGTTGCCGTGGTCAATAACCACGTATTTGCCATAGCCGTACTCGCTCCAACCAGTCCGCACTACATAGCCCGAGTCCGAAGCGACGATGGCTGTGCCCGTGGGCGCACCGATGTCAATGGCCTTGTGGTTGGCCCAGAATTTCTGGGTGATCGCGCCGCTGGTCGGCCAGGCGAAGCCGCCGCTGCCCTGGGCAGCTCCCACAGGGATGGAGCCAGAGTAGGCGTGTACGACACGAGGGAGGTAGGGCTTCTTGCCGCCGGGGACGATGAGCTTCTGCCCTAGGATTAGATTATAGGGGCTCTCCAGCTCGTTGTATTCACACTCTATGATGGCTGAGACCTCGACCTTGTATTGCTGAGCGATGCTCTCTAGGGTGTCGCCCGCGACCACGGTGTGATAGACCCCATCTATCGGAAGGATAGTCAACACCTGGCCTATCTTCAGGAGATCAGGATGATCCTCCAGCCGGCCGCTGGCCCACATGATGGTGTCGGCATTGAGGTCGAACTTCTCGCCGATGCCATAGAGCGTGTCACCGGTTTGCACGGTGTAGGTGATGATCTCTTGCCGTGGCAGATCGTCAGGTTCTTCGGTGGGTGCGGTGGTAGGGGTAGATGTGGGGGGGAG
>CAZEBW010000140.1:0-5170 GCA_964510205.1 uncultured Anaerolineae bacterium
TCGGGTTCAGTTTTTTTCGCTGGCCGCGCTGCAGCATTAGTAGTCTTTGTAGTAACCTTTGTAGTAGTCTTTGGTAACGCTTGGTCAGATTGTCCGTTTGATTGGTCAGATTGTCCGTTTGATTGGTCAATTTGTCCGATGCATTGGTCACCGTGTCCATTGGGTTCCTCGACCGGCAAGAGGCTATATCCCTCCAGTGCATATCCTAGCTTCTGCAACTCTTGTTGGATGAGGCGTAGGTTTGGGCGGTATTGCCAGCATCTATCCCATTTATGCTTGGGATTGTGCCTACGATCCAACAGACCACTTTCTACCAGCTCCTCGAGACGTCTTCGAAGAGTTCTCGCTGACACGTCAACCATGAGCTCCTCGGCCAGTTCTTCCGATGATTTGTATATCCAGCCGTGCGTCAATTCCATGTTGATGGTCGGATCACGTTTTTTCTCTTCTTGGATGAACAGGTCGAAATCTCGCACTCGCTGACCCCAATACAAGAACTGATTGAGGATAAGCGCCTTTAGCAACTCTCCGGTCAATGCTACTAACTCTTCCTTGATTACGGCTCGCCTTAACTTTCGTTCCTCTGCCATGCTTTCCCCCCTTTCTGTTTCTTGTATTGCTTGAGCTTGCCGTATTCCCGATCAGCTATTTGCCTGAGCTTTATCAGCCCTCGCTTCTGTGCTTTTGTTGGCTTCTTCATGGTGCTCACCCCCTTATCATCATATCTACTAGCGTGTCCACGAACCTCCGCACGTCCGCATCTCGCGCATACAACTCTTGCCATTCGATGTTCGCTGTCTGTGCCGCCTTCATCTTCTCGATTGGCCCGCCGTAGAAAGCCGGCATGGGGTTTGTCACTCTTTCTTCGCCTAGAGCTGCTGCGCCCAACATCAAGATGCGGGCTGCCCGATCTATGCGAGGCGTGATGGGCTTTTCTCCTCTGAGCAAGCGATACACGTAAGACCTGCTGTATGGCTTCCGTCCGATGGCTCTCCCCAACATACGACCGAACTCACGCAGGGTCATGGAATCATCGGCGCACTTCTCAGAGAGGCTATCCTTCAAGGCTTGTAGTGTCTGAGGGTCAATCAATTGAGAGCCTTTCTGCGTGACGAAAAGCGCCTTTGTGGGTGAATATACCTGAACCGCACTCGCGTTCGTTAGAGACAAAAGGCAACGCAAAGGCAACGAAGTCAGGGAAGCAATCTAACCCCCCAAACGGACTGGCCTTTTCGCACGCTGTCATTTTGGGGAAGTTGGCTGTAAAGACGTCTGCGGGATTAGGCCAAGATGGCCTTCTCTTCTGTCTCTGGTGGTGCCGTTGGCAGCGGGATGACCTTGATGATCTGATCCCCGTCCTTGCGGTATCCATGCTCCTGCAAGATGTCACCCGGCAACGCTGGCACGTTGGCGAAGCAACGCACCACGAACCGATCGTTGAGCGGCGAGGTTCCTTCTAGCTTGTCCCAAGTGGTTTGGTATGAATACCCGACCCTGCGGGCAAACCAAGCCTTCGTACGTCCTGTTGACTCCAGCCACTCTAGCAGCTCGGTCAACTTCGAGTTGTCGCTCATGACTGCCTCCTTTGGTTAGATAGTTGTTTGCTGCGAACCCAAGTGTCGCAGTAGATACTGCATTTTACCACGAAACCCAAGTTACTGTTTGACATCTATCACTATCAGTGGTATAATATAAATAGTATCATGCGCCGCGTGATATTTCAAGGAGGAAGCCCAGATGGATAAAGCGCAATCTGAAATCTTCCGTCTCTCTGAGGAAGCGGAGAGCTTAGCCGAGTTTCTGGAGCGGGCTTGCGAGATCCGAGGTATCAGCTATCGCAAAGCCTCACTTGAGGCAGGTACCTACCACGGTGCCATTTGGGCCCTTGCCTCTGGTACCCACAAGCGAGCTTCTGAAGATACCATTGCTAATCTGGCTCTGTATTTCAAGGTTCCTGAGGTCAATTTGATTCGCCTGGCTGGATACACACCTAAGCACACTACTCCTACTTACCTCCTCAAGGAAGCGAGTGCTATCTACCAGGTTCTGACCGACGAGGAGAAAAAGGAGTGGATCAAGCTTGGCGAGCTTCTGGTCCGGGCTCGCCGGCCTGGGTTCTCCGCTAGTCAACAAGAGGAGTAGCGCCGTGCCCCTGCATGATCTTCTATTGGCAGATGTCTTCTTCGCTATTCTCCACATCCTCGCCTCGATGCGCGGCTGGCGTTTCTTTCTCGAGATCTTCCTTGTCGTCACCTTTGCCAATGTATGCTGGGGGTGGTACGTTCCGCAATGCAGAAAGTAGCTCTCGTTTACGTCCGAAAGTCGGTGGTGAGGTCTAAGATGGATGAGCGCTCCCCCGAGCGCCAACGTGCCCGCTGCCTCCAAGAGTGCGAACGCCGTGGCTGGAAACCTGAGATTTTTGCAGATGCTGAGGGCCACCGCTCTGGACGATCCGAAAAGCATCGCCCTGCTTTTCGGCGTCTCAAAGCCCAACTGAGACGACCGGGGGTGGTAGCAGTCGTGGTCTCTGCCCTCGATCGCCTTTCTCGAAGCCCCAAGGACTTTTTCAACCTCCTCTCTCTCCTCCAGAAGCACGGGGTGGAACTGGTGAGCCTGAGGGAGAAATTCGATACTAGCACGGCCATTGGCAAGGCATTCGTCTCTATCATCATGGTCATCGCTGCCCTGGAAGCGGACCTGGCCAGCGAACGTACTTCTGCTTCGATCGAGTTTCGCCAGTCTCAAGGCATCCACGTGGGCCCCTTTCCCTTCGGCATGACTCGCGAAGATGGCGTTCTCCGGGGCAATCAGGATGCCGACACAGCAGTTCGAATTCTCGAAATCTATGTTGAGCGGGCCCGTGGTTTCAAAGACACGGCGGATTACGCCAATTCCATCCCACTCCGCTTTCGGGATCACAGTGGTGATCCCGTCCCCTTCACTTTCTCAGGTGTTCGATCTGTCCTCTCTAACGCTCTCGTGTATTTGGGTTTGATCCCATCTGTACCGAGTAGAAAGATGACAGTGCCAAAGAATGTAGACACGTCGCGCTCGTTGGTAGATCAAATGGCAGAAGCTTACGATGCCAAAGAGGGTGAAATTGAACCTATCATCACTCGGGAGCTTGCAGAGCGTGTCATAGCCATGCGCCTGGAGCGTCAGAATCTCCACATAACGAAAGGGCGCCGCCCCTACGTCTTAACTCCAGCCCTATATTGTGCTGCTTGTGGCGGCCCATTGCGTGGCCACACCCGCCGCGGGCGCTCCTTCTACGTCCACCACCGTCGAACCTGTAACCCCGGTCATGGCTCACATGATGCCGAAGAGCTTGAACTTCGGGTGCGGGCTCTTTTTCAGGACGTGCAACTACCGCCAGGACTGGTCAGTTTCCTCCAAGAGAAGGTCAACGAGCGATTGGCTAACAAGCCAGGAAACGAAGAGGCGAGTAGAGCTATTCAGCACTTACAGGCCAAAATGGACCGCTTGAAGGAACTCTACGTCGAGGGGGACATATGCCGGGATCAGTACGATGAATGCAAGGATGCCCTCCAGTCATCCATTGCAGAGTGGAATATGGAATTGGGCTCTACAGACTACGATGTTCCAGATGTCCTCGATAAACTCGGTGACTTGACTAAATTGATCTCCTGTGGTACTCTTTCGCAGCAGAAGCGCGCCGTTAACGCTGCCTTTAAACGCATCGAAGTAGGACTCGATGGAGTAGTAAAGAGGATCGAGCCTCATTCTTGGTCTGTGCCTTTGTTTGCAGATTTGGCTGATTCCTTGGAGAGTACCCTGGATTGCCTTAGAGGGAGCTCAAGGGCATGGTCCGCCAGGTTGGGGGCATGAACTACGTGCTGGCCAGAGAGGGCCGAGTGGAGTACGTGGTGGATTGAGGGAACTGTACGAATCTACGAATTGAGGTAGAAATTGTATGCTTTGATCATGGCCGGGGGGATCGGCACTCGCCTCTGGCCTCGCAGCCGCAGAACTAACCCGAAGCAGTTGCAGAATCTCTTGTTCGACTTGGGAGAGGGAGTGGCGAGGACAATGCTGCAGGAAGCCTGTCATCGCATCGCGCCGCTCATCCCTAACGACAGAATCCTTGTGATCGCCAACGAGGCCTACACGGACGTGGTCCGTCAGCAGATCCCGCAGGTGCCGGCGGCCAACGTCGTCGGCGAGCTGGAGGGACACGGCACTGCGCCCGCCATCGGCCTATCCGCTTTGTATCTCAGGCGGCTGGACCCCGAGGCGGTGATGGCCGTGCTCACCGCCGATCACTACATCGAAAAGGCGGATGAGCTGCGGCGCGCGCTGGGGGCGGCGGCTCAGGTGGCGGAGGCGGGGCGCTTAGTCACTCTGGGCATCCAGCCCGATCGTCCGGCGACAGGCTACGGCTATATTCATCGAAGTGAGAAATTGGCTGAGATCAGCGGCTTCGACGTGTATCGGGTCGAAGAGTTCACCGAGAAGCCTGACCTGGCTACAGCTCAAGCCTTCTTGGAGAGCGGGCGGTATTATTGGAACAGCGGCATGTTCATCTGGAAAGTCTCGACCATCATGCGGGAGTTCGAGAGGCTCATGCCCCAACTCTATGCTCAGTTGATGGAAATTGACGCCGCCCTGGGCACAGCGGAGGAGCGAGCCGTGCTGGAGCGGGTTTGGCCCCAGGTGGAAAATGAGACCATTGACTACGGCGTCATGGAGCGGGCGGAGGACGTGGCCGTCATCCCGGTGGACATCGGTTGGAGCGACGTGGGCGATTGGACAGCGCTGTCCGAGATTCTCCCCGCCGATAGCGAGGGGAATGTGATAGCGAGGTCTTCCGCCGTTGGCCAACACGTCGGGCTGGACACCAAAGGCTGCTTGATTCACGCCTCCCGCCGTTTAGTGGCCACCATAGGCTTGGAGGACATGATCGTGGTGGATACCGACGACGCTCTGCTCGTGTGTCCCAAGGAGCGGGCTCAAGAAGTGAGGGATTTGGTGCGGAAGCTCAAGGAGAGCGGTAGGGAAGAGTACCTGTGATTCGTGTGCTAATACGACAACTAGATTTCGGCTAGAAAGACTTCCGAAGTCTGCTCCAGTGACATTGGTTGACCACAAAATGACTGTACTGAACCCCTGAGATTGGACACTTTTTTGGCGATTTTTAGTTCAAATCGAG
>CAZEBW010000141.1:0-5088 GCA_964510205.1 uncultured Anaerolineae bacterium
CAATGACATTTGCCCCAAGACTGAAATGCACCTATCCGCTTTTGCCAATTGACAAATCTCTGTTTGTTGAGTATAATTGTAGTTGCCGCTAAAAAGCTCAAGGAGGTCCATCGCTTTGAGGACCCAAGGCCGCCAGCGATCCTCGCTATGTTATCCTCACCGACGGGAAGTTCAAATTTCGATGTTGCTACTCGTTTTTCAATGGAAGTCAACTTGCACCATGAGGGATGTTTCTTAGTCCATGCCGGTGTTTTTGTTTTCGGTTCCGCACATCTAATTTATGCGAAGGGGGGTGGTCGTCGCCCAACAAAACGAATGTAGTTGGCTAGAAAATCAAGAATAGAAAACCAAAACTGGAAAAGGAGAAAGAGATGCGTAAACGATTGACTACTTTGTTACCCGTTGTGGTGGCAGTACTCATGGTGCTGACCATGGCCATCCCGGCTCTGGCCAACCCTCCGGCTCCTGATGGGGAGGAAGCGCCGGTTACATTGCAGCCCGACGTAGATCAGAGGCCCACCGTTCGTCAGCCTAAGGCCATTGATCAGCCCAACATCAAGGACTACTTGCGCAATCGCAGACGGCAAGAGCTGTTGGAGGCTGGCCAAATTGCTGAGGCCAACGCCCTGTCCCTGGCCGCCGACGATCGTGTGCTGGTGATCCTGGTCGAGTTCGCTGGCACCGACGTCTTCACCTGGGAGGCGGGCGTCTCCACTTGGGATCCCTATGGCAGGGCTGACTCGTCCGAAGCCGTGCTGGATGAAGATGGCGCCGTGATCGTCGGCGATTGCTCCAACATCATCACCGAGACCACGGTGTTCACCTACACGGGCCCGCTGCACAACGAGATGCCGGCGCCAGTCTCGCCGGAGGATCGCTCAGGCAATTCTATCTGGACTGAGGACTTCAGCCCGCAGTGGTTCGACAGCTTCATGTTCGGCGACGGCGTGGTGTTCGACTACACCATGCAGGACGGCACGCCCGTGTTCGAGGACTTCACCAGCCAGTCGGTCAGGGACTACTACCTGGACATGTCTGGGGGAGAGTACGAGATCGAGGGCGACGTCGTTGGCTGGGTGCAGTTGCCTCACTCCACTTGGTGGTACGCGGCCGACCAGTGCCCGGGTGCCCGTTCCGGCGGAGGGAGCTGGCAAGGAGCTATCCCCGGCGCAGCCAACACCGACACCTTGGTAACAGACGCCCTGGACGCCGTCAACGCCATCAGCGATACCCTCAGTTGGGAATTCAACTGGGCCGACTACGATAAGGACGGCGACGGCTTCATTGACCGCCTGTGGATCGTCCACTCCGGTTACGGTGAGGAGGACAGCACCACGCTGCTCAACCGCACCGACTATGGCGAGGCCTCTATGTGGTCGCACTCCGGTGGCGTCTCGCCGCCTTACGAGGTGGCGCCGGGCATCTCCGCTGGCCCGTACATCATGATGCCGGAGAACGGCGGCATCGGCGTGTTCGCTCACGAGTATGGTCACAACCTGGGCGCGGACGACCTGTACGCCTACGGCTATGGCGACACCTCGGCCGGCTTCTGGACCTTGATGGCCGATGACTGGACGGGCCATCCCATCGGCTTTGAGCCGCCGGCGGTGGACCCCTGGCATCTGGACAACTGGGGCTGGCTCGATCCTTACATCGTTACCGATACTGCCCAGGTGTACGAGGTCACTCTGGGCCAGGCCAGCGAGTTCCCCGCTGGAGAAGACATCTACCGTGGGGCCAAGATCGAATTGCCAGACGGCTTGCTTGAACTGGCAGTACCCCTTTGGCAGGGCGACTACTATTGGTGGGGCGGCAAGAAAGATCTGTCCAACGCCATGATGACCACCAAGGACCCCATCGCCATCCCCGAAGGAGGGGCCACTCTGTCCTTCGACCTGGTCTATGACATCGAGGACGAGTGGGATTTCCTGTGGATCCAGGTCTCGACCGTCCCTTCGCCAGATCCTTCCGGTGTTGACTGGGATACCCTCACCAACGAGAACACCCAGTGCGAGCACGATCCGAGCTGGATTGGCTACATGTATGGCTTCCCCGAAGACCTGTGCGGGGCTGGACTGGGCGGTTTCTATGGTTGGAACGAGAACTGGCCCGATCCCGAAGTGCAGGAGTTCGACCTGAGCGCCTACGCCGGCCAGAGCATCTACTTGCGCTTCTGGTTCATGACCGACTGGGCCACCACCTACACCGGCGCCTTCGTGGACGACGTGCAGGTCACGGCGGACGGCGACCTCCTCTTCTCCGACGACGCCGAAGGCGATGCCAAGTGGGACCACGAGGCCCCCTGGCAGCGCAGCGATGGCACCATGGCCTTCACCCACAACCTCTACTTGCAGTGGCGCAACGTGAATGAGAATGGCGGCTACGACAGCGCGCTGGGCGAAGAGCGCTGGCGCTTCGGCCCGTCCAACACCGGCCTGCTGGTGTGGTACAACAACAACTTCTACACCGACAACGAGATCTATAGCTATCTCGAAGATGACAACGGCTACGGTCCCAAGGGCCGCATGTTGGTAGTGGACTCGCACCCCGCTCCCTATCGGGATCCCGATGTGGCATCAGTGTGGCTCGGCCTCGAGCACACCAACTTGAGCGGTCGAGGGATGATGCGCGATGCGCCGTTCACCCTTCAGGATACGGTAGCTTTCACTTACCCCTATGGATATAATCCGGACACCGGCGCATACGATCTGCCGAAGGACTTCTCTGGTAGGCCGGCGGTGAGCAGCTTCCACGATTCCATGGGCTACTATCCTGGCGTGGCCGACGAGGGGGATGGCAGCTACTGGAACACTGTGGACTGGGATGCCAGCGCGGCCATGCCCGCCCTGGGCGCCTATACCGTGGCCGGTGGCCCGGACTATCCTGGTTACCACGCCCAGTACATAGCAGGAGGTTGGTGGCTGGGCTATGCAGGCGTGGGTGGCTCCGGTAACCCAGGCGACGACGACGTGCAGTACGGCTGGCACGTGGAGTTGGTCGAGGAAGCAGAGGATCACACTTGGGCCACCGTTCGCATCTGGAACAGCAGGAAGGAACTGGACGCTTCCTTCGAGGTAGATACTACTGCTGCTGAGCAGGGAGATGAACTGGCCTACACTTGCGACGTGGAGAACATCGGCACCAAAATAGACGGCCTGGTCGTCATTCCTCTGGACCCGGACAAGGTCGAATACGTGCCCAAGAGCGCGTTCGGTGGCGTGGCGCCCATGCCTTGCGGTCTCTCGACGGGAGAACTGGTCGAGCTATACGCATCTGGCGGGTGGAGTGCTCTCGCGGACGTGGCCCTCAACAACACGGCTGATGTCTGCTCCATCGTGGGGACCAAGTACCTAGGCACTGGCCATAAGACCAAGTTTGGCTTTTCCGTCAAGGTGAAGGTCGGGGGCGGCGATATCGAAATGACCGCCAACTTCTTCGAGCAAGGAGAAATACTCCAGAAAGAGGCAGCCAACACCGTCAGCGTCACGGCCAGGATCTACTTGCCCATGCTCTTCAAGACCTACACCCCGCCAGCGTTCGAGGTCACCATCCTGCACACCAACGACACCCACGCGCACCTGGAATCCTTCCAGCCGTGGGGGGAGGTCCTGCAGGGTGGCGTGGCGCGGCGCTACACCGCCATTCAGCAGGTGAAAGCTGAGGGCGGCAACGTGGTGCTGGTGGACGCTGGCGATGCCTTCCAGGGAACCCTGTTCTTCAACGTCTGGGAGGGCGAAGAAGAGGCCTACTTCATGAACGCTCTCGGATACCAGGCCATGGCCGTGGGCAACCACGAATTCGACCTGGGCCCTGCTGCGTTAGCCGACTTCATCGGCCTGGCCGACTTCCCGGTGCTGAGCGCCAACATAGACGCTTCTGCCGAGACCACTCTGGCCGGGCTTATCCCAGCCTACACCGTCCTGGACGTGGCTGGCGAGCAGGTTGGCGTCTTCGGCCTGACTACCGAGGAGGCATCCATCATCTCCAGTCCCGGCCCCAACGTTGTCTTCAATGACGTCATCGCGTCGGCGGAGGCAACCGTGGCCGAGTTGGAGGGGATGGGGATCAACAAAATCGTGGCCCTGAGTCACGTCGGCTACAGTGCAGACCAGGACCTGGCGGCTGCGGTGGATGGCATTGACGTCATCGTCAGCGGCCACTCGCATGCCCTGCTGGGCAGCATGGCGGGAGCCGATGGTCCCTATCCCACGGTAGTAACCTCGCCTGCTGGTGACAAGGTGCTGATCGTCAGCGCCCAAGAGTGGGGCAAGTACTTGGGCCGCCTCAACGTTGCCTTCACCGCCGATGGCAAGGTGCAAAGCTACACCGGCGAGCCCATCTTCATAGACGAGAGCTTCGCCGAGGATGCCACCATCGCGGCTGACGTGGCCACCTTCGCCGAGCCCATCGAGGAACTGAAGAACACGGTCATCGGCCAGACAGCGGTGAACCTAGAGGGCACGCGAGAGTTGGTGCGCAGCCAGGAGACCAACCTGGGCAACCTGATCTGCGACGCCATGCTGTGGGAGACGGCTGCAGAAAACACCCAGATCTGCGTCCAGAACGGCGGCGGCATCCGGGCCAGCATCCCCCCTGGCGACGTGACCATGGGGCAAGTGCTGGAGGTGCTGCCCTTCGGCAACCAGATTTCCACCTTCGGTCTGACGGGGGCCGACGTATGGGCTGCTCTGGAGAACGGCGTCAGCCAGTACGAGACTGGGGCGGGCCGCTTCGCGCAGGTGGGTGGATTGAGGTACTACTTCGATCCGAGCCTGGCGGTAGGCTCGCGCGTCGTCAACGTGGAGGTCAAGAACGCAGAAGGCGGCTATGACCCCATTGATCTGGATGCGGTCTACAAGCTGGTTTCCAACGACTTCCTACGTCGTGGTGGTGACGGCTACGATATGTTTGCCGAAAACGCCATTGACCCCTACGACTTTGGTGCGGTGCTGGCCGACGCGGTAGCCGACTACATCGGGGAGAATTCACCGGTTAGCCCCGCGGTAGAGGGTCGTATCACCAAAGTGGAGCCTGAGTCCCCGTCCCTAGTTCATCTTTCTTGGGCTGAGGACGATGTGTACCACACCA
>CAZEBW010000142.1:0-4979 GCA_964510205.1 uncultured Anaerolineae bacterium
TACGACCCTCGACGCCAGTGGCATCCAAAGGACCCCGGATCACGTGGTAGCGAACGCCGGGCAAGTCCTTCACGCGGCCACCCCGGATCAAGACCACAGAGTGCTCCTGCAAAGTGTGTCCTTCGCCCGGAATGTAGGCCGTGACTTCAACACCGTTGGTAAGACGCACCCTGGCGATCTTTCGCAAAGCGGAGTTGGGCTTCTTAGGAGTCATTACCTTGACCTGGGTGCAGACGCCCTGCTTCTGAGGCGCCCCTTTGGGACGCCACTCCCGCTTTTGCTTCAAGGCGTTAAAGGTGTAGTGTAAAGCTGGGGCCTTGCTCTTCTTTTTCTGTTTCTTCCGTCCTTTTCTGACCAGTTGGTTGATAGTCGGCAATTTACACCCTCCTCCAAAAACTCTAGCGTCCGGCCTCTCCCAAAGTTACAAACTCACAAAGTAGCGGCGGCTCCCACGCCTATCCCGAGCGTAGCCGCAGGGCCGCCGGATATCGCGGGCCGAATTCGCAAGCTTCGTGATGAGCTCAGCCGAACGGTATGGGAGCGCCGCTCTGCTGTCAGGGGCGAATGGCTATTCTCAATATGAATTCACCAAAAGAGGCCATCGTCGAGAGTCGCGATGGCCTCTTTTTAACCTAACGCGCTCGTCATGAAGTGAGCCAGGGAATGTGACCCACGATTTGAGTACATTATAGCACAAACATTTAAAAAGGGCAAATCCAAGAAACGCCTCTAATCCCCCCTACTGTATCTCGGCAAACCCAGGCCCAGGCCAAGCCGAGGCAGCTTCTCCACCTCGTCTTCCTTCCCGAACTTGATGATCTCTCCGCTATCGTTGATGGCCTCCACGGAAAGGCCCAGGCTTTGCAGTTCCTTGACCAACACCTTGAAAGAGGCTGGCACACCAGGTTCCTGAATCTCCTCGCCCTTGACAATGGCCTCATAGGTCCGCGTCCGTCCAACGACATCATCGGACTTGACGGTGAGCATTTCCTGCAGAGTGTAAGCAGCGCCATAGGCCTCCAGAGCCCAAACCTCCATCTCCCCGAAGCGCTGACCGCCAAACTGGGCCTTGCCGCCCAGGGGCTGCTGAGTGACCAGGGAATAAGGGCCCGTGGAACGAGCATGCACCTTGTCCTCCACCAAGTGATGGAGCTTCATCATGTGAATGACGCCAACCGTGATCGGCCGATCAAAGGGCTCGCCAGCCTTGCCATCATAGAGTATGGCCTTGCCTAAAGTGGGCAGGGGGGTGCCGGTCTCTTGACTCACCCGCACAGCCTCCAGCGCCAACTCCTCGTCCGAAAGCGCAGACAACTCCTCAGTAGCTGCCCCCTGCTCCTCCAGCCAGAGGCGCAGGCAAACTGTTTGTGCCCGGCGATCCGCCTCCCCCTTCTCGGCCCAGGAACGCGGATCATTCTCGAAGACCAGGATGGCGTCAGGATCGTAACCACGCTCCTTCAGCCATTCCCGAAGGACACAGCGGCGTGCATAGACCCGGTTCAGCATTAAGTCCTCTTCATCGTATCCCTTCCCCTCCAACCACTGGCTGATGTAAATGAGACGAGCCTCTTCATCGTCGTCCAGCAGTTCGGCGGGCTCAGTCGAATCGGGATCAGGATCGTACCCGTTCTCCTTCAACCACTGCCAGGATCGCTTCGTGATTTCATCCCAAGCTTTGTCAATGAGCCAGGCGCGCGCCAACTCTGCCGCGATCTCATCCTCATTGGCGCCATCGAAAACCGGGGAAATCGCTCGAAATCCCAACCGGCTGGCAGCCCAGCCCAGGTGGGTCTCAAGGATCTGGCCGATGTTCATGCGACCCGGTACGCCCAAAGGATTGAGAATGAATTCCACTGGAGTGCCATCGGCAAGGAAAGGCATGTCCTCGACGGGAAGCACCTTGGAGATAACGCCCTTGTTGCCGTGGCGGCCGGCCATCTTGTCGCCCTCGGTGACCTTGCGCCGCTGAGCCACGCTGACTCGCACCATCTTGTCAACCCCCGCCGGAAGGTCGCGGTGCTCATCGCGAGTGAAGACCTTCACATCCACCACTTTGCCCCGCTCACCATGAGCCAGGCGCAGACTCGAATCTTTGACATCTCTGGCTTTCTCACCGAAGATGGCTCTCAGAAGTTTCTCCTCAGGAGTCAGCTCCTTCTCACCCTTGGGTGTGATTTTGCCTACCAGAATATCGTTGGGTCCCACCTCGGCCCCAATGTGCACGATGCCCTCCTCATCGAGGTCTCTTAGGGCATCTTCCCCTACGTTAGGGATGTCACGGGTGATTTCTTCAGAACCAAGTCTGGTGTCGCGGGCTTGGATCTCATGTTTCTCGATGTGAATGGAAGTGAATTTGTCTTCCCGCACCAGGCCCTCACTGATCAGAACGGCGTCCTCATAGTTGCCGCCCTCCCAGGACATGAAAGCCACCAACACGTCCTGTCCCAGAGCCAACTCGCCCCCATCGGTAGAGGAGGAGTCAGCCAGCACTTCGCCCTTCCGAACACGTTCCCCCTTGTTCACGATGGGGCGCTGGTCAATGCAAGTTGATTGGTTAGAGCGACTATACCTGCGCAAAGGGTAGGTACGAAGGCCGTTATCGCCAGCCACCACGATCTGCTGACCGGTGGCACTAACCACCTCGCCATCCTCTCTCGCTGCAATCACCTGACCCGAATCAATGGCCGCGTCCCACTCCATGCCGGTACCCACCAGGGGCACCTCAGGGGCGATCAGAGGCACAGCCTGACGCTGCATATTGGAACCCATCAAAGCGCGGTTGGCATCGTTGTGCTCCAAGAAGGGAACAAGAGCCGCCGAGATGCCCACAATCTGCTTGGGTGAAACGTCTATGTAATCAATCTTATCCGTCGTCTCGAAGAGGAATTTCTGGCTGTGCCGTACCGAGACGCGAGAGTTGATGAACTGACCCTTGTCATCCAGGCGAGCGTTGGCCTGAGCAACGAAGTATTGGTCCTCTTCATCGGCTGTGAGATAGACGACCTCATCGGTAACCACGGGCCTGATTTCGACCGTAAGCGGAGCGGCATCGTCCGAGGACAGGGCCGCGATGCGCCGCGCCAGCTCTGGGGTAATGAGCGTGCCCGCCTCACCTATCACCTCACCGCTCTCAGGATCGAGAACCTGCTTCCGCAAGGTCTTATCCAACAACTGATCGTATTCGTTGGGCGCCGACCTGATCACCTTGCGATACGGCGTTTCAATGAAGCCCAGATCATTCACTCTACCATAGGTAGCCAGGCGGCCAATGAGGCCGATGTTAGGCCCTTCGGGCGTCTCAATGGGACAGATGCGGCCATAGTGGCTGTGGTGAACGTCGCGCACATCGAAACCCGCTCGCTCGCGCCTCAGCCCTCCAGGGCCCAGGGCCGAAAGGGTCCGCTTGTGCGTGAGATCGGCCAAGGGATTGGTCTGCTCCATGAACTGGGACAACTGGCTGCCGCCGAAGAACTGGCGGATAATCGCCACCACAGGGCGGATGTTGATCAGGGCCACGGGGGTGACCTGCTCGGGATCGCGGATGCTCATCCGTTCCTTCACCACGCGCTCCATCCGCCTAAACCCAACCCGCAGCTTGTTCTGGATGAGCTCACCCACGGTCTTAATTCGCCGGTTGCCCAGGTGGTCTATGTCATCAGGCTCTTGCACCCCGTTGTTGATGCGGATCATACGCTCCACCAGCTTGACCAGGTCTTCTTTGGTGATCGTGCGCCGATCAAGCGGTATGTCCAGCCCAAGGCGCTGATTCAGTTTGTAGCGCCCCACCTTCTCTAGGTTATAACGATGCTGATCAAAGAGCTGAGACTCGAGATAGTCCCTGGCATTGTCGAGATTTAGCGGATCGCCAGGCCGCATCTTCTTGAAGAATTCGAGCAAGGCTTCTTCGGCCACGGTGCGCCCGTCCTTTGGCTTCCACGTCGGCTCCTGCTCGATGGTGGTGGTGGTGTACTGGTGGTCGGGCATGTTGTCAACGGCCTCGAAGAGGCCCAGCAGCTCCTCGTCGCTGCCCTCCGTGAGGATCTCACTGTCCGTGCCGTCGTCCACTGCTGCCAGTGCCCGCAGGAGGATGGTAACAGGCAAGGTGCGCTTGCGGTTGAACTTGACGATAATGTAATCGCTCTTGCGAGTCTCAAACTCCATCCAGGCTCCCCGGTCGGGGATGAGTTTGGCCTCGCTGAGCAAGCGCCCCGTGGCCCGCTCCTCCTCGGCATCGAAGTAAGCGCCGGGAGAGCGAATCAACTGGCTAACCACTACCCGCTCTGTGCCGTTGATGATGAAAGTGCCACTTTCGGTCATGATGGGGAAATCACCCATGAAGATCTCCTGCACCATGGGTTGATCGAGCTCTCTATTGTAGAGCATGACCTTCACGTACAGAGGAGCAGCGTAAGTTATGTCCCTATCCAGACATTCCCTCTCGATGTACTTCGGTTCCTCGAATCGGTAGTCAAGGCCAAATCCCTCGTTTATGCTTTCATCAAAGCCAGGAAAGTGAAGCTCCAAGTTCCCGTTGTAGCTGACGATGGGCGAAATCTCATCGAACAACTCCTGGAGGGCCACTTCCTGAAACCACCTAAAGGAGTTTAACTGCACCTCAATCAGGTCGGGCAGGTCATGTACGTCTGAAATTCTGGCATACGATTTGCTGCCAAGATGATTGGTCATAAGTTACCTCTGGTTACCTCCTTCAGAGAAAAAACAAAACCCAATCCGCTCAGCCAATTGCGCCATCGCAAATTGGGTTGGTCAACGACATAGACGCAATTTGATATTATACCAAGTTCCTCACTTTTTGTCAAACAGGCTAGGTGTGTGTGCAGCGTATTTCACTTTGGGGGCGAGTGTCATTGCGAGCCGAAGGCGAAGCCTGTCCTGAGCGTAGCCGAAGGGCAATCCCCACCCCGCGAATTGGAGATTGCGTCGTTTTCACTTCCAAGTTCGGCACAAAAACCGTGCCT
>CAZEBW010000143.1:0-4926 GCA_964510205.1 uncultured Anaerolineae bacterium
CCAGGCCAGCAGTAGCACCAATAGCAGTAGAGTTCTCTTCAGTTCATCCATACACGTCTCTCCTCCAGGCGTCAATGATGATCTCAGCGGTGCGATACCTCTATCCCTCCAACATGCCACGGATGATGACATCCACAGCCTTTTCTTCATCCAGCCCACGAGCCATTAGCGTCTCCAGTTCCTTCTTGTTCACCGTGCCGATGGCTGCCTCGTGGGTGACGTAGGCCCGGCCATCCCGCACCCGCACCACAGGGATGGCACTGGCCACGGCCTGGTCGCGCACGATCTCGATGCAGTCCACGTGGCCACGGGCGAAGGGGGCGTTGCCCTCCGTGGTACCGATCACCTCGCTGGTGGCCCGATCCCGCACGGCGATGCGGGACTTGGCCAGCCCTCGCGCGTGTTCCCCGTTCAGGCGAATGGTCTCCTTGACAGAGATGGCGTCATCCCCGTAGCCGTAGGCCTTGACCACCAGCTCGGCCACGCCCCGCGCCGCCACGTCCACCACGTAGTCGAAGTCCAGCTTCCCCACCCGCCCTGTGGTCAGGGCGAATTCCGAGGTATAGCGGCCGCCCTCGTCCACTGTCACTTCGGCCTTGGGGATCACCTCCACCCCGCCCGTTTCGCCATGGTAGTGGGTCTCGCTGTACCTCATCGCGGCATCCCGGCCGACGCGGATGTTGGCTTCCATCAGGTGCCTGACCTGCACAGCGTTGGGGAAAGTGCAATGGGCGATGAACTCGGCCTTCGCCCCCTCGCCGATCTCAAACTCGGGCAGGATCTCCTGCACGCCCTCGGCAGGGATGACCCCGAAGCACAGGTGAACCGGCCTCTCCAGCCTCGTCCCTGGCTCGACGAACAGCTTGACCCGCACGCCGCGCTCGAATTCCTGCGCCTCGACGTGCACGCCTGGCGCCTCGTTGGTTCCCAATACCTGGTTGCCGCTGATGACCAGGCTGGCCACTTTGGGGGAGCGGAGGAGGGCGGGATCGCCCCCGGCCCGCTCGAAGCTCTGCACGATGGCCTCGAACTCGCCAAAGCGGGCTGGCCGTTGTGCTTTAGAAGCGCTCATAGGCCCCTAACTCCTCTACGGCTTCCGCCAGCTCACAAGGCCGGCAACGGTGGGCGTAGTGGCGGCGCACCTCCTCCGGAGCGCCAACGCGCACGATCTCTCCTTCGCACATCAGTGCCGCCACGTCGGCCACGGGCACCATCTCGTCACGGTGGGTGATGAGCAACACGCTCGTCCCCTCGCCAGCCATGCGCCGAATGATCTGGGCGATGTCGGCCAGCGACAGCACGTCAATCCCCGAGTCTGGCTCGTCGAGGACGGCCAGTTTGGGCCGCATGGCGTACACGGCGGCCAGCTCGATGCGCTTGCGCTCGCCGCCGGACAGGGTCTCGTTCACCGGGCGGCTCAGGTATGCGGATGGCGAAAGGGCTACCGCCTCCAATGCCTCCTCCATCCGTTCCCAGGAAGGTTCGCTCATCCCCAGGCTCAGGTAATCCTTGACCTTGAGCCCCTCAAAGCGGGCTGGCTCCTGCCAGGCCAGGGTCAGTCCCAACTGACCCCGTTCGGTAATGGATAGAGCCGTGACGTCGCGCCCATCGAAGAGAATGCGTCCCTCTTGAGGGGTATAGCCGCCGCAGCCCATTAAAGTATAAGCCAGGGTGGACTTGCCTGAGCCGTTGCGGCCCAGGAGTCCATATACCTGGCCGGAAGCCACCCTCAGGTTCACCCCTCGCAAAATAGGGCGGTCTTCCCGCTGCAGATGCAGGTTTTCCACACCCAACAGATCGCTTTTCTCCATAGCCATCGTTCTCTCTCTCCAGTCACACCTCGTTTTGGGAAATACCCGTTCAGCAAAAACCAAGACCACCATACCAATGATGGTCTTGGCGTTCACAGTTGAAGTCTTTCATTACGGTTTTTCCAGGTGCTTCCTTCTCGGTAAAGCTATGCTGGTTCCCAATCGGGTGACACACAAAGCAATGGGAAGCCAGTCAATCCCCACACAGGATCGGGGTGACGCCTCCCAACTCGGCGACATGGGTCAATGCCTCCAACAGCCTCAAATCCTTGCCAATTCGAGGGAGGCCAGTGCCTGTCTGGCCTGGTCGAACTGATCGTGGCGGATAGCAGCCAGGAGGTCCAGCACCTGAAATACCCGCTCGTCAGTGGCGCGATATCGGATTCTCATCCCATCTCGCTGGCCAACCACCAGGTTCGCGTCCTTTAGCGCTGCCAAGTGTTGAGAGATGTTAGCTTGACTTGCCTCCAGTTCTGGCTCCATATCACAAACACACCTCTTTCCTCGCCGCAACATCTCTAAAATAGCGATGCGGGTAGGATGCGCCAACGCCTTGGCAGTTTTGGCCTGCAATCTGTAAGCGTGAATATCCATGGCCCACTTGCCCCTTTATAATTATATTAGGATAATCGAATATAATTATAGCCTAATATCCCAGATTTGTCAAATGGTGAGCCAGGCCGGACCGCTCAGCGTCGAAGCCTTCAGTACGAAGCATCAACCTATGCTCTGTGGCCATCGGATCGCTCGCCCCCTGCAACCCTTGCGATCTTCCCCCTCCCCCCTCCCGTCCCCCAAGGGGAAGGCCGGGGGGCAAGCTGCCCCCTGCAACCCCTAGGCCGGGCCCAGCCGGCGACGACGCTTTCGCCTTCGACTGCTCCGCTCTGCCTGTCTTGGCCGACAGACCAGGAAAGCCGTCCGCCCTCAACGACCGGCGGGCATACGCTCCCCTCATTGGTCTGCTATCGAGGGCAGACCCCATGACCATCGCGCACCAGAACCTCCTTCTCAGCCGACAAAGGCCAGCGCCAACCCGAAGATGTACCCAGCCAGGGTGCTGAACACGGTGACCAGCGAAACGTAGACCGTGGTTTTCTTCCTGCCCAGAATCTTGCTCGTGACCAGGATGCTCTGCACCGACAGCTCCGGGTCGGCCAGCAGGTAGGCCAAGAGCGGCCCGCGATGCATCCCCAGCTCGAGGAACATGCGGGCAATGGGCACCTCCACCAGGGTGGGGAAATAGATGAATACGCCGAAGAGCACGCCCATCAAGTTGGCCCAGATGGTGTTGCGACCAGCCAGGGTCTGGATCCACTGCTCGGGCATGACGGCCTTGATGACCCCAGCGCCAAATACGCCGACCACCAGCAGGGGGAAGATCTGCTTGACGAAGCGCCAGGTCTCCCACAGCCACTCCCGCAACTGATGTCGCTCCAGACCCCGCGCCGCCACCACTGCGATTCCAGCCAGCAGCACGACCTCGCCAACGAAGCGGCCGGTGAGGCCAATCACGAGGCTGCCGGTGGTATCTATCGCAGGCGCGGCGATCAGCAGGGTGGCAGCCACCAGGACGGTGGTCGCCGAGGTCCAGCCGTTGGCGCCCCCCAGCACCGGCTCCAGTCCCCGCCAGGCAGCCAGGGCGATAACCACCAGCATGACGATGAGCAGCGCGCCCTGAAAGCTCAGATTCGCCCCATCCAAGGCATTCTGCAAACCGAGCGGGACATCGAACGGCAGGGTCACCGAGAACCAGGCCCGGCTCAGCACGTCCACCTGCAAGGTGCCCACGATGAGCACCGCCAGCAGCAGCGCAAAGAAGGCCCACACCGCCGGCCTGATTTCCGCCTGTTGGTCGAACAAGCCGCTGTCCACCGCCTGGCTCTCCTTGAACACCGCGGCCATGATCAGCCCGATGGCGATGCCGAAGACGATGGACAGCACGATGCGGGCCATGGCGATGTCCATGCCAATAGCCGCGCCGGTGTAGGCGATGGCCAGGATGTTGACCGCCGGCCCGACGAAGAGGAAGGTGATGGCCGGCCCCAACCCTGCGCCTCGCTTCCAGATGCCGGCGAACAGGGGCAGGATGGTGCAAGAGCAGACGGCCAACACAAAGCCGCCCAGCGCCGCGGCCGGGTAGGAAATCCACTTCGACGCCCTGGGACCCAGATAGCGGGTCACCGTCTCCTTGGGGATGAGGACGCTCAGGGCTCCGGCGATGAAAAAGGCCGGCACCAAGCACAACAGCACGTGGGCGGCCAGATAGTCCAGCAGACTGATCCAGCCGGACTGTAGTAGCGCGAAAATGTAGTCTGCGATGGGTCTCATCATGCGATGTCAGCTCCTCATTAGACTCAGTAGATCCAATTTTGCTCTAGCTGGACGAAAGTCCAGCGGCGAAAACGCGGACTATCGTCCGCTTGGAGCTTCAATTTTGGATCTACTGAGACTCAAAGTTCCGGTTCTCCGTCAAACTTTGTGAAACCGGCCAGGTGAGCATAGAAGCATTGCGTTGCCGGCAACGAGATGCCAGGCCATCTGTGGTCTGAGAACGATCCGAAAGAGATCAATGCGATAGCTGCAAGTCAAGCAGCCTGAGTCAAGATGCGTAGACGGAAGCTGGTGAAGTTGATAGCCATATCCCTGACGCTTGATGAGTTTGATCTTGTTGTTCTTACCCTCAGTGAAGGCATTGGTGTAACGCCAGGTGAAATAGTTTAAGATCTCTTCTTGCCAATTGCGGAAGGTCTTCACCGCTTCGATCATCTCTGGCAAGCCGCTCGCTTCCACCCACGCACACCAGTGTTCCAACTGTTGCGCAGCCCCAGTCGGATTCTGGAGCTTATACCAATCACGAAAGACCTCTTTGAGGACATAAGCCATCAACAGATCAGGCTCTTGGAGCAATATGGGCCATAGTTGCTGGATTTCTTCCTCACTCAGCTTCTCGCGACCTTTGCGGAGTCGATACCGCAGCTTGTAGATCGGTTTCTTGTGGCCCTTGGCCTTGCTTCGTTGAACCCGCTTTCGCACTTTGTCTAATGCGTCAATGACCACTCCCACAACGTGGAACTTGTCAATCACAATGTAACAACCGGGCAGGGCTTCCCGAATT
>CAZEBW010000144.1:0-4870 GCA_964510205.1 uncultured Anaerolineae bacterium
GACGCTTTGACATAGTGCTTCCCCTTTCTTGGACTAATTCTACTTGAACTAGCGTAGTTGTCCAATTCTAGGGGGTCACTACATCTACTACTGGAAACAACCACCTATTTCCTTTGATGTGTGGTATCTGGTAGGCGGCTCCCCGCTGGGTTCCAAGACTAGCGGGGAGTGTTGATTTCCATAGAATAGAGCCCTCTTTTGCAATTGCCAAACTTTTCGAAATATGGTATACTAAATTTAGCGGTTGAATGAAAGGACTCAAATCCTACAGTCTTATTGGCATTTTTCTAAACGGAGGGCTTCATGTATAAAGATCGTATCCATCTCTACAAGCAAATCGAAGAGATTCGACATTCAAAACTTCTCGTCTATGTTACAGGAGATCGTAGAGGTCTCGAAACCCAGATTCACGAAGAAGTTTTGGATCTTTTCGTTGACCACTTGGATGCTATTGGACGTGTCCCCAAGATTTCACTCTATCTCTACACTCGAGGTGGTAAAACACTTGCGGCATGGAGCATTGCGAATCTTATTCGACAGTTCTGCGATGAATTTGAAGTACTCATACCTTCCAAGGCGCATAGCGGCGGAACATTAATATGCCTTGGGGCTAGCAGCCTGGTCATGACTAAGCAGGCAACTCTGGGGCCGATTGATCCCAGTGTGAACACTCCACTGAATCCTGCTGTTCCTGGTGGTCCACCTGATGCCCGCATGTCGGTTAGCGTTGAAGCAATAAATGGATTCATTGAACTTGCGAAAGAGATAGGAATAGAGACAAGTTCAGACCTAACCACAATTCTATCCACGTTAGCTTCCCATGTGCACCCTCTTGTTCTTGGTCAGGTATATCGTACACGTGGTCAAATCAAGATGCTTGGAAGAAACCTCTTGTCCATGCACATGGAGGAAGATGAAAAGATCGAGAAGATCGTGTCCTTCTTATGCAGTGAGTCTGGTAGTCACGACTACACTATTTATCGAAAAGAGGCCCGAAATGGTCTCGGGTTAGTTGTTGAACACCCGGATGAGAGTTATAGTCCAATCAAGGATGTTTACGATGATATTGCTGACGAACTTGATTTAACTATTCCGTACAACCCTAATCTATTGCTTGGAGATGAGGACGAGGTGGATTATGAATTGCCCCGCGCCCTTGTTGAGAGTGTAGCTGATGGGAGTCATCGATTCGTGACCATGGGGCGTCTAGTCAAACATCATCTTGTGGATGAAGATGCAGGTTTGGTTCGAGAGGCAGTGAAAGACAGAAGAACATTCGAGGGGTGGAAGCATGAAAACCTATAGACTAAACTCTGGACAGAATGTTATCTATGTGGATTACTCGACCTCTGCAACAGGTGCGTCATTGTATCAGTCGTCGGCTGATCCGTCAAGCCGTGCGAACATCATGCGCAATGCCCTGATCCTCGGTTCGGAAACGATGCCGATATCTGTCGCACCACGTGTGGCAGAATTACACCCAGGTGCAATCCGGATCAGCGAAGATTTCGACCAGCCGTTGCCGGATGAATTCTGGACAGGGAACGCATGAAGTTGCTGCTAGATACACATACTTTCATTTGGTGGGATAGTGAGCGAGCTAGACTCTCAAGAAAAACCCTTACTTTGTGTCGGAACCGAGAGAGTGTTCTGCTGTTAAGCGTAGCGAGTGTTTGGGAAATGCAAATCAAGTTTCAACTGGGTAAATTGAGACTCCGTTTGCCTCTAGCTGAATTGGTTGAAACCCAGCAACGAATCAATGATATTGAGGTGTTACCCATCACGCTCACTCATGTCTTGGCACTGGGGAATCTACCCTATCATCATAAAGATCCATTCGATCGCCTGCTGATTGCTCAGGCTAATGTCGAAGGTTCTACCCTGCTAAGCAAAGACCCGGTGTTTTCCGAGTATCCAGTCAAAGTGGTTTGGTAGGTATTGGTCAACGTATACGTCAATTAATGAAATCATAGGTTTTCTTGGGGCAACTCTCCGCCTGGAATTGATAGAACCGGCGGGGAGTTTTTTGTTTCCATGACTCCACTGAAAAAACTAGGCTCCGTAAGCCAGAGCTGGTTGTAGAAGGTGCACCGGGCGGAAGAGGCTTTGCAATCGGGCAAAAGAAGAATCACAAAGAGAATCCACGAGCGCTTCTTGACTACACCCAGCTTGTTTCTGGTCTGTATTTTCTGCTTTTCTAGTTTCCTTTCGCTCGACCAGGTAGCGATGGATGC
The DNA here is from genome assembly GCA_964510205.1 of uncultured Anaerolineae bacterium. GTDB lineage: Bacteria > Chloroflexota > Anaerolineae > VGOG01 > VGOG01 > CAZEBW01. Next base: position 2,235 of record CAZEBW010000144.1, read on the forward strand.
GCCGCAGGTTGCTCATAGCGGCTGATCCAATCACGACCATGCTGATGCGGGGCTTACCGCGTACCGGTACCTTACCATTTCTAAAAGGATGTTTGAGCGACCTGACAGTGGCTTCCACGGCGGCTCGCAGATTCTGCCCACTCGCACGAGTGTCAGCAGTCCGTTGACGTCGCAGAGCTACATTCACGTCCTACTGCGAAAAGCGCGACACGCGCTTGGGCGTGCACTTGAGCGGTTCAGTTCGACATTGGTTCGAGGACGGACAGCTCTCACAGCCAGCGGCTTTGAAAGCAGCGCGATAGCGATGTTCCTTTCGCCCTGCTGTCACCTCCGCCTGTTGTCCGTTGGGGCAAGTGACTGTCTGGGGCTCACCGTCGGCATTGATTTCCCACTCGAAGTCATCCAAGCCCAGCTTCTCTTCCGATGGTTTGCGCCCACGAATAGCACTCTGAATCTGTTCAACCTCGTGCTCGCGCATGGTCTCGTCCACATTGGGGCTGTTGTATCCGCCATCAGTGTACATTTCATCCACAGCGGTGCGGTCTTTGAGCTCCGGGAGCGCTTCGTCTAGCATAGCAGCATCGTCGGTGTTGTTCGATTCCGTTTGTACCTTGACAATCAACTGAAACTCATTCTCAGGGTGGCAAGTCTCGGCCGAATTGGCCACATAGCCTCGGTGGCCTTCCCCCCGCTTTTGCCGATAGGTGGCTTCCCAATCATCAGGCGACTGCAAACTGCTGGCACTCAGTTCCTCACCTTCTTTGGGACGCAGTGTGGCCTGATCGACTATGAAATGCTCCCGGAACACCCGCTGCAGCACTTGGTAGGGAGGCGCCTTACCATACTGGACGGCTAACTCTTCTACTAGTTGGTGCATCATTTCACCAATGCGTTGGAGGTGCTCGAGCACATCTTCTCCTTTTAGATGATAGACATACTGCCCGGAGCTCCCTTTGAGATACGGCTCAAACGCTTCTGCATAACGTTGCTGGCCCGCCTCATCCAGCATGCGATGCACTCGCTGGAGCACTTCTACCAACAGTTGCAGGCGCGTCATTTCCCGAATATTACTGGCAATCATCGTGCTATCCATGCGCAGTTTATCGGTCTTCAATTCGAATGCCGCAATCTGTTCGTCAGTGATCTGTTCAAAGACCTTCTCAAATAGATTCTCACCGCTCTCTTGCATGTGTTTCGTGACCCGTTGGCGAAAATTGTACAGCGTGCGTAGCTCAAAGTGCCCCTCGCCTAAGTCGCGATAGCCCAGGGCATAGCGCACCTGTACATCGTAGCAGAAGTGATCGTACAGCTCTTCATCGCTCCAGCCAAAACCTGACTTGAGGATCTCCAAGCCGACCAAGACATTGACTGGTATGTTGGGGCGAGAAGGCTCATCGGAATAGAGCCCAGCGAAGATATCTTCGTCTATGCGTACAAACACCTCGCGGTAGAATGTGTCTGCCCAAGACGCTTCCAACCGCTTGAACACCTTGTTGGGCAAAGAACTGATGCTGCTAAACATGGGCATCTGCAAGTGCTGATCGTTTGACACGAACATAGAGAAGCCTCCTCAAATCATGGAATGTTGCTCTATTATACACCATAGCATGAGTTTGGGAAGTACACACCCACCTTTTTTCAGGGGAGTCTTCCATAGAATAGGACCTCTTTTTGCTACAGAACTGAAACCACCACACGGGTTTCCGGTTTCCCGCAAGTCAGCTCCCCAATCAATCTTTTCGGTCTTCGACCACGCTCCCTTGTCGCTGAAAACATGATTCGGTCGCTTCCCGTCGTTATCAGCAAAACATCGGAGGTGATGGAATGGCTCAAGTATTTGGGTTGAAATACGGTCTCCCAAGAGAATTGCAGTTCATTGGGAGTATATTGGAGGACAGTGAACGCACGGAAATACTGAAGATACCGAGAAGAGAACGAATCGACGTGACGGGCATGGACAAGAAACACAAACAGAAGAGGTTGGGTCCAATCAGGTTTGGAAGACCAATCAGACGTGGCATGAAAAAGGAGAAGGGTGTAGGAAAGCAGAAGACGTTGTTCAACAAGCCAGAGAAATCAAACAAGCTGTTTTTTTGTATCGGAGTTCAGTCCCGAGCAATCGAGTTTGAGGCGGTGGTGAAATGGCGAGATTTGAGATGCGGGATGGGAAATTGTTCATAGACGGGAACGAGGTTCTGAAGGCTTGGGAAAGTTTCTCCGGCTGGTACTGGTTTGGTACTGAGAAAGCCCACACACAAGACAGTGTAGTCAGCGGCAAGGTCATCGAGAACGATCAGATATGGTTCGGTTTTGTTCAGGGTTTTGAAGAGGAGTGGGGATATTTCTCTGAAGGGGAGCTGATCGGGTTGAGACCCTGGGTCTGGGAGATACCTGAGAGACACGTACCTTTTGCAGGGAGGTTGCAGATGTGTTATCTGTCCGAGAGAAATGGAAAGCAAATCAATCGGGAAGAGGAGGTGATAAGTTATGGTAGAGAGTGTTGCAGAATTCGGGATATGGGACCATGATGGCCATTTTGGGGGCCATTTTCAGCGGTCGTATTTGTCTGCACGGCCAAGCACAAAGCTTGTCGCCCTCTAACTGGGCCTTTTGCCATTGAAGGATGTCGGCCCAGC
>CAZEBW010000145.1:0-4851 GCA_964510205.1 uncultured Anaerolineae bacterium
CAAGGCTTCTTCTGTTGTCGTTGGTGCGTAGTACTTAAATGGAGCTGGTTTCATTGTGCTACCTCCTCAAACTTGGGTATTGGGTATTTGATACTAGATATTGGATATTGTCAATACCTAATATCCAATATCTAGTATCACGACAATCTCTCGAACCAGAAGGGTGACGGCTTACCCTTCCCTCTATTCCACAACTGATAGGCAAGCTGCATGTGGCCCAGGTGGAGGGCGGTGTGGTCAATGACGTGCAGGATGCACCAGCGGACGGGGATGGTCCGCCCCCGCGCCTCCCGTGTGCCATTGAGATCGGCTTGAGCCAAGGTTGCGAACACCTCTCGCGTCTCCGCCCCGACGTTCTCCAGCAGACGGATCAGTTCGGAGGCATCGCTGGCTTGAGTGGCGAACTCGGCGTCGCGGTCTCGGGTGGGAGGGCCGCTGCCCACCACCTCGGCGATCCAGAAATGCTCCGCGCCGGCGATGTGGGCGGCCAGGACGGCCAGGGAGTTCGTTTCGTGGCCTTCGATGGGACGCCAGTTCAGCGCATCCGCAGGAAGGTCGGCGATCAGATCGCGAACCTGGCCGCGCAGGTCTTCGATGCGTTGCAAGTAGTTGTCCAATTCGGAGAGCATTTTCACCTCCGCTATGGGAGTCCTCAACTTGTTGAGGGGTTCTCTCGCCTGTCAGACGAGGCTTGGTGGAGATACCCCGAACAAGTTCGGGACTCCGGCGCTTTCCTGTGCGACCCGTACGACGAAGGCCGCGAAGGTCGTCGGTGGGCGACCGAGCAGCCAGCCCAGCACGCGCGGATTGCCCCAGAACCCGTAACGCTCGTAGTAGCGGAACATCTTGACCAACGTCTCGATCTGATAGTCGCCCAAGCCCGACTCTCTGGCCCGGCTCTTCCACGTTTCCAGCGGCAGGGCTTCGGCCCGGACCGCCCGCCACAGTTGCTGGCTCAGAATCGCGGCCACCTCGGTCTGCGTCAGCGCTTCCGCGCCCGCTAGCTCGTAGGTGGCGCCCTCGTGGCCGGGCTCAGTGAGGACAATGGCGGCTGCCTCGGCCACGTCCTCCAGGTCAACCACGCCTAGCCGCGTCTCCACGGCGTAGGGCACAGGGTACACGCCTTGCTCCACGATCCGATCCCAGTGGGCCAGCACGTTTTGCATGTAGGCCGCAGGCTGCAGGATGGTGTAGTTCAATTCTGATTGAAGGAGCTGCTCCTCCACCCGCATCTTCAGCCAGTGGTGGGGCATGGCCTCGGCTTGGGGATGCAGCACCGAGTGGTAGACGAAGCGCTGCATCCCCGCCGAACGAGCAGCAGCGATGGCCGTCTGGCCAATGTTGGCCTCGTCGGGGTGCACGTTGGGGCAGATGTGGTAGATGGCCCGCGTTCCCTGAGCCGCTGGGTCCATCGTCGCCCGGAGACGCATGTCCCCGACGACGACGTCCTGCGCCCCCAGCTCTTCGACCAGCCGAATCTGCTCGGGCCGGTGTACGAGAGCTCGAGGCGCTTCCCCTTTGGCAGCCAGCGCTCGGATCACTGCCCGGCCCGTCTTGCCCGCTGCTCCAGTAACGAGAATCATGCCGCATCTAATCCGCAAGCAACCTCTTGAGCACAGCACGGGCCAGGGCTAGGGCCTCTTCCGCTTCGGCTCTTCCTGGCAAAGCATCAGGCAACATGCCCGGCAAAGCATCTGGGTAGCGAGTGGGAATGTAAAGATCGTCCATCATGATCAGATCATCCCTCAGATCCGCCAACCAGTCTGGAGGGAATAAGCTGAGCAAGTCCGTGATCGAGTGGGTGCGGGGAGGCACGTGCCCCTGACGCGCCAACGCGCCTTTGAGAGCTTTCTCGACGCATTGTTGGGCGTGAAAGCAGACCTGGTTATAGAGCTCCTCATCCAACACGATCTCGGCTACTTGCAAGTCTTCCCGAGCAAAGACTAGCCAGGGGTTAATTTTCTCGTTCATAAACCACCATCCCCTTGCCCAGGATCTCCTCTCGAAAGAAGGGGCGATCCTGACGTAACTGCTCAAACTCCTCTGGGGTGTAAACCAGGATGTCGGTGCCCACTTTAGGTCGGATCAGTTTCCGCACCTGGCGGAGACGTTGCAAGAACGGCAGGTGGGTTCGCTCGACGATGATCAAGTCAATGTCAGACCAGGCCCAGACCTGTCCTGTGGCCAGGGAGCCGAACACGATCACCCGCTCCGGGTCGCCATGCTCGGTCAGAAGACGTACGTAGCGAGTCAGTTCCTGTTCCAAGAGCTGTCTGCGCTCTGCGGGCGCCAACGATCTGTCCATCAATCTAATCCCCCTCTTTGAAGGCCACAAACCGCCCCCACATCGAAGCGGTTTCCATCCCCTTCTGCAGGTAGCAGCCGATGTAGTAGCGGCCGCTGGGCGCGGCGGCGATGTCCTTCCCCAGGTTCTCGGCGTGGACGATCTTCTTGGGGAAGAGGTTCAGGTGCATGTCCTGGTAGTACTGGTCCAGCGGATACATCTCGTCCCAGTCCTGGCCGAAGGTCTCGATCAGCTTGCGGTTGGCCTCCTCGAAGGTCTTGGGGTGCCAGATGCGCTGGATGGTGTTCATGGGATGGTCCGCGCTCACGGCGTCCACCCCGATCCACTTGATCTCCTTGTCCACGCACCACTGCGCGAAGTCGGGCGATGGCCCAGGGTGCTTGATCATGTAGCGGAACTCGTCGGAGTCGGGGCTGTTCCAGCCGTACTTGTGCCAGCCGGTTTTGATGATGAGGATGTCGCCCTGGCGGACCTCTACGGCGTCTTCGATCATTTGGGGCGTGTACACGCTGGCGTCGCTGACCTGGTCGGAGATGTCGGCGATGACGCCCGGCCCTACCCACTCCTCCAGCGGCACCTGGCCGATGGTGCGGCCCGTCGGATAGAAGTGCTTCTCGCCGTCCATGTGGGTCGCCAGGTGGAAGCTGGCTTTGCACAAGGCGCCGTTTCTGCCCAGGCCGAAGTACTGACCGCCCACTCGCTTGGTGTACTTGACGCTCAGCGGCTCGTAGTTGGCCCACTGGGGCGTCTGCACGCTGAAGGGCAATGTCATGTCTATCATCTGCGCCGAGTCCATGACCTGGAAGAACTCGGCCTCGTTCATCCCGTCGGGCGGCTGCAGGGCGCAGACGCGCGACCAGGCGGTGCCCACTTCCATGAAGGGGATGGGGTGGATCATGACCCAGGCACGTTGGTTGTTCAGCTCGTCAATATCGCCCACGATGGATTCGGCCAGCAGCAGGTGGGCCTTGGGCATGGTCATGTGGGTCAACTGATAGTAGTCGTCGGGCGGGAACATCTCGTCCCACGTCTTGCCGTACTCTGCCACCAGCTTCGCTTCCGCTTTCTCGAACTCGCCCGCGTGCATGTATCGCAGGTTGGTGTTCATGGGATGCTCGGCGCAGCCGCAGTCCACGCCGATGACCTTCAGCTTCTTGTCCAGTGCCCAGGGGAAGAAATCGGGCGAGGGGCCGGGATGCCGCACCAAGAAGCCGAACTCCTTGGACTCCACCCCGCCCTGAGCCTGCGGATTGTAGACGTCGGGCTGGTCCCAGGAGTAGCGGTGGTAGCCGGTGTTGATGATCAGGATGTCGCCTTCTTTGACGGTGGCCCGGCTTTCGATCATCTCTGGGGTGTACAAGCTGTAATCGGACACCAGGTCGGAGATGTCCACCACCACGCCCGGTCCGCACAGGTCCTCCAGCGGAACGTCGGCGATAGCCCTGGCCCCGGAGTGGAAGGCGCGCTCGCCTACCAGGTGCGTGCCCACCGTGTTGCTCCAGCGGATCAACTGGCCGTTGGCCCCCAGTCCCCCGCCGTAGGCGCCCGTCACGCGCTTGAAAAAGTGAATCTCCAGCGCCTTCTCCCCCGGCCACGGTGGCGTGAAGATGCTGCAGCCCTGGGTCAAGTCATACAGCTTTGCTTCGTTCATGGTTTTGATGAATTGTTCGCGGTTCATTGTTCCTCCTTACAGAAGATATTGGGTATTGGATATTAGATATTGGTAGTTTGGAGCCAGTCGAGTTCTTCTTGGGTGAAGAGGGGTAGGGGCCAGTCAGTCACGTATTCGACGGTAGTTTCGCGCACGGTTTTGGCTTTGGGCTTGGACTGGCTCTCTTGGCGCTGGGCCCTGATTCTGGCGGCGAAGGCATTCAGTTGGCGAGCCAGGTCGGTCAACTGAGAGACGTAATCCCGCACTTGATCAGACGGCATCAACTGGCGCTCTCGTGCACGGTTGAGCCAGTACTTGGTCTCAAAGAGGCTGCCGCGAGCGTAGTACAAGAACTGGAGCTTCTCGCCGTAGTGGAAACGTCCATAAGCCTCGGCGATGTTTGCCCCGATAGAGTCTCCCGCCTTTGCCAGTTGCCCGCCAACCACATCACGCGCAAACGGCTTCCACCGCACAACCTGCCGCCAAATCCCATCCGCCACCGCTTCCGCCGTCCGCAACACCTCCAACTCCTCAAACTTCAGAACCATCCCCACCCTCCAATCCCCAATATCTAATATCCAATATCTAATCGCTAATATCCATACTTCTCCGCAAATGCCACCACCGCCTCCTCAAACATCTCCATCGGCGGCCGCACCAGCCCAGCGCCGACTTGCCCCACGCCGGCGTCCTTGTGGGCGATGCCGGTGTTGATGCGCGGGGTGATGCCCTTCTCCACCACCTTGCGGATGTCAATGCCCGTGGGCGTGCCACGGAAGTCCAGCGGGGGGATGGTGAAGTACTTGTGCTCGGCGTGAGTGATCTCGTACATCTCCAGCGTGGCGTTGATGGCGTCCTGGGGCGAGCCGCTGACGAAAGTGACGATGGCCGGTGC
>CAZEBW010000146.1:0-4823 GCA_964510205.1 uncultured Anaerolineae bacterium
CACTCTTTCCCTACACGACGCTCTTCCGATCTCCAGAGCCGCTCCGCCCGAAGTGCCGATGATGTAGGGATCGGCCATGGGATTGCGCAGCAGTCCCTGGAACACCACCCCCGCCGCAGCCAGCGCTCCGCCCACCACCGCCGCCGCGACCACCCGCGGCAGGCGAATCTGCCAGATGATGGCCTCCGCCTGGCTTGCGCTGAGGCCCGCAGCGCCCTGAGCCGGTCGCAGGAGCGAACTATCCAGCCAGGTGGAGGACTGACCAACACCCGGCACGCGAGCGATCAGAATTCTAACCACCGCGCCGAAGGGTATGGCCACCGCCCCCAACGAGGCAGCCACCAACAGGCAACACGCCAGGGCGATGGCAAGGACGAAGATGACGACGACAGGATTCCAGCGTTTCAAAACCGCCCTCCCCAAGTGTCATTGCGAGGAGCGGAGCGACGAAGCAATCCCCACCGTTGACAGCAATTGCACCCTGGAGATTGCTTCGCCCCGCTCGCAATGACACACTATTCAAACAGCTCCGGATGGATGATCCTCGCCAGCGACTCCAGGCCATCAATGATGCGCGGCCCGGGACGGCTCACCAACACGTCATCAATGGGATAGATGGCATCGTTTTGCACCGCGCTGATGACGCCCCAGCCGGGTCGCTCCTTCACCATCTCCACAGTCACCCCATAGTTGGCGTCGCCGAGGACGATGATGTCCGGGTCCTGAGCGATGATGTCCTCGGTGCTGAGCTGGACCCACTGCATCTTGGCGCTGGCCCCGATGTTGGAGCCGCCAGCCAGAGTGATCAGCGCGTCAATGAAGGATCCAGGCCCGGGCGTATAGGGCTTGGAAGGATCGGTAGCGTCCAGCTCGAAGAACACCTTGGGGCTGCTCGCCGCTCCTTTGGCCTTGGCGGTGATGTCGTCGAAGCGGGTGCGCATCTGGGCCACCAACTCGTCGGCTTCTTTTTCAGCCCCGGTGGCCTTCCCCACCAACTCAATGTTGTCCATGATGCCCTCTACGTCGCCGGGCTCCAAAACAAGCACCGTGAGGTCCAGCTTCTCCATTTCGGTGGCCTTTTCCACCTGGGCGGGACTGCCGCCGATGGCCAGCACCAGGTCGGGGTCCAGAGCCACGATCTTCTCTAAGTTGTACTCGAGGCCGCCCACCTTCTCGATGGCCTGGGCCTCCTCTGGATAGTCACAGAAGTCGGTCACGCCGACCACTTTGTTCCCCAGGTCGAGGGCGAACAGTATCTCGGTGTTAGAAGGGGCCAGGGATATGATACGCTGCGGCGTCTCGGCCATCTCGACCGTGCGGCCCGCGTCGTCCACCACGCTGATGGGCTTAGGCTCCGAAACCTGGGGCGCCTCTGCGGCTGCACATGCCGCCAGAGCGATGATCAACAGGGTCAACAAGCCCCATAGGACTAGCGATCTAAAGGTTTTCACTGTGTTACCTCCATTTGTTTGTTCTCAAGCGTCAAACGTCATGCATGATTTCACGTTTCACGCCTTCACGTTTCACGTCTTCACGCCTTCCCGTTTCGCGAAACAAAAATCCCCTTGCCTGCTTCGACAAGGGGATCATTCTATCACATTTCGCTCATGATGTTCCCGCCCCCTTTCTCTCGAAGGTTCTTGGAACCAGGTAGTGGCAGGTATCCTGGCTTGGAGGCAACTTCTCCTCCTCACAGTTGCGGGACAGCGCCGGACTCGCACCGGACTTCCCCTTTTCAGCCTAGCCTTTCGGTCTAGGTCACCTCTACCGGTCGGTATTCAGTTTTCCAGGTCATAGTATACTACAAATCGGCCTTCTTGGCAAGGAGCCCAAGTGCGTCAGGTGTATTTCAGTTCTGAGACGGGACCGAGGGCCTGCCTGCTCCCTCATGGCAAGTCGGCCATGGCGGGCCCCGCCATTCCTTCGGCTTCGCTCAGGACAAGTCTAAAGGGCAAGAAACTACCGCTCATGCTGTCATTGCGAGGGCGCGGGGTTTGCGCCCGAAGCAATCTCCAACTTGCTAGTAGGAGATTGCTTCGCCTGCGGCTCGCAATGACACTGGCCCCCAAAGATTGGCCCTCGGTCGCGGGAAGTACTCCTCCACGACCTCGGCTGATACAGGAAATCCGTTGAAACGGATTCAGAACAAATGCGATTGATCGCATTTTGTGTCTCAGCCGAGCAATTCATTGCTCGGCCTCTCGGCCTCGGCCAGCAATACTCTACGGGGGGACTACTACAGTTCGGCGGAAATCCTTCCGTAGTTAATCTGCTCAAAAGGGATCGCCAGATCCCGTCTGAAACGGTGATTTTCCCGCTTGCGGTAGGCTTTTGGCCAGGATCTGACGATCCTTGGCGAGCATGGAAACCGTCAACGGACTTACGCCGCCGAGTACTACTGAGTTGAACCACACCCACAAAGGCAGGATGATCCATTGATGACGGGGAGCACGGCTTTACTCCGTGCTCCCCGCCTGCCGTCACGAAAGGGCACGTCGCGCACGGCGGCGTGGGCCTGTCGAGGCTCCCGATTGGGATGCAGTGTGCCGAAGGCCGCCCTCTCAGACGCAGTGAATGGGCACAGGAGCTTACACCTGATTCCCTACCGCTTGATGACCACCTGCACCTGGCAAGGCTCCGGATAGTTTCCGGTCCTATCCACCACGGTAAGGCGCAGTTGATACACCCCCTCAGGCAGAGCCCCGGTTTTCCAGTCCTCGAGGAAGCCATTGACCACCGGTTCGAAGTGGAGATCTTCGATGAGGGACCACTTTACGGGCCACTCCCCGTCGCTGCTGAACTCCAGCTTGTAGTACCAGAAGTTGTCAACGTTGGCCGTCCCCCTGACGAAGGTGAACCCGGTGCCATTAAGCTCAGCGTTCACCGTGGGCTCGGTGATGTTGGCCCATGCAGGGCAGTCGGCCACCTGGGGAGTAGGTGTAGGTGTGGGCGTCGGCGCCGCCGGCACCACAACGACAGGAGGGGGAGGGGCATAGCCGGGAATCGCCAGAACCTGTCCAGGATAGATGTAGTTCGGATTGGAGAGGTTATTGGCGACGGCAATGGCCCAGTAGGTTGTGCCGAAGCGGCGGGCGATGGAGTAGAGCGTATCGCCCCGCTGCACGGTGTAGTAGCCTCCGGGGGGAGGCGGCGGCGGAGCCTGTGTGGGGATGCACAACACCTGACCAGCATAGATATAGGCAGGGTTGATGATCCCATTGGCCTGGGCGATGGCCTGCACCGTGGCGCCATAGCGGCGGGCGATGGAGTAGAGTGTATCGCCCCGCTGCACGGTGTAGTAGGAGCATGAAGACGCTTGGACTATGACGCCAGTCGCCAACACCAACAGCAGCACCAGCAACACCAGAATAAACGACTTACCCATCTTGCTTTTCATCTTTTATGCCTCCTTTTTTTGGTCCTCGAATGTCACGAGGATGCTCTTGGAAAATGCCCTCCAGCGGCGTCCACCCGACGCACGCACCTGGAGATTACCAGACACCTTGACTTCGCTCACATCATACCCTTGGATGACCGCCCCCCATCGAGCCTACTTGGGCATGTCGTGCACCGCCGCGTAGGCTTGCCGAGGAGTCCAGTCGGGATACACGATGCCAAAAGCGGCTTTCTCATCCCCCGCGCCAGCCACTGGGCCGAAGTTGAGGTTCCAAAGGAACATCACGCCCACCCAGCCCCAGCTCCTGCCCATCTCGTAGGCCTTGACGATGAACTGGGCCTGCTCCAACTCGGTATTGTCGGCAGCGTAATCGTAGCCGTGCGCCGGCGACACCCCCAGGCCGTCCACTGAGGCCCAACCGAACTCTGTGGGCCACAGCTTCTTGCCGCTATCGCCGTACCGCACCATGATGTCGCGCGAGCCTTCCATCGTGCCTCGGAAAACCCAGCTATGATGATGGTTCTCAGAAGGCCCCCGGAAGGCAGCGGTGGGATCGCTCCACGTTCGCCAATCGGCGTCGGGAGGGACGTTGTAGCCGCTGGGGTGTACTCCCACAGCATCGCAGTAGCTCTTCAGCCCCGCCTGATACATCTGCTCCAGATAAACAAGGTCATCCACGGCCACGGGCGGATTGGCGCCAGTGGGGGTCGGAGCGCCACTGACCACGATGGCGTCAGGGTCCTGGGCCTTGATAGCTCGATACGACGCAGCCAACAGCTGGACGTAGCGACTGGCATCCAAAGCCTCGTTGCCCCATTCGTAGTGCAGGTTCTGCTCGTTCCAGACCTCGTAGGCCTGCACCTTGCCCCTGTAGCGCGCGGCCAGGGCTGCCATGAAATCGGCCAAGTCCTGAGGATCAGACGGCGGCCCGTCCACGGTGAGGTCGGCGTTGGTCCCCCTGGCCCAGGCCGGAGCCTTGACCACGCTGAAGAGGACGTTGAGACCGGCATTGTGGCAACTGTTGACCAGAGCGTCTATATCGCCCCAGTTGATGTTGCCCTTTGAGGGCTCAACATCCTTCCAGGCAACCTGGTGTTTGACCCAGCCCAAGCCCAGGTCCTGAACGGCGCTGACGATTCGGGCGTGATCCTGACCTACCATGTGGACCTGAATACCGTAGCCAAACCCCGTCGGCGATGGGGGCGGCGCTGGAGCGGGAGTGGGAGTGGGTCCTGGGGCAGGCGTAGGCGACGGCGTGGGGCCTTCCCCTGCTGGGATGAGCAGCACCTGGCCCGGGTAAATGAGGGAGGGATTAGAAATGTTGTTGGCCACCACGATGGCCCAGACAGAGACCCCGTAGCGCCGGGCGATGGCGTAGAGGGTATCACCTCGCTGGACAGTGTGGTAGACCTCAGAAGAAGGAGGA
>CAZEBW010000147.1:0-4809 GCA_964510205.1 uncultured Anaerolineae bacterium
TCCGACGAATTGACGGATTACCAATCCGTCCTACAACCGAGATGAAATACACCCATCTGTTTTAACCGTAGGCCTCGACGGCCTCCAGGAAAGCGGCGATGTTGTCCCACGGGATGTCGGGCTCGTCAATGTCGTAGGCGGGACAGAGGACGAGGCCAGCGCGGCCCAGGGTCTCGATGCGGTGCTCGACTTCCCTGCGGATGTCGTCGGGACTGGCGAAGCTAAAGGTGGTCTGGTGACCCACCGTGCCCCACAGCGCGAGCTGCGAGCCGAACCGCTGGCGGATGCGGACGGCGTCCATGTGGTCGGGCTGCAGCGGGTTGATGGCGTTGACGCCGATGTCCATCAGGTCGCCCACGATGGGCTCGAAACAGCCGTCGCTGTGGTAGAGGACGCGGAGGTCGGGTTTGATGGCTCGCGCCGCTTGGATGATGGTCGCCAGGCGTGGCTTGAAGAACTCGCGCCAGTGGGCTGGGCTGATGATCATCGTCTCTGGCATGCCCACGTCGTCGTCCAGGGCCAGCACGTCCACGCCGGCGCGGGCCAGCGTCTCTGCGTTGCGGCGGGCCAGGTCGGTCAGACGGTCGAGGAGGAAGTGCGCCCAGGCCGGACGCTTGACCAAGTCTAGGAGGAAGTTCTCCAAGCCGCGCAGCCGCCAGGCCGCCTCGAACAGTTCGCCGCCCAGGTGGGGCAGATTGCCGCCAGCGGCCAGGCCGCGACTGTGCAGCTTCCGCACCTGGCGGGCCAGGGCCTTGACGAGATAGGGCTGGCTGACGTCCGGAAAGGGAAAGCGTCGCAGGTCGTCCAGCGAGCGGGCGCGGGCCAGGGGATTGCGTCGGTCGGGAGTCGCGGGACGGTAATCCCAGCAGGTGTAAGTTGTGACCTGGGCGGGCGTGCCCAGTCGCGTGTCCGGCGCAAAGGGCCGAGCCAAGCGCCGCAGTTTCTGCTCCTCCGCCGAAAGCGGGAACTGGATGAAGTGCACGTCCACCACGTTGTCCCGCGACTGGCCGGGCGGGACCAGGCTCTCTAGATCCACGTGGTAGAAGCCCAATGCACAGGGGATGCGGTCCGGTTCGCCGCCGTCGAGCGCGGTTAACAGTCGTTGGCGAGCGTTCATTAGATGTCTCCGAGAGAACAGCGGATGGGCAGGATTAACGGATCAGAGCTCTTAGGCTGATAAGAGATCCACAAATCTTGCGCAACTGGGTTCTTGAAAGGACAACGGTGGATCGGCAGGATTCACGGATCAAGCGACTTGGGCTGTAGAATTCACGGATCAGGTAACTTGGGCTGAGCGGCGATCCGTAAATCCCGCGAATCCGTGTTCTGATGCTCCCGCAACACCCCTGCCACAATCGGCCACGAAGGCGCGCTCCGCTTTACGTCCAAAAGATTATGGCTACACCCATTATGGCCACCACCGTCCCCAAGATGGCCCGTGGGGTGATGCGTTCTTTGAAAAGCCAGTGTGACAGCGGCAGTAGGATCACCGGACTCAGCGACATCAGCGTGGAGGCGATTCCCACGGGAGCGAGCTGCACCGCTGCCAGCGACAGCGTCATGCCCATGAATGGCCCCACCAGTGTCCCGCCCACGATGGCCCATCGGGTGCGGCCCATTCGCAAGCCCTCGATGGTGGGGTCAAGCTGGCCCTGGATCAAAGCCCACAGCCAGATCACCAACGACGCTATCGTCAATCGCATCAGGCTGGCGGAAAGGGCTGAGAAGTTGCCGGCCATCCCACGCTTGGACAGGATCAGCCCCAACGCCTGGCCGGACGCGCCGCCGATCCCGCACAGCAAGCCAATGGCGTAGCTCTTGGGATCGCCGCCCACAGAGCTGGAATTAGTCTGTTCCGAGACCACCCAGGCAACGCTGCTCACCGTCGCGATGATGGCGGTGATTTCCAAGGGGATCAGTGTTTCGCCCAAAAAGACCCAGGCCAGCAGCGTACCGATGACCGGCACCAAAGTCATCAGCAGCATTGAGAGGCGCGCCCCGATCAGCACAAAGGCCTGGAACAGCATGGCATCGCCCAGCACCAGGCCGACGATGGCGGATAATCCCAGCCAGCCCCAACGGGATGGTTCGGCGTGCAGGGGAAATACTTCGCCTTGCCACAAAAGATGGGTGATTGCCAGGAAGAAAGTTGCCAGCGGCAGCCGCACCCGGTTGACGAGTTGAGAACCAACCCGCTTACCAGCAATCGTGAAAAAAAGCGACGTGGCCGCCCAGCACAAGGCGGTGGCTAGAGCTACGATTTCACCGAGGTAAGTTTGCAAAGCTAGACCTCATCTAGTAGGATATACATCTGGGAGAGCAACAAAGATTCCCACTCCGCGCCCAATTTTACCACGTTTTTCCCATATCCTCAAATGGGGTCGAAAACTTGGCGGGATGGCTAGGGGCGAACAAGTGACAAAGCAAAGCCGCCGACCATGAGGCTCAATCGGCGGCTTCTTCTCTCTCGAGCTGTCCTTATTTGCTGTTTGAGCTATCGCTGTCTCCACTGCCATGTCGGTTGTCGGTCACGTAAAATCCCGACCCCTTGAACACAATGGCTGGCGGGCAGAATACCCGCCGCACGTTACGATGGCCTCGTGGACAACCTGCAACGTGTGGGCCATTGTAATCCTGAAGGCGTTCGAAGTGAAGGCCACATTCGAGGCACTCGTATTCGTACATGGGCATTGGTAGTTCTCCTCAAGTCACGTCGGCGCGAAAAACAACAGAGACGCGCCATGACCAAATCCCGATCTCTTTGGAGATGTTGGGATTTGGCCACTGGCGCGTTGATTACCTAGCTTCGCTGGCGCGGTGTTGATTGGCCAGCTTGGTTGGACGCTACTTGGCCTTAACCTTGATGCTCTTGGGCTTGACTTCCTCGGCTTTGGGAAGCGTCAAGGTCAACACACCGTCCTCGAACTCGGCCTTGGCCTTATCTGCCACGATAGCGGTAGGCAAGGCTAAGGAGCGGGCGAAGGCTCCGTAACGCCGTTCTTGGCGGATGTAGTTGGTCTCTTCGACCTTCTCTTCGGCCCTGGTCTCGCCCTTGATGGTCAGGGTGTCGCCGGTGATGGTGATGTCGATGTCTTCGGGCTTAATGCCAGGCACAGTGCTCTTGACTACCACATCCTGATCGGTCTCATACATATCCACCGCCAGGCTTGTAGCGCCCACGGCGCCCGGCCAGCTTGTGCGAGGACGGATGAAGCTCTCTTCGAACAACCGATCCATTGCCTCCCTTAGCGAAATCAGATCTCGAACGGGTTCCCAACGTACTATGTTAGCCATTGCAGTTTACCTCCTTGTAAATTTTTGATTCTTGGTAGATCCAGATTCTGAGCAGAGCGGGCTTCTGATCCAGGTCTTGCCCCACCCGCCAGCCGGCTTCATGCGAGCCGTCTTTGCTGGGAATTTCGGATCTACCGGATCTACGCTTCACAATTCTTCATTCTTCGACTTGATTGTACATCAGTTGTGTTAAAATAACATTAGAGAGATGTTAGAGTTTTGTTAGAATTCGTTGACCGTCGCATATCAAGGCGTAGTCTGCGGCCTCTTCCCTAGCTCCACGGATAGGGTCTCCCGCTGCCCATCGCTGCGAAGCACGGTGATTTCAACCCGATCGCCGGGCGACCCGTAGCGTTCTAGATACACCAGCAGATCGTCGAACTTCTCGACAGGCTGATCGTTGACGGCTGTGATCAGATCCCCTCCCGCCTGCAAATAGATCGGCTGGTTGAAGCTGTCCAATCCCAGTAGGATGTCGGTCTCTTCAGTCCCCGCTTGCAGACCGGCCTTGCCGGCTGGCCCTGTGGGTTCGACGTACATCACGTAGGCCCCTCGGGCGTCCTCGGGGAAGCCAAGCTCCTCTGTCCAGGATGGGCTGTAGGTCTGTCCGGAGATGCCCAACCAGGCATGGTCGTAGCGCCCTTCCTCGATCAGCGCTGGGATCACTCGTTTGACGATGTTGACAGGGATGGCGAAGCCAATGCCCGCGTTTGCCCGCACCAGGCTGGAGCCGGTCTCGATCTGGGCATTGACGCCGATGACCCGCCCCTCCGAATCGAGTAACGGTCCACCGGAGTTGCCGGGGTTGATCGCTGCGTCCGTCTGAATGGCCTCTGGGATTTGATAGCGCGTCAGCGAAGGAATGGTGCGGCCTATGGCGCTGATAATGCCTTGTGTCATGGTGTTCGCCTTGCGGAACGGATTGCCGATGGCGATCGCTCGCTGGCCGACCTCTACATCATCAATGTTGCCCAGTTCCACTGGCTGCAGTTCCAGGCCCTCAGGGTCAATCTTCACCACCGCCAGATCGCTATCTGGGTCTACGCCCACCACCTGGGCCTGCAGGGTGACGTCATTGTACAGGGTGATCTGAACCTCGTCGGCCCCCTCGACGACGTGGGCGTTGGTCACAATGTGTCCTTGCTCATCCCAGATGAACCCGGATCCTTCTCCTTGGGGAACAACTTCCTCTCCACTGAGAATCTCTACGCGGGCCAGATTGGCCACGTTGACGACCGAGGGATTCACCTTGCGGTACACTGCGGTCAGGATCTGCGATTCGATGTCCGGCACGTCCGACGTCTCAGGCGGCGCCGTCTCAGCCGATGGGGTGGCTGTGACCACAACCTCCTTTTCCACCTCCACGATCCTGGTGACCTCGACCGGTACCTCTTTCTCGACCACCACAGTCTTGACCTGGACGATCTCTGGAACCACCTGGGTCGTGATCTCTCTCGACCTCTCCACCACCCTCATGGGTAGAGTGAAGAAGTTGCAACTCAGGAGGGTTAGACT
>CAZEBW010000148.1:0-4535 GCA_964510205.1 uncultured Anaerolineae bacterium
TTTCACTTCCAAGTTCGGCAAAAAAGACGCCTCGCAATGACACATGACGCTGTCTCTCGGTCTTGCCCCCCAAATTGAAATACACGTTTGTCACATCACCGACAAACGAGTATAATTGTGGATGAAGAATCCACTGAAGCACGTTTGATTCTACTGAAAGAAGGTGAGCTGCTGGCAAGACCCTAAAGGTTTTCGATAGAAAGCTTGATTTCTTTGCCTGGAACAGGCGCTGAATGCACGAAAATCAATTCGAACCTTCATTTTCAAAACCTTTAGGGTATCCACGCTGCTTTTTTCAGGGGAGCCACGCCTGAGATGCAGATTATGAAGAACCTGCGCCAATGCCTGATAGATTGCAGCATAGCCATGCTGAGGGCCATCGCCCAGAAGCGAGGGATCGAACTGGCGAGCAACCGCCAACGCGAGGCTGTGGAGCAGTTGACCGAGGAGCTGCTCCAGCCTGAGTCCGTGGCCGAGATTCTGGAGAGCCTAAAGCCTCAGGAGCGGGAGGCCCTCGACTTTCTGGTCTCCGAGGAGGGCAGGAGCAAGTTGCACCTCTTTGCCCGCCGCTACGGCGAGATACGAACCTTTGGGCCTGGCAGCCTGGAACGCGAGCGCCCCTGGCGGGACCCCGTCAGCCCCGCCGAGGGGCTCTGGTATTCGGGCCTGGTCTATAAGGCCTTCGACGAGGTGGGCGAAGAACCAGGACAAGGCCAAGCCAGCGAGTTCATCTTTGTACCCCAAGACATCCTGCCCCTCTTGCCCGAAGCTGAGAAGAAAGGGCCAGACTTCATCGTTGACCCGGCGCCTGCGCCTTCGACCATCCGCGAGGGCGGCTTGGCCCTGGTGCAAGACGCTTGCGCTTTTCTCAGCTACCTCCAAAACGAGGACGTCAAGCCACTCGAAGATGGCGGTCTGGCTCCCGGCGATGTGGAGCGCATCAACGAACGCCTGCTAGTCCGGGAGGATGCGGGGGAGTCCGAGCGTTTGGCCTTCCTGCATCACCTTTGCCAGCGGCTGGGTCTGGTACACAAAGCCGGCGGCTTTCTGAAGCCCTATCCCCCCCAAGCCAAGCGATGGCTCAAGGCCCCACGGGCGGAGCAGCTCCTGGCTCTGCAAGAGGCGTGGCGCGACGACGCCGCTTGGAACGAGCTGTGGCGAGTCACGTCCCTGCGCTGCGAGCCTACGGGCTGGCGCAACGATCCCCTGCTGGCGCGGAAGAGGGTGCTGGCTCATCTGGCCAAGTGTCCAGCCGAGCGGTGGCTCTCCCTGGCTTCGTTCACTGAGGCCATCAAAGAGACGGACCCCGATTTCCAACGCCCCGACGGCGACTACACGTCCTGGTATATCCGCCACGCGGCCAGTGGGGAGTATCTGACGGGCTTTGAGTGTTGGGACCAGGTCGAGGGCGCGCTCATCGTCCACCTGATGGCCAAGCCGCTTCATTGGCTGGGAGCCGCCTCGCTGGGCTGCGATGCTGAGGGAAACCTGCACTCATTTCTGATCACCCCCTGGGGCGCTGCCTTTTTGGGATTGCGCGGCGAGATTCCTGCTGATGGGCCGCCGTCCCCCATGATCGTCCAACCCGATTTCACCATCATCGCCCCGGCCGAGGGCAGCCTGTACGACCGCTTCCAACTGGAGCGGGTGGCAGATTGGCAATCCTCTGGAGATTCCCGCGTGTATCGTATCACCCGCAAGTCCCTGGCCCGTGGTCTGCGGCAGGGCATCCAAATCGAGATGCTGCTGACCTTTCTGAGGCGAGTCAGCGAGGGCAAGATGCCCCCTAACGTGGTTTCGGCCTTGCAGAACTGGGACAAGAGGCGAGGACGGGTACGGCTGCGGCGGGCGCTTCTGCTTCAGGTTGAGAGCGAATCAGTGATGGAGGAGTTGAGCGCGTCGCCCCAGATCAGGGGATATCTGCGAGAGATCATCTCGCCCAAGACGGCCATCGTAGCCCAAGAGGATTGGCCCGCGCTGTTGGACGAATTGCGCAAGTTGGGCTACTCACCCCAGGTGGAGCGTGAACCGTGAAATGTGAAGCGTCAAACGTAGGGCAGAGGTTTGCGGTCGTTTTTGGCAGCCAGCCAGCGGCTGTGGTGCGAGCGCCGGGCCGGGTGAACCTCATCGGAGAGCACACCGACTACAACGACGGCTACGTGTTGCCGATGGCCATTGACCGCCGTGTTTTAGTTGCCGCCGCCCCGCGCCAAGATCGGCAGGTCGTTATCCACGCTCTCGACTTCGGCGAGAGTGTCGCTTTTTCTCTCGACGATATCGAATACGACCCGGCCCAAACCTGGAGCAACTACCAGCGAGGGGTGGCCTACTTCCTGGAAGAGCGGGGCCTGAAGCTGCCCGGCTTGAACGCCGTGGTCGTGGGCGATATTCCTATCGGTTCAGGCCTCAGCTCCTCGGCCGCCATCGAGGTCTCCGTGGCCTACGCCTGGCAGGTGCTGGCTGGCTTCGAGCTGAGCCGCGTGGATCTGGCCCTCCTCTGCCAGCGAGCGGAGAACGAGTTCGTGGGCATGAACTGCGGCATCATGGACCAGTTCGTCTCTGCGCTGGGCCAGCGCGATCACGCCCTGCTCATTGATTGCCGCAGCCTCGACTACCAGCCCGTTCCCCTGCCGTCGGGGGCGGCCATCGTCGTCGCCGATACGCGGAAGCAGCGGGGGCTGGTGGATTCGGAGTACAACACCCGGCGGCGGGAGTGCGAGGAGGGAGTGCGCATCCTGCGGCGCCACCTGCCGCAGGTGCAATCGCTGCGCGATGTCTCCCCTGATCAGTTTGCAGAATACGAGGGGGTGCTGCCAGAAAACGTGCGCCAGCGCTGCCGCCACATCGTCTACGAAAACGAGCGGGTTCTCAAGGCGGCAGCCGCTCTGCAAGCGGGCGATGTGGCTGCTTTTGGCCAACTGATGAACGAATCCCACCTCAGCCTGCGCGACGACTACCAGGTCAGTTGCGCGGAACTGGACATCATGGCCGAGGCGGCCTGGAAGGTGGACGGGGTCTACGGCTCTCGCATGACGGGGGCTGGCTTCGGCGGCTGCACGGTGAGCCTGGTGGCTGAGGGGGCGATTGAGGATTTTCGGAGTCAGGTGGCGGAAACCTACGAGAGGGCCACCGGCATCGCCCCACAGATTTACGTCTGCCGCGCCGAGGATGGGGTGTCTGAACTCTAAACCAGGTGCAACGCACTGGTTCCGCCGAAGTGCGTTGCACCTGTTAACTTCAGGTTGGGAATCACGTCCAGGTCCCAGCCAGAGCGGTCGCCGGCCTGATAGCGGAAGTAGGCGGCGCCGGCCACCATGGCCGCGTTGTCGGTGCACAGGTAGATGGGCGGGAAGAGGACGGGCAAATCGGACCTCTCGGCCATCTCCTGGCGCAGCCGCTTGTTGGCCGCTACTCCCCCAGACAGGAGGATCTGTTTGGCGTGATGCTCCTCTGCCGCTAGTTTGGTCTTCTCCACCAACACGTCCACCACCGCTTCTTGAAAACTGGCGGCCAGGTGAACGACGGGCAGTTGACGACTGGCCGATTCCTGAGCGTGGTGGCGAAACCCCGCCTGCGGCGCATCTTTCTGCACGATGCGCAGCACCGCCGTTTTAAGCCCGCTGAAGCTGAAGTCGTACCCCGGTCGCCCGTCGCTGTCCGTCAGCCAAGCGCGGGGCAGGTCGAAGGCCGAGGCGTCGCCGAACTGAGCGGCCCGCTCAATGGCTGGCCCGCCGGGATACTCCAGCCCCAGCAGCCGCCCGACCTTGTCAAAGGCCTCGCCGGCTGCATCGTCGAGGCTGCCGCCCAACCGTTGATATTGGCCGTGGTCGCGCATGAGGATCAACTCCGTGTGGCCGCCGGAGACCACCAGGCACAGCGCGGGGAAAACAATGCTGCCTCCCTCGCCGCCCCCCCTCTTTCCCCCCCAATCTTGGGGGGGGGGAAGCGGGGATAGCCAATTGGCGTAGATGTGGGCCTCGATGTGATTGATCCCCAACAGGGGCAGCCCGCGGCCCAGAGCGATTCCCTTGGCGACGTTGACGCCCACCAAGAGGGAGCCCGCCAGACCTGGCCCGTAAGTCACCGCCACGGCCTCCAGGTCATCCCAGGATACCCCCGCCTCGGCCAGCGCTTCTTCGACGACGGGGGTGATGGACAGGACGTGCTGGCGGGAGGCCACCTCGGGGAAGACGCCGCCGTAGCGGCGATGTAGCTCTATCTGGGAGGCCACGACGTTGGAGAGGATCTTGCGCCCGTCCTCCACCACTGCCGCTGCCGTCTCGTCACACGAGGTTTCGATGCCTAGTAGGATGAGAGTCATGTCGCTATCCTCAGTATACTGAGCACATTTTGGTTTTGTGAATTTGGGTGATGACGGAAAGAGTACCACGGATAAAGAAATACGCGATAATCACACCTCTGGCGGTCAAAAGGGGGCATTCTGTCTAAGCTTGTGGTTGAACATCGTGTATTTCCACATCCGTGGTACTCTCCCCCACACACGCAATTTCACGCTTTTCAAGTGCGCTGAGTAT
>CAZEBW010000149.1:0-4490 GCA_964510205.1 uncultured Anaerolineae bacterium
GAATGACATCAAATGGGTGGAGGCCAAGGTGCTGGCCCACCAGCGCGTCCTCGAGACGATGCTGGCCAGCCATACCCTCGTCCCCATGAGGTTCTGCACCATCTATCGGAGTGAGAGCGGGGTGCAGGAGATGTTGGCCGAGCACTACGACGATTTTGTAGAGGCCCTGTCGCGGCTGGAGGGCAAGCAGGAGTGGGGGGTCAAGGCCTACTGCGACGGTGAGGCCCTGGCCAAGAAGGTTGGAAAGACCAGCCATAAGGTCAAAGAGCTCAAAGTGGAGATGGAGCAAAAGTCGAGTGGGGCGGCGTACTTCCTGAGGAAAAAGGTGGATGAAGCTGTCGCTGAGGAGGTAGAGCGGGTCAGCGATGAGTACGCCCAGCGCAGCCACGACCGCCTGTCCAGCCACGCTGAAGAGGCCGTCATCAACCCTTTGCAGAGCAGAGAGCTCACCGGCCGCAGGGAGGCGATGGTCCTCAATGCGGCCTATTTGGTAGCCGAGGAGCGGCTGGCCGCCTTCCGAGCCGAACTGGAGAGTCTGGAGGAAGAGTACAACGACACGGGCTTCATCTACGAGATGACAGGGCCCTGGCCGCCCTATAACTTCGCGTCCACCTGTACTGAGGTCTCCCCTGAGCATGACGAAGGGCCCAGTCGAAGTATTAGCTTCGAGGAGGGCGCGGCCGATGAGTGAGTTGGTGGCTAAGGAGAAAGAAGTCACCCTGCTGGATCTCCTGGATCGCATCCTCGACAAGGGAGTCATCTTATTTGGCGACGTCACTATCTCCGTGGCCGACGTGGACCTCATTTACCTGGGCCTGAAGGTGCTCCTGACTTCCATAGAAAAGGCCGAGAAGATGCGGAGCATGGCGGCCGCTCGGCAATCAGCGTGGGGCGTGAAACGTGAAACGTGAAACGTCAAGCGTGCGACTTGTGAGTTGCGACATGATTTACCTCTACGCCATCACTGACCGGCCCGAGTTACCTGTGCCCGCCGAGCCTGGCCCGGAGGGCACGTCTGTTTTCACTCTGACCTACCGGAACATCGCCGCCGTGGTCAGTCCCCTCACCACGGCCGAGATATTGCCGACGGAGGACAACCTGTGGCAGCACGAGGCGGTGGTGGAAGCGCTAATGGCGGATCGCGCCGTCCTTCCTGTGCGTTTCGGCACCCTGCTGGCCGACGAAGGCGCCGTCCAGGCCGTCCTGGCGACGCACTACGCCGACTTTGTGACCAACCTGGAGCGGGTGCGCGGCCGGGTGGAGCTGAGTCTGCGGGTGCTGTGGGAAGAGGACACACCCCCACCCCAGCCCTCCCCCGTGCGCGGGGGAGGGGGCAAGAGGGGAAACGGTCGGGCCTACCTGATGGCTCGTCTGGGGGAGGAGCGCCAGCGACGGGCCCGACGCCAGCGGGCGGAGGCGTTGGTTGAGGAGATACACACCCCCTTGGCCCGACTAGCGGCAGAGAGCACGCGGCAGGTGCTGGTCACCCCTCGCCAGTTATTGACGGCGGCCTATCTTTTGGAGCGAGACCAGACGACGGCCTTTCAACGAGAGGTGGAAGCTCTCAGCGCCGACTACCCCGCGCTGCGCTTCCTCTGCACCGGCCCCTGGCCCGCATACAACTTTGTGACAGTAAATGAAACGTGAAGCGTCAAACGTGAATTCACGCATCACGCTCCACGTTTCACGTTTTACGTTTCACGCTTAGGAAAGATGCCAGTGACTGAATTGGATAGCCAAGTGGAAGAGAAGTTACTACATGACCCCGGCGATCTGGAAATCTTCGCCACCGAATTGGAGCAAGCTACCAGTCCTCTGCCTCGGCGAATCAACGCTGACCCCGAAGGGGTGGAACGTGGGCTGGCCAAACTGGTTTTGACCCTGATCGAACTCCTGCGGCAGCTCATGGAGCGTCAGGCCCTGCGACGCATCGAAGCCGGTTCCCTCAGCGACGAAGAAATCGAGCGGCTGGGCCAGACCTTCATCAAGCTGGACCTGCGCATGGAGGAACTGAAGCAGATCTTCGGCCTGGAAGACGAAGAACTGAACCTCAACCTAGGTCCTCTTGGTGATTTGATGTAAACGATTCCCCCTCTCCCCCCTCAGCTCTTCTCCCGATGTAACTCACTGGTGATTACCCATAAGTCGGATCACCCCTTGGGAAAGGGTGCTGGGCAGCGTAAGCCAGTGTGGCTACAATTATGAAAACGGCTCGGATGCCGGCAAGGAGAACATAGGGGCCGTCTCGATCTGAGGAGAGTCCCAGCTTACCTCCCAAACGACGGAGCCACAGGACCATTCGCTGAGGCCAGGTATGGGCAGTATGATACACAAAGAGCGCTGCCAGCAAGACCAAGACGAAGATGCGTCGCATGCGTTCCAGGGTTCGAACACACATCTTTTCCGCGTCCAGGCCCTCTTCCTAGTCAAAACGATAGGTATGTTCAATACGCGGGCGATCACGCCACTCAGTGTAAACGGTCTCTGCATCTTGAGGGGTCAGAATGGGGACGTTGGTGATCAGGACCAGATCCCGCTTCAGTTCTGGGTCATGGACCACCAAGACCCACAGGACTTGTGGACTGGTCAGGAGTCGGATCTTGAGCCAGCCCAAGCCAACCTTCACCCTTCGCACCTTTCGGGCGTGAGTGAAGACGACCTCGAGTTGCAAGGACAGCGCAGTAGCGGTCAAGTCGTCCAGGGATTCTTCTTCCCAGCGATCCAGACGGTCATTGTAGACTTCGACGATGCGGTTATGGCAAGATCGGATGATGAACTCACTCTGCACCAAGCCTATCCAGCGGAACATCTTCCGGTCATCTAGACCCGCATCGGCCACAAAGCGCAACTTGGCATGGGGAAACAAGGCCCGAGTGGTGCGGATGGCGCAGTAGATCTCGTGGTTTTCGCTCACGAAGTCCTCGGTGACGTAGGAAAACCAATTGGCGTAGGTCACCACGGGCGTTTCCAGATTCACCACTGCAGCCGTCATGGCTGGATATCCCGCTGTCAGACGCTTTCGCTTGCGTTCTCCTGGCGGGGTGCTCTTCATCACCGTCGAGATCCCTTCCAACTTCTTGGCATACGGTTTCTCGAAGTTCACGGGGTCTAATGCCACCACTAGGTACTCTGGCTTGCACCGCGACCGTGCGCTGTGCAATCCCATACAAACCCTTCAATGAGTCGCGATGGCTGAACCGCTTGTTCCAGATGAAACGATCTATCCGCCTCGCAGTGGGCCGAATGGTCTGTCCTTCTCTCACCACGCCCCGCGCCATCTGAAGCACCAAAGGCGATTTCGCGGTGATGATCGCCTGCACAGCCAGTTTCGCGACCCTCCGTAGACGCTTCTCCGGCAACTGCGCTACGACAGGTTCCATAAACCTGCTCAGCGTTGCCGCCAGTTCAGTAATAGGCAATTTGCCAATCGCACCATTTTGCAGTATTCTATTCATTGCTCCGCCCTCCGCAGTGATTTGGTTGTTAGCGCTTCCAAATCATACTACGTTGGGCCGAGTTTGCAAGTTACAGACCACTTGTGGGTAATCACCAGCTTTTTGCGTGTTGCCAAACGGGGGGAAATGTGGTACGCAGCCAAACGAAAAAGGGATTACCGAGCCACCGCTCCTGTAATCCCCACACCTACTCCTGAAAGGTCCAGGAGAAGGCTGGAGGAATTGTAGCAGAAGGCCGCTTCCTGGGCAAGTGGGGGGCTGTCGGTTCTTGACGCTGAGGTTAAGGGAAGTGAGATGGCTTCGAATAGAAAGACTGGAATACGTGACCGAGTGGCTGGAGTCCTCTTCGGTCTTGCAGCTGGGGACAGAATCGGTGGCCCCGCCCGCATGGCTGTGCGCCTCGCCGAAAGCCTTCCTCATTGTCACGCATTCGATCTTGATGACGTTGGATCTAGCTATCTTGACTGGTGGCGAGATGGAGCCTTTGATACCGGCCCAACAGTAGCGCGTATCTTCAGCCTCGTCGCCTCAGGCCATACGTTTTCCCAAGCCGCCTTGCTCGTTCATGACGAGTTCGGTGGGCTAACGGCCGGATGCAATCCTGTCCACCGCGCTACTCCGTTGGCTATGTCAGTCGCCTTAGCCGATGACGACTTGCCACATCACGCTTTAGCAGAGGCATCATTGACTCATAAACACCCTCTTGCCGGTGATGTCTCAGCGGCGGCTGTGACGCTATGTCGCGCCTTGATCAACGGCTATGATTGGCCCACAGCCATCACCATTGCTGGCTTGGGTAGGCTTGAAGAAACGCAAACCGCCTTAATGGAACAGCCACCGGAAGCGCTCCATGCAGACGGTTTTGCGCCAAATGTGTTGGCAGCAGCGGTTCATTTCGTAGCCAGCAATCCTGATTTCGACGCCATGCTTGACCATGCCTTGGCGTTTGCTGGGCCAGCCAACTATTGCCCCGTGCTTGCAGGCAGCATCGGCGGCGCAAAATGGGGGGCGTCGAGTATAAGCAGCGAGTGGTTT
>CAZEBW010000150.1:0-4405 GCA_964510205.1 uncultured Anaerolineae bacterium
ATGCCTGGGCTGAAGCTGTCTTGGATTGTTAACGTGCGACTTTTACCTCAATGCCAAAAAACTATGTCTGGCGTTCTTGAGCGACTCGATCCCTTTGGGTTGGATCAGTTTATCGAACTCGCATTGAAGTTGAAGGAAACCAAACAAGAGATCCGGGATATTGACGAGCTTAAGGCAGCTTATCCTGGCCAGTGGATCGCCTTGGCTATCCCAGAGGGTGAGGATCGGTATGAACCCCAAAGAGGGTATCTGATCTCCCACAGCCTGCACCGTGAGGCGGTCTGGGCCATCGTAAACGCTATGCCTTCAGATAGAGGTGTCTACGTTTTCTTCAATGGGCCAGTAATGCCCAAAGGGTTCAGCGTAACTTTCTATGATAGAGAAGATAAACCTGAAGTTGCCTCAGTGGGCTCTTGAAAACGTCATCTTAGTTTTGGATGTGCCCAAACAGGTTTTAGAGTTGAGTCTCTCTCAGTCCTCACCGTAAATCGGAGCGTCACACCGTCGCAGCCCTCGTCGCAGCGATCGTAGTCAACTGAGGAGGGTGGTATGAAAGATTGACAGCCGACCCCTAGCCTGGGAGCGATCCCTTGGTGCGTGGTCGGCTGTTTTGTTATCTGGGAGGGACAGCATACACCAGAAAGGGGGTAAGCGAAATGGCTTCGAAGTCAGATGTACCACGCAATGTTGCAAGTGCTCAACAGAGGGCTTTCAGAGGGTTGCGCCGCTTTAACGCGATCATGGGCTTCCTGCATCTCATCCAAGGCATCCTCATGATTGTCCTCAGCAATGACAAAACCTATCCAATCTACACCAACTACCTGCGGTTCGATCTTGATACCTTCTCTTTGACGCCAGACCCCAAGCTGGCATACGAACTGCGGTTTGGCCCGGCGGTGGCTGTATTTCTGTTGATTTCTGCCGTCGCGCACTTTGCGCTCTCCACGTTCGGCTACCGTTGGTATGTGCGGAACTTGAAGAAGGGGATGAACCCGGCCCGCTTCGGCGAATACGCCCTGAGCTCATCGCTGATGATCGTCTTGATCGGTATGCTGGTGGGTGTGTGGGACCTGGGCAACCTCATCTTGATGTTTGGGGTCAATGCGCTGATGAACCTGTTCGGCATCATGATGGAGTTGCACAACCAGACCACGGAAAAAACAAACTGGACATCCTTCATCTTCGGCTGCGTGGCGGGGATCATCCCCTGGATCGTCATCGTGATGTACTTCTTCGGTGCCCTGTCCTCGGCCGGTGCGGAGCCGCCAGCGTTCGTCTACGCGATCATTCCCTCGATCTTTGTGTTCTTCAACATCTTCGCGTTGAACATGGTGCTACAGTACAAGAAAGTGGAGCGGTGGAAGGACTACCTGTTTGGGGAGCGGGTGTACATCGTGCTGAGCTTGACAGCCAAGACAGCGCTGGCGTGGCAGATCTTTGCAGGAACGCTGGCCCCGGTCTAGAGGCATGTCCGCTCTTTCTAACTTGACGAATGTCTCAGCCTGTGCTATGATAGCACTGTAAATCATCAATGTAGCATCACCGTAGCCCTCATCGCAGCAATCGTAGTCAACTGAGGAGGGTGGTATGAAAGAATGACAGCCGACCCCTAGCCTGGGAGCGATCCCGTGCGTGGTCGGTTGTTTTGTTACCTGGGAGGACCGTTTTTAGAAGAAGGAGTAGGAGGTAGTATGGCATTGCATTACGAGAATCTCGACAGCGAAACGCGGCAATGGATGTTAGGAGAGATTGAACTCGATGTGTCTCGAGGAACTCTCTACATCAGCCCAAGACTGAATGAGCGGGGAGTGGAGAACTATGAATCGCTATTGAGGGAAGCAGTAGCAAGCCATGATGATGCATGGCTTGCGGGCCAACTGCGACGAGGCGGCTATCTCAAAGCTTTCGAGCAGCGTAGGAAGCCAAGAGGTGGCGTGACGACTGCCAAAGTGCCTATCAGCGCCCCCGATACCCTGGCTGAGGGCGAGTTCAACCGTTTGTACGTACGAGGCCTATGTATGAGAGCGATTGAAGAAGGTGTTGCCGAAGTTGAAGTATATCGAGGCAAATCGGTTAGACAACCACGGCCGGAATCGGTAGCTATGATAGGGAAGAGGATTCCAGCTCAAGCCCTACTGAAGGATCTCAGACAATCGCCAGGTGTGGAACCAGCCCTTGGCTTGCCACCCGGGCCGAATTCGGGCCTAACCGTGCGCTTGCCGTAGTCTTTGAGGAGGAGCTCAGCCCTCGCCGGAGCCGACGGAACTGCCGCGGCGATGAGACTGTGGGGGCTTGTCCAGCCCTGTGCGGAATCCACTGGAGAATGCGAGGATGAAAGAAGAAAGAACTCGACATCTATGGTTAGGCATCGTGTTTTGGGAGAAAGGAGTTTAGGATGCCCGGGTTACATACTTACAGGATTTTCATTAGTCACGCTTGGAAGTATAACGAGAGTTACTATCGTTTGATCGGCTACTTAGACGATGCGACGAGTTTTTCGTATGCGAACTACAGTGTGCCAAAGCATGATCCCAAAGATGGCGACATCGAGGAGGCGTTAAAGAGACAGATACGTCCTGTTGAGGTAGTTGTTATTCTTGCTGGAATGTATGTTGCACACAGCGATTGGATTCAGTTCGAGATCGATTTTGCGAATCTGCTAAGTAAGCCTATACTAGGTATAAGACCCTGGGGAGCACAACGAACTCCAACGGCTGTGAGTGAAGCGGCTGACGAAATTGTAGGATGGAATACCTCCTCAATTGTATCTGCTATTCGTCGGTTAGCATAAAACCTTGAAGAGACGATGATGCCTACCACCGGGTGTAGTCGACCCGCCTTCGGCGGTGGGTAAGCGGCGCGAATTTGGGCGACAAGTTACGAGCAGAGCCGTGTGAGGAGTTGGAGCCGCTGTGCGGCTGATGCAGATCGTTAGCTTGTGCAGCGTCTATGTCATGGAGGGAGGTTTTGGCAATGACAGAGAAAATACACTGCGATTTGTTGGACATCAAAGGCCTGGACTGGGATCGCGTCAGCAATGAACAGATCGAATGCATAATCACTGCAATCCACAATATGGAACTGATGGGATCAAAGGGGGAGCTTTATGGATTTGTCGGCACAGCGGACATCGATTCTGTCGTTGGTGGTTTCTTCATCATTCAATTCCCAACTCAGTTTCTATCGTACGATCGTGATAGAACAGCTCTGCGGCAAGAGACAACCCCTGCCGAGAGAGTCTTCTTTGTCTTCTTTCCAAGAGACGGGCGAATCCTGCTTCAAAATCGGCGTTTCCAGATTCTGCCAATAGACATGAGTGTGGTGCAATCGAGGCTGAAGGGAATGTTAGCCAAGGTTCTTAGCAGTTGTGGGGTTGGTCCGGTTGTCTCTCTTGTGGAGACTATGGTTGAGGTGGGCAGGGATGCCTTGATAGAAGCCTATAATTCTAGCAACCGAGTTGCGCGCCTACAGATTACCCGCCCTGACCCTAAGCTGATTCCGGAAGGATTTGAATACTACAATCCCGAGCGCGACCGCAACGAGATTCTCCGTGATAGTAGACTCCATGATTATCCCCAACTAAAGGAGATCAACCTGACTGCAAGGAAAGACCACGATCTTCGCAATACGCATCTTGGCCAAGATCTTGTCTATGCTGCCAGAGAAATGACCCCTTTTATGCTAGAATTCGACGACGAGTACAATCGCCACCGGGTTCTGCGCAGATTGGTGAAGGCCAAGTTTGAGTTCTATGCCGACATAGAAACTGAGAAGTTGCCTGAGGAGACTCTACGTCACGTCGTTGAGATTCTGGAACAGGAGGCGGCCTTGTATATCAGCACGCCTGTGAGTGAGCCTCACGATCCCCAGCCCAGGCTGTTTTGAGGAAGAGGTGACGACTTATGAAAAGCGAAGAGGAACTCAATACAATCTATAGTCATTTGAGAACCGGCGCGCTTGCTGAGGAGCCAATTGATCTAGGTATTGAGGAGTTCAAGAGGCTCTACAAGATGATGCTTACTCACAGCAATCGGCAAGTACCTTCAGTTGTGCTAGTAAATCTAGGGGATCAAGTCCAGTTGCTGTTCCCTGAGTGGTCCAGACAAGAGATCATAATCCAAGGGCGGTTTAACAGAGATGATTTTCAGTTTCTTTCGCTAGTCGATTGGCGCGGTGCGGACGGCCCAGGCCCAAGATTTCTCAGGTTCCTGGGTCAAGAGGTTTGGCACAGCAGGTGGAGGAACTTGGCTATTCTGCTTATCAGTGCTCTTACACTGTTGCTAGCTGGGCCTCCTGATGTCACCTACAATCTTCTGAATACTCTTCTCATTCAGGCAAGTACGGTCTTTCTAATAGAACTTTACCAATCAACATAACCGATTCCTGGGACAAGTTGGAACAAACC
>CAZEBW010000151.1:0-4310 GCA_964510205.1 uncultured Anaerolineae bacterium
AATTCGGGAAGCCCTGCCCGGTTGTTACATTGTGATTGACAAGTTCCACGTTGTGAGAGTGGTCATTGACGCATTAGACAAAGTGCGAAAGCGGGTTCAACGAAGCAGGGCTAAGGGCCAAAAGAGATCAATCTACAAACTGCGGTATCGACTCCGCAAAGGTCGTGAGAAACTGAGTGAGGAAGAAGCCCAGCAATTGCGGTCGATTTTGCTCCAGGAGCCCGAGTTGTTGATGGCTTATGTCCTCAAAGAGGTCTTTCGTGATTGGTACAAGCTCCAGAATCCGACCCAGGCTGCGCAGCATTTGGAATACTGGTGTGCCTGGGCGGAAGCGAGCGGTTTGCCAGAGATGATCGGAGCGGTGAAGACCTTGCGCAATTGGCAAGAGGAAATCCTCAACTATTTCATCCGGCGTTACACCAATGCCTTCACTGAGGGTAAGAACAACAAGATCAAACTCATCAAGCGTCAGGGATATGGCTATCAACTTCACCAGCTTCCGTCTACGCATCTTGACTCAGGCTGCTTGACTTGCAGCTATCGCATTGATCTCTTTCGGATCGTTCTCAGACCACAGATGGCCTGGCATCTCGTTGCCGGCAACGCAATGCTTCTATGCTCACCTGGCCGGTTTCACAAAGTTTGACAGAGAGCCTTTGTAATTGACCCCACCCACGCGGCGGAAGGTCTGAGCGGTTTTGAAGTCGGCAAAGGTCCAGATGTGGGTGCCGATGGCGTATGGTTTGCTGCGCACCACTTCCAGATAGCGGCGGATAAACTCGACCTGGAATTCCTCGCTAAAGAGCTCCGGCGGATCGGCGTGGATGCCGCTCACGGTATCGGCCCCGCACTCGCTGAGCAGGAAGGGTTTGCCAAACTTGTCGTACATGGCGTCCATCTCGTCGCTGAGCATCTGGCAGGCCAGATCAAGCTGACCTGGCTCGGAATACCAGCCATAGTAGCGATTGAGGCTCATCACGTCGAAATAGCGCAGGGCCTCATCGGCCATGCCTTTGTGGCTGACGAACGTCACAGGCCGCGTGCTATCCAGTTGGTGCGACAAGTCGGCCAGTTCTTTGAGGAAGGGCACAGCCTGAGGCACATCCGAATCCGGCTCGCAGGCCACGCTCCACATGATGACGCTGGGGTGATTCTTGTCCCTGGCGATCATCTCTCTTAACTGCTGTTTGCACACCGCCAGCCGCTGCTCGATGCCTCGTCCGAAGAAGAGCGATATGGCCGGAGCTTCGGCGATGACCAGCACACCTTGCCAGTCGGCCATCTGCAAGACCTCCTCGGCATGGGGATAGTGCGCGGCGCGGAACGAGTTGGCGCCGATCCAGCGCAGCAGCTCGAAGTCCTTGACCATGACCGGCGGGCAGAACCCCCGCCCGACGATGGGGAAATCCTCGTGCTTGCCGAATCCCTCCAGAAAGACGGGTTGGTCGTTGAGCAGCAGTTGATCGCCTTCAACAGCCACCGTGCGCAGCCCCACTGGAAGCTCGTACTCATCGTGAATCTGGTCCTCTTCGACGATGCGAACGCGCAAATGGTAAAGAACTGGATCTGCCGGAGACCACAAACTCGGCTTGGCGACGGGCAACTGGCAACGGAACAAGCCATCCGCCGCACGGACGGCCTCCCCTCTGGCCACAGCGGTCGTTTCGCCGCAGGCGTAGAGGGCGCAGTCTATTCGCCTCCCCTGCGGCAGATCGGCCTGCACGGCGACGTGCAGCGTGGCGTCGGGTCTATCCAAGGTCGTATGGACGCTGAGGTCGCGGATGGAGGACGGAGGCGTGGTGTAGAGAAGCACCGAGCGGTGCAAGCCGCAGTATGGAAAGAAGTCGAAGTTGATGTCTGGGTACTGGACCGCGCTGCGCGGCACATCGGGATCAGGCACCATGCCCCAGGGCACGGTTTCCAAGTTCAACTCGCCGTTGACCCGAATCACGAGCACATTCTCGCCGCCCGAACGCAGCAGCCGAGTTATGTCGAACTCGAAGGGGAGGTGACCGCCGGCGTGGGCGCCGGCCTTCTCGCCATTGACCCACACATCGGCCCAGTAGTTGGCCGATCCGATGCGCAGCCAGACTCGCTGTCCCTGCCAACCTCGAGGCAGGTGAAAGCGCGTCTGATACCAACCGCCGCCGAAGTAGTTTCTAACGTCTTGGAACTGTTCGTTCCAACTGCCCGGCACAGCAATGCGCTTCTCTTCTACAAAGCCAGCGTACCAACCTTGCCCCTCTCCTTCCTCAGCCGGATCAAGGCGAAAATCCCAAAAGCCGGACAGTTCCTTCGTTTCTCTACACTGGTTCTCCTGGGGATAGAGCATCGGTGATGGTCTCCTTTGGTTATAGTTTTCCCCGCTAACGGCGCCCTCAAGCCCAGAGATGTGCATACTTGAGGCCGCTGCCGGTGTTGAACAGCACCACCCTCTCGTCGTCGCCGACCCAACCCTGGCGGAGCAGGCGTCGAAGCGCGGCCAACGTGGCCCCGCCTTCCGGACAAGCGAAAATACCCTGGGTGCGGCCGAAGAGTTTCACTGCCTCCATGATCTCCTGGTCAGATACGGCAACGGCGGTGCCGCCGCTCTCGCGCAGGGCCTGCAGGATCAGAAAATCGCCCACCGCAGCCGGCACGCGCAGCCCGCCAGCGATGGTCTCGGCCTCCTCCCACGGCTCGGCAAACTCCCGTCCCTGCTGAAAAGCTCTCACCATCGGCGCACAGCCATCGGACTGCGTCACCACCATGCGCGGTCGCCGAGGGCCGATCCAACCCAGCTCCTCCATCTCGTCAAAGCTCTTCCACATTCCGATCAGGCCGGTGCCGCCGCCGGTGGGATAGATGATGACGTCGGGCAAGGTCCAGCCCAGTTGCTCGGCCAGCTCGTAGCCCATCGTCTTTTTGCCCTCCAGGCGATAGGGCTCTTTGAGGGTGGACACGTCAAAGCGGTCGAACTGGTCTAACTCCCGAGCTGCGGCGCGGCCACAATCCGAGATGAGCCCATCCAACAGCCTGACCTCGGCGCCCAGGGCGCGACACTCGGCCACAAAGGTCTGGGGCACGTCGCGGGGCATGAACACCGTAGCCTGCATCCCGGCCAGGGCGGCGTAAGCGCTCATGGCTCCGGCCGCGTTTCCCGACGACGGGATGGAGACGTTTTCGACCCCCAGCTCCCAGGCCCGCGAGACCGCCACCGCCAACCCCCGCGCCTTGAACGAGCCGGTGGGATTCAGGCCCTCGTCCTTGACGAGCAGGTTGGCCAGGCCAACCGCCTGGCCCAGCCGGGTGGCGCGGGTCAAGGGCGTAAAGCCCTCGCCCAGGCAGAGCGCGTAGCGGGGATCGCGCACGGGGAGCAGCTCGCGGTAGCGCCAGAGGTTCGGTTCGCGCTCCGCGATTGCTTTTCGGGTCACAGCGCGGCTGGCCGCCTCCAGATCATAGCGGGCCAGCAGCGGTCTGTTGCAGTCGGGACACAGGTTCCAGAGGCGGTCCGCCTCCAGCTCCTGGCCACACATCGCACATTCTAGATGGGACAAGAAACTCATCGTGTCTACCCCCCCTCGGTGGATTCCAGAGGGTCTGGCAGCGACAGATCTTCCGCTGCGGGAGCGAGTGCCGAAAAAGAAGGGGTCATCCTTGTCGCTCCTGGGTCATTGGCTGCCAGCGTTGGTAGTTGTCCCGCCCCTGGTCCTTGGCGCGGTACATGGCGATGTCGGCGTTCTTCATCAGGGCATCACCATCCTCACCATCATCGGGATAAAGAGCAATCCCAATGCTGGTGGCAATACGGAGCTCGTGGCCATCACATACATACGGCTCTCGGATGGATTTCAGGATCCTCTGAGCAACCTCGGCCGCGCCTTTATCCCCGGCGATTTCTGGCAGCAACAGCATGAACTCGTCGCCCCCCATGCGGGCTACGGTATC
This sequence comes from uncultured Anaerolineae bacterium, assembly GCA_964510205.1. GTDB lineage: Bacteria > Chloroflexota > Anaerolineae > VGOG01 > VGOG01 > CAZEBW01. The sequence goes on from CAZEBW010000151.1 coordinate 3,928, forward strand.
GCCCTTGCGCAGCAGGCTGGTCAATCGCTCGCCAACAGCCTGCAGCAACTGGTCCCCCACGCCGTGCCCCAGCGTGTCGTTCACCTCCTTGAAGTGATCCAGGTCGAGCAGCATCACGGTCAGCTTTTGTTGATTGCGCTGGGCGTGGGCTATAGCCATTTCGAGGCGGTCGTTGAACAGCCGCCGGTTGGGCAGGCCGGTCAGGGCGTCGTGGTAGGCCATGTGCTTGATGGTTTCCTCGGCCCGCTTGCGCTCGGTGATGTCCTCCAGGCTGCCCTCGTGGTAGAGCACCTGGCCGTCGGCGTCGTGAACGGAGCGGGCAGTGTTCCGCACCCAGATGACCGCGCCATTACGGCGACGGAATCGCACCTCAAAACCGTGCA
>CAZEBW010000152.1:0-4254 GCA_964510205.1 uncultured Anaerolineae bacterium
CCGATCTATGGGCGTGGCCTCACGAGGGCCAACGTAGCCGACGATTCCACACATTTTAGCCTCCTTGCTGTTTCGTATTGGAACAAGAGTGACACCTACGCTCGCGGCGGATCGTCAGATCCGTCGCCCAGGGCGGCTGGATCTGACGATCCAGCCGGAGCAGGAGGGGGGACAAAAAAGGGGCGCGACGAGGCGCGCCCCGATCATACTGCATGGTAAGAAAAATAGGCCCCCTCCCGATAACACGGATGAAACAAGTTCAGCCACGCGGCCGTCTGATCACAAACTACGGTCCTCTGACAGCAGCCGGCGCGCTTGCCATCCTCTGCGCCAATGCAACCCCCTTTGTCCCGCCAGTCGCCTGCCGGCTTTGTGGGGATGCTTCACTGGAGGGGAAAAGATTAGGAACTGGGCAGTCCCTGGAGGCATCCGCTGATCTCTCGATTTTCCCGCTCTCACGCGGTTAGCCCCGCCTCGCGACGGGGAACCTCCTCCTCGTCAACTGGAAACTGGATGTTGGAAGTTGGAAGTTGCATACTGACCACTGGTTTCCAGTCCATGCGCTGTCCTCCCCTTTTTCGGCTAAAGTCGCATGAAACATCACCTCCTGCTCAATGCTCTCTACGCAGACAGATAGTATCATGGTTGATCAGAATTGTCAAATCACCTGGGTCTCAGCGCCTCTTGCTGCCGCAGCAGTGCTTGTACTTGCGACCGCTGCCACAGGGGCAGGGATCGTTGCGCCCAACTTTCGGTTGGCTGCGGGCGACGGTCGGCGCTGACTCAGCCTTTCGCTCGGTCTGTTTGGAGACTTCCCTGCTCAGCCATTCATACGTCTTCATAACGTCGTACTCGCGCGACGCCGCCAGCGGCGGACGGGCGCCAGGCTTGAACTCAGCCAGATAATCCTCCAAACCACCTCGAACGAACTCGTCTATCAGACCCTGTTCGTAGAGGGCGATAATCTGGGGCTGGCTAACGGTGTCTCGCAAATCGGCCAGCCCGGAGGCCGCCCAGGTCCAAACCTCATCGAAATCGACGTCAGGCGGAAGGTCCAAAGTGCCATCATCCTTCAGCGGCGGCAACAGATCCCGAAATGTCTCTGCAATGCGCTCTTGCTCACTCGGATGGTGTAACGCGATGCCGGTCAGCATCTCTATCGCTGCGGCGCGGGGATAATGATCGTAAGCAGTGTCGTCGTTAGCCAAATCCATGAGCATCGGAATCGCCGCCGGCCCATAGGCCGGTAGCTCGGTGCCAAACCACTCCAGCAGGTTCTCCCGCTCTTCATCGCGGAAGAGCTCGGCGAAAATGGGCAAGGCCGCTGGCTCGCGGAAGGCGATGAGAAGAAGCCCGGCGTGAACATCCCGGTACCATCGGGGATCATCAGGATGCCAACTATAATCCACATCCTCAGCCAGCATCTCCAACAGCTCCGGCGTCAGTTCCTCCTGCCGCTCCAAGCAGGTATGAATCAGAGCCAGGTCGGGGGAGCGACCAGCCTGCTCCAGAGCAGCCAGTAGTTGGTCAGCAGATAGCGCTCCGTAATCCGTATTCATCATCTTACTCCTTTCCTTTTTCCCAGGCAATCCAGGTTCGCCGCCGTACGAAGAAGGGCATGAGCTGGCTCCGCAGCCAGCCATAGATGTCGCCCAGCCGGCGGAAGAACCAAACCCCGGCCGAGACCATCAGCCCAGCCGCCGCCGACAAGAGCCCGCCGACGGTCAGCCAGCGGAACCGACGACAGAAACGCTAGGGAAATATCTTGGCCGGATTCAGGATGCGGTGAGGGTCAAAGACCTCCCTGATCTGCTGCATGATCTCCACCTGGGCCTGGCCCAAAGCCAAGGGGAGGTACTGGCGGCGGGTGGCGCCGACGCCGTGCTCGCCCGTGATCGTGCCGCCCAGAGCTAGGGTCAGCTTGTACATCTCAATGACAACGCGCGGGACGATGTGCTCCCACCGCTCATCGGTTATGTCATCCTTCAGCACATTGACGTGGACGTTGCCGTCGCCCGCGTGCCCGAAGCTGACGATGCGCACCTCGCAGCGCTCCGCGATGCGCCTGATGCCCTCCAGCAGAGCGGGGAGCTCGGAGCGGGGCACCACCACGTCCTCCATGTGGTTGACGGGACTCTCGGCGTTGAGGGCGTCCACGATGGCCCGCCGCGCCTCCCACAGCCGATCCCGCTCGCGCGGCTTCAGGGCCACCAGCACGTCCAAGGCCCCATTCTCCAGACAGAGGTCAGCCACCTGATTGTAGTTCGCGTCTATCGCTTCCTGATGGTTGCCGTCCAGTTGAATCAACAGGTGAGCGGCGGCGTCGTGGAAGGGAACCTCCTTCCCCAGATACCGCTCGCTGGCCAGGACGATGTCGCGCTCCATGAACTCAATGGCGGTGGGGACGATGCAGTGGGCGATGATGTCGGAGACCGTGTCCGCCGCCGACTGGAAGTCGCTGAAGGGCACCAGCAGGTCCACCCGCAGCTTGGGCAGGGGCAGCAGCCGCAGGATGATCTTGGTCACCACCGCCAGGGTGCCCTCCGAGCCGACGAGCAGTTGGATCAGGTTGTAGCCGGTGACGTTCTTGACCAGCTTGCCCCCGCAGGTGATGATCTGGCCCGAGGGCAGCACCGCCTCCAGGCCGCACACGTAATCCTGGGTCACCCCGTACTTGACCGCCCTGGGCCCGCCCGCGCCCTCGGCGACGTTCCCGCCGATGGTGCACGACTCCAGGCTGGCCGGATCGGGCGGATAAAAGAGGCCCTCCGCCTCCACGGCCAGGTGGATGTCGTTGGTGATCACGCCAGGCTCGACGGTGACCATCAGGTTCTCTCTGTCAATCTCCAGGATGCGGTTCATCTTCTCCGTGGAGAGGACGATGCCACCGCAGACGGGCACGGCCCCACCGCTGAGGCCGTAGCCCGCGCCACGGGGCGTCACCGGCACGTGCTCCCGCTGGGCCAGCTTGAAGACCTCCGCAACCTGCTCCGCGCTGGCGACCTTAACCACCACCTCAGGATCGGCCCGCAGGCCCACCGTCTCGTCGTGGGCATAGGGCTCCATATCGTGGGGGTCGGTCAGCACGTTGTCGTCGCCCACGATGCGGCGGAGGGTTTCGACGAGGTCGGGGGTTACTGAGTTGTACATTTTTCACGCAACACGGCTTGCACCGCCGCCAACCCCACCCCCGCCTCGAATTCATACCCGGCCCGGGCCAGCCCCTGCTCGATAGCCCCCACGGTGGCACGGATGTCGGACTCACTCACCGCACCCATGTGGCCGATGCGGAAGTAGCGGTCTTTGATCTCCGGATGCAGGCCGCCGGCCAGGATGACGCCGGCCTCTTTGATATATCCCAGCACCGTGCGGTCCACTCCATCGGGGTAGTAGGGGGCGGTCAAGGTGGCAGCCGACTTGTCAGCACTCACCGGCACCTGCTTCAGCCCCAGGGCAGTGACCGCCGCCTTGACGGCCTGGCTCAATCGCCGGTGGCGGGCGAAGCGAGCCTCCATCCCCTCGTCCAGAATCTGGCCCAGACTGACGTTGAGGGCCCAGATGAGATTCACCGGCGGCGTGCCGAAATAGCGGGGCCGGCGGGACTCGTAGCCCTCCACAATGGGCAACCACTGAGTCCAATCGGCGTAATAACTGCCCACCGGAGTCTTTCGCTGGCGGAAGGCATCCACTGCCCGCCGTCCGGCTACCACCAGGGCCAGGCCCGGCGGCACGCCGATGGCCTTCTGGGAGGCGGTGAGCGCCAGGTCAATGCCCCACTCCTCCTGGCGCATCTCCTCGCCGGCCACCGCGCACACGCCGTCCACCACCACCAGCGCGCCATACTCGCGCCCCAACGCGGCCAGGCCCTTCACGTTCGCGCCCACGGCGGTGGAGGTGTCCACGTGGGTGATGGTCATCAGCTTGTAGGCATCACCCTTTAGCGCGGCCTCCACCTCCTCCAGGGCGGGCGCGTCGCCGATGGTCAGGGCGCACACCTGGGTCACCGTCGCGCCGTAGCGCTCCAGGATGGCAGCGAAGCGGTCGCTGAAGTAGCCGGTGTTGACCACCAGGGCCTTGTCGCCGGGTTCGATGAGGTTGGCGGCGGCGATGTCCATAGCCAGCGTGCCGGAACCCGCGATGACGAAAGGCTGGCCGCCGGGGCACAGGAATACCTGGCGCAGGCGCTCCAGCGCCTGACCAAAGCACTCGATGAAACCGGGAGACACGTGGCTGACGGTGGACGTCCCCATCGCC
>CAZEBW010000153.1:0-4129 GCA_964510205.1 uncultured Anaerolineae bacterium
AATGGCCCCCAAAATGGCCATCATGGCCCCATATCCCGAATTCTGCAACACTCTCTTTTTGGCAATTGAAGCCAGCTTCCGTCGAAACAGTCGTTTTAGCGGATAACCCCTCACTCTTCTCGACCGCCCTTTGTTCGGGGCAGTCAAGTCAGCTCAGCTATGAGAAACACAAATCAGCTAGACAAGGCGCCCTACCACTTGGCCATCATAATGGACGGCAACGGCCGCTGGGCGCGGTCGCGTGGTCTGCCTCGGCTGGCCGGCCACCAAGCCGGCACGGAGAACATCCGCCGTATCCTGGAAGCTTGTGTCGAGCACGGCATCAAGATTCTGACCCTCTACGCTTTCTCAACAGAGAACTGGGGACGTCCCAGCGCAGAGGTGCGCGGCCTGATGCGCATCCTCGAACAAACCATTGATCGCGAGTTGTCGGAGTTACACCGCAACGGGGTGCAATTGCGTCACATCGGCCGTTTGGAGGGCATCGCTGAAGGGCTCAAGCAAAAGGTGCGCGGGGCTATCGAACTCACCAAGCACAACGACCGCATCATCTTGAACGTGGCCTTCAACTACGGCGGTCGAGCGGAAATCGTGGATGCTGTGCAGCGCATCGTCGAGAACGGGGTGGAACCGGATCGGCTGGACGAAGATTTGTTCAGCCAGTATCTGTACACCGCCGGGCTGCCGGACCCGGACCTCATCATCCGCACCGCTGGCGAGCTACGAATCAGCAACTTCCTCATCTGGCAGAGTGCTTACGCCGAGTACTATGCCACACCGACCTATTGGCCCGACTTCAACCAGGAGGAACTAGAGGAAGCGCTCCTGGAGTATAGCAGACGAGATCGGAGATTCGGGCTTCTGAAAACCTGAATCGGTCCCTTCGACGACGCCTCCCAATCAGAGTTCCACCATCAGAAAGAAAGAGATGTTCATCCAACGCCTTCTCAGTGCCCTTGTCCTCATCCCCATCGCAGTGGCCGCCACTTACGCCGGGGGACTGTGGTTCTTGGCCCTCATCACCCTCATCATCAGCCTGGCGGGTTACGAGTTCTTTCAACTGATGAAGACGGGAGGCTACAAACCTTCCCTCTTCTGGGGTCTGGTTCTGATCTGGCTGCTGCTGGCAGACGCCCGTTATCCCGCCTGGCAACTGGCTAGGCCAGCCCTGACGGGAGTGATGGTCCTGTCCCTGTCCTGGCAGCTATTCAAGAAGGACACCTCTGCCCCAACCGTTGATTGGGCCCTGACCATCGCCGGCGCGCTGTACCTCGGCGGGATGGCCGGCCATTTCATCTCCCTGCGGGATGCCCCCCGAGGGCTGGAATGGATGGCTGTAACGCTGCTCTCCACCTGGGGGGCTGACACCGGCGCTTACTTCATCGGTCGGTCCCTGGGACGTCACAAATCCTTCCCCCGATTGAGCCCCAAGAAGACCTGGGAAGGAACCATAGGCGGCTGGTTCTGCGGAGTGGCGGTCACCGTCCTGATCGGCCACTACATAGGACTAGGCTTGCTCCACAGCCTGATCCTGGGCGCTCTCGTCTCCGCCGTCCTACCCCTCGGCGATCTGGCCATATCCATGATGAAGCGCCAGGTAGGCGTTAAGGACACCAGCGGCCTCATCCCCGGACACGGCGGCATGCTAGACCGCATTGACAGCCTGCTCTTCGCCGTGGTCGTGGTCTATTACTATGTCCAGTGGGTAGTCGGCTTCTGACGATTTGACTAGGCAGGCAAAAGATGCTATAATGGTCGTGATTTACGACAATGGCCCATCCACTTAAAAAAAGAAGCGGGATAGTATAGTAGGCCCGCTCCGAAATTCTGTTCCTCACCTCACTAACGTTCACCTGAGTCCCCGCAATTTCGTCTTCGTTACCAACAGCTGCAGGCCTTGACATGATGCCTTCCCTTACCTAGATGAAATGACTTCAAGTGACATTGCTAGAACCAAAACGCTTTGATGCTCGCGCGGCATCAGAGCGTCACTGCGAATTTCAGATACTCAGTAGATCCAAAATTGAAGCTCCAAGCGGACGATAGTCCGCGTTTTCGCCGCTGGACTTTCGTCCAGCTAGAGCAAAATTGGATCTACTGATACTGACAATCAATCAAAATGGAGAAGATTATGGACATGAACATCGTCGAACTAGAAACCAGAAACGTTGACGAGCTGCGAGATATGGCCCGGGAGCTGGACATCTCTGGCTACACCCGCCTCAAAAAGCACGATTTGATCATGCGCCTGCTCAAGGCCAAGGCCGAAAGACAAGGCTACATCTTCGGCGGAGGCGTGCTGGACATCGTGCAAGAAGGCATCGGCTTCCTCCGCTCGGATCATCTCTTGCCCAGCCCCGAGGACATCTACGTCTCCCAATCCCAGATCCGCCGTTTCGGCCTGCGCACCGGCGACATGGTCATCGGCCAAGTGCGTCCTCCCAAGGATACGGAGCGATACTTCGGCTTGCTGCGGGTAGAAGCTGTGAACGGCCTGGATCCGGAGGCAGCCAAGCAGCGCCCCGATTTCAAAAAGCTGACTCCCATCTTCCCCGATCAAATGCTCGTTCTGGAGACAAAGCCCAACTTACTGGCCACCCGGCTGCTAGATCTAATCGCCCCTATCGGCAGAGGGCAACGCGGTCTGATCGTCTCGCCTCCCAAGGCCGGCAAAACCACGGTCCTGAAACACATAGCCAACGGCATCACCACCAACTACAACGACATTCACCTCATGGTCACCCTCATCGGCGAGCGGCCCGAGGAAGTGACCGACATGGATCGCTCGGTGGAAGCCGAGGTAATGGCCGCCACCTTCGATGACCCGGTCGAATCCCAAGTCCGCGTGGCCGAGATGGCCCTGGAGCGAGCCAAGCGCCTGGTCGAGAGCGACAAGGATGTGGTCATCCTTTTGGACGGCATCACCCGCCTGACCAGAGCCTATAACCTCACCGTCCCTCCCAGTGGCCGTACGCTGTCCGGCGGCGTTGATCCAGCGGCCCTGTATCCGCCCAAGCGTTTCTTCGGCGCGGCTCGCAACATCGAAGAAGGGGGAAGCTTGACGATTATCGCCACCTGCCTGGTAGAAACCGGCAGCCGTATGGACGATGTCATCTACGAGGAGTTCAAGGGCACGGGCAACATGGAGCTGCATCTCAATCGCAAGTTGGCGGAACGGTATATCTACCCCGCCTTCGATATCGAACGCTCCAGCACGCGCCGCGAGGAACTGCTGCTGGACAAAGAGACCCTGGACAAAGTCTGGACCATGCGGAAGATGATATCTCGCCTGATGGCTCCACCGCCCTCGGGTGCGGGGCTGGATATCACGGGCGCTCTCGAGGCCCTGTTGGACCGGCTGGCCAAGACCAAGAGCAACACAGAGTTTCTGGCGACGCTGAGCAGTGGCATGCGATAAATCAACTGAATTGGATAGAAACGATAAGAAATCGCCTAGACGAAACTTGACAATTTGCGATCTTGTGCTATAATCTTGGATGAAAGCGCAACTCATGCGGCGGTCTACCTGAGGAGTCAGGTATAGAACCTTAGTTCTACACAATATATAGTGGGTAAAAGTAAGACCGTATACTAGATATGGACGTGACTTTCCCCACCCAGGTTCTCTGCACTACATTTTGTGGCCAATCAAGTCACAAACCACGACATATAGCTGTGCCCATCTCCTGACCTGTCGGAGAAGAGGAGAGCGACATGGAAATCCCAGCCGATTCTCCCCCAACGGGAGGGCTGGAGGGCGGATCATGGATTGAGCAATGGACCACCCTCTGGTCAAGAACAATAGACTGGGTTTCTCAAACAAAAATACAAATCTCGCTAGCCAAGATGGGCTCTAGAGCCTTCATCTCTCGTTTCAGCTCCCATTTCATCATTATCCTGCTAGCTGTCTCGGCCACGCTGTTGGGCAATGTGGATATCCCCACAGCAGCCTTGCCGGGCTTCCGGCCTACCCCAACCCCAGCCCCTAGTTTGGGCTTCCGCCTGCACGTCGGCCTCTCAAACCGAGGAGCAATCCGTCTTCAGGACCAAGACACGCTCGTCCCAGCGCCTGTGCCCCACACAGATTTCGCCCCCACTCCCACCCCCACTCCCACCTTCACTCCCATCC
>CAZEBW010000154.1:0-4047 GCA_964510205.1 uncultured Anaerolineae bacterium
TCCACGCGACGGTCTGTCACGGCCAGAAGGAATGGGCACGCGATGATGATGGCGACGGTATCCGTGAGGCGCACGTCAACACCATCGAGGGTATGTGGACAACGGTGCGAAACTTCCTGCGTCCCATGCGCGGTGTGCATAAGAAATACCTCAGCGGTTACATAGCCGTGTGCGAGTTCGGCATCAATCTCAAGCGAATTACGCCGTCGTTCATCTCAGCATTAGTCGCCTTGCACTAGATTTTGACATGAGCCTAGTACTACAACCGCACTTGTGTCATTGGCATTTTTGGGTTAAGATACCTCCGATTCTGAGAGAGAGAGGAGAAGGCCAATGACATCCGAAGAATTGGGAGGCTGGACTGAAGATTTTGAGGCCTTTCATGCCCGATTTGCCCACCTTTTTGCCCGTAGCGAACCGCGGGAGCAGGCGGCCAAGTACATGCAGGGGTTGCTGGGACCTGTCAAGCGCAAGAATGGCTGACAACTGGCGGAGGCGGTCGGTGATGATAGGCCGGACAAAACGCAACGGTTGTTGTATAGCGCCCAGTGGGATGCAGATGCAGCGCGTGATGAGTTGCAGTGCTTTGTTATCGAAGAGTTCGGTGACGAGGACGGGATTGGCGTAATGGATGAGACCGGCTTTTTGAAAAAGGGCAACAAGTCGGTGGGGGTCAAACGGCAATACACCGGCACCGCGGGCAAGGTCGAAAACTGTCAGATCGGGACCTTTCTGGTCTATGTCTCGTCCCAGGGCTTTGCTTTTCTGGATCGCCGCCTGTACCTGCCCAAGGAGTGGTGCGACGATGCGGAGCGGCGAGCAGAAGCGAAGGTGCCGTCGGAGGTCGAGTTTCGCACCAAGCCGCAGCAAGCAGTGGAGATGCTGAAGCACGCCTGGGAGTTGGGTGTCCCTATGCGCTGGGTGACCGGGGATGAGGTGTACGGCAATGACCCGGCGTTGCGCGACGCCGTCGCTGAGGAAGGGCGGCTGTACGTCCTGGCTGTCTCGAGCAACACCCCGGTTTGGATGGAACGTCCGTTGGTAGAGGAACCGATGAAGGAAACGGGAGGTCGACCGCGCACGAAGCCCCGTCTGGGCGAGGCAGCAGAGCCGGCCACCACGGTGGCCAGCGTCGTCGCCTCCTGGACGGCCAGCCAATGGAAGCCCTTGACCGTAGCCGAGGGAGAGAAAGGTCCTATCACTTATGACTGGGCGCGGGCACGGGTGGTGGAGAGTCGGGAAGGGCTGCCGGGACCAGACACCTGGTTGTTGGCCCGGCGTTCGCGGACCGACCCCACCGACATCGCCTATTACCTGTCCAACGCCCCTGAGGAGACGCCGTTGCTGAAACTGGCCCAGATAGCCTCGAAAAGACATCTCGTGGAACAGAGCATCGAAGAGGCGAAGGGCGAAGCGGGCCTGGATGAGTATGAGGTACGTCACTGGCATAGTTGGCATCGTCACATCGCCCTATCTATGATGTCCCATGCTTGGCTAGCCTCCGTCTGTTGCAAGGCGGAGGAGAAAAGGGGGCTACAGACCCAGGTCTGGCTGAGCTGACCGTTCCAGAAGTGCGTCGTCTGCTGGAAGTGGCCATGCCCTTGCCACCCCGTTCGGTAGAGTTGCGGCTGGCTTGGTCGCGCTGGCGCCGGGCCAGGCGACAGCAAGCCCGCCGAAGCCATTACCGGCGCAGAGAGATTCTCTTGCCCACAGAAGTTACCCATAAAGATCACCCACCATAGGTGCGGTTGTAGTACTAGCGTAACGGTTGTGCAACCGGGAACTGAATTGTTCATATCGGCGAAAAAACGCAACTTTTGAACAGTGGCAAGGCCAGTTGAAAGGGTGCAGAGGCCTGGATCACCAACTTCACACCTGCAAACGCGCTCAGTTCCGTGAACCTTGACAGACAGCCTTGAGGCTGCCAGATCACTCAGGCCGAAGTGTTGATCGCAATGCGCAAGCCTCTTCGGTGCAAGCCTTCAGGGTGCGACTGGCACCGCTGTAATCGGCCCAGCCCTCCTGCCCCCAAGCTTGGGCGACTGCTGCGTCTTGGTCCAGAGGATGGGGAGCCCGACTGATGTCCTGCAGATAGGCGCAGCCAGCGAGAATGGAGACCAGGAACTCGATCAACTTCGTCTGGGGAGTGTATTCGCGCTGTCGTTGCGAGATGGGGATGTCCTCCAGGGTTTGCACCAAACCAATGCGTTGGGCGAAGAACCCCCACGGCACGAGCATGGCGTGGCTGGTGAGGACAGCCACTGGAGCGCTCTGGGTCTCAGTTGACAATCGACTCATCGTGAACCTCCTGGTTATTGAGATCACAATGAGTTTACCTCAAGACTGTTCAGTTGGAAAAGTTCTGTTTTTGCCCCGTTTCCGACGATTTGGGCTCTGGTTGCACAATTGTTACGCTAGGGATTATATATGTCCCATGTAGATGAAAAACTACCTGATCCGAGGCAGGACATTGATGAGACCGTGCCTATAGGCGTCATTACACGTCAGAACATCATGGCTGGTCTACGAAGGATGGGACTTTGTGAGGGTCAGAAACTGTTTGTCCATAGTGGCACTTCTGTCTTCGGTCACGTAGTCCGAGGTTCACAAACCATAGTAGAGGCTATCATGGAAGTCATAGGCCCTACTGGTACACTGATGACCCTCCCTGATTATGGCCTGGCCTACCGCGGGGATGTCGATCTTCGGAAGCCACCGCCCACTCTGAGTGGCGCTGTCCCCAGAGTGCATCGTTCCATGCCCGGAACCAAGCTGAGTCTGCACCCTTCCCACCCTGTAGCCGCAAGTGGGCCTCACGCGGAGGAACTAACCAGAGATCATCACCTGGAATCCACATTTGGCATAGGGAGCCCGCCGGATCGCCTAGCCAAGATGGGCGGTTACATCTTGCTATTGGGTGTCAACCAGCGGGTCAATACGACGATCCACACAGGGGAGCACTACGCAGAAGTGCCGTACTGGGGCTGTGCACCTTATGCCCCCCCTGGTCGCTGGGTTACAACATTGGATGGGAAGCGGTTTTGGGCTCCCATCATCGATCCACCGGGATGCAGTGCAGGTTTTCGCCACCTCGAGCCATTTTTGGATGGGCGTGGGTTGGTGATTCACGGCCTGATCGGTCGTGCTCGCTGCCACCTGATGCGTGGACAAGCAATCATCGCCGCTGTAGCAGATTTTCTGCGAGACGATCCAGGAAGGCTGCTCTGTCACCGGAGCTTCTGTAGGTTCTGCCCTGCAGCCCGGGATCTCGTGGCTCAACACGTGAACAATGGTTTTCGAAGCCGCGATTGGCACGAGATGCAAGATGACGGAGGCTTGTGGTGAAACACGTTATGAAGGACAGGCTATTTGTTCTGGGAGAATCACAGCGAGAGCCAATGGTCGATTTCTGCCAAAGACTGATCCAGACTTCCAGCATGTCTGACCAGGAGGAAAGGGCTCTCCAAGATGTTATAGGCGGAAATGGAACGACTGGACTACGACCAGATCTGGATTGATGAGGTAGGCAACGTGATTGGCCTGGGGAGCGGCGATGGCCCTTTCCTTAGCTACTATGCGGCATTGGATGAAGTAGGCTGGACAGAGATAGCCTTACTCCTTGAAGCTATGGAAACAGAAGGCCGCCGACAATTGAGAGATGCCGTCCTTTCGGGAGAGTTAACGGTCCAGGTCTTGTGCGAGATGCGCTATCGGGAGCAGGCTCATGAGTTGGAAGTGGCGCGTCCGCCTGGACCCTACGCAGACGACACGGCAGCTACTCTACGTGAGCGGTTCGAAGAGGTGTACAAAGCTCGGTATCATCGTACCGTTCCAGGCGTTCCCTTGGAGATCCTCACCTGGGGAGTGCGAGTCAGTGGCCCGCTGCCTGAACCACCCCTACCCACTGTGGCTTAGGGAGGTGAATCCTCAGCTGCAAAGAAGGGAGAAACTCTAGTTTGACAGTTATCTACATGTTGTGGCGATAGCTTGATATACTCAGCGCACTTGAAAAGCGTGAAATTGCGTGTGTGGGGGAGAGTACCACGG
>CAZEBW010000155.1:0-3976 GCA_964510205.1 uncultured Anaerolineae bacterium
ATTCGGACGCGAATTGGGCCGCTGAAGTTGGGCGAGTTGTCGGTGGGGAAGTGGCGCTACCTGACGGAGGAGGAAGTGAGGAAATTGAGGAGTGAAACCATCCACCATCGCTATTGACGGGCCTGCTGCTTCGGGCAAGAGCACCATCGGAGAGCTCCTGGCTCAGCGGCTGGGCTACCTCTACCTCGACACAGGGGCCATGTATCGAGCCGTCACCTGGGTTGCTCTCCAGCAGGGGATTGACATCGCCGACGAGGAGGCCATCACCGCGCTGGCCGAGCGCATCGAGATCCACATCGCCCGGCCGACGGTTGACGATGGGCGACAGTACACGGTCCGCGCCGATGGGGAGGACGTCACCTGGCAGATCCGCCGCCCAGAGGTGGACGCTAACGTCTCCCCCGTCTCGGCCTACCCCGGCGTGCGCCAGGCCCTCACGGAGCAGCAGCGGCGAATCGGGCGGCGAGGCCGCATCGTCATGATGGGGCGAGACATCGGCACGGTGGTTCTCCCCGATGCCGACCTCAAGCTCTATCTCGAAGCCACGGTTGAGGAAAGAGCCCACCGCCGTCATCGGGAGATTTTGAAGAGAGGAGAAGGCGCCGATTATGGCGGGGTTTTGGCGTCCATGCGCCGACGGGACGAGATTGACAGCCAGCGGGAGGCGGCTCCCCTTCGCCCCGCCGATGATGCCGTCGTCATTGACACCACGGGACGGAGCATCGCCGAGGTATTGGCCAAAGCAGAGGCTTTGGTCCGCAGTCGAAATTCCAAACACTTCGGCAAGCCCTTTGGCTGCGTTCAGGACCGGCTCGGTCGCGCTGTCCAGGGCTTGGGCGGGAGAGGGCGGGCGGTCTTCCGACGCTGCGCTCGTTTTGTTCTGCGATGGATTCTCAAGCTTTCCACGCGCCTGGAGGTCGAGGGTCAGGAGAATATCCCCCAGGGCGGGCCGTTGCTGATCGCCTTCAACCATCTGGGACATCTCGATGCCCCGCTGCTGTTGGCTTTGCTGCCCTGGCCTGCCGAGGGCATCGCCCTGTCGGACCTCTACCGCGTTCCCGTCACCGGCCAGTTGCTGCGGCTCTACGGCGCTATTCCCGTGCACCGCGACCAGTTCGATCGGCAGGTCATCCGCCGCGCTTTGCAGGCGCTGGACGAGGGCAAGGCGTTAGCCCTGGCCCCCGAAGCCAGGCAGAGCTTGACGGGCGCTTTGGAGCGAGCGCGGCCGGGCGTCGCTTATCTGGCCCTGCGCAGCGGCGCGCCGATCTTGCCCGTTGCCCTCACCGGCACGGAGAAGGTTTACGCGGAGTGGAGACGGCTGCGGCGGCCCCGGCTGACTCTCACCTTTGGCCAGCTCATCACCCCGCCCTCCCGCTCCAGCAAGCCCCAGGCGCGGCGTCAACAGGTGGCCGAGCTGACCGATGAGATCATGTATCGCATCGCCGCCATGCTGCCGCCCGAATATCGGGGCGTCTATGCCCAAGAGTGAAGTATGTGGACCCGTCGTCTCTGTAATGTTGCCCTGCGGATCGTGTTTAAGATCCTGTTTAGGTTGGACATCGTCGGTTTGGGGAACGTGCCCTCCCAGGGACCGTTGATCCTCATGATCTCCCACACCAACTTCCTCGACCCGGTGTTGGTTGGGGGGTTGATGCCTCGAGAGGTGGTGATGATGTCCAAGATCGAGAACTTCGGGAACCCCATCTTTGGCATCCTCCTCAGGCTCTATGGCGCTTTTCCCGTGCGCCGAGGCGAGTTGGATCTGCGGGCCATCCGCCGCTCCCTGGAGGTGTTGGACCATGGCGAGGCATTGCTCGTAGCCCCTGAAGGCACCAGGAGCGGCCACGGGCGGCTGCAGAAGGGCCATGACGGCATGGTCTTCATCGCCCTGCGCACGGATGCGGCCATCCTGCCCACCGCCATCATCGGGGGAGAGCGATTTTGGTCCAATCTGGCCAAACTGCGCCGCACTCCCGTCAAGATAGTGATCGGCAAGGCATTTCGCTTCGCCCCTCAGCAAGGGCGGGTCGGCAGGGCGACCATGAGCGAGATGACCGAGGAGGCCATGTATCAGTTGGCCTCCCTGCTGCCGCCGGAGCGCAGGGGGGTCTACAGCGATCTCGACTCGGCCACGGAAGAGCACCTCGTTTTCCCGCCGAGCAGCTCCAGCAACCTGTCCAAGACTCAATAGATCCAAAATTTGCAGCAGAGGCGGCTCCCATGCCGCCGGATCGCGGGCGTGGGAGCCCGCTCTGCTCAGGAAAGGGCGGTAAACGTTGGCCAAAGGCGGAGTGATCACAGAGGTTCGTTTGGGCAGCATCGCTGCCGAATTGGGCTTGCGGCGCGGCGACGTGCTCCTCTCCATCAACGGCCGCGCTTTGCGCGACGTGATTGATTATCGCTTCTACGGCGCTGAGGAAGAACTGGAGTTGGTCGTGGAGCGGGACGGGGAGCAGTGGGTCTATCGGGCGGAGCGGGGCTACGGCCAGGAGCTGGGCCTCGAGTTCGCCGAGCCGACCTTCGACGGCCTGCGCCGCTGTAACAACCGCTGTGAGTTCTGCTTTCTCAAGGGGATGCCGCAGGGGATGCGGCGATCTCTCTACATAAAAGATGACGATTATCGCTACTCTTTCCTGTTCGGGAATTACATAACGCTAACCAACCTCACCGAGGCCGACTGGGCCCGCCTGGCCGAGCAGCGCCTCAGCCCGCTCTACGTCTCCGTCCACGCCACCGAGCTGCTTCTGCGCCGCCGCGTTTTGGGCAACCCCGCCGCCCCCGACGTGATTCAGCAGTTGAAGCGGCTGGGGAGCCTGGGCATCCATGTTCACACCCAGCTCGTCCTCATCCCCGGCCTCAACGACGGCCCGCATTTGGCCCGCAGCGTGGCCGACTTGGCTGCCCTCTATCCCACCGTGCAGTCCATCGCCGTCGTCCCCCTGGGACTCACCAGGCACCATCGCGGTCCTTTTCGCACCTATACGCCTGATGAAGCGAAGCCCATCGTGGATCAGGTCTCCGCCTGGCAGCGGGCGTACCGACGCCAGCACGGCCTCAGCCTGGTTTACGCCTCCGACGAGTGGTACCTGATGGCTGGCCTGGACGCGCCGCCAGCCGAAGCGTACGATGGCTTTCCGCAACTGGAGAACGGGGTGGGGCTGACCAGGGTTTTCTTGGATGAAGAGTTCCAGGTTTCAGGTTCAAGGTTTCAGGTTGGGAGGGTCACCCTGGTTTGCGGGACGCTGATCGCCTCGGTATTGGAGAGAAAAGCGGCGGAGCTGGCGGAGACGACGGGGCTGGCGATGGAGGTCGTTCCCGTGGTCAACGACTTCTTCGGGCCGACGGTGACTGTTTCGGGCTTGCTCACGGGGCGGGACGTGGTCGCGGCTTTGCAGGGCCGCGTCCTGAGCCTGTCGAAGGGTCGCGATCTAGGCGACGTGGTGTTCCTCCCACGGGCCATGTTCGACGCCTCGGGGGAGCTGACGCTCGACGATATGACTCCGGCGGCGATAGGGGAGGCGCTGGGGGTTCGGGTCGAGGTGGCGGGGACGATGGGGGAGGTAGTGAAACGTGAAACGTGAGGCGTGATGCGTGAGGCGTGGAACGGGGCGGCGGTCACCGGCAAGGTCTTCGGCGTAGTGCGGGTGCCGCACGTCAAGGGGAGGAAAAAACCTGGTTTCTCAAAAAAGGACAGGCGCTATGATTGAAATCCATACGTGACATGGTAATCTATCGGCTACAATTCAAGAAAGGTAGGTACAATCAATAATGAAAGACAGAAAACTACTCATGATCCCCGGTCCCATCGAGTTCACTCCGGAGGTGCTGCGGGCCATGGGCATGGCCGCCACCAGCCACGTGGCCCCCAATTTTATCGAAGTCTTCGGCCAGGCGCTGGAGCGGCTGCGCCAGGTGTTCCTGTGTACCAGCGGGCAGCCCTTCGTCATCGCGGGCTCCGGCACGCTGGCTATGGACA
>CAZEBW010000156.1:0-3956 GCA_964510205.1 uncultured Anaerolineae bacterium
GTGAAACGTGATGCATAAGTTCACGTTTCACGCATCACGTTTCACGCATCACGTCTAGCGGACAAAACTCCCCGTCCAGATGGGCAAGTACGGCTTCGGCTCCATCTCCTGCCAGGCCTCGTCGGTCAGGCGGTCTTCCATGGGGTGGGTGAACTCGTAGTAGGAGAAGACGCCGCCCTGCGTGGCCACCAACTGTCCCTCCACCGGCGCGACGACGTAGATGGTGAAGGCATCACCCACGCCCTCCTCCAGCACCTGCCCGCTGTTGACATCGGTGTGCACGTCGGCCACGATGGCCATGCGCTCATCGGCCTCGGAGGTGATCTCCTCTTCCACCTTGGCCGAGAAAGTGGTGATGCCTTCTAGTGTGCCGCCGATATTGCGGATCAGCTCGTACTCCTCCTCGCTCAAAGCCTCCCCCGCCAGCTCCTTCTCCGACATGGTCTTCAGGGAGAGGAGCAGCGACTCCAGTCGCTCCAGCTTGTCGCTGTACTCGGCGTCGAGCAGCCCCCGGCTTTCCAAACCCGTCCGCATCTGTTTGGCCAGGGCGGCCAAGCGGGCGTAGACCTCAGGCCGCGGTTCCACGTAGCCCTTCACTTCCTCCGGCTGGGGCATGATGCCGGTGGCCTTCATGGTGTAGCTCTGCTTGGCGTAGAGGATGGTGTCGTGGCGCAGCTCCGTCCAGGAGCCGAGGAAGCTGTTGAGGTCCTTGTCCACCCAGGCCTGGTTCTGCATGAAGGTTGGGTAGCCCTCGCCTTTGATCTCCAGCAGGGGACGTAGTGCGTAGAGCCAGCTCCAGTAGAGGTTTTCCACCCACTGCTCCGGTGGGAGTTGGGCGAACTCGTTGCGCAGCTTCTCCATTTGCTCCTGGTAGTTGGCGTAGCGGCCCTCGCCGTAGACATCGAGTAAAATCTCGTAGGCTCGCGCTGAGTCCAGCACAGCGGCCACGTCCAGCCCTTTGGGGAAGACGCGCGGATCGTTCTGGGTGCCCACCTTGTCGTAGACCAACTGCTGGAGGATGTAGGAGTCGGGGATGAAGCGCTGGCCCATGAAGCGAAAGCCTTTGGTGACCTCCTGCGGCTTCTCCTGGTCGGTGACGTAGGAGGAGATGATCTGGGGCGGGCGCAGCGTCATGGCTCGCTGGATGAACTGGTCCAGTTTGGCGTCATCTTCCAGGTCAGCCAGCGCCAATTGATCCCCGTACACCTCTCGGATTAGCTGAGCGTAGTCGTAGACGTTCAGGTCGTCGGTCTGGCCCACGAAGAACACCGTGGGTTCGTAGATGCGCTCCCACACCGCCAGGGCCGACGCTTGGCCCACCTGAGCGTTCTGCAGGGCGGCCACGATGAGGATGGCCTGTCGCGTCTCCATCCGTCCGGCCTCGATGGCCTCTGGGCTGGGGCCCGGCTTCAGGCGGAACATCATCCGCCCGTACCACATCATGGCCTTGAAGTAGCGCTCGAACGTCTCGTTGCGGGTGTAGTGGCCGCGGGGCACGTATTGGCTGTAGTCCTCCTTGTAGCCGAAGATGGGCGATTCGGCGAAGCCCTGGTGAGCCTTGATGAGATCCAATTCGGCGTTGACGTCGTCAGTCACGTCGGCGGCTATTTGGGTGCTGGGGTCGAGCAGAGCCGAGGCCACGGTGAAAAAGGCCAGGCTGCGCCGGGCCGCTTCCTGCGGCTTACCCGATGCCGCCAGGTGCTGCTCCCTGGCCATTTCGATCATGGCGGTGTTCAGCCCTTGCAGGTCGTTGACGAAGTGGTTGATCTCGGCGGAGCGCAGGGTGTAGTCGTAGAGGATGTGGTAGGTGTGGAGCAGGGCATCGGTGGTCACGAAGATGGGGATGCCCCGTTCTTTGGCCGACTTGTAGATGTCGTAGATTTGGGGCGCCTGGCTGGGCGCCACCACAAAGCCGTTCTCCTCCAGCAAGGCCCGCTGCTCGTCCGTCAGCCTCGTCAGCAACTCGGGGTTGGCCACCTGGTCCAGGTTGATCTCGTAGGCCGGCACAGTTGGCTCGACCTTGACCTGATAGGGCACATAGTCAGCGAAGCCCCCCGGCAGCGTCTCGGCGATGGCGTAGGACGCTTGAACCGGCGTCTCCGTGGGCTTGGCCTCTGGCGTCGGCGTGGCCTCGGGCTCTGGCGTCGGCGTAGCCTTCTCGGTTGGCGTAACTGGTTTCGGCTGCGGGGCGCAGCCAGCCAAGAAAGCGATGAGTAGCAACAGCGAAAGTACAGATCGTGCGTTCATGATAGTCCTCCTCCATTCAGTGTTGTCTATCTATTGGACGCTCACAGCCTCCAAAAAGTTCCCTCACCTGGCCTCATTATACCTTGTATCCCAAAAGCTGTCCAGGTTGCAGACTGCTTGGACGGCAACAGAAAAGGGCCAGCAGACTTGAAGCGCTGGCCCTTTCCATTTCAAAAACCACCTCGATCATAGATCCTTATGATCGTTCCCCATTCTTGATGCGAAACTCCATTGCAGCCTTGCTAATATCCTCGACACTCCTCTCTGGCCAGAGGCTCTTTTGCCACTCCGTGTAGTTAAAGGGTTCTCTCATGAGGAGCGTAATGAACCTCTCGGCCTCAACGTGTCCCAGGGCATCGGCCAAAGCTTTCAGGCCTCTTACCTTAATCTCAGTATCTGTAATCATAATCTCACCTCACGGACAAAAGTCGGTGGATCAACGATTTTCACATCACGAATGTCCTGGCCTTTCTTGAGGACAGTATCGTCAGTCGTCAGAAAGTACTCGCAGCCTGCATGGATCGCGCAGGCAACATGCAAAGCGTCCTTCGCTTTCAATCCCTTGTTGAGCAGAATATGAGCTGTCGCTAGAATCTCTGGGGTCTCTCCAACATCAACGGCAGCCTTCAGCTTCCATTCCCCTATCGCGCTCCTCCTTTCTTCAAATGGATTCGCGCTATTTTCGTAGTCCAGAATATAAGACCATACAAGCTGCAGTTGGCCCTCTCGGACCTTATCCTGAACGTAAAGCTTGGCCTCTGCCTCAAGCCGGATCCTTATCTGGCTCTGGTCATCGAAAGGTCTGTTGAAACAACAGTTGTCCAAATAGACTCTCATCGCAAACATCATTATACACGAATAGGCTCAAAAACGCAAAGACCCATCGGAGGGCCAAAGATGGGCAACCGTCCCCAAGGGATGCCGGATCGGATCTGTGACACCATCCGACTCAACCACTGTTCCTTACTGACTTGGGCTCATTGCGGAATCCCAATAGCGTCTTTCTCAAAAGATGTCCAGAGAGCGGCTCCTTGAATGCAACGAAAAAGAGCCAGCAGAACTGGGGTGCTGGCCCTTCGCAGTGACGTGCTGGACGGCATGTTGGCTTCTTGTTACAGGCTGTTGCTTTGCCTCCCTACCTCACGAGGATACTCCGCTTCAGCCCCTCCAGCCAGCAGATGATGGCTTTGCAGGGCACGTCAGCGATTGGTTTGGTCACGCAAACTCTACTGGAACTGCAGGCCCGAGGGGAAGCTGCCAATTTATCAACCCCAAATATCGGGATGCTGCTGGATGTATTCTTCATGGAATATGCGCCCAATGTGTTGGCGCTCGGCAAGATCACGAGTGCGCCCTAAATAGTAGTCAGCGACGACGAAGAAGGTGTGAAAGAGCATGGTGATTGCAAGCGATGTCGAAAGCGCTACCAGCCACCTACCCAAAGCACCTGGCAAAGGAGTCTGCAGAGTGGTATTCAGACGTGGAATATGAACCAAGATTGCGTTTGCAAATACCAAAGCCACCGTCAGGATTGCGAATCTCGTCACATTCTTGTCATCAGAGTGATATTTGTGGAAAACCCCTGCATCAAATAGCTTTTTGTCATAGCTCAGACGCTCACTCTGAGAGACGGTGAATATGAGGTAGATACTTAGAAACAGAACTTTACCAATTAACATAATTTAGAGTTGTTGTTTCCCGGTGGACGC
>CAZEBW010000157.1:0-3666 GCA_964510205.1 uncultured Anaerolineae bacterium
TGGCCCACAACCTGGAGCGCGCCGCCGACCGAGTGACCAACATCTGCGAGCGGGTGGTTTTCACCGTCACGGGCGAGATGATGGAGATGGATGTGGAGGACAAAGGGATTGAGAGCATCCACTGACATTGTCTTTCCGTCAGGTAGCGCGAACGAGGGAATCAGGGAATCAGTAGTCAGGGAAACAGTGATCAGGCATGGTCCTGATTCCCTGATAGCAGATTCCCTGGTTCGTCTAAAGGAGAGATCATGAAAGACAAGAAGGCTTTGACGGCGCCCTGTGGGCTGGACTGCTTCAACTGCGAGATCTACGAGGATAACTTGACCAGCGACCTTGCCAAACTGATCCATGAGAAGTTGGGGGTCCCTGAGCAAGAGATCTCCTGCAGGGGTTGCCGCCAACAAGATGGGAAGCATTACCACTTCCCGCCAGAGGGATGTGCCACGCTGAATTGTGTGAAAGCCAAGGGCGTGGAGTTGTGCTGTGACTGCGATGATTTCCCGTGCGCCTTTCTGGCACCTATGGCTGATGGTGCTGCAATGTATCCTCACAACATGAAAGTCTACCATCTCTGCCGAATCAAGAAAGTTGGGCTGGACCGCTGGATTGAGGAAGCCGGGCAGATCCGCAAAAAGTACTTCACGAGCAAATTCGTTGTCGGAAGAGGGCAGGCGGATTAGCCCCAGGTGCCGCCGCCGATACTCACGGCGCGGCGGCGTCCCATCCAGAAGGCAGGAGGATGCATTGGATGACGACCGGCGATATGACATCGTCGTCATCGGCGCCGGCCCGGCCGGCCTGATGGCGGCGCGCACCGCGGCGCGCCTGGGCCTGCGCACCCTGTTGCTGGAAAAGCTGCCCCGCGCCGGCGATCTGAGTCATCCCTGCGCCGCGGCCATTGCTCCGCATCCGGGCTTTGTCTCTGGTCAGCGTCGGGAGGACGGCCTGCACTTCCCCGAACTCGACCTGCTGATCCCACGTTCCCTCGTCGTCGGCTGGCCGACGACCCAACGCTATATCAGCCCCGGCGGGTACGAGATGCGCATCGTGTTTCCCTCGCGGGACGATTTCCCTATCGTCGCAGTGGACAAGCCAGCTTTGTTACGGGTCCTGGCGCAGCAGGCTGGCGAGGCCGGGGCGGAATTGCGCTTCGGCACGTCCGTGATTGGGCTCCTGGAGGAAGGAGGGCGGATCATTGGCGTCCGCACGCGCGGGGAGGAAATCCGGACCCGGATCGTTCTCTCCGCCGAAGGCGTCTCGCGCCGCTTCTGTCAGGAGGCGGGGTTGTACGAGGGCGCGCCGCCGACCAGATGGTACGTCACCATCGTCTGGCAAGAGCTGGACGCGCCCGCGATCGAGGCCCGGCAGGTGGGCCAGATCGCCACCTTTGGACAGCGTTACACTTCGGCGCAGCGAGCGATGGGCACGGTGGACATCCCGACGGCCGGCCGCGCCGGGGTGTATTTCAGCTTCTTCAGCGATAGCCCCAAGGCACGCACCGATGAACCGCTCTGGTTCTACCTGGAGGAATACAAGCAAGAAGACCCGCGCGTGCGTGATCTGTTCGTGGGAGCGAAGGTGCTGCAAAAGAGAGGCTGCCGGATGGTGGTTCGGGATGCGCCGCCGAGGATGATACGGGATGGCTTCATGGGGCTCGGCGACGCGGTGACTCCTGGAGGGCAACTGGGCATTGTGCCTTCGATGTACACGGGGTGGCAGGCGGCCCAGGTGGCAGCCGTCGCCATCCGGGCAGGGGACACGTCGGCGGAGCAGCTTGCCCCCTACGATCGTCTACTTCGCGGCTCTTTCCTGCGCGGCGTGGAGACGGAGGGCAGGATCATCCTGGGTTTGGCCAGCATGGGCGACCAAGAGATGGACCGGGTTTGCCAGACCTTCAGCAAGATGGATCTGTCGCCGTTCTTCTTTGGGGAGGTGTGGCCCATGGCCCGTGAAACAGTCAGATGGGTGGGGCGAGCGCTGCCGCTGATCCTCCGCGACTGGAAGTTGATCCGGCGGATGATGGGAGGCGAGTAACGGCCACGCGATTTGGCCAGCCGGTTGGCCTCGAATGGTGAAAGGAGACAAAAACTGAATGGGACATAAAGCGTTAGACATGAGGCAGAAGAAGAAAGTTGCTCTCGTAGCACACGATAACAAGAAACAAGACCTGTTGGAATGGGCGAGATTCAACAAGAATGCTCTGGCTCAACACGAGGTGTATTCAACGGGAACGACCGGCAAACTGCTGGAGCAGGAGCTGGAAGACATCGAGATCATCAAGCTCCAAAGCGGACCATTGGGCGGCGATCAGCAAATCGGTGCCAAGATCGCAGAGGGGGATATTGATTTTCTGGTCTTCTTCTGGGACCCGCTCGAACCACTCCCCCACGATCCAGACGTGAAGGCTCTCTTGCGGATCGCCGTGGTCTGGAACATCCCCATCGCCTGCAATCGAGCTTCTGCTGATTTTATGTTCTCATCGCCATTGATGTCCGAGGAATATCAGCGGTTACTTCCCGACTATGACGAGTACAGAGCACGAAGGATCGTAGGGAACGAATAGCCAAGGAGAGTAGATAGCTATGGAATGTCCGCTTATCCTAGTTACGAATGACGATGGTATTGACTCCGAAGGGCTTTGGGCTACTGTGGAAGCGGTTTTGCCCTTGGGGGAGGTGTTGGTGATCGCGCCGGATCGTGAGTGGTCAGGCGGAGGGCGCTCCATGCCCTTCAACGTCACGGGCCGCATTGTGCCTGCCGGGCGCGAGATCAACGGTCAGTGGGTGGTCGCTTACGCGGTGGATGCCAGCCCTGCGCTGGCCGTGGTCCACGGCGTGGCCGAATTGGCTCCGCGCTGTCCAGCGCTTGTGGTATCCGGCATTAACCCTGGGACGAATCTTGGCATTGAGGTGACCATCTCCGGCACGGTGGGCGCTGCGCTGGAGGCAGGCGCCTTCAACATCCCCGCCCTGGCGGTGTCGCTGGAGGTAGATTCGGGCCATACGAGTGATAGGATGGATTACTCCGCCGCCACCGTCTTCACGCGGCGGTTTGCCAGGCAACTGCTCACTCACGCACTTCCTTGTGGCGTGGATGCGCTCAGCGTCAACGTTCCCTCCACTACTGAGCCCAGCACCCCCTGGCGGCTCACGCGCCTCTGCCGCCGCCGAACCTTGCTCCCAGTGCCGCCCGACCGTACCAACGGTGGAGGTCGTCTCAGCTTTGTCGAGGACATCGGCCAGGCCCAACCGGATTCCGACGTCTGGGCGGTGAAAGTGGATCGCATGGTCTCGCTTACGCCGCTCTCGCTGGACCTGACTGCTCGGGTGGACTTCGACGCTATTACTTCCTCGCTGGGCGCAGAGCAGCCTCTGCGGATGGAAATCCCGGGACTCTCACCCCTACCCCTTGTCCGCCTACCCTCAGGGCTTGACTGGCGTTCGCATGACTAGAGGACGGAGGTCAAGATGCCGGGTGTGTCTCGACGTTCAAAATTCATCCGTTTCTTCGGGGGGTTGGCGCTCGTCGTCGTCATCGTCGCGGTCGCCTTGGCGCTGCTGCCGCCTTGGATCCATGGTTGGGGTGCGACTGAGGAAGAGATCACGCGGAGCATGCCCGGGGACGAACTCCTGCCAGACCCAACCCTGGTTTGGACTCACGGCATCA
>CAZEBW010000158.1:0-3646 GCA_964510205.1 uncultured Anaerolineae bacterium
CGCGGGCGAAATCGAGCAGGCTGGAGATGATCCTTTCCGATGTGGTCACTTCCTTCTCCAGGATCTCCAGTGTCTCCTTCACCTCTGGCTCGGGTTCCTCCAGGACCATGTTGAGAAAGTAAGCGGCGTTCTTGATGGCCCCCAGGGGGTTACGCAGCTCGTGCCCTACCCCGCCGGCCAATTTCCCCAGCACGGCCAGCTTCTCCTGACGCACCAATTGCTCCTGGGCATCCTGGAGTTCTTTGGTGCGCTCCTCCACCATATCCTCCAGCCGCTCGGAGTATTCCTTCACCTTCTCCTCTGCCTGCTTACGCTCTTCGAGCAGCTCGCGGAAGGCTAGGCCATAGGCCATCATAGCTTCCAGCAAAGGCGTAAACGCTGGTCTCACTGCCTCCAGTTGCTTTGCCAAGGAGAAGCCTTTGGTGATGCTCTCGATAACCTGGGCGTGCATCTCCACGATAGCCTCTGGATGCACCTCTGCTCGCAGCAGCCTGCGCCCCAGTTGAGCGGCCTGATAGAGATAAGCCTCTTCAGGGCTTTCCAGATAACCTTTTACTACTCGCTCATAGACGGTTCTCATCTCTTGCTTAGCCATCGGTTCTCCCTTCACGTTTCACGCCCCACCACGATGGTGGCATCGTCGTGCCCCCTGGCGTAGTCCCGGAATATGGCCTCGGCGATCTGCTGGGGGGCCTTTTGCCTCAAGCCAGGATATTGGGCCAAGCTGAACTTGGCCGAAACGCCATCGGAGTGCATAATGACCAGGTCCCCAGGATGGTACGCTGTCTCCTCTGGCCTGATCTTGCGCACGTGGTACCCTACGATGCCGGGCATGGAGACCAGGCTGTGGCTTTTCTCCCCCACCACCCGCATCTCGACGTTCCCGATGCCCACGTAGGTCAGGGTCGCCCGCCCGTGGTCAATCCGGACCAGACCTATGGCTATTCCCCGCGTGCCCTTCAGGGCCTGGTGGCAGCCCTGGATGAGCTCGGTCAGCTCCTCCCGGTAGTGCTCCTCCAGGTAGCCGGTGGTCTTGCGGGCCACCGACGCGGCTCTCGGGCCGTGCCCTAATCCGTCTACTACGGCGATCAGCGTCTGGCCTTCGTACTCTCTGACGAAACAGGCGTCGCCGGAGACCGTTTCCCCTAGGCAAGGCCGTTCCACTATGCCGAATTCCATGACAACCACTTCCTCGCTGTGATGCTGGTTCTCAACCTTGGGCGGTGTCATTGCGAGGCGTCTTTTTGCCGAAGCAATCTCCTGCCAGCGAATTGGGGATCGCTTCGTCGCTACGCTCCTCGCGATGACACCTACGTTTGTTTCTTTCCCAATGAGTAGCGCAACCGCGCTATGGAGCAGCTCGCAATGACACTTTACAGCCACTTCCTCGCCGCCACCTTGGTTCCCACCCCCACCTGGGACTGGATCTCGAATTCATCCATCAGGCGCCTGACCCCCGGCAGCCCTCCCCCCAGGCCGCCCTTGGTGCTGTAGCCGTCCTGCATAGCCAGATCAATGTTCTCGATGCCCGGCCCGCTGTCCTGGCAGAGCACCTCCAGCCCTAGCCTGCCCTCCTGCTCTACGGTCGAAAGGGTGATGGTCCCGCCGCCGGCATGGAACACCAGGTTGGTGGCCAGCTCTGAGATGCTGGTGACGATGCAGGCCTGGGCGGTGGGCCCAAACCCCATGGCCTGGGCCAACCGCCTCCCTTCCCGACAGGCCCGCGCGACGTCTGACTCTTCTTCCACGATGATCGTTTTGGAGCCCGTCATTCACGTCCTCACGATGGGCGAAGGATTCCGACCGGTGTTGGGCGAGGTCTGTGGCCGAGCCCTTCCCGCCTCGGTCGGGAGACCTTCGGCGATCAGGTTGTGTCTCTCGGCGATCAAGTTCTGCCTCGCCGCAGCCACATCCTGATGGTCACCGTGGTGCCCACGCCCGGCTGGGATACGAGGTCGAACTCGTGCACCAACCGCCTGGCCCCTGGCAGGCCCATGCCCAGGCCACCGCTGGTGCTGTAGCCATCATGCATGGCCAACTCCACGTCCTCTATACCCGGACCCTGGTCGGCCACCACGACCTCCAGTCCCCTCTTGCTGCCAGCCACGATGGGCCGCAGGGTGATCGTCCCCCGGCCGGCGTGCTGAACCGCGTTTCTGGTCAGCTCAGAGATGGCGGTGGCGATGCGGGTCTGGTCGGCCAGGCCGAAACCCAGCTCCTGGGCCAGCCGCCTCCCCTCCCGACGGGCGGTGATGATGTCAACGTCCAGTTGTATCGGTTTCATCGCCGCCCTCCCCGATCAAATGGCGCAGCTTGGCCAGCCCCTTCTCCAGGTTGAGGGCTGTCTCCACCCCTACCAGGCGGCGGCCCATCTGCACCAGGGTGACGGCCACTAGCGGGCTCATGCCCACGATCACCGTCTGGGTGCCCATCAGCTCCACCATGTCGGCGGTGTCGCTGAGCACCCGGGCCATGAACGAATCCACCACGTCCAGGGCCGTGATGTCAATGACCAGTCCCTTGGCATCGGTGCGAGCCACCTCGGCCAAGATATCGTCCTGCAGTTGTATCGCCTCCCGGTCGGTCAGGCCCACGGGGAGGGACGTGATGAGGATGTGGCCGGTTTTCAATATCGGTATTTCCATGGGGATCTCCCCTCCTTTCGGGGTTTCGTAACTGCTCAGGCCGTGTCATTGCGAGGCGACGCTTTTCCGCCGAAGCAATCTCCTCCTTGTGGCTTGGGAATTGCTTCGCCTGCGGCTCGCAATGACAGCCTGAGTAGTCATGGGGTTCCTACCCCTCGACCCTCACCACCTTGAAGCCCAGCATCCCGAAAGCCTCCACCAGGCCGGTTCGCAGCGTGTTCCGCGTGATGATCCCGGAGAGGTCAACCCCCAGCCGGATCAGCGTCTGGGCGTTGTGAGGGCTTATACCCGTCATGATGCATTGGGCACCCAGCATCCTGGCCGCTTCGATGCTCTCGATCAGATGGGCGGCCACCTGGGTGTCCACCACCGGCACCCCCTTGACGTCCAGGATGGCCACCATGGATTCGGTCTCCACGATCCTCTGCAGCAGGTTCTCCATGAGCTGCTGGGCGCGGACGGTGTCAATGACGCCCACCAGAGGCATCAGGACGATCCCTTCCCAGACCTGGATGACCGGAGTGGGAAGCTCCTGCATGATCTCCTTCTGCGCCTCAGCGACCAACCCCTCTTCTCTTTTAGTAGCCATGAGAAAATCCTCCTTTGTTCTGCGATTGGTCTGAGCACGGGATCGCCCTGTGCTCAGAGGGGCGAATAAATAAGACAGACGATCTTATCAAGTGCTTGTCGTCGTCAGCATCACCTCCAATGGCCGAATCCCCGCTCATTCCACCGGCAGCTTCACCGTGAACGTGCTCCCTTTCCCCGCTTCACTCTCCACCTCAATGGTGCCTCCATGCCCCTCCACCAGGGTCTTGACCACCGCCAGGCCCAGCCCAATCCCCTTGGCCTTGGTAGTGAAGAGCGGCTCGAAGACCTTCGCCAGGCTCTCCTCAGAGATGCCCACGCCCGTGTCGGTGATGGAGATGGCCAGCCACTTCCCAGACTTCGGAAGTTTTTCTGAAACTTCCGAAGTCTTGATCGTTAATTGTCCACCCTCG
>CAZEBW010000159.1:0-3632 GCA_964510205.1 uncultured Anaerolineae bacterium
CAGTGCCGCAATTCTACCACAACTCAACCCTTTTGGAAAAGTGCGGAATACAAGTCAAACTGCTTTTTAGACGGAAGGCCCAGCTGTTGGCGTACCTCGGCCATCTCAGGTCTGAACCAGTTCCATGGTCAGCAAGCCCCGCATATAGAACCAAGCATATTCACTGGAATCGCATGTCTGGATCTTGAAGCAGTGGCGAAAGCGAGGCCAGAAACGGCATAGACGATTCGCTAAATCAGTCACTGCCTCATCGGACAACCCCCAGCGCTGGGGATCAAACACATCAGGGTGAGCATTTGCTTTGATCATGAGCACCATTCCCCGTTCCGTGATCTATTGCGATAGTACTCATCATTCAAATACAAGTCAAATCAAAGCCATTGCCCAACCCAACTACATTGAGTCATTGTCAAGCCAAGTTAACATTGTCAAGATAGGTAAGTCCTCCAGAGGTGCGGGCATCCCTGTGATTTTTTGAACGCTCAGTCCCTTGGCATCCAGACGAACTGGGACCAATTTAGACTGGCGCTTACCACGTCTGGTCTGTGGCCTGACTTGAGTGAGCACGACCTGGCGTTGTTCAGGGTCAAAGCGAATGGAGACTGTCTGTCCAGCCCAGGTTCTGCCCAATCCGTAGCGCTGACCTCCCAAGGAGACTTGTCCGCATGGACTCACTTTGCGAATCCAGGTCTGACTCTACTGAAAAAACTCCATTTTGATGATTGAGCACACTATAAATTGTAGCAAGTTTGTAGCTATGATACAATTTGTAGTGGCATCGTTTGAGATTCTGACCTTTTTTCAGGGGAGTCAGGTCTGAGTTGCCAAGTAGGTGTCCACTCGCTTCAAGTCGAACAAGTCCAGTTCCCACTCGGGACGGTATGGTCGGCGAGGGACGAGCAGTTCAGGGTGGGCGACCAGCGGCGGCTGACCATTGCAACCTTTGGTCCAAGACGGACACTCGGCATTGAGTTCGTACCAGTCTGTATCTACTTGATTCTGTAGCTCGTCAGCATCTTCGAAACGTTGGTCAACCAAGGTGCGCTCATCGAGGGTGCGATGACCTCGTTCGATGCAGCCATTGCGCATGGGAGATGAGACCAGGCGGTATTCGATGCCTAAGCCCACCCACCACAGGGTCAACCGCGTGGGGAATGGCGTGGGGTCATCATCCACATAGATCGAGGCCTGGTCGGTCTGGATTGCCTCGGGCATCCCCCATTGGATGAAGGCGATGCGAGAGTCCTGTTGCACCTCGGAGGTGGTCAGCTTGACAATCCGCTGCTCTGGCCACTTGGCAGGATGAATGCGGTGCATCACGGTGGCGCATCCGAACTCATCGCGAGCCTGGTTGAAGGTGACCACACCCACTCCGTCGACGGGCACAGACTCTTTGGCATCCATCTACCACACCCCGTGCACCACGCCCGCTGGTGGCCGTTTCGGCTGTGCGGGGCGACGCCTGGGGAACAGACGATCACCAAAACTGCGCCAGTAACACCACACTACAGTGGGGCTGGGCAGCTTCTTGCCCTTCAGCGAGGGGCGTTCGCCCATTTTCTTCACCACATAGGCTGCTCCCCAAGTCCTATGCTGGCGCTTGAGACGCAGGCCTACATAACGTACCAAAGGGTCGAACGTCGACATAGGGCCGGTGGCTGGGCGGCCCAAGACGGTCACCAGAGCAGCCAATCCACCCCGCCGGGCTTTCCGAATCCATTTCCCGGCTGTCCAGAATGAGACGCCAGTCTGAGCAGCCACGGACTGATAAGACTCACCTTGATCCGCCAAGCGCGCCATTTCCTGACGCTGTTGAACAGTGGTAGGACGTGTCGCTGGCATTGCTCTCCTCCCGTTGAAATCTCTGGAGGAAAGCTTGCCCTGCACAGCTCAAATTGTCAAGGTGCAAAGGGGCACGACTTCGTAAAATGCCCTGAGAGGCACGAGTTTACGAAAGACCACATTTGTTGACAATGCGATGCCTCCACACTCAGCTTACCCGATTCACGAAGTTTGACGGAGAGCCTCATTTCTTCCTCTCCCAGCCGCACCAATTGAGCATCGCCAGGGCGATCGTCTTGACGAAGGGCATCAACCTCTCATCTATAGAAATGCTCTCATTTGGTTGATGTGACCCCTCTGCTACTCCAAACCTCCCTGGGCCAGTGGCCACAGAAGGCATGCCGTCAGAGTAGTTGCCCAGGATGTAGAGGTCTGATCCCGGCTGTCCTTCAACCGGCATAGGTTCACCCGTTACTTGTTCACCAGCCTGCCGCAAAGTCTTGATGATCGGGTCGTCGAGAGAGATCTCATAGGGTTCTAGTTGGCGGCCAGACCATTCTATAGCAGGTGCAGGGACTACCAGATTCAATGTGTCCCACACCTGCCGAACCCTACTCTCGATCACTTGCTGGAACTCCTCGGGCTTTGTCCCCGGCAGTAGGAACGCGTACACCTTCATCAATCCGTCGCCAAAGGCAACTCCCATGTCGTGGCCTATGCTCAGGTGAGCACAGTAGACATTGCATCCCGGCCACATGGTGCCACCGTAGAGGTAATGGGCTTCGAACGCATCACGTCGCGCTTCTCTAAGAGCGATAAGGCTATCATACAGCGTGTCAAGACAGACCTTGGTTTCGTCAAGACCCATCTGCTTGGCCCCGCTGTTGAAGCGGATGTAGCCACGTACATTGCCCAGGTTTGCAGGGTGCACTGCCATGTTAATGCCATCGCAGTATATTCCAGCGTCAGCACGGTATCCTCGGGCCATGCAAGCCTGCGATCCCATACCACCGCCACCTTCCTCGTCTACAACGGAACAGAGGAGCACATCACCTTTCAATTGGAAACCGGCCCGGTGGATACACTCAAGGGCCATGGTCTGCGCGGTGATCCCTGCCTTGTCGTCTTCTGCGCCACGGCCATAAATCTTGCCGTCGGTAATGGTGGCATCATAGGGTCCAAAGGTCCAGTGTTCTGATGGGCCGACAGGTACTGTGTCAACATGGGCCATCAGCAAAAGAGATCTGCCCCCTCCGCTTCCTTTGTGAACTGCCACCACGTTAGGACGGTCGGTATAGTCTGCCCCTGCTGGTCGGCCAGGGAACTCTTTCATTCCCAACACCTCATCGGGAGTAAAGATATCTATCCGATACCCATCCCGAGTCAGCCAGTCGGCCAGAAACTCCTGGCAGGTCTTCTCATTTCCCGTCTCGCTGGGGATTCTAATCAGAGCTTGCTCAAATTCGATGATGCGTTGGCGATCATTCTCAATTTGCTGCAACAGCCGTTCAGCCGCAGTTTCTGTCATATTTTCTTTCCCCCCTGGCACAATATGTGACCGTGTAGACCTGAAGGCTATGTGCAAAAATGGCTTCGTGGCCTGAGGATGATTGAATAGATGTGTGACGGTAGACTATGGTAAAAATCGGCTCTCCGCCGTAGACTGTAGGTGTCATGTAGCAGACATCGTTAACAGGCGAAATGTAGTAGTCTTTACTTTCTGCTAAAATGATGTAGGAAGTTCCATAACGCCAAAGGACGTTACACTATATGCTGTGGATATGCGCTCGCAAACCCCCTGACTGTCTTGTTATCACATCATGATATGGTATAATAGAGGCAACCGAAGC
>CAZEBW010000160.1:0-3557 GCA_964510205.1 uncultured Anaerolineae bacterium
TTCCCGTGGGTTGGTGAAAATCCGCTGGGTTAGCCCGTACTCCACCAGATACCCGGCCCGATCCTCCTCCATGTTGAAGAAGGCTGTGAAGTCCGATACCCGCGCCGCCTGCTGCATGTTGTGGGTGACGATGACGATGGTGTAGTTCTCCTTCAGCGTTCGGATCAACTCCTCGATGCGCAGCGTGGCAATGGGGTCCAGAGCCGAGCAAGGCTCGTCCATCAGGATCACCTCCGGCTCCACGGCCAGAGCTCGTGCAATGCAGAGCCGCTGCTGCTGCCCGCCCGACAGGGCCACCCCCGACTTGTCCAGATCGTCCTTGACCTCGTCCCAGAGAGCGGCGTCGCGCAGGCTGCGCTCCACAGTTTCAGACAGCGACACCCGGTCCCGCAGCCCGTGGGCGCGGGGACCATAGGCCACGTTGTCGAAGATGGTCTTGGGAAAGGGATTGGGCCTCTGAAAGACCATCCCCACCCGCTTGCGGAGCTCCACCGCATCTATCTCGTACAGGTCATGGCCATCCATAAAGATCCCTCCCTCGGCGTGCGAGGTAGGAATCAGATCGTTCATGCGGTTAAAAGCGCGGATAAAGGTGCTTTTTCCGCATCCGGAAGGCCCGATGACGGCCGTGACCTGGTGAATGGGAATGTCCATGGTGAGGTCGCGCAGGGCCTGGAAGTCTCCATAGAACACGCTGAAGTCCTGCGCTCGCAGCTTGGTTTTGTTGGTTTCCATGTGTCTATTTCCTCCCCATCATTCTGGCCGAAAAGCGACGCGAGGTGTAGTTGATGACGAGATTGAGCACGATGATGATGGCGATCAGGATGGCGGCGGTGGCCATGGCCTTGTCAAAGGCCGTGGTTTCCCCCGCCAGCATGTAGACGTGCAGGGCCATGGACCGTCCTCCGGATCTGAGACCAGTGGGTAGACGATAGCTTCCGCCCAGCGTGACCCAGAAGATGGCAGTCTCGGCCACGACGCGACCCACGCTGAGGACAACCCCGGTGATGATGCCCGGCAGGGCAGCGGGCAGCACCACGTTCACCGTGGTCTGCCACTTGGTGGCCCCCAGCGCCAGGCTGCCCTGGCGATAGGAGCGGGGCACGGCCAGCAGCGCCTCCTCGGAAGTGCGAATGATGACCGGCAAGATGAGACAGGCCCCGCTCAGCCCCGCCGAGAGCAGCGAGAACCCGAATTCCAAAGCCACCACAAACAGGGCGAACCCAAACAGGCCGAAGAGGATGGACGGCACGCCGGCCAGGATCTCGATGCCGGTGCGGGCCACCGTAATGAGGCGCGATATCCAACGATTGTCGCGTTCGGCCTCGCCCGCGTACTCCACCAGGTAGATCGCCGCGCCGACCCCGAATGGCGTGGCGATGGCGATGGTCAGCACCACCAGATAGAGGGTGGTGACAATGGTGGTGGACATTCCCCCCTCGCCGGTCACGCCGCCCATGGGCCGGGTGGTCAGAAACTCCAGGTTGATCTCCTGCACGCCCTGCACCATCACGTAGCCGATGATCCAGATCAGAGCGGCGACGGCCACGAATGCAGCCAGCCAGACGAACGCGAAAGCTACGTTTTGAGCTAGCTTGCGGCGGGCCAGGTTCCCTGAAGTCTGCTGTGCCGCTTTGCGCCCCCCCTTCATCCCCCCCAAAGTTGGGGGGGAAAGAGGGGGGGGGGAAGCGCGTGAAGCTATCTCTGTGCTCATGACGGCAACCTCTCTCTCATCAGGTATCGGGCCAGGCTGTTGACCAGGAGAATCATCAGGAAGAGCAACAC
This sequence comes from uncultured Anaerolineae bacterium, assembly GCA_964510205.1. Lineage (GTDB taxonomy): Bacteria > Chloroflexota > Anaerolineae > VGOG01 > VGOG01 > CAZEBW01. The sequence continues at coordinate 1,786 of CAZEBW010000160.1, forward strand.
GCCGGTGAAGAACAGGGCGCTGCGATGAGCGCCGGCGGCGTAGTTGATCTCCACGGCGACGTTTCCTGTCAGGGTGCGGGCCGTGCTCAGGAACAGGGTCAGCGGATTGTCGTTCAGGGGGCTGGGGATGGCGATGGAGTTGCCAATGACCATGATCATGGCCATCGTTTCCCCCAAAGCCCGCCCGACGCCCAGGATGACGGCGGCGACGATGCCAGAACGGGCGGCGGGCAGTATGACACGAAGGATGGTTTGCCAGTGGGTGGCGCCCAGGGCCAGGGAACCCTCTTTGTAGTGCTTGGGCACAGCGCGAAGGGCGTCCTCGGCAATGTTAGTGACCGTGGGGATGAGCATCACCGCCAGAACGATGGAGGCATTGAGGAGACCGAAGCCGGTGTTGTACGGCACCTGGATCTTTCGGATCAGGGGCGCCAGTACCACCATGCCAAACAAGCCGTAGACAACCGAAGGGATGCCAGCCAGCAGCTCCACCGCCGGCCGCACGATCTCTCGCACGCTGGGCGGGGCGACCTCTGCCAGCAGGATGGCCGTCCCGATGGATAGTGGCACGCCAAGCACGACCGCGCCGAAGGTGGCTAGAACCGAGCCGATGATCATGGGGATCAGGCCGAACTGGGCCTCGTCGGTGCCGATGATCGAACCGGGCCGCCAGACGGTTCCCAAGAGCATGGTCCTCAGGCCGATCTCCTCAATGGCCTCCCGCGATCCCAGGACGGTGAACACGATGATGAGAAAGACGATGAAGATGGAGCTGAGAGCGGTCGCCAGCAGAACGTATCGCACCCCGCGATCCACGAACGCTCGTTGGCCAGGGCTTTCGTGGAAATCCGCGGCAAGTCTGCTCAAGCCGTAGATCATGGCCACGGGAACAAAGCCGGTGGCGACGAGTCGAAGCAGCGCCTTGAAGGTGATAATCAAGATCGCGCCCACAGGGACCACGTGCTCCCCGCCGAAGATCTCGGCTGCCGCATCGAACACCACGTTCAAGCCGTAGTAAAGTCCGATGATGACCAGCAGCAGGATGACGGCCGTCCGCACCCAGTTCTGCAATCTCCACAGGCCCCGCGCGAGCAAGGCCCCCGCCGAGGCCACGATGAGGGCGGCTAAGAGGATCTGCCAGGTGTCTGGCGCTCCCTCCTCGGCGCGTAGGCTGAGGAAGATCCCTCCAACGATGGCTCCCGCAGCGCCTAGCCCCAGTAGTGCCGCAGTAGCCGTTACCAAGAAGGGACGCTGGCGGCCCACAACCGTCTCTTCAGGTGCAGAATCCTGCTCTCTTACGTTCACATTACCCTCCTCGATACTTCCAAATGAATTCAATCCTAACTGGTGTCTACGACCCTACCGACGATCCAATTGATGATAACGAGTAGGAGAGGAAGAAGAACGGACATCAGGCATACGGTCGGCAACCAGGCGGAAAGCCATCATTGCCGCACGAACAGCAAGAACCAAATACCCAGAGCTATCCCTCCGAAGACCAGTATGCCTATCCAGAGATTCGCTAGGCATCCCGGAATTGGTCTGCGGATCTTGAGCTTGGTGGGCATGGTCCCCCTCACAAAAGCGGAGTAGGACCCCGCTAGCTACGTCTCCGCCGCAAACCACAGGTCGGTTGTGCGGAACTTCTCCTCCAGGAAGCGACCGTGAGCCATCAGACGCTGGGTGTCGTTGTGGTAGAAGTCTACCGCGACTTCCTTCATCCTCTTATCTAGCAGATCCAGTTGCTCCAGGAGCAGTTGCTTGGCCGTCTT
>CAZEBW010000161.1:0-3552 GCA_964510205.1 uncultured Anaerolineae bacterium
CCCCATCTCCCCGTCTCCTACCCCCACCCCCTCGCCTACTTCCACTCCTACCTCCACCCCCATTCCAACCTCAACTTCAACGCCGACACCTTCTCCCTCGCCCACCCCGTCTTGCACTTCCACCCAATATCCAATATCCAATACCCAATATCCCCGTTCTCCTTCCCCCTCTCCCTCCGTCACTCCGACTCCCTCTCCCTCGCCCACGCCAACACCTCTGACTCCACGCATCCTGGTCGTCGAACACGCCGAGGAGCGAGCCGCTGGCGTGGCCGACTACCTGACCCGCCTGGGGCTGCCCTTCGAGCGACTGCGAGTCTACGCCGGCGACTCCCTGCCGCCGCCGGAATGGGGACAGATCATCGTCCTGTCCGGCGGCCCTATGTCGCCCCACGATGTGGACGCCTACCCCTTCCTCCGCGACGAGGCCGATTTCCTGGGCCAGGCCCTGGATCTCGAGCTGCCCATCCTGGGCATCTGCCTGGGCCACCAATTGCTGGCCGATGTCTTGGGCGGCGAAGTGGAATTCGGCGAGCAAGAAGTAGGCTGGCTCCCCGTGCAGCTCAACGAGGCCGGCATGAACGACCCGCTCTTCCACGGAGTCCCGCCAGAGTTTTTCCCCTTCCACTACCACACCGAGCTGGTGACGGCCCTCCCGCCGCAAGCGACCGTGCTGGCCGCGACGTCATGTGATGAAGCGGCCTCATCGCCTCTCTGCCCGGTGCAGGCTTTCCGCTACGGCCAGGCGCCGGTGTGGGGCGTGCAATTCCACCCCGAAATCAACCCGCAGCGAGGAGAGACCATCCTGCGTTCCAACTCCCGCCTCTCCCTGCCCGCGGACGAAATCGAGCCCATGATCGAGCGCGGCTACCAAACCGTAGGAGGCGTCTCCAGCACCGTAGGAGGCGTCTCCGACGCCGAAGAAGAAGGAAACGAACGCATCCTCTACAACTTCTTCCACGCCGCCTTCGCCCACTACGGGGCCGCCGCCGCTTTCCCGCCCCCTCCCCTGCGCCCCCTGGCCCTGCACGAGCGCTGGCGCTTCCAGACCTGGGGCACGGTCACCGATCTGGCCGTTCGCCCCCCCTTCATCCCCCCCAACGTTGGGGGGGAAAGAGGGGGGGCAGGCGATGACCGCGCCCAGGTGCTGATCGCCTCCCTCGACAAACACACCTACGCCGCCAACGCGTCGGGCCAGCCTCTGTGGAAACACCGCGCCCAGGCCAGCGTCTACACCGTTCGGGTGGCCGATCTGGACGGCCAACCCACGGTCCTCGTCGGCTCCGACGACAACTGCCTCTACGCCCTGGATGGCACGGGCCGCCAGCGCTGGCGATACTGCACCAACAGCCGCATCACTGCCCTGTCCTCTTCCACCCAAGTCTTGGCCGCCTCCTGGGACGGTTACGTCCACCAGGTAAACGCCGACGGCACGTTGCACCAGCGTTACCCGGTCGGCGAGGCGGGCGTGGAATACGCCTCGGCCCTGGACAGCGCTCCCGATGGGACAGCAGCCATCGCCACCAACAAGGGCGCGCTGTATCTGCTGTCCCCCAGCGGCGACCTGCACCCCCTGGCCGACCTGGACGGATACGTGCGGCGGGTGCGGCTGGCCGATTTGGATGGCGACGGGCAACAGGAGCTCATAGCCGGTTCCAGCACCGGAGACCTCGTAAATCAGCAAATCAACAAATCAGCAGACTTGCACACTTGCACACTTGCAAACTTGCAGACTTGCCAACTTGCACACTTGCCAACTTGCTCCGTGACCGACCTGGCCGCCGCCGACCTGGAAGGTGATGGTCTGATGGAAGTTCTCGTCGCCTGCGGAGACCCAGAGCCGGGCGTCTACGCCTTCTCCGCCGACGGCGCCCAGCTCTGGCGGTACCAGGCGCCCGCCGGGGTGTGGGCCGTGGCGGCGGCTGATCTAGACGGCGCCGCCTGGCCGGAGGTGATCATCGGCGGCGACGATGGCGCGGTGTGGGTGCTCGACCGCTGGGGGCGACCCCGGGGCGGCGCCGCGCTGGGCGGAGCCGTGCGCGGCCTGCGCGTACACGACCTGGACGGCGACGGGCAGCCAGAGATCCTGGCGCGCACCGGCTGGCAGGTGTATGCCCTGACAGCAGGTCTGGCCTGGGAGCTCTCCGTACCATCTCCCAATATCCAATACCCAATATCCAATCCCCCCCTTCCTCCCGTCGCCGACGACGAGATCGAACTGCTAGCCGTGGGGGACATCATGTTGGCCCGCACGGTAGAGGAGCGCATGAACCAGTACGGCTCCCTCTACCCGTTCCAGGCTGTCTACCCCTTGCTGCAAGCTGCCGACATCGCCGTGGGCAATCTGGAGACCCCTTTCACCGTGGGCGGCAGCCCCGCCGACAAACGCTTCCTTTTCCGCGCCCATCCGGAGCACCTCCCAGCGCTGCGCACGGTGGGCTTCGACGTCCTCTCCCTGGCCAACAACCACATCCTCGACTTTCCCCCAGACAGCATGGACGACACCCTGGCCGCGCTGGAGGACGCCGCTTCGCTAACAGGGGACGCCGCTTCGCTAACAGGGGACGCCGCTTCGCTAACAGGCATCGCCACCGTCGGCGTGGGGCGTGGGGAGGCCGCTGCTCACCAGCCGACGGTGCTGGAGGTCAAGGGCATCAAAGTGGGCTTCCTGGCCTTCGCCGCCCCTCGCTGGCGAGGCTCCCTGGAGGTGCCCACCGCCACCGACGTGGCCTGGGCCGAAGCGGAGCCGGTGCGCAAGGCCGTGGCCCAAGCCCGAGAGGAGGCCGACCTGATAATCGTCATCCTGCACATGGGTACCGAGTACGAAGCCCAGGCCAATCAGCAGCAGCGAGCCGTGGCCCACGCCGCCGTGGAGGCCGGCGCCGCCCTGGTCATCGGCCACCACCCCCACGTGCTGCAGGACGTGGAAGTCTATCAGGGGGTGCCCATCGTCTACAGCCTGGGCAATTTCGTGTTCGACATGGACGTCATCGAGCGCACGCGGGACACGGCCCTCCTGCGGGCGGTGCTGGCCCCGGACGGGGTGCGCAGCGTGGACCTCTATCTGGCCCGCATCGTGAACGACGCCCAGCCCCGCTTGCGCCTGGCTGAGGATGGCTCTCCCCTGGTGCAGCACGTCTATCCATAACTGCTCAGCCCGTGTCATTGCGAGGTGCGCTGTTTGCGCCGAAGCAATCCCCAACTTGCTGGTAGGAGATTGCGGCAAGCCAGGGGATTGCTTCGCTTCGCTCGCAATGACAGCCTGAGTAGTCACGTCTATCCTTGAGCTTGGAGGTTGGAAGTTGGATATTAGAGATTGGAAGTTAGACCATGGAAGTTGGAAGCTGATTGCTATGCTGCTGGCTGGCGCGGTAGCCCTCTTGACAGCTCTGACCAGGACCTACTATATCCCGCCCCCCTCTCCCACGGCCACACCCTCCCTCACTCCATCCTCCACTCCCTCTGTCACTCCGTCCCCCACTTCTTCGCCTACTTGCACTCCTACCTCCACTTCCACTTCCACTTCTACTCCCATGCCCACACCCACACCCT
>CAZEBW010000162.1:0-3551 GCA_964510205.1 uncultured Anaerolineae bacterium
GTCCGGTGCCTCGGCGCGGTATACCCAGATCACCTGGCGTTCCTCATCTACATCCCACACAATCTGCACGTTGTTGGCGAAATAGAACTCCCGTTTGCGCTTCTCCTGGGCGCGCCAGTTGGAAGGGGAGCGCACTTCTATCACCAACTCTGGCCCCCCTATCAGGATGGGACGCTCGTTGGGGCCGATTGGCTTGACATCATCTTTCAGACGCTGCCACGAGATCAGGCTGGCGTCGGGCTTGACTGTATCGCCATTGCTCAGTAGGCATTCCAGTTGATCGGGCAGCGTCTGGCCGAAGCCAGCATTGCGCGCTGAGGTGTCGAGCATCGCTTGAATATTGGCGACTACGCGCCGTTCTGCAACGTCAGTCATTTCCTGCCACACCAGCCAGCCGTTGTAGAGTTCAACCGGTTCCTCCTCTAGTATGGTTTCGGCGTTTTCTATGGTATACGGGCCGGGATAACGAGCATGCGCCTCCAGGATATCCCGTGGCCAGTGACCCGGGGTTTCTACAGCCGGCGGCCGCTGTTCAGATGGTCGAGTAACTGTATGTGTTTTCTTATCCATACTGTTTTTACCCTTTCTTGCCATCCCCTGCGTAATTATAACACCCTCCATCCACTCACGCCAGCAAGCGAACTATCTACCAGTAATTCTAACTTTGCGGCTGTTTGTAGTCAGACACGCAGCGTCAGCGGAGTGCCATCGGCTCCAACGCCACTCCACTGCGTTCCGTGGCTTACTACGAACAGCTTTCCACAGCTAAAATTGGATTTGCGAACCACCAACGTTTGGGCATCTGTTCGACGCTGCAACCCCTCACCCCTTAATAGCGCCAACCAACAACCCGCGTGCGATGTAGCGCTCGAGCAAGATGGCCATGATAATAACCGGAACAATCATGATCAAAATCAGGACGGACATGTACCACCACTGGGGGCCGCGGGTTGCGTTCTGGGCTGCTACCGTCAGTGGCAAGGTCTGAGACTTGGCGCCTGAAAGAAACAGAGCCAAGAGGTACTCATTCCAGGCAAAAACCAGCACGAACAAGAACGTGGCGACTAGGCCAGGCACTGAAAGAGGCAGTACGATGGACCAGAAGATGCGGAACCGCGATGCCCCGTCAATGGCCGCGCACTCTTCCACTTCCAGTGGAATACTCTGGAAGTAGTCTCGCATCAGCCACACGACGATCGGTAGGTTGACGGCTAGGTAGGTTATGATGAGGGCGGTCCGGCTATCCAGCAAGTGGAGTTGTTGAAAGAGCACATAGATGGGAATCACGACGGCTACGGGGGGCAGTATGCGCTGGGAGATCAACCAGAAAGCGATGTCGTCGTTACCCAGAGATCGCTCAAAGCGTTTGCCTATTGTTTGCAGCAACACGATGAACAAGGCGATGCCGGCCACCATCGCTATCTGCCAGGGGACGCCCAGAAAGACAGCAACGATAGCCAGCGCCAGACAACCGATGAACATCAAAATTGCACCCAGTGTTGGGCGGTACTCGAACCGCGTCAGCCCGTATGCGGCCGTCGTTCCCAACAACATCGCAAACGCAGCACTGGTGAGCGCTACGATCACTGTGTTAATGTACGGCCGTATGGTATCGTTGCTCAAATCGCCGACCAGAATGTACTCCCAAGCGTGCAGCGATGGCTGGAAGTCGATGAAGGGCAAGTAAAATGGTCCCTGGTTCACCTGGATGGGGAGCTTGAACGACGTCACTAGGAGCCAGTAGAGGGGAAACAGAACGACGACGGTCCAGACCCCCAGGATCAGATACGAAAGCACCATGATGGCGGGCGATGGGTGCAAAGGGGATCGGCTTCGAAACAAACGTTTTAGCATCTGCCTTGTCACTCCCTTACCTCAGGCCGTGCCAGATTGACATAGGAAAGTGCGATCAGTGTGACAACAAACAAGAGGCTGTAGGCGATGGCCGCTGATCCCCCGAGGTCGAGCGTGCGCCAGGCGATGAAGGCGTGTAGTGTCAGTGACTCCGTCGCCGTGCCCGGACCACCGTTCGTGAGCACGTTCGGCAGGTCAACGATCTTGAAGGCCTCGATCATCCGGATTAGAATTAAGGTTGTGCTGACGGGCAAGATTTGCGGCAAGGTGATGTTCCAGAATATCTCCCAGCGGTTAGCGCCATCCACTAGGGCTGCTTCAATCAGCTCTACCGATTGGCCTTCCAAGGCAGCTAGCAGTACGATGAACATGAAGGGGGTCCATTGCCAGATGTCGCCGATCATCACGGCTGCGCGCGCGCCCCAAGGATCGTTGACCCACGAGTAGAGCCCTAATCCCACCGCCTGCCAGATGGGCTGGAATGGTCCCTTGTCCGTATCGGTCAACATGCGGAACAGGTAGGCGACGCCCACCGGGGTGATCATCATGGGCAGCAGGAAGACAACGCGAAAGAAACGGCGCCCGGGCAGACGCTGCGTTGTCAGCAATGCCAGGCCAAGTCCCAGGCAGTATTGAAAGAAGAGTCCGACGAATACGAAGATCCAGGTGACAACCAGTGTGCCTGGCCGGCCATCGCCGCTGAGGGTCCGCACGACGAGCCAAATACTCGCACTCAGGAAAACGGCAATCAAGCTGCGTCCGAACAGCCCAACGGCCGAGAGGCGCGGGCTGCGAATGTAGCGGAACAGGAATAGAATGATGAGGGCGACAGCAAGGATGAGGATCAGCCAGCCAAGGGGCGAGGGATCAGCCAGAGCGCCCAGGAAGTGGCTCTGCTCGGTGCCGGCCAGCAGCTTGCGGTAGTTGGCCAGCCCAACATAGTTGAGCTCGAACCCGCCCTTGACGAACTTGAAGCGCGACAGCGACAGATAGAGCGAGACGAATAGAGGGAAGATAGCCAATAAGAGCACGACGAGCACGGCCGGCCAGATGAAGACGTGGCCCGCCAACCGTTCTGCGCGTGTGCTCAGCCAGTCCCATCGGCTGTCGGGAGACCAGGTGGTCGCCCGGTCTGCTCCCGACCGCGCTGGGTCTCGACTTTCTCGTTCAGCTTGCATCGGTTTGTCCCATTGCTAAGGGTAAGAGAAGGGGCCTCAAGGCCCGGTGGGCCCGGGCCTTGAGGTTCGTGTTCTAGACCTCAGTCAACGAACATGGATGATCTATCTGGTGACACCAAGGGTGCCCAGGTAGGCGGCTCGTTGCTCTTCGCGGCTGAGTTCCTCGGTGATCTCCTCCCAGCCGACGTGGATCTGCTCCATGGTCTCCTCTTTGGTGAGCTCGCCGGCCAGGAACTGACTGACGGCCTGATCGAGCACGACCTGTTGATAGCGCTGGTTCTGCGGGATGCGCAGGTCCAGGACCATGTTCGGGCTGTTCAGGCTCCGTTCAATGGCGCCCAGGTAGTCGGCAGCCCCCTGCGGGCTGAACCCTGCTTCCACCCACTGCTGGCGGTTCAGGAACTGCGAGACGCGATAGGGGTTGTACCCTGTCTTGCCGATGGTGACGTCCTCATTGGCCTGGGCCGGCTGCGCCATGTACGAGAAGAAGTCGTAGGCCGCGTCTTTGACGACAGGATC
>CAZEBW010000163.1:0-3538 GCA_964510205.1 uncultured Anaerolineae bacterium
CAGAGATCGTTGGGAAGCACTACAGGCAGGTTCTCGGTGAGGACACCTATGAAGCCATAAAAGATTGCGTTGATGCTGCCTTATCAGGCCAGGGAGTGCGCTACGAAGAGGCCCTTCCATACGCAACTGGTGGCACGCGCTGGGTGCTCGCCGACTACGTTCCAGATGCGGACGACCAGGGAAAGGTCAGAGGCTTCTTCGCTTTGGTGACCGACATCACCGAGCGCAAGCGGGCCGAGGAGACGCTGCGGAGACGCAACGAGGAGTCGGCTATCCTCAATGCCATCGCTGCTGTGGTGAGCCAATCTCTAGACCTGGAAGAGGTCTTGGACGCTGCTCTGGGAAAGACGCTGGCCGCGCTGAACGCTGACGGAGGACTGATATACCTCTTCGACGAAACCAGCCAAACCTTCGCTCCAGTTGTCCACTACGGGATTTCGCAGGCCGTGCTTCAGGAGGTCACCGGGTTCAAGCCGGGCGAGGGGCTATCGGGGCACGTGGCGAAGTCGGGCAGACCTCTAGTGACCGCTCTTGGCAAAAATGCCAGGGACATTTCCCCGTCTGGCGTTCGAGAGGGATTGCAATCCTACGCCGGCGTGCCCATCAGATCTAGAGGCAAGGTGCTGGGGGTGATGACCCTGGTCTCGCATCAGGAGGATTACTTCAAGCCCGATCACCTGGGCTTACTGAGTCACATCGGCAACCAGGTTGGCATGGCCATCGAGAACGCCCGGCTGTACGAGGCCGAGCAGGCTGCGCGCCAGCAACTGCGCGATCTGGCCAACTACTTGCAAACGGCCCGCGAAGAAGAGCGCGCCTACATCGCACGCGAGGTCCACGACGAGTTCGGCCAGGCGCTGACCGCGCTGAAGATGGACTTGTCGTGGTTAGCCAAACGACTGCCCAAAGACGCCCCCAGCCTGGCGGAAAAGGCCAGCATCATGTCCGACCTGATTGACTATACCATCCACACAGTGCGACACATAGCCACCGAGCTGCGGCCGGGACTGCTGGATGACCTGGGGCTGGTTGCGGCCATCGAATGGCAGACCCAGGAGTTCGCCGAGCGAACCGAAATTGATTGTGAACTGTACACGAGCCACGAGGAAATCGCCCTCAATCCCGACCTCGCCACCGCCGTCTTTCGCATCTTTCAAGAGACGCTGACCAACATCGCCCGTCATGCCCAGGCAACCGAGGTGCGCATCGAGCTAGAAGTCAGCCCAGACGAGCTAACGCTGGCCATACGCGACAATGGCCAGGGGATCACCGAGGGCGACATCTACAATTCTAGATCGCTGGGGCTGATGGGGATGCGGGAGCGCGCTCGCTCCTGGGGCGGCGACGTCACTTTCAAGGGCGTTGCGGGACAGGGGACGACGGTTACTGTGCAGATACCTCGGCCTAATACTTGACATTGTTTGATCTCAGGTCAGTGTCATTGCGAGGGCGCGGGGTTTGCGCCCGAAGCAATCTCCCATTGCGGCGTGGAGATTGCTTCGCCTTCGGCTCGCAATGACATGGCCAGCGGTGTCATTGCGAGGCGGCGCTTTTCCGCCGAAGCAATCCCCCGCCGAAGCAATCTCCAACTTGCGGGTAGGAGATCGCTTCGCCTTCGGCTCGCAATGACATGGCCAGCGGTGTCTTTGCAAGGCGGCGCTTTTCCGCCGAAGCAATCCCCCGCCGAAGCAATCCCCAACTTGCTGGTAGGAGATCGCTTCGCCTTCGGCTCGCAATGACATGGGCAGCGGTGTCATTGCGAGGGCGCGGGGTTTGCGCCCAAAGCAATCCCCAATTCGCGAGAGGGGGATTGCTTCGCTACGCTCGCAATGACACGACGAAGTTTCCGCCCCCTACGGAGGGCGCGATGCGCCATGGAAGACACACAATGACCTAGTAAGGAAACCAATGAACAAACAATACTATGTCTACATCATGACCAACAAGTACAATACTGTGCTTTACACGGGCGTAACCAATGATCTGAAAAGAAGGGTTTACGAACACAAATCAGGGTTGGGAGGGGGCTTCACAAGCAAATACAACATCACCAAGCTCGTGTACTATGAGGTATGCGATGATGCATACTCAGCAATTGCTAGGGAGAAGCAAATCAAAGGTGGTTCAAGGCGAAAGAAGATTGATCTGATCAACGCGATGAATAGCGGGTGGAAAGACTTGTACGACGAGCTGTAAGTTGGAGATCGCTTCAGTGTGTCATTGCGAGGCGGCGCTTTTCCGCCGAAGCAATCTCCAACTTGCTGGTAGGAGATTGCTTCGCCTTCGGCTCGCAATGACATGGGCAGCGGTGTCATTGCGAGGGCGCGGGGTTTGCGCCCGAAGCAATCCCCCGCCGAAGCAATCCCCAACTTGCCGGTAGGAGATTGCTTCGCTCTGCTCGCAATGACATGGCCAGCGGTGTCATTGCGAGGGCGCGGGGTTTGCGCCCGAAGCAATCCCCAATTCGCGAGAGGGGGATTGCTTCGCTCTGCTCGCAATGACACTGGGAGGAAAGTGGAAATGATCCGAGTATTTGTCGCCGATGACCACGCCGTGGTGCGGCGAGGCGTGGTGCAGATTCTGGAGGAGGCCCCCGACATGGTGGCCGCCGGCGAGGCCAGCACGGGGCGCGAAGCGCTGCGGGCGATGCGGGAACACGACTGCGACGTGCTGGTGCTCGACATCTCCATGCCGGACGGCGGTGGCTTGGAGGTGTTGAAGCAACTGCAGACGCTCAAGCCCAATCTGCCCGTCTTGATTCTCAGCATGTATCCTGAGAAGCAGTACGCGCTGCGGGCCTTGAAGGCCGGCGCCGCCGGCTATTTGACCAAAGAGAGCGCGCCGAACGAGCTGATCGCTGCCATTCGCCGGGTCGCCGAGGGCGGGAGGTACATCACCCAGTCGCTGGCCGAGAGGCTGGCCGACGAATTGGAGGGCGAGGTGGAAAAAGAGCCCCACCAGACCCTCTCGGACCGCGAATACCAGGTGATGACCTTGCTCGCCGCCGGGAAATCCATCACTGAAATCGCCGAGGGGCTGTCGCTCAGCGTCAAAACCGTCAGCACCTATCGCGCCCGCATTCTCGAGAAACTGGGTCTGAGCAGCACGGCTGAAATCATACGCTATGCCCTCCAACGGGGATTGGTCGAATAGCTAAAGAAACCAGGTTTTTGGCTCTGAGGACGCGACCTCTTGCTCCACAGGGAGTCTCCAGAGCAGCGGTTCGTCTATTCAAGCGGGCAAAAACCTGGTTTCTCTGTACCCCAAGACCTGGCAGGTCTTTTGTTTGTAGGACAGGGCCTACAAGGTTTTGAGAAAAGGTCCTACAAGCCAACGAAGGTTTGTCCTACAGACAGCGGGGCGGTTTTGTGTTATAATGGTGTTGGGCAAAGTGCGGGGCCGAAGTCCCCGCAGCGGCGCCATTGCGAGGGCGCGCCTTTTTCGCCCGAACCAATCTCCAATTTGCTGATAGGGGATTGCTTCGCCTTCGGCTCGCAATGACATGGGCAGCGGTGTCATTGCGAGGGCGCGCGGTTTG
>CAZEBW010000164.1:0-3485 GCA_964510205.1 uncultured Anaerolineae bacterium
GGGGAATCCAGACCCCCCCCCCCCACAGGGGGAGGCTGGGGGGGGGTGGATTCTGCGATACGGAAGGCCCACCCTCCCCTAGCCCCTCCCTCCGAGGGAGGGGAACCCAGACCCCTCCCCCTCACAGGGGGAGGCTGGGTGGGGGTGGATTCTGCGAGATGGTAGACCGCTATCATGCTCTGCCCGAGGGCGTTCAGTTGGCCATACCCCTCGCCGCCGCTCTGGTATTCTATTTTTCCCCCTGGCCCGTTTTGAGCCTTCTCGCACTAGCTCTCCTGGCCACCTCCATCTGCCTGCGCTTGGACATCGGCCTGGCTCTGGCGGCTTTCTCCATCCCCTTCTATCTCTACCCCAAGCACATTCTGGGCATAGGTCTTTCGACGGTGGAGATTCTGACCCTCCTCTGCTTCGCCGCCTGGGTGTTACAAGGGACAAGGGATAAGGGACAAGGGGGAAGTCGTTGGTCAAGCTTGGATAGGGCTATGGTTTTCTTCGTCGCCATAGCCGCTGCATCGCTGTTATGGGCCCAGAACTTCGGCGTGGCCATGCGGGAGTTCCGGGTGGTGGTGTTCGAGTCAGCCCTATTCTACTTTCTGCTGAGGGCCGCCCGCCTGGATAAACGCGCTCTTTGGCGCATCGTCGGCGCTCTGATTCTGGCCGCCCTTGTCGTTTCCCTCATCGGCCTCTACCAGTTCTTCTTCACCGACGAGGTCATCACCGCTGAAGGGGTGCGCCGCATCCGCGCCGTCTACGGCTCGCCCAACAACCTGGGCCTGTTTCTGGGACGGATCGCGCCTATCCTGGCGGCCGTCGTCCTGTTTGGCGGCTCCCTGCGGCGACGAGCCACCTACGGCTTAATCGCGCTGCCGGTCGTTCTGTGCCTTTATCTGACCTATTCTCGCGGCGCGTGGCTGCTGGGGCTGCCGGCCGCCTTCATCTTTCTCGGCCTGATGCGGGGGAGAAGAGCGCTGCTCGTCGCACTGCTCGTCATCCTGGTCATTGCGGCGAGCCTGCTGCCCCTCATCGGCACCGAGCGACTGGCCTCCCTCTTCGACACCCAGAGCGGCACCACCTTCCTGCGCCTCAAGCTCTGGCAAGGCAGCCTCAACATGATCCGCGATCACCCCCTCCTCGGCGTGGGATTGGACAACTTCCTCTACCAGTACCGCACCCGCTACGTCCTGCCCGAGGCCTGGGAGGAGCTGGACCTCTCCCACCCCCACAACATCGTGCTGGACTTCTGGACCCGGCTGGGCGTCCTGGGAGTGATGGCCATCGCGTGGCTGCAAGCTGCTTTCTTCAGGAAGACCCTGCGCTTGTATCGCCAACTGGAAGACCGCGACCTGAGGGCTTTGCTGTTGGGACTCATGGCCAGCATGATCGCTTTCCTGGCCCACGGACTGATTGACAACTCGTACTTCCTGGTAGACCTGGCCTTCGTGTTCTGCCTGACTTTGGGGATCGTGGCCAGGGTGGAGGGATCAGGAAATTGACGCCATCGCCCCTTTGTTGTATACTACCGCTTGATTCAAATCTAGGGAGGTTATGATGCGTATCCTTATCACCGGCGGGGCCGGGTTCATCGGCTCGCACCTCTGCGATCGTTTCCTGGCCGAAGGACACCAGGTCATCGCCATGGACAACCTGAGCACCAGCACCGTTGACAACATCGCTCACCTGGCGGGCCGGGACGATTTCACTTTCGTCAAACACGACGTGACGAACTACATCTACGTAGAGGGGCATCTAGACGCCATCCTCCACCTGGCGTCGCTGCCCAGCCCGGTGGATTACCTGGAGAAGCCCATCCCCACCCTCAAGGTGGGGGCGCTGGGCACCCACAAGGCGCTGGGGCTGGCCCTGGCCAAGGGCGCTGCTTTCCTCTTGGCCTCCACCTCCGAGGTCTACGGCGATCCCCAGGTGCATCCCCAGCACGAGGACTACTGGGGCCACGTCAACCCGGTGGGGCCGCGCGGGGTGTACGACGAGTCCAAGCGCTTCGCCGAGGCCATGACCATGGCCTACCACCGCTATCACGGCGTGGACACGCGCATCGCGCGCATCTTCAACACCTTCGGCCCGCGCATGAGGCTGGACGACGGGCGGGTGGTGAGCAACTTCGTCACCCAGGCCCTGCGCGGCGAGCCGCTGACCGTGTACGACAAGGGCGCCCGCACCCGCAGCTTCTGCTACGTATCCGACTTGGTGGAAGGCATCTATCGCCTGCTCCTGTCCGACGAGGTTTACCCCGTGAACTTGGGCAATCCTAATGAGATGACGATCCTCGAATTCGCCCACCAAGTGCTGGAGCTCTCCGGCTCCTCGTCGGAGATCACTTTCGTCACCCCCACCGACGAGCGCACCAAAGACGATCCCCAGGTGCGCCGCCCGGACATCAGCAAGGCCAGGCGGGCGCTGAACTGGCAGCCTGAGGTGAGCCTGGAGGAAGGACTGCGAGAGACGATTGAGTGGTTTAGGGAACGGGTCTAAGTTTGCATACCTCAGTTGGGACAGCTCGCTGTTCAACGCAGCGCTGCTGCTCATTGTCCTCGCGGTCGGCCTGAGCATCGCCCTGCTGCCCTTGACGCTGGCGGGAGGCGCGGTGCTGGGCGGCATCGTCTTTCTGGCCACTTTGATCCGCCCTGAGGTCGGCCTGTACCTGCTGATTATCGCCGTGCCCTTCGGATCGGTGCGGGAAATCGCCATCAGCGGCTTCACAGTGGGGGCGGCGGAGGCGCTGGTGGGACTGGTGCTGGCCGCCTGGCTGGCTAAGATGATTGCCGCCAGAGAGGTCAACATCATCCCCCCGCCGCTGGTGCTGCCCCTGCTCATCTTTCTGGCAGCCATCCTCCTGTCGCTGACGGGCGCCCTCTCGCTGAAGTATAGCTTCAAAGAAATCCTCAAGTGGCTGGAGGTGCTGGGCATCTACCTGTTCGTGGCCAACGTCCTGGAGAGGGAGCAAGCCCGGGTTGTGGTTTTGGTGATGCTGTTGGCGGGCATCGGCCAGGCCCTGCTGGGCTTCTACCAGTTCTTCGGCCGCGTGGGACCGCCGGCTTTCGTCATCCTCGACCGCTTCGTGCGGGCCTACGGCACCTTCGAGCAGCCCAATCCGTATGGGGGCTACCTGGGACTGGTTTTGCCGCTAGCGTGGGGCCTGCTGCCGGGGGCTCGTACACTGGATATTCGTACACTCGGAATTCGTAAATTCGTAAATTCGGGGGGGCGTCACGAATCTACGAATCCCGAATCTACTAATATACGAGTCACGGATTCCCTAGTCGCTCTCCTCGGCCTGGCCATCATGAGCGCAGCGCTGCTCATGAGCTGGTCGCGCGGCGCGTGGCTGGGCTTTGCCGCCGCTTTCACGCTGATGACTCTGGCGTACAGCCGGCGAGCAGCGGCTCTGTTTGCCCTGCTCTGCCTGCTGGCGGCCTCGGTGCTGCTGCTGGGCAGCTTCCAGGCGCTGCCCCAGACCATCGTCCACC
>CAZEBW010000165.1:0-3461 GCA_964510205.1 uncultured Anaerolineae bacterium
ATTCTGAAAGACCATGCCGATCTCAGGACGGAAATCGCCGTGCACCATCGGCTTCCCAAACAGTACAATTTCCCCTGCGTCTGGCTTCAGCACCCCGCAGCTCACCAGAAAGAAGGTCGTTTTGCCGGCGCCGTTTGGCCCGATCAGGCCCACCCGCTCCCCTGGCAGCACCTTCAGGCTCACGTCCTGCAGCACGTCGGGCTTGTCGGGATAGGAGAAGGATAGCCCGGAGACCACCAGGGCGGGCTCCTCTGTGTGAACGTTGATCATAAGACTACCCTCCGAAGCGGCGAAAAAGGATCTCCGCGATGACGAACCCGGCTGCGACGAGAAGGAAGACGACAAGAGCCATCACATCGCGGGGACGAGTCTGAAACTCGTCGTGACGGCGCGGGGAGCGGCCGTACCCCCGCAGAGTCATGGCCCTGTAAACTCGCTCGGATTGCTCGTAACTGCGCACCAAGATGCTCCCGGCCAACGATGCCAGGACGCCGAGGGCGCGGCCGCTGGCACGACGCGGGCGAAAGCCGCGCAGCCCCATCGCCGTCTCCATCGTCTCCAGGTCGTCGCCGATTTCGTAGATGTAGCGATAGGAGAAGAGCGTCATGTCGGCCAGGATGGGGGGCAGACCCAGGCTCCGCATGGCCTTGATGGTGGTCAGAAAAGGCGCGGTGCCGAAGAGGATCAGGCCAGCGGTCAGGATGCAGGCGAAGCGGACGACGATCAACAGCAGGGCCAGACATCCCTCCTGCCGCAGAGCCAGCGGCCCGAGGCGCGCGATGACGGTCTGACCTGATAGGAAAGGCAGCAGGACGGCCATCATCAGCAGAAAGAAGCCAGGGAAGCGCAGTCGCGTTAGCAGGAAGGAGACAGGCAGCCTGGAGAGAGCGTAGAGAGCGACGCTGGCCGCAAGCATCGCCGGCAGGAGGCGCAGGTCCCGCACGAAGGAGAAGGCAAAGATCAAAGCCACAAATGCGATGAGCCTGCACCTTGGCTCCCAGTGGTGTAACGGGGAATCCAGGTGCGCGTACTCGTCCAGAGCGAGCTTCATCCAGCCTCCAGAAGTTCCGGCTTGACGCGCTGCAGGAAGAGCACCACCAGCGCGGTGAAAACGCCCTCCAGGGCCATCAGCGGGACGTGGGCCAGGCTCAGCGCGTAGATGCTTGCCCGCTCCGCCTCGACATCGAGATGGGCCGGGATGGTGGTGACGAGGAGAACCAGGGAGAGGAGGGCCGAGATGCCAAGCCCACCGGCGCCGGCCAGGAATCCGAAAACGCCGCTCCACATCCGGCTCGCCCCCCTAGCCGCCCCCCTGCCCCCCCAAAGTTGGGGGGAACGGGGGGCCAAGACGTGCCGCAGCCGGAAGATGTGGTAGCTCAGCAGCGCGGGCAGCCCCATCATCGCTGCGTTCACCCCCAGCGTGGTCAGGCCGCCGTGCTGGAACATGACCGCCTGGAAGAAGAGGCCGATGAGGATAGCAGGGAAGGCGTAGTAACCCAGCACCGCGCCTAGAAGGCCGTTCAGCACCAGGTGGACGCTGGTGGGAGGCAGCGGGATGTGGATCCAGGAGGCCACGAAGAAGGCCGCGGTCAGCAGCGAGGCCTTGGGAATACCCTGCTGAGGATTTTCCTCCTGGCCGATCTTGCGGAGCGAATACCAGGTGGCCGCTCCTGCGGTCGCGTATCCACCGATGCAGACGGTGATCGGGAGGACGCCATCGGGGATGTGCATCAGACCCTCCTCCGCGAGAAGAAGAGCGCGGTGCCCACGAACCCCCAGACGACGCAAGCCGCCATCAGCACAATCTGGAGCGAGGAGTAGCCGCTGCCGCCCGCCACCGCCACGCCCTCGCCGATGGGAATGTGAACCATGTCGCCGTGACCCGACTGGCGCACCTGGACGTCCCAGGTCCCCGGCCTGGAGGAATCGGGCGTGAAGCTGAAGCGGCCCTCCTCGTCGCAGACCCCGGTCAGCCAGGGGGTGGACAGGTCGTCGGGGGCGTAGACCGCGACCTGGCCTCCGGCCATCGGTTCGCCGGTGTCGTAAGTGGCGCGGATCTCCACCGCCACGCTGATCTGGTACTCGATCTTGGCGCCGTGGGCGGAGACCGTCATAGTCAGGCCAAGAGTGAGAAGCAGAGCGAGCGATAGGATGAGTTTACACCTCATTATTTGCAATCTCCTTTTCCGAGGTGACTAATCAGGCTGTCATTGCAAGCGGAAGGCAACCGTAGGTTGCACGCAATCCCCAACTCGCAAGGAGGGGATTGCTTCGTCGCAAAAACTTGTCCTGAGCGAAGCCAAAGGAACGCTCCTCGCAATGACACAGGCTGAGCAGTATAAGTTACTTCCCGAAGAGGGGAGAGGGCTACCGTACCTCACAATGGCAATGCCCTTCGCCGACGTGCCCCAGGGTGGGGAGGATGTCCAGCAACTTCTGGTAGTCGCCTGCGGAGAGGCCCGCCTGGAGCCCGGACAGGTCCGCCCTCAGCGTCCCAGCCCCGCCCACCAGGCCAGCGAAAGGATCAAAGCCTGGCGCGCCCACATTGAGCTCGTCGTCCAGGGGGGTCTCGGCGTCGCCGAAGATGTGGTCGAAGTGAAAGGTCATCTCCAGGTCGGCGGTGCCACCCTCCTGGAGAATGCCCTTGCGCTCGTCGCCGACGTACTCACCGCAGGTGTACTCATATTCCTGCTCAATCTCGATGGTGAAGTTGACGGTCTGCCCCTCCTTCTCGGCCTGGCCGACGATGGTCAGTGAGTAGCCTGAGGCGGGGCCGCTGGTCGCCTTGACCATTTTCCAGGAAAGGGCGTTGTAATGGCCCACGGCGGCGTCCTTCACCTCGCCCACCAGGATGGGCGGGGCGTCCTCGCCACCTTCTGCCAAATCCACAGTGTGCGTCCCGCCCAGGCCCACCTCGACCTGGGCTTGCACCTCGCTGCCCGCGTGCGGGTCGTAGGGGGGATCGGACTGGTAGGCGGTCACGTCCGCCAGGGTGACGTAGACGTGGTCGAAGGTGATGGCCCAGCCGTCTTTGGAGACGAAGCCCTGGCGGACAAAATCCTCACCGTTGGCGTTGAACTGGAGCGTCCCCTTCTTGGCAGCGGGGGTGCAGCCAACGAGCATCCCCGAGACGAAGAGGGCAAGGATCACTAGAATGCGAAACAGCTTTTTCATTTTTTTCTCCTTTCAGAAAAATGTTATTCAACATCGCGTGGAAAAGGTCGCCTTATCTGTCTGATATCACCACCTCCTCTCCTCGTCTCAGCAGCCAGTCGGCTGAAGAATGGTAACGGGTAAGTCACTCCTGCCCCCAGCGGACGGAAATGCGGCCGGGGCCGGGCGTGGTGAACTCGCCGATGTGCGCTGCCTCGACCACGCCACGCTCCGCCAACGCTGCCAGCAGTGCCCGATTGTCTCATCCTTTGTCGACACTATCCGGCCAACCTCCCCATCCGTGGATC
>CAZEBW010000166.1:0-3411 GCA_964510205.1 uncultured Anaerolineae bacterium
GGGAGGACTTCGACCCCGCCGAGGCGAAGCAGGGCATCGTCGAGCGCTTCAAGTCCTTTGGCCTGTTCACCGTGGTCTTCGCCGGCTTGGTGGATGGTCTCAATCCCTGCGCCTTCGCCACCCTGATCTTCTTTGTCTCCTACCTGACGCTGAGCGGACGCAAGGGGCGGGAGGTTCTGGTGGTGGGCGCCGCTTTCACCCTGGGCGTGTTCCTGGCCTATCTATTGGTGGGAGTGGGCTTCTACAAAGTGCTCGACCTGCTGGGCGACCTGCTGACGACGTTGGGGCGCTGGGTGTATGGGTTGACCGCCCTGTTGTGCGCCGCGCTGGCGGTGTTCAGTTTCATGGATTTTCTCAAGGCGCGGCGGGGCGAGATAGGCGACATGGCCCTGAACCTGCCGCACGGGCTGCGGATGCGCATCAACGCCGTCATCCGCAGGGGGCGCAAGTCGCGAGCATTCGTAGCGGGAGCGTTTGTGACCGGTGTGGTGGTGTCGTTTTTGGAGTTGGCCTGCACGGGCCAGGTCTACCTGCCCACCATCATCTTCGTCGTGAGCGTGCCCGCGATGCGGGCCAATGCGGTGCTGTTCCTCGTGCTCTACTGCCTGCTGTTCATCCTGCCGCTGGTGGTGGTTTTCATCCTGGCCTACTACGGCACTGGCTCGAAGCAGTTGATGCGCTTTCTGGAGGAGCGTGCGGCGGCGGTCAAGCTGGGGATGGCCCTGCTCTTCGCCGGGCTGGCCGCCTGGCTGGGTTTCGCTATCTTGTAGACGACGAGGTGGACGAGGTGAACAATACGCCGCGAGTGCTGGTGATCTGCACTGGCAATTCGGCCCGTTCGCAGATGGCCGAGGGGCTTTTACGCCGCTTGGGCGGTGATCAGGTGCAGGTGTTCAGCGCCGGGGCGGAGCCGGCTGCGGCCGTGCATCCACTGGCTGTGCGGGTCATGGCCGAAATCGGGGTGGACATTTCGGGGCGCCGCCCCAAGCCGCTGGTCGATTTTCTGGGGCAGCCGTTCGACTACGTCATCGCCGTGTGCAGCCGCGCCGCTGAGGCATGTCCTGTTTTTCCTGGCCCGGCCAGGCGGCTTCATTGGTTCTACGACGACCCGGCAGCGGTAGAGGGCAGTGAAGCCGAGCAGTTGGCCGCCTTTCGCGCCGTGCGCGACGATTTGCGCCAGCGGGTCGCCGGCTGGCTTCCTATAGGAGAGTAGATGCTCACTACGAGCGACGCTTTGATTGATGCGTGATTTGACAACGGGGCAATTTTGGTGTAAAATATGCGCCGGTTTTCTACTCCCTCAGATTTTGGAAGCAACCATGGTTAGGCGCGTCGCTGAGCCCTTCAATGCCCGAGATAACAGACGTTTTCAAAGCCCTCTCTCACCAGACACGGCTTCGCCTGCTCAAGCTCCTCACAACCGGAGAGGAATACTGCGTTTGCGAGATGGTGGATGCGTTGCAGGCGCGTCAGTATACCGTTTCGCGGCACCTGAGTATTTTGCGTAGACTGGGACTGGTTCAGGTGCGACGTGAAGGGAATCTGGCCTGTTACCGGTTGGTTCGGCCCCAGGCAGAGCCGCTCGAAGGGTTGTTTACATGGCTTGCCGACTGCCTGGACGGGGAGGAGTTTCGAACCGACCGCCGTCGCCTGGAGGAGCGCTGCCGCTTGCGCGTGGATGGGAAGTGCGTTAAGGTCGTAGGCTACGAATGATTTTTTTTGAGCCAGATTATGCATCTATGTACATAAAGACATATTGCTCCAGGAGGAAGCGTATGCATCAGGTGTATGGACACACGAATCCGCTGAGCACCGTGGGTTAGCCAACACAAACACACAGTCTAAGGAGATATGTCCTATGAATGAATCGCCTACTTTGTTAACCAGACGACAATTCCTCAAGCTGACCGGGGCCACCGGCGCAGCAGCCATGCTCGGCGGGGAGCTGACCGTCTTCGCCCCGGCCCCAGCCTACGCCGCGCCGCAGGAGGGCGGCATCCTGTACGGCACCTGCGGTGTGTGCAGCATGGGCTGCGCTTACATGGCCCACATGTCCAACGGACGCATCGTGCGCCTGTCGGGCAACCCCAAGGACCAGACGGCCGAGGGCAAGTTGTGCGTGCGGGGCTACTCGGGCGTCCGGCTGCTGTACGACCCGGACCGCCTCAAATATCCGATGAAGCGCACCAACCCGGAAAAGGGTGTCGGGGTGGACCCCGGCTGGGTCAGGATCACTTGGGACGAGGCGCTGGACCTGACGGCCAGCAAGCTCAAAGAGATCCGCGATGCCTACGGCCCGCAGGCCATCATGCTCGTCGCCCGACCCAAAGACTGGCAGAAACACTTTGCCAAGTCCATCGGCACCCCCAACCACATCGCCCACAACAACACCTGCTACTCCACCCACGACGTGATCTGGCGGGCCATGGTCACCGGCAAGGGCAAGACCTGGACGGTGGATTACGAGCACTCCAATTACATCCTGGCCTTTGGCTGGGACGGCATGGGCAAGTCCAAGAATCACTGGGGGCGGTCGGTGAACACGGCCCTGGCCAACGGAGCCAAACTGGTCGTCTTTGACCCGCGCCTGTCCATTACCGCCGCCAAGGCCCACGAGTGGATCCCCATCAAGCCCGGCACCGACCTGGCCGTGCTGCTGGCCATGATCCGCACCATCGTCAACGAAGAGCTGTACGACAAAGAGTTCGTGGCCAATTACACCACCGGCCTGGAGCAGCTCAAGGCGGCGGTGCAGGACTATACGCCTGAATGGGCGGCGGGCATCTCCGAAGTGCCGGCCGAGACCATCGCCCGCATCGCCCGCGAGTTTGCTGCCACCAAACCGGCCGTGATCGCCCACCACAAGCGCGACGCCGGCGGCCCCAACTATCTCAACTCCTGGCGCACGGCCCAGTGTTTCGTCATCCTGGACGCGCTGGTGGGCAGCATCGACCGGCCCGGCGGCCACATCTTGGACCGCACGCCCAAGCTGCCAGCCTTTAATGAGGTCTTTCAGTTCCCTGACTATCCCGACACCATCAAAGGCCCGCGCGTTGACGGCCTGGACAAGTTCTCGGCGTTTAAGGCATTGGGCAAGGGGTCCTTCAGCACCCTGGCCGAGGGCATCCTCAGCCAGGACCCCTATCCGGTCAAGGCCATGGTGGTCTGGAAGCACAACCTGCTGGCCTTCCCCAACCCGCCCCGGCTGGTGGAGGCCATCAAGACCCTCGATTTCGTCGCCGTCAGCGAGATCCTGCCCAGCGAGATGGCCCAAATGGCCGACGTGGTGCTGCCCGACTATACCTTCTTTGAGGGCAGCGGACTGAACCCTCGGGGCTACCACGCCATGTATCCCCAGGTGGCCCTGCGCGACCCGCTGCCGCCGCTGGGCGACGTGAAAAGCTTTAGCAG
>CAZEBW010000167.1:0-3322 GCA_964510205.1 uncultured Anaerolineae bacterium
CAGGAGAGGGGGAGGCCGCAGCAGCCTCTTCTTCGCTACAAAGTGGCGTCTCGCCACGCCGAAGGCGGCGCAAAACACGGGGCGGGGACGCCCCTCGGTAGCAAAGAAGAGAGGAATCGGTCTCAGGAGAGACCTCCTACTCCAGAGAGGGGGATGGAATCACCACCAGTAGGAGGTGTCTCTGACACCGATGGAGAAATCGGTCTCAGGAGAGACCTCCTACTCCAGAGAGGGGGATGGAATCACCGAAAGCACTGAAGGGAATGAGGGGACCGACTCAGTGTATTCAGTGCTCATCAGTGATCTCAGTGATTCAACGGCCCGGCGGCGGTGAAAATCGTGGATGTGTTGGGTGAGGAGTGGTTTGGGGGGAAGAGCAGGATCTCGCGCTCGATCTCTTCAATCAAGCCAGGCAGGTTGGGCTGCTCAAAACTGATGCCAGGTGCAGGGACCCGGTTATGCTTGATGTCAGGGGGAACGTGTTTGTGGTGAGGAAAGGTACTAGCGAGGGAGAGATCATCGGGATGTGGTTGTGGGTCGTACCAGTACAGCCGTTTACCTTCCTGCTCCACCCAGTAGCTGTAGGCCTGGATTACACGTCGAGCAAAGTTCAGGTCTTCCCATACGCCGAGGACGATTCCCCGGTCAAACTCGATCTCACCTTTCAACTCAGCAATCGTGGGGCCACGCCGAATCACCACCAGGGTCGAACGACGGATGGAGGGGAAGGTCTCTGGGAGACCGTAGATGAAGCGCTCATAAGCCTGGATATGAGGGAGCATTTCAAGCTTTCTGGAGTTCCGGGTTAGGGGTCAGGTTTAGAGAGCCAGCAGGGGTTTGAGCGCGGAGGGAAGAGATAAAGCGTTGGCTCATTTGACGAAACTCATTTTCGCGCTCCATTTTCATTTCGTAGGCACTGGCCCAGCGTGTGAACTCGATGGTCTGTTCTAGGCCATCGTTGTCCAGCATGCCCTGCTGATAGAGCTGGTAGAAATCAGCAGATGCCACGCCATATCTGGCCTCGTACTCGCGCAGGCGGGTTTCAAGAGCGTGCAGATCCTGGAGTATATCGTTAAGAGTCATATCCTCGCCCCCTTCGGGTCTCACGGTGATCTGGTCTAATTATAGCAGAACGTCGGGCAAAGTCAAACTACTTCAAAACCTTTAGGGTCTCCACGCTGCGAAAATCTGCACGTAAGCGGAGCGGCGTAAGCAAAGCGGCGTAAGCAAAGCGGCATCCCCCCCTCTCCCAGGGTTGTTGGGAGAGGGGGGTAGGGGGGGAGAGGGCCAGGCGCGCCCAAGCAATAGCTCAGACCCTGGGCGAAGCTTCTGGGAGCGACCCGATATGACAACCAATTTCGAGGATTCAACGAACCGCTGTGAGCGCGCCCTATTCGTTCCATCCTATGATTCGCTTCTCAGCGTGCGGCTTTTACCCCAGTACCTTATTCCACAGGGCGGGCGGGTTTTGGCGAGGTTTATTTACCAATTACTGGAGGGAGGGAGCGAATGGCGACTACAGTGAGAGGGTTAACAAAACAAGCATTGGATGAGTTGCCCGAGGATGAAACGGCGGAAGTGCTGGACTTCATTGGTTACTTACGCTGGCGGCGGGAGGAGATGGACCAATCCTGGTTCTGGACGGAAGAATGGCAGGTTCTATACAGGGAAACCAAACAGGACCTGGCTGAGGGTAAATTCCGCGACTTTGATGATGTAGAAGCACTGTTGGCCGAGTTGAAGAATTAAGGGGGTTTTCCACTCAGATTGACCCCGCTGCTATCAAGGCGGCCATAACCAAGCGTCGAATCACTGAGGCGCTGAGGACGCTGACGCCACTGAAGGAGGAGATGCTACGAGCAAACGATACGGGTGTGTTTCAAACGAGTTGGCTGGTATTGTTGGTCGGAATGGTATTCCGACGAATTGACGGATTACGAATCCGTCCTACAGATGAAATACACCCCAACAATACGTGAAGGCGGAATACCCCTTTTGGAAGGCGTCTGGCTACAAAGTGGGCCTGCTCATCAATTTTGGCGCCCCGAAGCTCGAGGTCAAGCGGCTGGTGAACTGAGGGGCATGGAATCACCGAAAGCACTGAAGGGAATGAGGGGACCGACTCAGTGTATTCAGTGCTCATCAGTGATCTCAGTGATTCAACGGCCCGGCGGCGGTGAAATACGAATTGCGAATTGTAGCCACGAACCCTTCGACCAGCCCTTCACTTCGACAAGGCTCAGTACAAGCGACAAGCTCAGGACAGGGCTCAGGACAGGTTTCACGAATGAACACGAAGAAAAAAATAAATTAGTGAAAATTCGTGCAACTTGATAGCGCCAGCGGCTTCGTGGCAAAGAAAAATTAGTGAAAATTCGTGCAATTCGTGGCAAAGAGGAGGTTGTCTGTGAAGCGAGCATTGGTCTGCGGGGCCGGCGGTTTCCCTTCGACAGGCTCAGGACAGGCATCGGCGGGCACTTGGTGAAGAAACTAAAGCGTGAGGGCTACCGTAAGCGCAGCGGCGTGCGCGGAGTGGACATCAAGGAGCATGAGTTTGCGCCGACGCAGGCTGACGAGTTCCTGCTGTTGGACTTGCGCGACCCCCAAAACTGCCAGGCGGCCCTGACCCTGCCTGCCCCCCCTTCCCCCCAAGGTTGGGGGGTGGAAGGGAGCACATTTGATGACGCCTCATCGAATAAGACCCAATTCGATGAAGTGTATCAGTTGGCCGCCGATATGGGCGGCATGGGCTTCATCTCCGTCGCCGAATGCGAAGTCCTGCGCAACAATGCTTTGATGAATATCCACATGGCCCACACCGCCGCCGAGATGGGCGTGCCGCGCTATTTCTTCTCCTCGTCGGTGTGCGTGTACCGCGACATGCAGCCCGGCGAGCCGCCGCTGACGGAGGACGACGCCATCCCTGCCAATCCCGATAACGAGTATGGCTGGGAAAAGCTGTACGCCGAGCGGGTGGCCCTGGCCTACGGGCGGCGCTACCCGATGAAGGTGCGTGTCGCTCGCTTCCAGAACTGCTACGGCCCAGAGGGCACCTGGCAAGGCGGGCGCGAGAAGGCGCCGGCGGCCATCTGCCGCAAGGTGGCCATGGTCGAAGGCGGCGGCGCCATCCCCGTGTGGGGCGATGGGACGGCCATCCGCGCCTATACCTACGTGGATGATTTGGTGGAGGGCGTATACATGCTGATGCAGTCGGATTTAGAAGGGCCGACCATCATCGGCAGTGACGAGTACGTGACGGTGGATGAGGCCGCTTCGCTAACGGAGGCCGCTTCGCTAACGGGGGCCGCTTCGCTAACGGGGG
>CAZEBW010000168.1:0-3290 GCA_964510205.1 uncultured Anaerolineae bacterium
TGTTCAAGAAGTAGGCGGCGTTCTTGATGGCTCCCAGCGGATTGCGCAGTTCGTGGCCCACCCCGCCAGCTAGCTTCCCCAGCACGGCCAGCTTCTCCGAGCGCACCAACCGCTCCTGCATCTCCTTGCGCTCGGTGATGTCGCGAATGACGACCACTCTGAGCGTGCGCCCGCGGTAGGGGATGGCTTTGCCGATGATTTCCGCGGGAAAGGTCGTTCCATCCTTTCTCAGCGTAACCGCCTCATAGGGCTCCTCGTACCCCGATGCGATGTTCTCCGCCACCAGATCGCGCGATTCCGGCGCGATGAGTTCGAAGCCATCCATTCCAACCAGTTCGGGGATCTCATACCCAAACATCGTGGCGGAAGTCTGATTGGCCTCGACGATCTTGGCCTGCTCGTGAATCATGATTCCCTCTGAGGCAGCGCGGGACAATCGCCGGAACCTCTCCTCGCTCTCCCGCGCCTCCTGGTAAAGCTGGGCTCTCTCCAGGCCGATGGCCATCTGCTGCCCCAGGCTGAGCAGCAACGCGATGCCTTCGGCGTCGAAGTACTCCGGGCTGGGCGCCCCCAAGTTCATCACCCCGACCGCGCCGGTGCGGCCCACCAGCGGCACGCTGGCCGCGGACCGAATCTTCTCCGCTTCGACGTACGACCGCAGCGCCTCTGGATACTCCGTTAGATCGCGCAGGATAGATGGCTGGCCTGTCTCGGCCACCTGCCCGGCCAGCCCCTCGCCCAGCTTCATGCGACGGAAGGTCCGCACGAACTCGTCGCTGAGGCCCCGGTGGGCGCCCAGCGCCAGCTCGCCGGCCTCGCCTTGCCCTGAGCGCTGTCCTGAGCCCGTCGAAGGGCCTGTCGAAGGGTCGTCTAGCAGGAGCATGGCCGCCGCCTCCACGCCGACCTGCCGCAGCGCTTCGTCCATAGCTCGGTTGAGGATCTCATCCACCTCCAGCGACTGGTTGACGATGGTCGCCATAGCGTTGAGCGCCCTCAGCTCGGCCACGCGGCGCTCCAGCGCCTCCTCCGCCCGCACCCGCTTGGTGATGTCTATGACGATTCCCCTCAGACCTATCGGTTCACCGTCACGAACGATGAGACTGGAATCCCCAATGAAGGGAAACGTACTGCCGTCTTTCCTCAGTCCTGTATACTGAATGCCGCCTATCCTCTCTCCCGCGAACGTCCCCTGAAGATTCTGGCCGATTCTCTCTCGATCCTCGGGGATCACCAGTTGAAGGGCGTTCAGGCCGGCCTCGAGATCCTCCTGGGTGTAGCCCAGAAACTCCAGGCCATTGCGGTTCATGAAGGTGATGTTGCCTTGCAAATCCATCTCAAAGACGATCTGGGGCAGCAAATCAGCCAGCTCTCTGAATCTCCTTTCGCTACCCCTGAGCGCTTCTTCCATCCTCTTGCGCTCGGTGATGTCCACGAAGGAAGCCATCATGCAGATGGGCTCGCCTTCCTCATCTATGACCAGACTGGCAGAAAGCTGCGCGTCGAAAGCCGATCCATCCTTTCTTACCCCCAACAACTCACCGACCCTGCCTTCTCCCTCCTGCACCAACCGCATGAGCTCCGCTGCTTCCGCTGTCTGCTGCCAGAATTCCAGCGCGGATCTCCCCAGTACCTCTTCCTCGTCATCGTATCCCCACATGTCGAGGAACGCGGGATTGACGTAGGTCAGATTCCCCTGCAAGTTAGAGATGGCGATGGCGTTGATGGAGGATGCGATGGCGTTGTCCTTGATCCTCATCTCCTCCGCTGCCTGCCTGCGCTCAGTGATGTCGCGGAAGACCAGCACCGTGCCGATGATGTTTCCGTTCTCATCTTCCATTGGCGCCCCGCTGTCGGCGATGGGCCGCTTGGTCCCGTCTTTGGCGATCAACAGGGTGTGGTTGGCCAGCCCCACCACCACACCTTCTCGCAGCACCCTGGCCACCGGGCTCTCGGCCCGCTCGCCCGTCTGCTCGTTGACGATGTGGAACACCTCTTCCAGAGGCCGGCCCACGGCCTCCGCTTCGTCCCAGCCGGTCAGTTCCTCGGCCACGGGGTTCATGAGGCTCACCAGCCCCTGGGCGTCGGTGGCGATCACCGCATCGCCGATGCTCCTCAGGGTGGTGGACAGCCAGCGCTCGCTCTCCCACAGCGCCTCCTGGGCCCGCACCCGCTCGGTGATGTCTTCGGTGTGCACCATAACCAGGTCGGGGGGCACAAAGGCGTACCTGACCGCCAGATGCCGGCTTTCCCCGGTGGACTTGTACCGATAAGACATCTCCTCCTCAAAGGTGGCCTTTTCAGCGAAGCATCGCCACAGGCCCTCCACGATGTCCGGCCTGTTCCGGTGGAGGTCTCTGGCCTTCATTCCCACGAAATCAGCGATCCCTCCCCGCGTGATCTCCTCCAGCACATCGTTGTAGTCCACCAGCACGAAGTCTTCCCCGACCCTCTGCCAGGTGCCGGTGGGGATGGGGATGCCTTTGTATTGCGCCCTCGCTTTCTCCTCGCTCTCCCGCAGCGCCTCCTGGGCCCGCACCCGCTCGGCGTATTCATCGGCCAGCTCCAGGGCGGTGGAAATGTGCTGGGCCAGGTTCCGCACCGACGGGATGAAGTGCTCGGCCAGTTCGGTGGAGGACATGCCGAAGACGCCTATGATCTCTCCATGCCCTCTCAGTGGCGTCAGGACACTGGGCCTCTTCTCCAACCCCAGCATCTTTGATATCAGGTAGGTCAGCGGTCGCGGAAACAATTCAGCTATGGTATCGCCAACGTTGACCTGCAGGGTTTTTCCCTCCCTCACCACCTGGCGGTAGAGGCTGGACTTGTCCAGATCAATCTTGTACCCTTTCAGTCGCACCCCGGCCGCTTTCTCCGCTGCCTCAACCTTCTCGGGAGATAATGCTGTTTCCACGATCCTGAGCGACGACGCGTCCTCCGTCAGCAGCAGGATGCTGGCCGTGTATCGTTTCGACTGGGCGAACTCCTCGATCACGGTTCGGTAGATCTCGGCCTCGTCCAGCAGGCCGGGTATCTTGGCGGACACGTCCTCCGTGAAGCGGATGATCTCGAACAGATCGCGCAGCGGCTTGTCCATTTGTTCCCATTTTTCCATCTTTGATCCTCCTTAGCTATGCGGAAACTCCTATTGCTCCCGCTGGACCCTGGTCCAGCGGCGGCCTAGAGTTCGCCTTGAGAAGGTTTTTAGAGCAGTTGCTCTTTTCAGATGGGTGTGGCCAAAATCTGTGGAAGGTAGTAGCGACTTCAGTCGCTCGGAACGACTAAAGTCGTCA
>CAZEBW010000169.1:0-3088 GCA_964510205.1 uncultured Anaerolineae bacterium
GCCCCCCCTTCATCCCGCCCCCCTAGCCCCCCAAAGTTGGGGGGAATGGGGGGAGGGGGGAAAGCCTCTTCATCCCCCCCAGCATTGGGGGGGAAAGAGGGGGGGCTGGTGCTGCAGGACTTCACGCTGCGTGTGAGGCGGAGTGAGACCATCGCCCTGGTGGGACCAACGGGCGGGGGCAAATCCACCATCGTCAACCTGCTGTGCCGCTTCTACGAGCCCCAGGCGGGCGTGATCCGCATCGGCGGGCGGGATTACACCGAGCTATCGCTGCACGCCATCCAGTCGCGCATCGGCGTGGTGCTGCAGACGCCGCACCTGTTCTCCGGCACCATCCGCGAGAACATCCGCTACGGGCGGCTGGAGGCCACGGATGAGGAGATCGAGCAGGCGGCCAGGTTGGCCGGCGCTCACGACTTCATCGTCACGTTGGAAAAGGGCTACGACGAGGAGGTGGGCGAGGGCGGGGTGCTGCTCTCGGTGGGGCAGAAGCAACTGGTCAGCCTGGCGCGGGCGATCCTGGCCCAGCCGGAGATCTTCGTCATGGACGAGGCCACCAGCTCGGTGGACACCCTGACCGAGGCGCTGATCCAGCGGGGGATGGAGGCCCTGATGAAGGATCGCACCAGCTTCATCATCGCCCACCGCCTCTCGACCATCCGGCGGGCGGATCGCATTCTGGTCATCGAGGACGGGCGCATCGCCGAGATGGGCAGCCACGCCGAACTGCTGCGCGCCCAGGGCCACTACTACCGGCTGTACACCAAGCAGTTCAGGCACGAGCTGGAACAGGAGTATGATGTCTTCAAAGTGCCCAGCCTGGCAGCGGCTTGATGTGAGGTGCAAGTAACGGGGCAATGAGGCAATGAGGCGATAAGTCAATGAGGCAACAAGGGCCTCGTTGCTATGACTCAGAGAAAAGCCACCTGCGCTGACTGCACAGGTGGCTTTGTTATCGCGTTTCTTTTCATTTGCCGAACCATCTATCCCGCACCTTGGGCGAGCGAGAATGCTTTCGTTCTCTACAGTTCCAAAGCACGACGTAATCGGTGATCTACCTCGGCCAGGTCCGACGGAGTTAGCGCCCCAATGCGATGAAGTACGCGAGCGGGATCAAGGGTAAACAACACCGGTTTGAAGGCTGAGGGATGGCGTAGATTGGCTGCTTGCCAATCGCTCAGCACGTAGTCCAGAGGCCCCGTCGCCATCGCAATCTTGGAGGTGATGGCGGCTAGGATCAAGTCGGGTTCCGTAGCGTGGTATAGGGAACCACTCACGACCACGGCGGGCCTTACTTTTGTTGTGCTGAGGTCGCTGAACGGAAACGGCACCAGGACGACATCACCGCGCTGGAAGGCCATATAGTTCCCTCCAGTTATCGTAGACAGCATCCTCCTCGTTGTCCCAGACACGTTGTAACGAGGCTTCAGACAGGAACGACCAGCCTTGCTGCTCGGCACGCTCGTCAAACAGATCAGTCAGACTAAAGAGAATGTCCAATGCCTTGACGACAAGCTGATTTTCGCTGATCTCCTGGCTCCGCGCCAGGCGGGCCAGGCGGTTTGCGCGCTCTGTGGGCAGCCAGATACGCTTTTCAACAGTGGTTAGCATCTCACTCATCTCATACCCCCTGTTCTGGATTGCCTGGTTCGAACTATCTTACGTACAAAATTGTAACCCACCTTGCCAAAAATGTCAATCCCTGACTAGGGCCTGAATGCTTTGCCCTTGAGAGCCAGACCTCGAAGGGTAGTAGAACGGGCTGAGAAATCGAACGGGGGGTGGGAAATGCCTCCCACCCCCCGTTCCCTTCTATTCGCTTTGAGGTTCCTCTAGCCTCTGCGCCTTCTGACCAGCACAACCGTGAGGGCGGCGAGGGCAACCAGCGCCAGCGGCAGAACCAAGCCGTTCCCACCGCCCGCCGAGCGGGCCACGAAACGCGCCAGCGTGACGACGGTGGGGTAATAATCGGTGACGACGCTGTACGGGCCGTCGAAATGTATCCATCCCACGTTTTCCGACCAGGCATAGCCGTAGAAACGGCTGGTGTCAGGGTCTATGGTCACCTGGCTGTGGCTGGGGTTAAAGTTGATCCAGCCCGCGTTGGTGCTCCAGGCGTAGCCGGACAGGTTGCCAGAGCCGTCGTTGTTCACGCCGTAGTCGGTAGCGGAGGTGTTGTCATAATAGGGCGAGCCGCTGCCGGTGCTGCCCAGCCGGATCCAGCCCACGTTCTCCCCCCAGGCGTAGCCTTCCAGGTGGTCGGAGTAGACCGTCACCCCGCCGCCGTGGGTGGGGTTGAAGTTGATCCAGCCCACGTTGGTGCCCCAGGCGTATTTGTCGGTGGTATCAATGCTGCTGCCGCTGGCGACGACACCGTAGGGGGAACTGAAATGTATCCAGCCCACGTTTTCCGACCAGGCATAGCCGTAGAAACGGCCGGTGTCAGGGTCTATGGTCACCTGGCTGTGGGTGGGGTTGAAGTTGATCCAGCCCGCGTTGGTGCCCCAGGCATAGCCGGACAGGTTGCCAGAGCCGTCGTTGTTCACGCCGTAGTTGGTATTCGAGGTGTTGGCGTAGGTGTGTGAGCTGCCTCCGTCGTAGCTGCCCAGCCGGATCCAGCCCACGTTCTCCCCCCAGGCGTAGCCTTCCAGGTGGTCGGAGTAGACCGTCACCCCGCCGCCGTGGGTGGGGTTGAAGTTGATCCAGCCCACGTTGGTGCCCCAGGCGTATTTGTATGTCGAGTTAATGTTGCCGGCTGCATAGGCCACTCCGACCAGACCCAACACGAGCCCGGCAATCAAGACGGGATATTTAATGCAGGTGATAACCTTTCTTACCATGTCAGTTCCTCCTTGTTTTCGATAAGTTCGGTAATGCTCCTGTCAACGAATGGTGGAAACGAATAAACGAATGAGCGGTGGCCAGCGGGGCCTATTCGTTGGTGATTCGTTGACAGACGGGGCGTTGGACCGCGAAACCCACGAAAAGGCACGAAAAGCACGAAACCCTTTCGCCACTTTCGCGTTCTGTCGTGATTTTCGCGATCCAAAAACCGCGCGCGGCGGGTGGGGGGACACCCCCCACACCC
>CAZEBW010000170.1:0-3048 GCA_964510205.1 uncultured Anaerolineae bacterium
TTACCACAAGTTGGCCCTCAGTGTCAGGGTTTACCCCACGAATCCGCGTAGAGCCACAAGTCGTTACCTTGCTTTTCGGGCAGGTTCTGACCTCAGGAACCTCGGAGGTCTGGCCGCTTACCCCACGAATCCGCGTAGAGCCAGAGAAACCCATTCCGCTCTCTGGCGCTGTAAAGGTGAGTGACTGGTATGCATACGCCCTCTTCAAAGACGTTCGGTGCATCGGCTCCCAATGGCCGGCCTCCCATATCCATGACATGGACTGTAGAGGCGAAGAAGGCAACTGCCTGTCCACCATGGAACACCGGAGTGACCACCGTGATGTCGTGAAAATGCCCTGACGAGATCCATGGGTTATTTGGCAATAGCGCAAAAGTCACCCTGTTGATGTGGCTGCGAGAGACAGCCACTGCTGGCGGAGCTTGTCGAATTGAGCATTGATTCGTCGAGTAGATCGAGTGCGCAGTTGGAATCTCTCTTGATGTCGACGCAAGCGTCGTTGCTCCTTGGCCAACTGAGAAGGTGGGACCTGGCGCAAAGCGTCCAGGCATTCAGCCTCAGTGGGTGGTCTGGGCAGCAGTTCCCAGGCGCCGATGCGCTGCAAGGCGCGACGGGTTTGACCTTTCTGACCGGTGGTACGGAGCAAACGACGTTGAGTGTCACGGAAGAGACTTTCTAGGTCATTGTTGGTGCGAGGCAGCTCTTCTAGGTCGTAGCAATGGAACAGGCCAGGCCAATAGCTGGTACTGACTTTGTCCAGGTGATGGCGAAAGGCGTCCAGGCACGGCGAGACGTCTGATAGGTTCAACAGGCCATCCAGGTAGGCCCGGAGTTGTTGGGACACTCGCTCACCAGTGAGGGGACTATCATCGGGTAGTTCCAGGATCTGGTCGATATCCTGCAGCCAGGTAGCTCCTCGCTGCAAGTCTTGGTACTCGCTCGTGAATGGGGGTAAAGCGGTGTGGAGACCCTGGCTCAAACGGGCCATACGAGAGTCATATCGGTGGTCTAGCAACTCGTCAGTCAGAGCAATGACTCCCTGTAGGCGCTGATAGGTCTCGATGCCGGCTAGACGGAAGGGTGGCCGCCCTTTGAGAGTCAACAGGTAGCGCGTGTGACGGAGCACGTGTGTGACGACCTCATCGGCCACCGCGGCGTCTGATGCCGGGATCACAGGTGGTTCAGGTTTGGGGAAACCTGGCTCCACAGTGGCGGGTGGGTCGTCAGGCAATAGACCGGTCACCGTCAACACGTTTGACTGGGAGGCCTCGGTGGGCTTCTCAGCCCGAACCAACACTCCCACCTCTTGGCGCACGGTCTTGCGCAGCTCGACCTTGAAAGCGGAATCAGTCTCAGCCAGGGGCTCCGCCAGATTCTTCAGGTAATGGGCGTGGCAAAAGTGATGGCGCGCGTCGGGCAAGACAGTGGATACGGCTGGGAGCAACCCCTTTTGCTTGTCGCTCAGGACGGCGAGAATCGGCCAAGGCAGTCCGCTCAACGGGCGAAGAAAGGCCTCGAAGGTGAATTGGTCGAAGCGGCTCAGCCACCCACTGCGCAGGGTCAGCCCAGTCAGAAGTTCGCGGATGAACCACAATTGCGGTTCGCCGCCTTCTGGAGCCAGGCCGTCAAGGGTGATGATCAACCCGCCGTGCTGCTCAGCTGCCTGAGCCAGGTGATCCCAGTGCTTTCGTTCGTGACAGGCCAGAAGCGGCAGATAGACCTGTTGGTAGAGATAACGCACGTGGGACTCCGAAATCTGAATCTGGGATGCGAGATCGGCTCGAATATCAGTGTAGATTTCTCGTCTTTCCCGGCGCAACCAGCCAATGCGGGCCAAGACATCGTAGCCATAGGTGGAGCCGGGGAGAGCAATTTGCTGCCCTTCCGCCGACAGAAGCCGCGTGTCGCGCTCGGGACACGTCGGATCGGCACAGTGTCCGGGCCGGCTGGCAATGGATAGGACGCGATCCAACGTCTGCACTGTTTTGTCCCAGGCCAAATAGTTGTACATCACCAGTGGGCCTCCGCAATACGGGCAAGCGGGTAACTCGGGTTTGTATATGACGCGCTCGCTAGGGTGTAATTCCTTCGGGGTTCTCATAGGCACCTCGTGGCAGAGTTTGTGCCTATGATACCTCTTTTCCATCACTTCGTCACAGGGTTACTTTTGCGGTACTGCGTTATTTGTGATGAGTACGTCACCCGGCGCCAGGTCAGAAGGAGCAGCAATTCTCAATATAGGAAAAAGGTGATAGAATTAGGGAGGAGAGACGTCAATCAAAGAGTAGCAGGGTGGGAGGTCAGCACGATTAGCAAGGAACTGAAGTTTCAAGAGATGCTGGGCATACTGGAGGATAACCTAGTGAAGATACCGGAGCATCGCACAGGCAAGAATTGCCAATACGAGATCAAAGAAGCCGGGTTGGCGGCATTTTCGGTGTTCTTCATGCAGTCGCCATCGTTTCTGGCGCATCAGAGGGATATGCAACGGACGAAAGGGAAGAACAACGGGCAAGGTTTGTTTGGGATAGAGCAGATACCGAGCGATGGGCAGATACGGAACATTCTGGACCCAGTGAGTCCGTCGCAACTGCGGGAGCCGTTCTGGGACGTGTATGCTCTTTTGAAGGCGAATGAGCAATTGGAGCGGTATCAGGGAATAAGGGGAACGCTATTGATCTCCCTAGATGGGTCTCAGTATTTCTCGTCCCAGAAGATTCACTGTCCGAACTGTCGAGTACAGATACGAGATGGGAAAGCTTATTACTCGCATTCGGTCATGGCGGCAGTACTGTGTGCACCAGGGGAGGAGCATGTGATCTGTTTGGATCCAGAGTTCATCACACCGCAGGATGGGCACGAGAAGCAGGACTGCGAGCAACTGGCCATCAAGCGATGGGTGGAACGCAACAGTCAGCGGTTTGAGCCTTGGAGCGTGACGATATTGGGCGACGATCTGCATTGTCATCAGCCCACATGCGAACTGTTGCTAAAACTTGTATTCCGCACTTTTCCAAAAGGGTTGAGTTGTGGTAGAATTGCGGCACT
>CAZEBW010000171.1:0-3029 GCA_964510205.1 uncultured Anaerolineae bacterium
GGGCCGACATCCTTCAATGGCAAAAGGCCCAGTTAGAGGGCCACAAGCTTTGTGCGGTAGCACCCCATTAAATCGTGGTGGGGGCTGAACTTGAACAAAATGGGGTTCACTGGCACAATCTGGTCTGACTAAACCAAGCAGGCCAGGAGTGTGAACCAATGGACCCACAGAGCGTATTCTGCCCCAATCCTGATTGCATGGCAAGAGGGCAAAGCGGCAAAGGCAACATCGGCGTCCACAGTCAGGAAGAGGGGCGCTACATCTGCCACACGTGTGGCGAGACATTTGTGGAGACCAAAGGCACGCCGTTCTACCGCATGCGCAAACCGCACGAGTTGATTGTCATCGTGGTGACGTTGTTGGCCCATGGCTGCCCAGTCCAGGCGATCGTACAGGCCTTTGGTTGGGACGAGCGCACCGTGCGGCGATTGCAGAAGCAGGCAGGGCAACACTGTCAAGAGGTGCATGAGCATTTGGTCGAGCAGCCCCGAGACCTGGGCCAAGTCCAGGCCGATGAAATCCGCGTGCGGGCGCAGGGCATGATTCTGTGGTTGGCGATGGCGATTCAGGTGAGCACCCGCTTGTGGTTAGGCGGTGTGGTGGGAGCCCATCGTGACAAGCATCTGGTCCGACGTTTGATCGTACACGTGCGGGCTTGTGCCTTGTGCCGTCCGTTGCTGTTCTGTGTAGACGGATTCAGTGCCTACGTGAGTACCATCCACCACGTCTTTC
The DNA here is from genome assembly GCA_964510205.1 of uncultured Anaerolineae bacterium. Classification (GTDB taxonomy): domain Bacteria; phylum Chloroflexota; class Anaerolineae; order VGOG01; family VGOG01; genus CAZEBW01. Next base: position 733 of record CAZEBW010000171.1, read on the forward strand.
GGGAACCCATTCACACTGGGCAACCAGGCCGCCCGCGCTTGCGACCTTGGGATGGCCTCCACATCGCCCAAGTGATCAAACGCTACGCCAAGGGGCGCGTGGTGAGTGTCCAGCGTCGCATCGTCCAAGGGACTACTACCGCCATCCAAGTTTTGATCCAGCACACCCAGGGGGGGGCGGCACGATCAACACCGCCTACATCGAGCGTCTCAATGGTACCTGCCGCGCCCGTTTGGCGGCCTTGGTCCGACGAGGACGTGCCTTGGCCCGCCAGCAGCCTACACTGGACGCTGCCCTCTATCTGATCGGCACAGTCTACAACTTCTGCACCTATCACCGCAGCCTACGTGTTGAGTTGGTGCTTCCCGGTCATCGTCGCCGCTGGTTACGCCGCACCCCGGCCATTGCTGCCGGGATTACAGATCACAAATGGTCTGTTAAGGAACTGTTATGGTTCAAAGTGCCCCAGCCCCCGCAACTGCCCAAACGACGCGGACGGCCTTCCAAGGCCTTTCTGGCACTCAAGACCCAGTGGGGCCTCGACCACGATTAAATATGGAGCTACTGCTCAAGTGGAATCCTCATCCAGAAACAATTCTCTCCCCCCCCCCACTCTCTCTATGCTTGCGTCGTACCCTTCTGGTTGGCCTTCCCAATCGTGTCTTGAGGCATAGCCTTCTGTCGCTGCTTCCTCTGACTCATATTCCTCATTGATCTTCGCGTACAGTCTGTCTATTGTCTGCATTAGGCGGTCGTTCCAAGCTCGGAATGTGTCAATAGCGTACTGCAATAAGTCGCGGAGTATGGAGTTGATTGCTCGCAAGATACCGCGCATGAACTCATAGGGCCTCTGCAGGACCACCCGAGTAGCCCAGACGAGAGCCAGAAAACCGGTTTGAATACCCAACCACACCACTTGGGACAGCTCTATGATAGCCTCCACTGTCTGGCTCACTCGATCGAAAGCTGAACTGGACAATCGTCGAACGTCTTCTACGCCCCTGGTAACCAGCATGGCTGCGGCGATGATCAGCAAGAGAATTGCTGGTACCAACGCCCGCCACCCGAATATGCTAGCGAGCATGGCCACCAATGAGATTGAGGTCAGAATATACACTAGATGAGTGACTACAGCCTCCTGGCGGCGACGTCTGGCCTCAGTCAACGGTAGGAGGTGAGTGCCGATGGTCAGCAAAAGAAGCAATCCCGCGGTCACTAAGGGTATGTTGCTGGGTTTGTAGCTCTTAGTGGCTTCGACTATCTGATCCCATTCAAGGCCGAGGGGGACTCTGCCAATGAATGTGACGAACTGGTCTGTGTAGTATAGCCATAGTGATAAGACCAAGACCAATACGGCAAGGAAAGCTCGCAACCACGGCCAGCCACCTATGGCTGCGACTAGGTCTCGCAGGAGCGGGATGTGATCATACAGGCCTCTCGCAACCAGAACCAAGACTATCAAGGCAGCGATATCCAGTACCACGACTAGCATGCGCTCGGCCCGCAGTGACATTGGTAGGTGAAGCGACTGGATCACTCGCGACATAGCCCACCCCAACCCCCAGAGAAGAACAGTCAACGAGAACCCGACCGCCAGGGCTCGTTGCAGCGTCCGACGCCGCTGTTCAGACGATTTCAGCCAGCGGAGTCGGTCCCCCAGTCGTCGAAAGCTCACTAAGTCGGTTTCGCTCCCCGTTAACCATCCTCTGATAAGATCCGCGACGGCGACTAGAAAAGCAACAGTCACTACTCCACCGCCGACTACAGGCCACCCGGGCTGGAAGATGACCACCAATCCAAGTAGGATCAATGACATAGCAAGGAGGACGGCCACGAGGAATATCGGAGTGCGTTTGGTCTTCGCTCCGGATTCAGCTACTCTCTGGGCAAATTCGATTGGTGGCTGAGGCTGCTCAATTTCATCGAATCTCTCATCAGATTCTGATGTGTTGACCATGTTCTTGACCATCCTTTCTTCAGTATCCTTGTGTTCCCGGCGATTTCGTGTGGTCACCCAAGATGCCTCACACATACTACTACACTGTAAAGCTGATTTTGCGCAGCAGAAGAAATCGAGTATACTACCTCCAAAGCGAACAAGATGGAGGTTGACTCCCCTGAAAAAAGATCAAAATCTCGAACGATACCGCTACATGTTGTACTATACCCGTAAACTAACTACAATTCATAGTGGGTTCAATCATCAAAATGGAGTTTTTTCAGTAGAGTCGAGGTTAGTATATCAAAGAAATATCGAGTCAAACTATCAAAGGTGCAGCGAGAAAAGCTGCAGGAAC
>CAZEBW010000172.1:0-2954 GCA_964510205.1 uncultured Anaerolineae bacterium
CCACAAAGCCAGACCAACAGTAATCACAACTCTCTTCATCTCGATCCTCCGGTACTTCAAGAACAAAGCAATCAATGCCTGGCACCCTTATGGCGACGAGCGAAGCCGCCGTCATAACGACGAGCGTCAGTCCCCTGCCACCACTTACCTCCCCGCTTAGCCCGGTTGAAGTAGAGCTCCTTCCCTCTCATCGAGTTGTGCTGTTTCGATGGTCATCAGTACTATGACCTCCTCCGACTTCTCACCCGGCTTCCCCCTGGACTTCACTTCCTCCTGCGCCGGGGAGTTCTTCACGGCTGCTCTTCCAGGTTCCAGAGGTCTTTGGTTGTGTCTTGAATGGCGGGCGCTGTGACTGTTGCCTACCCGTCTGATTGTTTCGCAAACACATATCGAAAGGGTATCGCCACCAGATCGCCGATGATGTAAGTCGCAAATATGACGGCATACAGTATTCCATATCTCGGAAATTGTCCTGCGACCAGAAGAGGTAGAACGACGCCAATGAACCATATTGACTTGTAGAGAAGTTGCAGCAACAGAACAGGTACAAACTTGAGAGGAGACTGTAGGCCAAATACAGCTAGAATCGCGGCTGCCACATAGACGCTACCAGCAACTCCAAGCACGATCGGATCTTGACTGGGCCATCCAAATACCGATCTCATTGCGTCGGGAACGACGACTATTCCCAATCCGAACCCTCCTGCTCCAACAATGGTGTAAATGTACATGAACTTCAGCCAACCCCACCGAACACTATCTGTAGACATTACCGGTCCTCCTTTTCAGACTACTCGTCTTTGGGCCGCAGAACACAAGGTTTCTGGAGTAGCTCCCACCCTGAGCGCACTCTACTGGTTCCGAAAAACCGCTTACATTAACCCTCGCTCATCTCTTCCAAATGGACATGCTTTCTGACAAGTCATGCACATGAGGGTGCTATTCTTCGTCAATCTTGGCATGTGTTCATGTAAGATGGATTGGAACCCGGGGGCGTCTCGAATCGTAGCGTATATTCCTAGAAGGCACTTATTCGGATCAATCCTGTAGGGTGCTAAGGCGCCCACAGGGCACGCTTTGATACATTCCTCACATTCGCCACAGAGATCCTCTTCGAAGAGACTATCTGGCACCAACTCACCATTTGTGAGGATACTTTGTAATCTGAACCAGGGTCCATATTGGGGGTTGATTATTAGTGAGTTCTTCCCGAAGCTCCCCAGGCCAGCTAGCTGCGCCATTCTCTTATGTGGGAGCAGATAGGGGTAGACAATCGCTTTGTAGCCTAGGCTCTGTATGAAACGGAGAACCCTTCTCGCGTACAGCCGCATCCTTTGATAAGCGGGATATTCATAGGTATCTCCTCTTGGGATAGCAATCTCGTGTATATCGTCCCATGCCTGGTATCCGAGAACAACAACTGATTTGGAGTCCTCCATATAGTCTTTGGTTTTCTTCGTATGGGCTTGGATTTCCCATCCTATCCAGTGTCGCGGGATAGCATCTATGCTCTGAGTTGAGATTATCCCCACCAAGTCAGCGCCCGAAGCTAGAGCCTTCTCTTTCACCGCTTTGGTTGATCTAACGGCTTCCTGGGAATGACCCATTTCCCTTAATACCTCCGGTCCCCAAACACTCATTCGCTAGCATAGCTCTTTCGGTATCCTCTATCGGTTCGAGCCCTCGTTACTTGGGGCCGGAGAGACCAAAGAGAGCTGGAACGTCCCTATTGGCACGCTGCCATCGCCGTCGGGATGCCCGTTACCCAACCGCCGCCCAGCTTCCTTCGTCTCGCAAACCAACAGGCCGCCGCCACTTGCCCAGGAAGCGGCTTTGCGCTGCGATTCCTCTAGCCTTCTCTTGGGCTTCGTCCTGAGCTTGTCGAAGGGCGTTCAGGAGTAGGTGTGGGGATTACCGGAAGTGTGACTCGGCAAACCCTTTTTGCTTGGCTGCTATGGGCATTATATCGTGCTGCCCGACCTGCCGACAAGGAGCACCCCTATGGCCACCGCAAGTTCGAGACCATGGCAGCCATCAGCATCTCCATCGTGCTTTTTCTGACCTGCGTGCAGCTAGTTCAGAGTGCCTGGGCCCGGCTGAAGGCGCTAGAGACCATCGTCCCAGTGGTAAATATCTGGAGCTTCACCGCGTTACTGGTCAGCATCGCTGTCCACGTCACGGTAGTCTCCTACGAGTACCGCAAGGGCAAGGAACTGAAAAGCGATGTCCTGGTGGCCGACGCCCTTCACACCCGAGCCGATATCTACCTCTCCGTTTCGGTCATCGCCGGCCTGATCGCTGTGAGATTGGGCTTGCCCATTGTAGACCCCATCCTGGCACTGATCATCGCTGTCCTCATCGCCAAGATCGGTATTGACATCATACGCTCCAGTTCTAGAGTCCTGCTGGACAGAGTGGCCGTGGACACCAACGATGTCGAGAGGATCGCGAGAGCGGTGCCGGGAGTGACCACGGTTCATCGTATTCGCAGCCGTGGTCACGAGGGCGATGTTTTTATTGACCTGCACGCAAAAGTGGACCCCGCCATGCCGACCGAGCAGGCTCACTCCATCGCCCATGAGGTACAACCTCGGCTATTGGCTGAAGTGCCGGGGGCCCAGGACGTGATCGTCCACATAGAGCCGGAGCGATTCGAGGGCATTGAGGAGGGAGCGGCTCACTACAGCAGCTCTTCGGCATAGGCAAAAAGCGCCGGCGTGCCCCCGGTGTGCCAGAAGAGGATGGTCTCATCTTTGTTAAAAAATGAACGAGGCCAATCCCAATAGCCTGGAGTTGACCTCGCTTGTGCTCAAGTAGCATCCTCCCTCTTGATTTTACTCACCCGAAAGTGTTTGGACCTCAATGACTTCTCCCCCCTTTAGGTACACCCGCGGCACACGGGCGGTGAAGATCGGAAGAGCGTCGTGTAGGGAAAGAGTGTAGATCTCGGTGGT
>CAZEBW010000173.1:0-2889 GCA_964510205.1 uncultured Anaerolineae bacterium
GATGGTGCCGACATTCACGTGGGGCTTCGTCCTCTCGAAATGTTCCTTTGCCATTAGAATGCTCCTTTCCTTTGGAAAATAATATTGCTGGGGACTTCAGCGCTGTCACCCCTAGGGGAGCCGCTCCATCACTTCGGGCGGCACCTGGCCATAATAATCGAATTCCATCGTAAAAACGCCGCGTCCTTGCGTCCTCGACCTGAGATCAGTCGCATAGCCAAACATCTCTGCCAGAGGCACATGAGCCTGCACTGCTTGCAAGCCCCCACTCAACGGTCTCATGCCTTCAATCTGGCCTCCGCGCGCGCTCAAATCGCCGATGATCTCGCCCGCAAACTCCTCAGGCGCCACCACTTCTAGCTTCATCACCGGCTGCAAGAGGACGGGTTTAGCCCGCTGCACACCATCTCTCAAAGCCATGGAGCCAGCGATCTTGAAATCCACGTCCGAGGAATCCACCTCGTGGTAAGACCCGTCCACCAAGATGGCTTTCAGGTCAACCAACGGATAACCAGCCAAGACGCCGCTATCCAGCGCCTCTCGAACGCCTCGCTCCACGGAAGGGATAAAGCTTCTGGGAACAACCCCGCCCACTGTCTCGTCCTCAAACTCGAAGCCGCCGCCTTTCTCCAGCGGCTCCAGGTCCAGAACGACATGGGCGTAGTGGCCTCGCCCCCCCGATTGGCGGACGAATCGCCCCTCCCCCCGCACCGGTTTGGTGATGGTCTCTTTGTACGCCACCTGAGGGCGGCCCACGCCAGCTCTGACCTTGAACTCCCTCAGCATACGTTCGACCAGCACTTCCAGGTGCAGCTCGCCCATGCCAGCGATAAGGGTCTGGCCTGTTTCCTCGTCTGCCTTCACTTTGAAGGTGGGATCCTCTTCCGACAGCCGCTTCAGGGCGTCGCTCATCTTGTCCTGATCGGCTTCGGTACGAGGCTCAATAGCCACCGAGATAACCGGTTCTGGAAACTCGATGCTTTCCAGGACAATGGGGCGGTTGAAACCGCTCAGGGTTTCACCGGTGAAGGTGTCCTTGAGGCCCAGGGTGGCCCCGATGTCACCGGCCAGCACCTCGTCCATCTCCTCGCGGCGATTGGCGTACATGCGCAGCAGACGGCCAATGCGTTCCTTGATGTTCTTATTGGTGTTGCGCACCGCGCCCCTGGCCTTGATCTTGCCTGAGTACACCCGGAAATAGGCCAGACGGCCTACGTAGGGGTCGGTTACAATTTTAAAGACCAGAGCAGCTAAAGGCGCCTCTTCATCAGGAGGACGGCTTTCCTCTTCCCCGGTTTTCGGATTGATCCCGACGATAGGGGGTATATCTAATGGCGAAGGCAGATAGTCCACTACTGCGTCTAACATGGGCTGCACACCCTTGTTGCGCAGAGCCGACCCGCAAAGCACCGGTACCAACTCTCCACTCAAGGTAGCCTGACGCAGGGCCCGCCGAAGCTCCTCAACAGCGATCTCCTCACCCTCCAAATACTTGATCGTCAGAGCCTCATCGGTCTCAGCGACCTTTTCCACCAGGAGTTCTCGCTTCTGGTCTACCTCCGCTTGCAGCTCGGCCGGTATCGGCCTGACCTCAGGTTCCGCACCCAACTCGTCGCTGTAATACGTGGCCTGCAATTCGAGGAGATCAACAATGCCCCCGAAAGAGTCCTCTGCCCCAATCGGCACCTGCAAGGCCACAGGATTGGCGTCCAGCCTTTCCTCGATCATTTGGATGGTGCGCCAGAAGTTGGCCCCCACGCGATCCATTTTGTTAACAAAGCAGATACGCGGCACCTTATAGGAATCGGCCTGTCGCCAGACGGTCTCAGACTGGGGCTCTACACCGGCTACGGCGTCGAAGATAACAACGCCTCCGTCCAAGACCCGCAAGCTACGCTGAACTTCGACGGTGAAGTCTATGTGGCCTGGAGTATCAATGATGTTAATGTGATGATCGCGCCAATAACACGTTATGGCCGCCGCGGTGATGGTTATGCCCCGCTCCCGCTCTTGGTCCATCCAGTCGGTGACGGTCGTGCCATCGTCCACGTCCCCCATACGATGGGTGCGGCCCGTGTAAAACAGCACCCGCTCCGTAGCGGTAGTTTTGCCCGCGTCTATGTGGGCAATTATGCCTATGTTGCGCATCCTCTCCAAAGGGTATTCTCTAGACATATTCAATGACCAATGACAAATGAATCAATGAACAATGCGCAACGACCCATTGCAAGCTGGGATCTGTTCATTGGGTCATTGGACATTGTTACCACCGGTAATGAGCGAAAGCCTTGTTGGCTTCAGCCATCCTGTGGGTATCGTCCTTCTTCTTAATCGTAGCCCCGGTGCCCTGAGCGGCGTCCATCAGTTCACCCGCTAACTTCTCGGCCATAGACTTGCCGGGACGCTTGCGAGCCGACTGCAGCAACCAGCGCACGGCCAGTGAGGTCCGGCGGTCGGCCGGCACCTCAATCGGTATCTGGTAGGTCGCGCCGCCAACCCGACGGGGCTTGACCTCCAGAACCGGGGCGGCTTTTTCGAGGGCCTGCTCAAACACCTCCAAAGGGTTTTTTTGCATCCTCTCTTCGATGATGTCAAACGAATCATAGAGGATCCTGGCTGCCAGGCTCTTCTTGCCCCCCCTCATCAGCTTGTTGATGAACCGGGTCACCATCACATTGTCGTACTTCACGTCGGGCTTAACCTCCCGCTTGGGAGGACGATAGCGTCTGGGCATACTGAACTCCTAACGAAAATCATGATCGCCGAAGGTCTGCCTGCCGAAGCGATAAGCCTCGGTCAAAAGGCTGTGGAGCAGGACTTCCCGCGCCCACGGCGAGACATTGTCTTCCCTCGACTATTTGGGCATCTTGGTACCGTACTTCGAACGTC
>CAZEBW010000174.1:0-2785 GCA_964510205.1 uncultured Anaerolineae bacterium
TGCCGAAGCAATCCCCTGAATTGCCGCAATCTCCCCCTCGCGAATTGGGGATCGCTTCGTCGCAAAACCCGCTCCTCGCGATGACACCTGCGATTGTTTCTTTCCCAATGAGTAGCGCGAACGCGCTATGGAGCAGCTCGCAATGACATTAACTTAACATTTTCCAGCTACTCACCGTCCCCCACTCGAAGCCCTTGAGGGGCTTTTTGGTTTTCAGCGGATTGTGTGATATAATATAGCCAGCAAGCAATAATCTGCGATCTAGCTACCGTACAGTTGACCCAGCAGCTCTTTTTTCACTACAAAGTGGCGTCCTCGCCACGCCGGATGCGGCGCAAATAAGGTGCAACGCACTTCGGCTGACACTCAAAAAGCTGTGATTTCAAGCAGTAAAGTGCGTTGCACCTCAACTTACCGACATTGACTGATAACTGATAACTGGATTATGGCTAGACGACGGCGAAGCAGGAAAAAGAAGAGCGGCTTCCGCATCAATCTCTCTGGCCTATTCCGGGCGGATAGGGTGGGCATCGTCCTGTTGGCCCTGGCCCTGCTGACGCTGCTAAGCCTGCTCGCCCTCAGCCGAGGCGCCCTAACCGAAAGCTGGCTGCACCTCCTGCGCCTGATCCTCGGCTGGGGGTCGTATCTCACCCCCCTCATCTTTGGGGCAGCGGGGATCTTCCTGCTCCTGAAAGGATCCAACCTCCAACCGCACGTCGCCTGGGAAAAAGTCGTGGGGGGCGCGCTGGCTTTCACCCTCCTTCTGGCCCTGACTCACCTGCTCTCCCCCGCTGAGGACCCACAAGCTTGGGCTGCCGAAGGGGGCGGGGGAGGCTATCTGGGCTGGCTGGTAAGCCGCCTGTTGGTGCTGAGTTTGGGCCGCCTGGGAGCTTACATCGCCATCGCGGCCCTGGCCAGCATCGCCCTCATCATGCTGTCCGGCCTCTCCCCGGCCGAGATAGGCCAAGCCGTGAGCGAGAGATGGAATAGGCTTCGCCATCTCAACCAGAATCAACTCCCCCGTCTCCGACGGGGGCGCGAACCGAGCCCTCCGGCTCCCCGCTCGCCTGAGCCCACCGCCCAACCATCCCGCCCCGCACGAGGTCCCATCTTCCCCCGCATCATCGGCGGCGACCAGAGATGGCGTCTGCCTCCGCTGGCCGAGATCCTAGACGAAAGCTTGGATCAAGAAATCAGTCAGGCAGAGATTCGCCGCCGCGTCAAGATCATCGAAGACACTTTGGCCAGCTTTGGCGTGCCGGCTAAGGTGGTCGAGGTCAACCAGGGGCCGGTGATTACGCAGTTCGGCATCGAACCAGGCTTCGTCGAAAGGCGCGGGGGGAAACGCATGAAGGTCAAGGTATCGAAGATCAGCTCCCTGGCCGACGATCTGGCCCTGGCCCTAGCCGCCTCGCCTGTCCGAGTCGAGGCCCCTGTGCCTGGCCGCTCCATCGTGGGCATTGAGGTGCCCAATGCAGAGCTGAGTCTGGTGGCTCTGCGGGGGGTGATGGAGTCGGATACATTCGAGAACGTGAAGTCCAAACTGGCCATTGGCCTGGGCCGCGACGTATCTGGCACGCCGGTGGTCACTGATCTGAGAACGATGCCCCACCTGCTGATCGCAGGCGCAACGGGCTCAGGCAAATCTGTCTGCATCAACTCCATCATCGCCTGTCTGCTGTGCAATAACACCCCCGACGACCTGAAGCTGCTGATGATTGATCCCAAGCGGGTGGAACTGACCAATTTCAACGGCATTCCCCATCTCCAAGCGCCCGTCATCGTGGACCTGGAGCGAGTCGTGGGCTCGCTTAAATGGGTCACACGGCAGATGGACCAACGCTACAGGATGCTGGCCAGCGCCGAGGTCCGCAACATTGAGGAGTATAACGAGCGAGCCAGCGCCCGTGGAGAGAGTCGCTTGCCCTACCTGGTGGTTTTTGTGGACGAGTTGGCCGACCTGATGATGCTGGCCCACGACGAGGTGGAACGATCGCTCTGCCGCATCGCGCAAATGGCGCGCGCCACCGGTATCCACCTGGTGATCGCCACCCAGAGGCCCTCGGTAGATGTCGTCACGGGACTCATCAAAGCCAACTTCCCCGCTCGTATCTCCTTCGCCGTCACCAGCCAGGTGGACTCGCGGGTGGTCCTAGACATGGCAGGGGCGGAAAGACTTCTGGGGCAAGGAGACATGCTCTACATGCCCTCGGACTCCAGCCAGCCGGTGCGGCTGCAGGGCTGCTTCGTCTCCGATCGGGAACTGGATCGCTTGGTACGCTATTGGAGAGGCACAGAATTGGGCGCCAGCATCTCCACGGGTCTCCAAAGGGCTGAGGACATGATCCAGCAGCCGCTCTGGGAAGAGATGAGGGCCAAAGAGAAAGAAGCCCAGCAGAGCGACGACCTTCTGGAGGAAGCCATCAAGGTGGTGCGCAAATACGATAAGGCTTCCATCTCCCTGCTGCAGCGGAGGTTGCGCATCGGCAACCCTCGGGCGGCTCGCCTGATAGATCTGATGGAGGAACGGGGCATCGTTGGGCCCAGCCAAGGAGCCGGCCGCTCGCGGGAGGTGCTAAGCGAAGAAGGAAGCGAGGAGTAAACGTTCAGCGGGTGTCATTGCGAGCTGCCCCATAGCGCGTTCGCGCCACTCATTGTGAAATGACACAGGATCCGTCATCGCGAGGAGCGGGTTTTGCGACGAACTTGGAAGTGAAAACGGCGCGGTCCCCAATTCGCTAGCGGGAGATTGCGGCAATCCAGAGGATTGCTTCGGCAAAAAGAC
>CAZEBW010000175.1:0-2710 GCA_964510205.1 uncultured Anaerolineae bacterium
CGCCAATTCAGCTCTCTATTCGGTTCTTAAAGTGCGAAATCTAGGCTAAGGGTCTTGATACCTTCACGGCGTGATCACACTTCGGACCTCAGGCCCGAAGGCTTCCAGGTCGTCCAGCGCGGCGTTGATGGCCTCGGCGTCCAGAGGCACGGTGCGGGTGACCACTGACGACAAGTCCAGCGTGCCCCGGCGGACCAATTCGACGAGCAACGGCAATTCCTGCAAGAGATGATCGGCGCAGCCGATGATGTGAGCTTCCCTCTGGATGACGTCGTGGTAAGAATGGACCTCAAAGGGCTGTTCAGCGATGCCCACCATGACCGCTCTCCCGAACACGGCCAGCGATTGCACCGCCTGCTCCGCCGTTTGCCGCAAGCCGACCAGCTCCAGCGCCACGTCCACGCCCTGGCCGTCGGTCAGCCGCTTGATCTCCGCCACTGGATCGGCTGCCTGGGCGTTGACGGGGATAGCGCCGTAGCTTTGGGCCAGCTTCAGCTTCTCCGCGCTGATGTCCACGGCATAGACGTCCAACGCGCCGAAGGCCTGCGCCAACTGCACCGCCGAGACGCCCAGCCCGCCCACGCCGAAGACGGCCACGGTCTCGCCCAGCTTCAACTCCGCCTTGTGCAGCGCGTGGAACGAGGTGGCCGACGAGCACATCATGATCGCGCCCTGCTCAAAGGGAATCTCTTCGGGCAGGGGGACGGCATTGCGCGAGGGCACGGCGATGTATTCCGCGTAGCCGCCGTCCTGATACTTGCCGATCATCGAGCCTGTGGTACAGAACTGCTCGCTGCCCCTGGCGCAGTAGTGACAATCGCCGCAGGAGACCAGATAGTGCAGGCACACTCGGTCGCCCGCTTTCACGTTTCTGACCTCAGCGCCGACCTCTTCGATCACGCCTGCCACCTCGTGCCCCAGCGTCATGGGCAGAGGGTGGACCGGCGAGGCGCCAGCCCGGTAGTGCATGTCTGAGCGGCAAATGCCCGCCGCTTTGACCCTAACCAACACGTCCTTCGCGCCCACGGGGGGCACAGGCACCCCCTGCATCTCCAGGGGCTGCCCTGGTTTGACCAAACGAACTGCTTTCATAGTTGCCTCCTCGTAGAACATATAACAACGAATCTAGGGATTCAACGAATTCCAGTCCGTGCGACTTCGTTTAATCCTCTGTATTCGTTGTTATATTTGGCTGTTTCCCTCCCGCACCTCGGCTGCCTTTAGGATGGCTTCAATCTCCTCCGCCGCGCCAGCGGGCAGGGGCGGCGGCTGGTGGGTGGCCAGGATTCCCCCCAGCTTGGCCCGCACGCGATCGAGCATGGTCTGAGCGCCGGCTGCCTGCCAGTTGACCCACGGCTCGCGATCCATGAGGGTGGGTATCCAGATTTCGATCCGGCAATGCTTGGCCGTGTGCCGCTCAGACATGAATTCGCCGCCTGGCCCGACTTTGTCTATCAGATCCAGCATCAGCGTATCGTCGCTGATCTCGACGCCGCGCATGATGCGCCGCGCCATGGCGATGATCTCGTCGTTCATGACCAACGATTCCAGCGAGCCGATGTCGGCGCAGTCCAGGAAACCCACATCGTGCACCAGCGCGGCGCCGCTCAGGCTAGAGAGCACCACCTGGATCGTGGACTCGATAGCAGCCTGCAAATCCAACTGCTTGGCCTCGGAAGCGCCAGCGGTGCCCATGAGGGGAACGCCCAGCCAGCGGGAGACGTCGGCCAAAGCTGCACCGAGCAGACTCATCTCCGGCGAGCCATAGGCCGGCCGGCACGTGCGGAGGTCCATGGCCTGTGGCACGCCCCCCACGCACACCGCCGCGCCCCGCTTCTTGAGCTGGATGATGGCCAGGCCGCTCAGCGCTCCGGCCAGAGTGACAACCAGGGTGCCCGCGCCGGTCACCGGCGCAGTGGATCCCACCGTGCCTCCGCCGATGTAGACGACGGGGATGCCGTGGTCGGCGGCCCAGAGGACGTTGGCCAGGTCCTCATCGGTGTGCACCAAGGGGGACTGATACGTGGAAAAGAGGGCCAAGTGGGGTCGCTGACGAAAAGCCTCCTCGCCGCCGGAGACCGCCACCGCCATCTGATAGATGTCAGAGACGTGGGCGACGGAGTAGGCCCAGGCGAGAATCGGCTTGCTGGTGTTGGCCACCATCTCCGCGTACTCGTAGACGGGGGATAGGGTGGGGGTCACGTCGCCGATCAGACCCAGTCCCATGACATAGTCCATGTTCTCCAGCGCATCGCAAACGCGGGCCGTGAGACCAGGATCGCCACGGCGCACCTCGCGTCGCTCGCCCGTCTGCGGGTCCACGAAATAGGTATTGGTGAGACCAGGGCCGAAGTGAACCCGGTCGGGCGCGATTTGCATCTGGTGCTGACCATCTCTACCCCATAAAGTAAAAGTGCGCGGATTGGCGGCGATGGCATCTTGAATGATGTGCGGGGGGATGCGCACGCGCGCGCCGTCCACGCGAGCGCCAGCGGCAGCCAGCAGCTCACGCGCTTCGGCGTTGCGCACCTCGACGCCGGTTCGGCTGAGGCACTCCAGCGTCGCCAGGTACACCTTCTCGATCTGCCGGTCCGATAGAATGCGAAACTGCGGTGTTTGATGAGCGTGATAGTTGGTGTCCATAGTCCTCCTCATATGAATAGAGTGTGGCTAAAATCTGTGGAAGGTAGTAGCGACTTCAGTCGCTTGG
>CAZEBW010000176.1:0-2650 GCA_964510205.1 uncultured Anaerolineae bacterium
GGATAGCCACGCTCTCCAGGTGGGCTTCCACGTTGCTGACGATGCTCTGGCGCCCTGAGTTGTAGGCCAGGAAGCCGATCACAGCCAGCGGCACGATGACCAGCGGTAGGAGCAAGACCAGCAATCTGGCGATCAAGCTTCGGTGCAAAAATCTCATTTCGTTACCCCCTTATTCTGCCTGGCTGTAGATCTGGTTCAGGAACTGCATGGTGAATGCTTCGTCAATTTCTATCGGTGTCAACTCGTAGTCATCAAGATAAGTTGACCCGCCCACGAACAGGCGTATGCCATCGGCTGTCCTGGCATCTACACAGACCAGATGCGTGTATTTCTCTCTGATCTCACCCTCCACTCCCCACTCATAGAAACCGGAGGCGTCTTGACAGGGCGATCCGATGGTGCGGTCTATGATCTCCCACATGGCAGGGAATGCTTTTCTGGACTCCTCAGGGTCCTCGCCAACGACCTCTGGATTGGAGTGAAAATAGGCCATCCCGGTAGTAGCATCGGCAACCACCGTATATCCCGTTTCACCCAACTGCTGCACTGCGATTTCCTGAGCACGCGGGTCATCCTGCAGCTCTTTGAGCGTCATGTCGGGGTGGCTGTTGATATAATCCGCCATCTGCTGAGCCACAGCTTGTGCTTTCTTTTTTATGTCTTCCGCTGCCAAAACCCTTTGTTCGAGTAATATGTCCTGCATACCCTCCCACACGCCCCTATCCATCCAGCCTAGCTTCGTTTTCCCGGTATGGATCAGGGGCGTTTGCGTGGCCATCATTCGCGCCTGGCGATCCCTGGTCAGCGTGGGGTCGTATTGCAGCGTCAGGTCCACCGCCTCGGCCTGGTTTTCGATGGCGTAACGCCAGCCCCTCAGCGTCGCTCTCAGGAATCTCTCCACCAGTTCTGGGTCGCGTTGGATGAGATCCTCGTGTGTTATGATGGTGTCGGCATAGAGATGGATGCCGTAATCATCCACCCACATCCAGTTCAGGTCGTATCCCGTTTCGTCGTAGGCCAGGCCCAGGCCCGTGCGATACACCAACTGAGCGTCTATCTGGCCCGTAGTCAGCGGAGCCACGTCCCGTTCATATGGGATGTGCTCAATGTCCTCGGGGTCTATGCCCAACTTGCGGAGCAGGGCCTGGTGTTGAATCTCTGCGTCATGCACAACCATCACCTTTTTCCCCACCAAATCCTGCGGGCGCTCGATTCCCGAACCCTCTAGACTGACATAGGTGTACGGGTTCTTCTGAAAGACCACGGCGATGGCCACGACGGGTTGGCCCCGATGCCTGGCTGCCAGGAGTTGCTCGCCGCCCACGATGGCAAAAGCACTCTTGCCGTCTACGAGGTCGCTGATGATGGTGGCGGGAGGCAGGTGGAGCCCGCCAGGATTGAGGGTGACGTCAATGTTCTCCTCAGCGTAGAAGCCCTTCTGGTCGGCGGCATAAAACCCGGCGAACTGAGCCTGGTGCACCCATTTCAACTGCACCGTCACCTCGTCCAGCGGCTGCTCCACCTCCTGCGGCTGGCAGGCAGTCAACAGGACAACGACTACCAGGAGCACGGCTGAGATTCTCGTCATCGTTTTCATCTTTTCTTCTCCTTTGTCCTTCTGCTCCCTAGCCCAATGTCACTAACTTTTCAGGCCGCCGGAAGCGGCTCGGAATCGCCCCTGGTCGCCCGACGATGACCCTTCGGCGGGCTCAGGACAGGCGTCGTCGGGCTACGGAGCAGCGGGTGATAAATCACCCTTGAACGGTGGGTTCCTCAATGTTCCAAGGTGATAAGCCCGATTTCATCGGGCGCTGTTTCGTAGCACGGGCACTGCATGCCCGTGCGGGCTCGGTGATGAAGCCTCCACACACCGATTTCGCGTGATGCACCACAAAATGTTGGTGACATTGTGCTCCCTAGCCCGCCACCGGCAACCTCACCGTAAACATACTCCCCTTGCCCTCTTCGCTTTCCACTTCAATGACACCCCCGTGTCCCTCCACCAGCGTCTTGACCACCGCTAGGCCCAGACCGATGCCCTTGGCCCGGGTGGTGAACAGCGGCTCGAAGACCTTCGCCAGGTTCTCCTCTGGGATGCCCACCCCGGTGTCGGTGATGGACACGGCCAGCCACTTCCCAGACGGCTCGACTGAGCTCGCCGAAGTCTTCGGAAGTTTTTCTGAAACTTCCGAAGTCTTGATCGTTAATTGTCCACCCTCGGGCATGGCCTGGATGCCGTTGAGGATGAGGTTGCCGAAGACCTGGCTCAGTTGGCCGGGGTCGGCCAGGATGATGGGCAGTGTCTCGTCCAGTTGGCTCACCACCTCCACGTTCTGCGGCACATCGGTGCGGGACAGCGCGTCCTGGACGACCTGGTTGACGTCCACCTTCCGCCCCACGGGGGGCTTGGCGCGGGCGAAATCGAGCAGGCTGGAGATGATCCTTTCCGATGTGGTCACTTCCTTGTCCAGGATGTCCAAGGTCTCCTTCACCTCCGGCTCGGGCTCCTCTATAGCCATGTTCAAGAAGTAGGCGGCGTTCTTGATGGCTCCCAGCGGATTGCGCAGTTCGTGCCCCACCCCGCCGGCCAGTTGGCCCAGCACGGCCAGTTTCTCGGTGCGCACCAGCCGCTCCTGCATCTCCTTGCGCT
>CAZEBW010000177.1:0-2644 GCA_964510205.1 uncultured Anaerolineae bacterium
GTTCTCTGAACAACTGTTGACATGATACCTCCCGATAGTAGCTTTGAATTCGTGCTACCTAGAAGGATACCATGTTTTGGGCTTTATTTCGACTCACATTTTAGCGGAAAGTAAAGAATTAAGGAGGTCATTGAGCAGATGAATGAAGAACTAGCAATTGATGGAGGCCATCCAGTTCGTACAGTCCCATTCCCTAAGTGGCCTGTATTTGACGAGCGTGAGGTAGGGGCAGTAGTTGAGGTTACCCGCTCGGGCCAGTGGGGCATCCTTACAGGGGCTAAGGTGAAGGCGTTCGAAAGAGAATTCGCTGCCTTCCAGCAGGCGAAGTACGGAACCTGTGTAGTGAACGGCACTGCAGCGCTGGAAATCGCCATGCGTGCCCTGGATATCGCACCAAGAGATGAGGTCATCACTACACCCTACACCTTCATCGCCACACCCAATGCAGGCTTGTTGGTTGGTGCCACCCCTGTCTTTGTGGATATCGAGCCAGATACCTACCTCATTGATGCTGCTAGGATCGAAGAGGCCATCACCGAGCGTACCAAGGCTATCGTCCCTGTCCATATCGGTGGCTGTCCGGCGGATATGGATGCTATCATGGGCATTGCAAAGCGATATGATCTGGCTGTGGTAGAAGATGCCTGCCAGGCTTGGGGAGCCGAGTGGAATGGACACCGAGTCGGTGCCATCGGCGATGTGGGTGCTTTCAGCTTCCAAGCCAGCAAGAACATCACTGCTGGTGAGGGAGGGATCGTCGTCACCAACGACGCAGAACTGGCAGATCGAGTTTGGTCTCTTCACAACGTTGGAAGACGCAAGGGGGGGCTGTGGTACGAACATGTGCGTCTTGGGTGGAACTACCGGATGACCGAGTGGCAGGGAGCTGTCCTCCTGGTACAGCTAACGCGCCTGCCGGAGCAGAGGGCGATCCGCGATGAGAATGCACGCTATCTGACAGAACAGCTGTCAAAGGTCGAAGGTATCCAGCCACTGAGGATCAATCCACGTGTGACACAGCATGGCTGGCATCTGTTCATCTTCCGCTACCAATCCAATGCCTTCGGAGGCCTTACTAGAGACGATTTCATAGATGCACTCAGAGCAGAAGGGATTCCATGTAGCCCTGGCTACTTGCCATTAAACCGCTCTGAGGCCATGGTACAGGAGCTCAGTAGAATAGGGGCTCCTGAACCTCACCCTTGTCCCATTGCTGAGCACGCTTGCTACGAAGAAGCTGTCTGGCTCACTCAGAATATGCTATTAGGGACGAGGGGGGACATGGATACTATTGTGGAAGCCATCGCCAAGATCAAAAGTGTGAAAGGGTAGTGAGAAATGCAAGAAATGGGTTTTGCCATCATTGGCGCGGGTAACATTGGTAAGGTGCATGCTCAGGCCATCAACGTCATCCCTGATGCTCGGGTAGCAGTGGTTTGCAACCGTGGTGCGGAGAGGGGATGCGCTCTGGCTGAGCTTTATGATGCTATGTGGACGCCGGACTATCATCAAGCCGTGGCGCACGATGATGTAGACATAGTTTGTATCTGCACGCCCAGTGGTGGTCACGCCGAAATCGCTGAAGCGGCTGCTCAGGAAAGTAAGCATTTGATTGTGGAGAAACCTATTGACGTGACCTTGGAACGTGCTGACCGCATCATCCATGCCGCCGAGCAGGCCGGTGTCAAAATGGCTTGCATCTTCCCTTATCGTTTCATGATAGGTGTCCGCAAAGCCAAAAGGGCGCTCCAGTTCGGACGGTTAGGACAGCTAGCTCTGGCCGATGCCTATGTCAAGTGGCACCGCGCACAGGAGTATTACGATGAGAGTTGGCGAGGTACATTGGCATTGGATGGTGGTGGGGCACTGATCAATCAGTCTATCCACAGCGTTGATTTGCTGCAATGGCTGGCCGGACCGGTGGAGACTGTCTTTGGGCATACAGCCACCCTGGCCCATCGCATGGAGACAGAGGATACCGCATCCGCTGTGTTAACCTTCCAAAATGGTGCTCTGGGTGTGATCCAGGGTGCCACCAGTTGCTGGCCAGGCGACCGGGCACGCGTCGAGCTGCATGGTGACAAGGGGACCATAGTGCTGGAGGAAGGCCGCATTGTTGTGTGGAAGCTTGCTGATGCTGGGCCGGATGAAGAGGGACAAATGCTAACCCTAGAGGAGAGCCTGGGCAGTGGTTCCTCGGATCCGACGGCGATCAGCTACGAGATGCACCGCCGCCAAATCGCTGATATGATCGAGGCGGTCCGGGAAGACCGGCCGCCAGCGGTAGTTGGGACTGAGGCCCGTAAGGCATTGGAGATCATCTTGGCGATGTACCGGTCAGCACAGATAGGTGCCTTGGTCAGGCTATCCTTGATGTCATCCTAAAGCAATCGCATTTGGATTTTCGGCTCTACGCGGATTCGTGGGGTAAGCGGCCAGACCTCCGAGGTTCCTGAGGTCAGAACCTGCCCGAAAAGCAAGGTAACGACTTGTTTTCACAGGCAAACACTGGCATGCGGCAAAACCTCGGAGGTCTTACCCCTCGAATCCATGTTGACCCGTTTCTCTTTGAGTTGATCGAATCCAATGTACGCCATGTGCAACTTTATTTGACAGACACCAAGCCTGCGAAATCAAGTGGGTT
>CAZEBW010000178.1:0-2617 GCA_964510205.1 uncultured Anaerolineae bacterium
CGAAGGCACTCATTGCTCAGTGGTGTACCTGACCCCGGTTAAGTGGGGAGCTACCCTTTGTGGGGGATGATTGGATATACCTTTCTGCTCGGCAAGCCCTATGGATTCGTCACCCTTGCCACGTACTTCCTCAATCTCCTTGCAACGTGGTATTCCTATTCGAAGGTCGGCCACGGCAAAGAATGATCACAGATAACAAGAACATTTCCGAACCTTTTGGTTTGGTATGGGGTATTATCTTTGGCGCACGATAATGAGAGGAGAATGTCATGCACACGATTGAGGTTTCACACGTCGCCAAATCGTTTGGCGAAACCCAGGCCGTAGTTGACGTATCTTTCGACGTCGAGCGCGGCGAGATCTTCGGACTGCTCGGCCCCAACGGCGCGGGCAAGACCACCACCATCCGCATCATGCTGGACATCTTCAAGCCGGAGCGCGGCACGGTGTCCATCCTGGGCGGGCCGATGACCGAAGAGACGAAAGAACGCATTGGCTACATGCCGGAGGAGCGCGGCCTCTACCAGGACGCCCCCCTGGAGCGCTGTCTGCTTTACTTAGCTTCGCTGAAGGGCCTATCGTCTGCTGACGCTCGCCAACGACTGGGCGCGCTGCTGGAACGCTTCGACCTGGCCGCCCACAAAAGCAAGAAGGTGAAAGAGCTCAGCAAGGGCATGCAGCAAAAGGCGCAGATCATCAACACCATCATCCATCGCCCAGAGCTGGTCATCATTGACGAGCCGTTTGCCTCCCTCGACCCCATCAACACCCAACTGGTCAAGCACCTGATGCGGGAATTGCGCCAGCAGGGGGCCACGATCCTCATGTCCACCCATCAGATGCACCAGGTCGAGGAGCTGTGCGACCGCATCCTGCTGATTGACGATGGGAAGAACGTGCTGTACGGCGACCTGGACGAGGTCCGCCGCCGGTTCTCCGGCCACGCCGTGCTGGTGCGGGCTGCTGGCGATCTGCCAACCGTGGCCGGGGTGGAACACGCTGCACCCCACAACAACGCTTTCAAACTGACTCTGGCCAGAGACATCACGCCACAGGATGTGCTGCACGCTTTGATGGCGCAAGATGTGATCCTGGAGAAGTTTGAGATCGCCGTTCCTACCCTGGACGAGATCTTCATCCGCGTGGTGGAGGAAGGAGATGCATGATGTCGAAACTGTGGCTGGTCGCCAAATACGAATACGCTCGAAACGTCTTCAAAAAGAGCTTCATCTTCATCACTCTCAGCGTGCCCTTGATACTTGCCCTTTCTTTCGGACTGGGGTGGCTCATCAATCACATGGAGAACCCCGACGCCCCGGTCGGCTACGTGGACCACGCCGGCGTGCTGACCGACCCCATCCCCGCGCCCAAAAGAGCCAGCTCGCCCAACGATCCCAGCCCCTCAGATTTAGTGACCTTGATTCCCTACCAGACGGAGGAAGAAGCTCGTGAGGCATTGGAGTCGAAAGCTATTCAGGCATATTATGTCGTGTCGGCGGACTATCGCCAGAGCAACCGAGTTGAGCTGGTGTACGTCGAGCCGCCCGGCGATAACTTCACCCGTCAGTTCTGGGATTTCATGCAGATCAACAAGATCACCGACGTGCCGCCAGAGATCGTCCGCCGGGCCGTGGCCGGCAGCAACCTGACCGTGCGCTGGCCGGACGATGGGCCTGGGGGCGGCCGCGAATTCTCCGACAAGACCTTCTTCAACAACCTCCTGCCGTTCTTCATTGGTCTGGCCTTCATCATGCTGCTCTTTATGAGCTCGGGCACCCTGACGCAAGCTGTGGCCACGGAGAAAGAGAACCGCACCATGGAGATCGTGGTCACTTCGATCTCGCCCGGTCAGTTGATCGGCGGCAAGGTGTTGGGCATCATCGCCATGACCCTCACCCAGGTCACCGCCTGGCTCGCTTTCGCCGCGCTGGCCACGTTTATCGGTAGCCGCTACCTGGACATCGGCATACTTAAAAACCTGAGCGTAGATCCGCCAACCATCATCACCATGCTGGCCATCGCCGCCCCCACCTACGTGATGATCGCAGCCCTGATGGCAGCCGCCGGCGCAACGGTGGCAGATAGACAGGAAGCTCAGCAAGTGGCGGGAATTTTCAGTCTTCCCATCATGGCCCCTGTTTGGTTAGGCGTGGTAATCATAGAAAACCCCAACAGCCCCCTGGCTATCGGCTTGAGCCTCTTCCCACCCACCGCCCTATCCACGATCGCCATGCGCATCATATCCGTGCCGATACCGTTCTGGCAAGTCGCCGTCAGCGTGACGCTGCTGGCGCTGAGCGCGGGGGGAGCCATGTGGCTGGCCAGTCGCGCCTTCCGCCTGGGGATGCTCCGCTACGGCCAACGCCTGAACTGGCGAGAGCTTTTCAACGTGAAACATGAGTGGAGGGAATCATCATGAAAAAGACCCTGCTTGTGCTGCGCAACGAAATCATCGCCGCCGTCACCCGCAAGTCGTTTTTGTTCACCGCTTTCGGCCTGCCGCTGATTGCGGTACTGATTTTCCTGGGCGCTTCGGTTTTGAAGAGCGACACCTTCAGCTCGCTCGGAGGATTAACCGGCGGCTCGGATGAGTCGGAGCTCCAGGCCGAGGGCTACG
>CAZEBW010000179.1:0-2508 GCA_964510205.1 uncultured Anaerolineae bacterium
CCATCCTGAGCTTGTCGCTTGTACTGAGCCTTGTCGAAGTGAAGGGCTGCCGAAGTGAACGGTTCGTGGCGAGAATGGAGGACTTTCACGGGCTAAGTGTTCCTCTCATTGACATCTCTTCGGCTAGTACGTCCAACAATTGGATGATACTAAGCCCTTCGCCGGGCTCAACGTTCTCTTCTTTTCCAACGTGTACGTGATGGGGAAAATTCGGCAAATCGGGATAATGTTCGACATTGTCCCATCGCTTACGCAGTTCTCGGCGTTCCCCATCCATCCACTGATACCGATAACGGTGCGTAATGCACTCGTCCTCCTCCAACACAAGATACTCTGCCACTTCCAGAAAGTCCCCGTTGCTCAGCGACATCCTTATGCGAATGTATCCTCTATCTGGCCACATTTTCTCCTCAACGAGATTGAAAGAGGCAACGATTGGGCTGATCGTCAGTTTAGCTTTGAGCTGGAGCACATAGTCGGCAGGGGTGGTCATTACCCATCTGCCTCCAACACCTCTAACCGCTCGAGGATGGCCTGATACATCTCGTAGAACACACTCCACTCGACGAAATCTATCTCATCGCCCAACTCACCCGCTCGAAAGCGACGATAGAACTCTGAAGAAGTTGTGCTGTACTGTTGTTCATATCTGGACAGTCGGGCCTCTAAATCCCTCAACTCCTTGTATGCCTGTTCTACCTCCATAGCCAGCAACTTGTCCACCGTTCGGTCAATCATTGCAGTACCATATCCCTGACGATAGAGGTGCTCCAGGGTACGCAGTTTGTCCAGAGTAGCCACTGTTGTACTCATAAGAATACCTCCCTTTTTCCAAGCGACTCAGAAACCAGGTTTTTTGCCTATGGAAAGTGGTTCTCTCGCGCTACAGCGCGTTCCACGGGTGACGCCTCGTCTGCCTGGAGAGGATAAAAACCTGGTTTCTCGAAAAGCGTCTGGAAGCAACTTCACTTTCTCTTGAACCAGTTCTGCAATAGCCATTTTTCTCCTCCTTCAGAGGCGAAGTCTCCCTGTCCCCTTGTCCCCTTGCCCCCTTGCCCCTGGCATTCGCGTTGGAGAGAATATGACAGCGAATCATAGGATGGAACGAATAGGGCGCGCTCACAGCGGTTCGTTGAATCCTTGAAATTGGTTGTCATATCTTTGCTGCCGAGGGGCGTCCCCGCCCCGTGTTTTGCGCCGCCTTCGGCGCGGCGAGACGCCACTTTGTAGCGAAGAAGAGGCTACTGCGGCCTCCCCCTCTCCTGGGGGGGAGCATTTCTTAACTCCTGCGCCTGAGTTTAATCAGACCGAGCAACCTCAGCAGCTTGATCTCGACTTCCCTCATCACCTCCGGGCTCACCTGCCCCACATAGTCAGTGAGGTCTTTCTTCAGGAACGCTCGGGTCAACCCTAGCAACACTTTCGACTCACGATCCAGGCCAGCTTCCCCGCGGGGCAAAAAGACGTCTTGCTCGTAAAGCCGATCCACCTTCTGGGTGGTAATCGGCGCGGCCAACACGATAGGGTATCGCTCGTCCGTATTGTCTTCATCGTTCTGCAACACCAACACCGGACGCACTTTCCCTACACCCGGCTCACCAGCCTCGTGAGGAAACACGTAACTCGCCATGTAGACCCCACCCCGCCTGAGCGCTCTTGTCATTCTGCTTCCCCTCGCAGCTTTCGATAAGTCTCTTCGACCTCCAGGCTATAAGGCAGCAGTTCTTCGTGGATCTCAACCAACATTCTGGCCCCTTCCTCGTCCATCGGCTCACCCCATTTCACCCGCTCCAACAGGCCACCATAAGACGCGACCAGAGCTTCCACCGGGTCAATATCCAGGAAGACCACCGCCACCAACGCCCGCTCGATTTGCGGCACAGGTTCCAGAAACTCTACTCGTCCCTGTTCATAGATCGCCTTCACCGTGATCATTTCCATCCTCCTCTTTTCCCCCTTCCCCTCCGCTCCTGTGCTCCTGCTCCCCTGCTAAGCCGGGGCCATTTCGGCAAGCGAAGGCGTGAGCATGACCTCGAATTGAACCTTATGCCGCAACACTTCCGAGGCGTCCAGCACTTCAATGCCAAGCAACCTCCCCTGCCTGTCGAAATCAGCGTGTACGCCAGGCATCACGGTCTCAGTCTTTGCCGCCCTCTCCCCCGGAAGACCAAACCAGATATACAACAGATCCCGAACCGAATCGTATTCGATCTTCATTTTCCCCTCTCCACCCTCCATCCTCCACCTTCCCTCTTCCCCTTTCCACTAAGGCAGCGGCTCATCCTCCGGCCAGTCCAGACAGCGTAGCACTCCCGGCTCCACCTCTTTATAACGCCAGCCGCTCTCCGTGCAAACCATTATACCATCATTGCTTGGATTGTTCAACAGGCCGGGCGGTTTGGCGTAGGTCTGCCAGCCAGCAGCGAGAGTTTAGACCACAACTCATCTTCCTGTCGGGACCTTTGCAGCAAGTAGTCTACGAAATCCAGGACCTCCCGCTGGGTCTGC
>CAZEBW010000180.1:0-2408 GCA_964510205.1 uncultured Anaerolineae bacterium
TCACCATGAACCTGGCCCTCCTGGCACGACACGGCGCACCTGCTTGATTCAGCCATAGCTTGAACCAGGCGACCAGGCGATGATGAATACCACCCGCCAGTTCTTGATGCCGGTCGGGCTTTCTGGGCTTGCTTGGCGGTCTCAGTAGCTCATAGCAAGGCGTTGACTACCCTTACACCCAACCTGTCCCGAAGGCGATGGTCTGCAGGAAAGAGACCTATTCAGATGTTAAAGAGCCACTTATGTTAAAAAGCTGGTCCAGGTGCACTCGGCAGAGATCCGTCCACTATTCTCCGATACACTCTAGATCGACATTTGCAATGAAGACAGCAATTCACTGGAAATTTCCGATGAATGTCGTTAGCCTCATAATTGGTCGGAAGATACGGGAAGGTATTGTGCAGCAGACAGAATCTGAGTTGGCGGAATTGAAGAGACTCTGCGAGACAGGGCAGGCTGGTTTACAGCGACAATGAATTGGCAATAGCGTTGCATTGTGAGTAAATCGCCCAGTTATGGTCGGCAGGGCGGTCGCCCACCCCGCCGCCACTCCCGAACCGGACGTGACACTTTCGCGTCATCCGGCTCTTCAGTAGATGGGCCATTGTCATTGGTACTGTTGGGTGAATGCCATGTACCGATGTGCTACACGGCCTGAGACCAATCCCGTTTGGGCCTGCCTGTCAGCCGGGTTGGCAGGGCCTGCATGACGACGCCTCAACCGTACCTTCACTCATCGTTGCCCGTAGTCACCTGCTCGACGGGTCGCACCGTTCGGCTCGATGCTTACCGCCTTTCCTTCCCGCTTTCGACATGGGTTTACCAGTCTCACGCCGAAGGAAGGTGCTGTCTCCCATTCACCGGGGAGGTGGGAGTTGATGTTTGTGGGATTTGGAAGTATCATCTCACCCACATGGACACACAGTTGCCAAAGGCCAAGCGACCTTTTGAGATTGTCTATCCCTTCTTGTGGTACGTCGGCGTGATAAACCAGGTTCCCGCCTTCGATTACGCGGGCGCGACTGCCACAGGTCTGGCAATGGGGATGCCAGTTGTGTACCTGGGGATCACCGCCGGGTTAGTGGTGCTGGTTATGATTGGGCGGTGGCGACAACTTCAGGGTTGACATACTTGAAGGAGACGCCCGACCAAGGATCACCTGACCAACTTGGTCTACACTCAAGATAGGAGGTAAGAATAAGAAAATGAAATACAGGGTTCACCGATTCAATATCAGGATGACAGCGGACCAGACCAAACTGGAGCAATTCCTGAACAGCCTGGAGGGCGAAGTGGTGGCCATCATCCCGAACGTTGCTCCCGTCATCTTCAGCCTGCACGCCCACGTGGACTTCCTGCTCATCGTGGAGAAGCTCGCATTGAGCCTGCCGAAATCGTAGGCTGAATCACAAGGTCTCACAAGTGACGGGAGGAAGACAAGAACTGCTCTTGAAACAGACTCCCAGGGATAGGCTTATATTCCAGTATCAAACTGCTCAGAAGGAGGCAGGGCAATGGAAAACCTTTCCGATCTAATGCAGACCAAACTGTGGTTGGTGCTTTTCATCAATCATACAGCCATGCTGATCCTCTCCATCATCATTATGTTGGTAGTGAGTAAAGGCAAACTGTCCCACTATGGTTTCAAGCTAACAAGACAGGGAATGTTTAGAACCTCCCGATACGGCTAACCATCTCCAAAAAGTCGTTGCCGCTTTTCGGGCTCCATCAGCGGGTGCAAGGGCTCATCTTGAGCGATGCTGAACTGCACGACCAGGCCATTCAGCCACGGCAGTGCCACCCGCTTGGCATTCAGTTCTTCCAACAGAGGACGAAGCTCCTCTTGATCCGTAAATGGATCGAACACCACATGCAGTTCTTTACCAATCAGATAAAGGGTTGCCGGACGGCGGATGAACTTGCGCAATAGGGTTCCAGCCCACATGTTGGCGCACTCTCCTCCTAAGGCTTTCCCGAAGAGCGTCATCAAGTTGAACACCAGGCAACGCAGCCAAGCCGACAGGAAGAAGGAGGTCGTGTCGTACTCCACCTGGCGTTGCAACCTGCCTCGCTCATCGCGGGTGGTGGTCAAGGCGTATCCCGGTGGCAGGATGTCGAGGCAGAGATCGTGTTTGCCGATTCGATGGGCGAACTCGTGCCCCCAATGGTCTCCCCACTCGTTGGCCAGCTCCCTAGCTGGGGTAACCCAGTCGTCGGTCAAAAGGACAAAGGGCCAGCGCTCCCTGGAGGTTTGCCCTTGGGGATCGTGGACGACGATGGCTCTCACTTCCACGCTGCCAGTGAGTCGTTTGTCCTCCCAGACATTGATCTCCATGCTGATGTCGGCCAAGCGGAAGCGAGGCTGCTCATCTCTAGGCAGGTCGGCGTGCTTGTCGAAGACGAAAGGC
>CAZEBW010000181.1:0-2298 GCA_964510205.1 uncultured Anaerolineae bacterium
GTTCTCTGAACAACTGTTGACATGATACCTCCCGATAGTAGCTTTGAATTCGTGCCACCTAGAAGGATACCATGTTTTGGGCTTTATTTCGACTCACATTTTAGCGGAAGGTAAAGAGGAAATGCATTATGTAAGAGCGTGGAGAGCAGCTGCATGACGGGGAGAGAGAAAATCGAAGCCGCGTTTTCCAAGGAGGGGACCGTCGAAATAGCGGCCGTGATACCTTATGAAAACATCTATGTCCGCGATCACTGGCGAGAGCTGACGCGTTGCCCGTGGTGGTACCGGGAGTCGCCTGCTATCGAACACCAAATGTTGTGGCGTCGTGAGGCTATTCGGAAAACGGGACAGGATTGGTTTTCCCTACCTGCGGGACACTCCTGGGACGATAGACGAAGTATCTCTATTGAGGCCCGATCAGATGGGGTATATCGATTCGACAGAAGAACAGGGCGAACAGAGCAGCTCCACCAACCACCGATCGGGGGCGAGGTTTACTATCCCCCTCTGCATCCCGCAGAAACGCCAAGGGAGATAGAAAGTTTCTTCCACGATGCTTCCGTGTTCGATGCTGAGGCAGCGGTGACGAATGGCCGGGCCGATCTAGCTGCTCGGTTGTTGGAAGAGTTTGGCAGTGACCTTTGTCCGGTCCGCAACATGGGCTCGCCGCTTTGGAATTGCTATGGTCTTTGGGGATTTGAAGGAATGATGGTCATGATCGCTACCAGACCCGATC
Organism: uncultured Anaerolineae bacterium; assembly: GCA_964510205.1. Taxonomy (GTDB): domain Bacteria; phylum Chloroflexota; class Anaerolineae; order VGOG01; family VGOG01; genus CAZEBW01. The sequence goes on from CAZEBW010000181.1 coordinate 737, forward strand.
TAGTGCGATACGCTTGTCAGCGGTTTCTTAGCTTGGGTATCCGCACAGTCCGCGAAGCCGCCGCACTTGGTGTTGAAGGAATTTGGATAGAGGATTGTCTTATGGATTTAATCAGTCCTGAGGCGTATGAATCGCTCAATATGCCATCACTACGTCAATTGGTTGAGGAGGTCCGCGTATCTGGCTTGAGGAGCATCTATTACTTCTGTGGCAACCCATCTGGAAAGTGGGACCTTATTCTCTCTGTTGGGGCTGATGCTATCGCACTGGAAGAGAGCAAAAAGAACTTCACAATCGATATCGAGGATGTGGCAGACAAGGTGCAGGGCCACTGTACTGTGATGGGCAATTTGGATGCTGTGGGTATCCTTCAGGATGGCACCGAGGAGCGGTTAAAGACTGAAATATCAAGGCAGATCGCCGCGGGACGGCGAAATAGTGGTCGATTCATCATGTCTCTCGGGAGTCCGGTCACGCCAGAGACACCGGTTGGGAAGGTGCGCCTATATTGCGACTTAGTACACGAATTGGGAGTCATGTAGACAATGGGGATCCCCTATTCATTGTTGATGAACCAAGATCACCAATAGCAGTCAACAGTTCCTTTGTCTCATTCCATTCACCCAACGAGCTCGACCTGTGTGGTCGCAGCAGCGACATCGTAGCTTTGCCAAACGGAGCCGGGTTTACCCTCAGAGGTTCCGTCCTCATTGCCGACGAGCAAGCCTGCATACTCTTCCGCAAAAGTGAGGAGCTATCCAGATTCGTTTGGGCCAAAAATGAACTTGGCTCATGTCTAGAACAAGTGCAAGAGATGTGGTATGATCCTCGGTATGGACTTTCTAATCGTAGACCTGTTCGATGATGATCTGAGTGCAGTTTGGTTGTTGAAGTACTTCCACGAGAACAAGCTGAAGTGCCCACATTGTGGGTGGAGGAGGCACGGGAGTTCCGCCAGACCCGGAGAAGCCGACTGACCGTTTATCGGTGTCAGGGTTGTCAAGGGATCTACAATCTGTACAGCGGGACGGTGTTTGAGGGAAAGCATTTCCGGCCAGCGCAGGCCATTCTGCTGCTGCGTGGCGTGTGTAGGGGTGAGCCGACAGCGGCGATAGCTCGCGAGATCGGCGTAACGCGCCAGACGGTGCACCACATGCGAAAGATAATCCAGGCCAACGCAGAGAGGCTTCAATCTGAGGACCCTTTGCCAGATCAACGGGCTGAAACGGACGAGATGTTTCAGAACGCGGGGGAAAAAGGTGAGCGGCACGGTGACCCTGATGACCCACCTCGTCGATGGGCCAACAAACGTCGAGGGCACGGCACATATGACAACGATCGTCCTCCTGTTGTGGGCACCGTCGGGCGTGAGAGTGGCCAGGTGCGTTTGCGAGTGGTTCACCACACGGACAGAGAGACCCTGGTCAAGCATGTTCATACCCTAACCTTGGCTGATGCGGGGTGGTATTCACCGATGAATGGCAAAGTTACAATCACATCGTCCGCATCCACGCGACGGTCTGTCACGGCCAGAAGGAATGGGCACGCGATGATGATGGCGA
>CAZEBW010000182.1:0-2285 GCA_964510205.1 uncultured Anaerolineae bacterium
AAGGCTGTATACACAATCACTTGCGCCCGCTCAAGGGCAATACACAGTCAAACTATTATGCTGCAACGGAATCCTTTTGCAGCCCCATATTGATGTGCGCATCCCTAACGTTTCCCGGCGCCAAATGAGTGGGCGAGTCGGCTGGACTCCCGTTGGGTGGTTTCGATCATGGGCGGTGCAAATCCGACTTGGCGGCGGAAGCGCAAATAGCATCAGGAGCGCCAACGCGCGAGTGCGACAACGCGCTGAGATGGCTCCGGTTTGACGGACAGTTCGAATGCTTAAGGGTTGTTGGGGATGGTAACATCGTTTGGTGGTTCAAAGTACCGGTGCCTCTGGTATGTGGTGCCGGCGATAGGAATATCAAGAAGAACCACATTCGGGCTACCTTGTGGGGAATGGATTTCGTTTCCCCCTCTTGCGCAGGAGGTAGTCCGTCATGTCAACGAAGACCCGTTCCAAGCGTCGTCGATCCGGTCGTGGAAGCGTCCAGAAGGCCAACGGCGTCCTGCACCCACGGGTGCAGAAGGTTGGCCCGCAACGCTTCGGGATTGTCTGTGTCGATGTGGGTAAGGCAAAGTCCGAGTGGATGCTTTGCGACTTCTACGGGAAGGTGCTCATCGAGCCTACGGAGGTCCTCCACACACGATGCGGCTTCGACTTGGCAATCCTCGAGCTCCGCGAGACGCTCCGCAAGTATCGCATCCGAGACCAAGTGGTCGCGGTGGAACGCACGGGCAACTATCATCTTCCCGTCAAAAGGGCATTCGCGGCGGCCGGCTTCGAAACGCGGATTGTGCATCCCTTTGCCACGAAGCAATTCCGTCAGCCAGCCGATCCGGGCAACAAGACCGACCCCAACGACCTGGACGCCATGTTCCGCGCCACCGTGACGGGTTTTGGTTTGGTGGAACAGGAACTCGATGACGTATCGCGAAGACTCAGGTTGCTCACGCGGCATCGACGGGATTTGGTGGAGAAACGGTCGTCGCTCTGCTGCCAGATTCGAGAACATCTGGATGCCCTCCTGCCCGGGTACGCCGCGATCTTTGATGACGTCTGGGGAAGTGCCATCGCGATCCACGTGGGGCCGCCACTTCCCATCGCCAGAGCTGATTCGTGAGGCGGGCGTCGAAGGCCTGAAACACAGTCTCCGGGACGCAGATCTCCGCGTGCATGAAGGTGTGCTGCAACGCATTGTCACGTGGGCCAGTAACGCCGCCTTGCCCGCCGACGCTACCGATATCCATCGAAGAATCTGGACCACGCTCGATGACGATCGGGCCGCGAAAGCCCTGGAAATCCAGGCCCTCGAGCGTGATATTGCCTCGCTCCTGGTGCAAACGCCGTACGTGCTGTTGCTCTCTCATCCGGGCATCAATGTGGTCACTGCCGGAGAGCTCGCCGGAGAAATGGGGCCGATCACGCATTATCCCAATGCCAAGGCAATCACGGGACGTGCCGGCCTCTTCCCCTCCCGTTATCAAAGCGTGGACGTGGACCTTGCGGATGGAAAGATCATCCGCTGCCGCAACCGGCGTCTGCGTACCATTCTCATGAGGATCGCCGACAACCTCATCCAGTGTAACCATCACTTCCGCGGGCTGAATGCGATTTGGAAGTCTCAAGGAAAGGACCCGCGTTGGTCGCGCGTCAAAGTGGCTTGCCGCTTCACGCGCATCCTCTATCAGATCGTTGCCGGGCAGCAAGTGTTTCGTCACCCCAGTCAGCGTGGTCGTGCCTAGATCCTCGATAAGCTGGTGGCGTTTCATCGTCACCATGCCACCCCGCTCGACAAGACGCTCATCGATTTGAACGCCGCGATTCGCCAAATCCCCAAGGCGGAATACCACAACGAGGCTGCGCCCTTACAAACTCACTACGAGCGGACACAAAACAGACATCGCCGCCAACCACAACCCATTGGAGATATTCTTCTCGTCGTGCTGGCCAAGCTGGGGGTCGGCACGGTACAATCAACATCCGAGGATCGGGATCCCGGCTGATCGGACCAGGCCAGGTGCCGCAACGCCTTGGTTCCTCCTGGGGAAAACCCTTAGAGAAGACTGGCGCTCTGTCGTGTCACCCAACGTCTGATACGGCAGTTTGGGGTCCCGACCTCTCATGTACCAGAATGGCGATCAGGTGACGCCAACTCGACAGAGAGAGCACCTCGCCTTTCCCGTTTGAACCGACTCTCGTTCTCTGAAAAGCCGCCTCCCGACGGCCCGAAGGAGGTACGCACTCACATTCGTCGCGACATTTCCCCATGGCAGTCTTCTCTG
>CAZEBW010000183.1:0-2259 GCA_964510205.1 uncultured Anaerolineae bacterium
CTAGCGTAAATTATGTGCAACCAACTGCAAGTTCGTCGCTGAAGTTGGAATCTTGAGTTTTCTCTGGGGGTAGCAATGGCGGGTGAGTTTGCCAGGTCCCAGCCAGGCGAAGCTCGACTCCCGGATAGGCTCCCGTTTCATCGAACCTTACCAACAAGCCCTCCGCGTCAGACACCACCCAGGCACTGGTGTTGGCACCCACTCGCACCATGGTCTTCACCCGCGTCAAGGCATCGTCGAAGCGTCGATTGGTGCACGAGACCTGCTCTTGCAACCACACGGCGGCCCAACGTACGAAGTTGGCCGCAAAGAGAGCGAATTGCTCCTGCAGTGCGATGCCGCCCGGTGAACGCAGCTTGAGGGGATGCATTTTGAAGACCACGTTGGTCTCTTTGATGCCGGCCTCGATGGTTTGCCGACCGTTGTAGAAGTCAAACCAGGCTGGCAGAGTGAGCATCTGGCCATCGTCGCGGTAGACGATGAGAGCACTGTGCTTGAGGCCCTCTGGGGTGTGGAAGCGCTCCAAGGCTACCGTCAAGGGATACGGACAGTTGCTGATGTGCTGCTCGCCCCAGGCCGTCATCTCGGCGTTCTTGCCCACCTGCTGCCAATGGGTATCGGAGGTCACCCTGACTTTGAACTTGTTCACCACCTTGGCGTTACCGGCTTTGGTGTAGATGATGTAGCCCATCTCGATCAACCAGGTCAGGTTGGGCCCGGTGCCGAAGCCGGCGTCCATGCGCAGGATCATGGTCGCCGGATCGGGGTTGCTGGCATTGTCGGCCTCCAATTGCTCCAAGTATTCGACCAACGCCGTCTGTTTGGCCTGCCAACGTTCCAGGTGCATGCGGTGTGTTGCGGCAACCTGTTGGGCCTGCTCCAGCTTCTTGGCGGCCTTGGCCATTTTCTTTTGGGCCGAGGCCAACCGGCGCCGCGCCTTGGCCAATTGGCTATGCGGCTTTTCTTCTCGACCTTGCGCCTGGTAGGTGGCTTCCAGTTGGGCCACCTCGGCTTTCAGGTCAGCTATCGCGCCGGGCAGGGTCTCCAACTGAGCCGTGTACTTGGCCTGCTTGTCCAATTGGGCTTCCAGCCACCTCTGACGCTTGGCCATGTGCTGCTCCAGGTCTTGCAGTCGTTGCTTGACCAGTTCTGTCCGCCGCCGAGGACGGACGCCCAATCGCGCCTCAGCTTCCCGCACCATCTTCTGCAGCCGGGGCAACTCGATGGGATTACGCGGATAGTGGAAACCGGTCAGGAACAAGCGGCCATAGGTCGGGGAGGTCAAGGCCACCAGTGCGGCATCGTAACCTAATCCAACCTGATCCCCTTGCCAGCCGAAGGCGGCATCGGGGAAGGTGGTGCTGGTATCGCTGACCTGACGCGGAGCCAAATCCAGATCGAGAACCAAGGGCTGGTTCCGCTCCCGCAGCAAGCGCACCTCCTGGTCGATGAATGGCTGAGAAACCTCGTGCAGCACTCGGGTGATGGCGGCCACCGTTTCCCTGTCACAGGCCGCCAGGGTGCGGCTGACACCGGAGTAGTGGGGCAAGGCCACCAACCCCCAAGCCCGTATGGCTGCCCAATCGTGGGCCAGGGGATGGGGACCCTCATTCAGGTCTTTCAAGTGCGTGATGCCGGTCAGGATGCCCATCAGGAAGGTGAGCACCTTGGCCTGGGGCGTGTGCACCACGCTCTTCTGGGGAATGGGCACTCGGCTCAACTTCTGAATCAGCCCTATCTCGTGGGCGAACTCGCCCCATCCGACCATCAGTGCATGCTGGGTATAGACGCCCTGCGTCAGTTCCGACATCCGGCTCAGCCCCCGTTCGACGGCGGCACGGGCGATCTCCAAGGGCGACTGCGACCAGGGCGCCCGTCGCAGGGCGTTGACGGTGTCCCGGAACAGCCACAGGTCCCCTACCCGCAAGGTCGGGGCCTCGACCAGGTTGACGGCTCCGATGGATGACACCGTCCCCTGGAGAGCCCAGACGCCTGGGATGGCTCCGTTAACCAACGGTGACTGAGGCGAGACAGATCGCTGGTTCCCGTTACCTGGGGCGACAGATAGATTGGGGAGCGTCTGGATGTTGGCGATCACTTGTGGTATACTCATGGCAAGCCCTCCTTGCTTCGTGTGAGTTTTCAACGAGCGATTGGCTTGCCAATGATACCACAAGCACGAGGGCTTTCCAGTTGGTAAAGTTCAGTTTTCAGACTTTGACAACGATTTCCCGTTGCGTTGCACGTAACTTACGCTAG
>CAZEBW010000184.1:0-2156 GCA_964510205.1 uncultured Anaerolineae bacterium
CTTAACAACTGAATAAGAGAACTCCAGAAAGTGGCAAATGTGCCCCAAGTGTGGGATAATGGATGTGGCTGACTAACATCTTGGTTGGGGAGCATTGCCGATGAATTTGATAACTACGTCTGGTCGTGAGCATCACATTGTTGTTTGGATAGTCTGGCTGCTGGTTGTGGTTGTCGTGTTGTTGCAACCGAGTATGCTACCCGAGTACAGCGCTGACTCGGTGGCCAGAGGTACCAGTGTTGTGCTAGCTGGTACGCCAGGGCATGAACTGTTTCCCTGGTGGCCTCGGGTTCGCTGGCGCAAACATGCCCTGGCAGCCTATCGGCGTTGGAAACGCGCCAAACGCCAGGCATGGCGAGCAGCCCAATTAGCACGGCTCGCGTTGGCCGGGGCCATCGCCTTTGCCACGATTGTCGACTGGCTGACGAAGTGGCAGTTACGTCGCCAATTAGGTGCCCTGCCGGTACTGTATGCTGTACTGGATGTGTTACAGGTGCAGGCTATCATCAACCGCCACTGCCCGAATCAGCGGGAAGTTGACAACGGTACCGTGGCCTTGGTGCTGATTCTGAACCGGCTGATGGCGCCTCGTCCTCTGCTTTGGGTTGCCGACTGGGTAGCCAAGACCGTTCTGGTTCACAAGTTGGGCGTGCCTGCCAGCAAATTCAACGACGACCGGCTCGCTCGCACCTTGGATGACCTGGCGCCCTATTGCCGTGACATTTGGGTTGAGATCGTGAGTGTGGCCATCCAATACTACGACATCGACCTGAGCATGGTTTTCTACGACCTGGCGGCGTTTGTGGCCCACGGCGACTACGCAGAGAGCGACTACGTGAACTTTGGTTTTGCTCATAACACACCCAGCAACAAGCGGAAGTTCAAAGTCGGGCTCAACGTGACTGGAGACGGCAATGTCCCCGCGAGTTATCGCCCCTGGCCGGGTAGCATGGCGGATAAAGCGACCGCCCAGAGCAACATAGAGCGCCTGTCCAAGCTGCTGCGGGCTCATGGCTACCAGGCCAAACAAGTCCTGATAGTCGGTGACCGCGCGAACCTCGACGACCGTTTGGCCCTGGTGTACGAGGACGAAGGCGTCCGCTATCTGGCTGGCCTGCAACCGCAAAAGACAGTTCATCGTCAGTTGGTAGAGGGCATGGACGAAAGCGAGTTCTTTCGGCATCCGCTCACAGACGAGCAAGGAAAAGAGGGCTACTGGGGCGCACCTGTCACCGTGCCCTTCGAGCACGAAGGCAAAAAGACCACCCACCGTGGCTTGGTCGTGCTCAGCGGTCCGATGCGCAGTGCGCACGCCAAGGCCCGCGCCAAACGGTTCCGTGCTCTGTGGTCAGAGTTGCGCATTGTGGCGGAGAAGGCCTCTCGAAACAAACCCCGCTATCGCAGCGCCAAGTCTGTTCTGTCTGTAGCCCAGACCCGATTGCGCAACTCGAAGGTGGGCGAGTTCGTCGAGGTCTGGGCCAGTGGTGAAAAGGGCAACATCCAACTGCACTGGCGGGTGAAGAAAGAGAAGTTGATAGCCACGATGCGGCAGGACGGCCGCTACCTGCTCGTTACCAATGATCCCCACCTCACTCCGAAGCAGATGCTGACCGTGTATCGCCAGAAGGACGGTGTCGAGAAGCGTTTCACCGTCACCAAGCAAGACCTCAAGGTCAGCCCGATCTATCTGCACAAGGACGACCGGATCAAAGCCATGCTGCTCATCAACATGCTGGCCTTGCTGACCTACAGCATCCTCGAACGCCAGATGCGCCAACATGGCCTGCAGATGACCACCCGCCGCTTGATTGAGCAATGGGGGGAACTCTCTATCATCGAAACACACTGCTGGGATGGCAGTGTGACGATGCGCCCCACACCGATCACACCTGAGCAGATGCAACTGGTGCGCATGATGGAGGCCATCCTGCGAACACCGTTTGCTCGCGTCGCTGAGTTGACTCGTATTGATGGGTCATCACTACGTCCCCCTCTCTTGCCATCACCGAGTCAGCCCGGCTAGACCGGGAAGGAACCACCTTGCCCCAACACGGCCAATGGGGGGCAATCACAGCAACAGAGCCTCTCTAACCTGGTTTTGGGGCTGATCGGGGCTGATTTCGGCCTTCCAGCGGCCACTTTCTGCCCGCAAACTG
>CAZEBW010000185.1:0-2141 GCA_964510205.1 uncultured Anaerolineae bacterium
GCATATGAGTGTATCGGAAAATTCAACATCTACTCCCCCGTGAACGACTTTGAGGGGTAGTGAGACTGTGGTGAGGGTCTGATGGGCTCTGCGGGGCAACAGGAAGCCAGGCAAACGGCGTCTGCACTCCGCTGAGAGTGTGCTCGGTTATTCATCCAGGTAACCTCAGTGAACCCCTTCGATAAACTCAGGGCAGTCCCCGCTCGGTACGTGGGGGAGAGTTCATGCTCCAGCACCTTACCAATCTAGTTCAAGCCGATGTCCCTACCTGAAGCGGCCGCTTCCGATGGCCGTAGCGAATCAACTTCTCCAGGTTGAGGGTAATGACTGTCATCACCTGGGCAATATCGTTCATCGGTTGGCTGCGGTAGGGAGCCTTGTCGCCATGGTGGTAGGTGTTCCCGTGGCCGAAGACGTTCTCCCACGCCAGGCGTCGCTTTTGCGCCTGCTTGTACTCCTCGCTTCGGTTGGCGATGCGGTTCTCCTGCCAGCGGCGATGGTGGACTGGATGAAGGGTGATCGTGCGTGGCTTCTGGGCTTCTTGCCCTACACACTGCTCCCGCAGGCCGCAAGTGGCACATTGCTGACCTTGGTATGTGACTTGGTCATCGTTGCGGGTCTGCACAACCATCATTGGCTGCTCATGAGGACAGAACAGATGCCCCTCCTTCCAGGTGAAGCGCTCGGGACCAAAACATCCTTTGGGACTACGATGGTTACGCGAGGCAATGTAGCCCTTTATCTCCGCTTCGTCCAGCACCTGGTGGACTTCGGGGTAGTCGCAGGCGCTGTCGATGGTCATGCTTTTGGCCTTCCCTGGCACGTGCGTCTGATGCTGGTGGAGAGCCGAGGAGAAGAACGCCGCCTGCCAGGCGTTAGCCGTCGTCAGTACCACCGCCGTAATGATGCCAAACAGCCCATCGATCACATAGCCGGCCAGATAGCCAAAGCAGAACTCCCAGTTGTTGACCTTGCCCCAACGGGCATGCAAGTCACCACGAGCCTGGGGCAGCACGGCCAGCAGCCGCTTGGCCAGTTTCAACAGTCCCTTTCGGTCAGTGGGAGGCGCTTCTGTGGCAGTTGCTTCCTCCACCGCCTTCTCCACCGGCTCTTGCCATCGGGGACCTTGGGACATACCGGCCACTTTCTCCTCCAGGCAGGCCAGGCTCTTCTTCAACCGCTCGGGGGAGACCTTCTTCAGGCTCTTGCTGTCCACTGCTTCCAGCGCTACCTCGATCACCAGGCCACGCAAGGTTTCTAGCAGGGGTTGGGTGAAAGCTTGCCCCGCTTCCAGCAGGTCCAGATAGCGATTGAGTGCCAGGGCCAGCAGGAGAGCCCTTTGATAGGGAGTGAAGGCCACTGCAGAAGCATGGACCGCCGTGAAGTCGAAGTAGAGATCCTCATTGCCAATCAGCCCACGCTCCTGGCAGAGAGAGAGGACGCGGGCCAGAATACGCACAAACCGCTCTGTCCCCAGCCGTTTGCGGAACGTATAGAGGGTGCTGTGGTCAGGCACCTTCTCCAGCACGCCCAGGCCGATGAACCAGCGCCACAGCAGGTTAGCTTGCAGTTCCAGGATCAGTTGAGTCTCGTAGGGCACGGCGAACAGAAACATCAACAGCAACAAGCGAAACATCAACTGGGCTGGCCAGGGAGGTCGGCCTGGTTTGCCTGGCTTCCACTTGTAGCAATCTGCACATTCCTCATCCACAAACGAGAGATCCACCTCTCGGTCCAGGCGGACGAGGAAGTGGTCGGTTGGGATGAGCAACAGGTACAGCACCAAGCTCAGGACATCCAGGGGCAAGTGACGCCAGGGACGGCGCGTGAGCTGCCTCACGTGGAGGCCAGTTCCCTCGAGACCGCTGTCCTCGGCCTTCCCTCTGGCCATGAACTGCTGGAGGCGCTGAATCAGGCCCGTGACCACCTCCCAACGCCAGGGTGTAAACAGCTTGCGGGGCAGGCGGATAATGAGCTGCTGCTCATCAAAACTAATCGAAGACCCAACGCTGATAGCTGTGGCTCCCATCGTTCCCTCTCTTGTCAGTGATGGCCTATTTATGCCACAACTTACGAAAAAAGCAATCGAGAGCCACGCTTCATATCTAGGTCAACATAATGGCAAGTTTTCCGATAGACTC
>CAZEBW010000186.1:0-2132 GCA_964510205.1 uncultured Anaerolineae bacterium
AGGAGACAGGTAGGTGAGAGCAAGTATCGTTCGGGGGGTGAGCTATGAGTCGAGCAGTCTGGCCTATGCCGGTCAGCGTGGAACAGATCGCTGTGGTTGTGAGCGGATGAGCCCGGAGGAGCGGCGACGGTTGGTAGGTAGAATTGGTGCCAGAATTGCGTGAGGCGACGACCCAAGCATCGTCTCGAACGCCCGGTGAGATTCATGCTGCTGTAGAGCGAGTGCGGGGGGAAGTGATGCAAGCGCTGGGTGGCCAACTTCTATCGCCTACTGAGCCCTTCCTGGGTGATCTGACACTGGGGCAGTATATGAAGCTACCGGATGAGGATCGAGCCCGGCTGTGGGATGAATGGGCTGAGGAAGAGCGGGGGAGCGGTGGTGCAGGGGTGCGGAGGAGCAAGGGAACAGGAGGGAACGCTAAAGCGCTAAAGCTCAAAAGGAGCGAGGGAGCGGGGGAGCAGTGATGCTGGCTGGAATCCTGGACGTGTTGAAACCAATGAATCAAGAGTAAGGAGTATGGACGGACGATGGAAAGAGAGATAGGCCAGGAAGTGTTGGGGGAAATCGTCCGACGGATTGTCGAGGTAGCACAGCCGGAGAAAATCATCCTTTTCGGCTCCGCCGTCCGGGGGGAGATGGGGCCGAACAGTGATGTGGATCTGCTAGTGGTGAAATCAGGTGCCCACCGGCGGCGGTTGGCCAAGGCTATCTACATGAATCTCATTGGCGTAGGACAGGCCGTGGATGTAGCGGACATCCTTCGACAGCCCTTCACTTCGACAAGGCTCAGTACAAGCGACAAGCTCAGGATGGCAGCTCAGGACAGGCCCCAGGAGAGGGGGAGACCACAGGAGCCGCACGGCTCAGGACCTCTCATTCCACAGGGAGGGTGGTTTTATTGGGGGCCATCTGGTAAAGAGGCTGAAGGTGGGCGGTTCGTGATTTCGAATTGCGGATTGAGTGATGGATAGGGCTGAATTGGAGCAGTAGCAGGATTTCAGATTTGGAAAGTGGAGGTAGCGGATGCATACCAGTAAATTGCCTGATACGTTGCAAGAAGCCTGGGGGCCCGAGGCAGCCAGGGATTTCGTGACCTGGCTGGATGAGTATTTGCGGAGCGAGCAGCTTGTTCCCAGGGTCCAGGTTTCGGCCTTTGTGGCCCGCCAGAAGGTCAACGTCTTGGTGTTAGAACGGGTCAGCAACCTGCTCCTGGCTGGTGAGCCCAAACTTGTGCAGCAGGTGGGTGAACCCTTCGACATGGCTCAGAACAGGCGTTGGGTGTGGCGGGTGCCGGTTGATCTAACCTTTCCCTCGCATGGACGGGTGGGGTGCGTGGGTGAACTGGACGTGGATGCGCGCTACGGGCAGGTGTGCTACACAGATGCATTGCTGACCCAGATGGCCGACGAGGCTCATCATCTGGCCGAGCAGGTTCTGCACCCAGCCCGATGAGCGATATCCTGCCTGTGCCGCACCTCCCGCAGTCAGCGGAGGGCTACTGTCTTCCGGCATGTGCACGGATGGTGCTGGCCTATTTAGGTATTGAGCGTTCGGAAGCCGAAGTGGGTCAGGTGCTGGGAGCACAGGAGTATGGCACTCCCAGCTTCGCTATTCAGCGACTGTCGGTCTTGGGTGTCCAGGTCACGTATCGTCAGTGGCCGTTGTCTGAACTGCTGGACACTCTGGCCAGCAAGCAGCCGGTGATCGTCTTTGTGCGTACTGGCTTCTTGGAGCATTGGGTTGAAGATGTAGCCCACGCCGTGGTTATCGTCGGTGTTGAGGAAGGGCATCGTTTCTGGGTCAACGATCCGGCCAGGCAGCGGGCTCCATTGGCGGTCTCGTGGGACGGGTTGCTGGCTGCCTGGGCCGAGTTTGACTATCGTGGCGCCGCCCTATCGCTGGCTCAGTGATCGGCAACGTCGGCCACGAATCTTTCGACAGCCCTTCACTTCGACAAGGCTCAGTACAAGCGACACGCTCAGGATGGCAGGCTCAGGACAGGCCCCAGGAGAGGGGGAGGCCGCAGCAGCCTCTTTTTCGCTGCAAAGTGGCGTCTCGCCGCGCCGAAGGCGGCGCTAAACACGGGGCGGGGACGCCCCTCGGCAGCAAAGATATGACAACCAATTTCAAGG
>CAZEBW010000187.1:0-2128 GCA_964510205.1 uncultured Anaerolineae bacterium
ACGTCCACGATACACTGATCCATGCACACCCGCCCCACTATCGGCGCCCGCTTCCCCCTGATCAGCACCGACCCCTTGTTCGATAGCTTCCGGCTGAGGCCGTCCCCGAAGCCAATGGGGACAAGAGCTACGGTGGTCGGTCGGGTAGTGGTGTAAGTGCGCCCGTAGCTGATGCTCGAACCGGGCGGCAGAGTGCGGATCCGCCCTACGCGGCTCTTCAGCGTCATGGCCGGGCGCAGGGGGACGGAATGGTTGGTCACCGGCGACGGGTAATGGCCGTAGATAGCGGTGCCACAGCGCACCATCTCCAGATGCATCTCCGGGAAATTCAGCGTGGCTGCGCTGTTGCAGACATGGCGGACGGGGATAGAGATTCCCGCCTCCTCAAGGTCCTTCAGAACCTTCTTGTAGATATCCCATTGCTTGTAAGTATAGGTTCTGTCCGCTTCATCGGCTACGGCGAACTGCGTGTACAAACTTTCCAAGCGTATTACAGGGAGTTCGATGAGTCGTTTGACGAAGTCCACCACCTCGTCAGGCAGGAGGCCGAAGCGGCCCATTCCCGTGTCCACTTTGACGTGGACTGGGGTGATCGCTCCTTGAGCGGAGGAGATCTCTGATACCGCCTTGGCCGTGTGCCAGTGCATGATAGGGGGCGTGATACGCCACTTGACCACGGTCTCCATCTCCTCCGCGGGGACGTAGCCCAGCACGAAAATCGGGGCCTCAATGCCTGCTTTGCGGACCACGACGCCCTCGTCAACGCGGGCTGCTGCAAGACGGGTGGCTCCGTTCTCCAGGGCTGTTTGAGCGACCTTGACGATTCCGTGACCATAGGCGTTCCCTTTGATCACCGCCGCCAACTCCGTCTTCTCCCCGATCCACTTTTTCACTTCACGACAGTTGTGGGCGATGGCGTCCAGATATATCTCGACCCAGTTCGGTTTACCGTACACTTTGCTCCTCCTTGAATTGGAAGTTGGAAGTTAGAAGTTGGAGTTGGATCATCCTCCTAGGTAGGCTGCCTGCACCTGGGGATCAGTAGCCAACTCGTCACACGGCCCCTGTAGCACAATGCTTCCCGTCTCCAGCACATAACCCCGCTGAGCAAACTGTAGCGCCAGGCGAGCATTCTGCTCAACCAAGAGTATGGTCGTTCCCTCTTTGTTGATTTCCCGCAGGACTTGAAAGAGGTCGCTCATCAGCAGGGGGGCCAGCCCCATCGAAGGCTCGTCCAACAGCAAAAGCCTCCTCCCACTCATCAATGCCCTGCCCACAGCCAACATCTGCGCTTCTCCACCGCTCAAAGTACTGGCATTCTGATTCTTCCTTTCTGCCAGGTGTGGGAAGAGGCCGGACACCATCTCGTAATCTCTCGTTATCCTCTCCTCGTCGCTGCGAGCATAGGTGGCCAACCTGAGGTTTTCCATCACCGTGAGGTTGCCGAAGAGCCGCCTGCCCTCCGGGACATGGGTGATCTGCAACTCGCTCACGACCTTGTGAGCAGGATAACTCAATAGATCTTGTCCGTCGAAGGTCATCTTGGTCCCTGGCTCAACCGGGATAACACGGGAGATGGCCCTGAGGGTGGTAGTCTTTCCTGCTCCGTTCGCACCTATGATGGCCAATATCTCTCCCGTATCCACCTCAAAAGACATGTCTCGAACAGCTTGTATCCCTCCGTAGGAGACGCTCAGATTCTCTACCGATAGCAGCATTTTAGACCACCACCTCCTTGCCCAGATAAGCCTCGATCGCCCTGGGATTGTTCCGAATGTCGTCTGGTGTCCCCTCCGCGATGATCTTTCCGAAATCTATAGTCTTGATCCTCTCGCAGAGATCCACCAGGCTCTTCAGCCTGCTATGCGATTGTAAAATCTGCAAAACTACTGTAAAGGCTTAGGCGATTAGAAACCGCCTGCTTTTGCATTAACGAATAGAATTGCCCTACTTTTGCGAAAAATATGGTCACAAGGCCATGATGTGGGGAAGAAAATCCGGGTCAACATGGATTCGAGGGGTAAGACCTCCGAGGTTTTGCCGCATGCCAGTGTTTGCCTGTGAAAACAAGTCGGGGTCTACGCGGATTCGAGGGGTAGTCATCAGGTGCCGCCGCACTCCACCAAGA
>CAZEBW010000188.1:0-2116 GCA_964510205.1 uncultured Anaerolineae bacterium
GTACCGGAGGATCGAGATGAAGAGAGTTGTGATTACTGTTGGTCTGGCTTTGTGGGTTGCGATCTTCATCGGGGGGGCTCTATTTCTCTCAGCAGGGAGAGTGGACATTCCATTCTTCTGGACCAATCTGCTCACTTGGGTCGGGTCTATGGTGGGCATTGCATGGATTATGGATCTGGACTTGATGCGCGAAAGGTCAAGGGTAGGGGCAGGAATCCGGGGGAAGCTGCGCCAGGTTCTTGGGCTGCCGGTGTTAGCGAGCCACTTTATTGTTGCGGGTTTGGACGTTGGTAGATTCCACTGGTCTGACACTGTGCCCCTAGGGTTGCAGGTGGTGAGTTCAGGGGGGACAGTTCTGGGGTTTGGTCTGTTGGCTTGGACAATTCTCGTCAATCCGTTCTTCGCAAAAGAGGTACGAATTCAAGAAGAAAGAGGGCACGAGATCATCACATCTGGTCCATACGGATACATCCGTCACCCTGGGTATGCAGGGTTTGCTGTCCTCTTTCTGGTGAGTGGTCTGGCCCTTGGGTCGTGGCTTTCGTTCATTCTGGGAGCAGGGTTTGTGCTATACTTTGTGTGGAGAACGGTTGTGGAAGACAGGTTCATGCAAGAGAATCTAGAGGGATACGCTGACTATGTAGGGAGGGTTCCATATCGGCTGATTCCTGGTTTGTGGTAGGGATGAAA
This sequence comes from uncultured Anaerolineae bacterium, assembly GCA_964510205.1. Lineage (GTDB taxonomy): Bacteria > Chloroflexota > Anaerolineae > VGOG01 > VGOG01 > CAZEBW01. The sequence continues at coordinate 691 of CAZEBW010000188.1, forward strand.
CCTCTTTGGAGAGCGTGCTTATTCTGGCTTGGTGCCTGACAGCCCGTTGGTGTGTCCTGAAGCTGCTGTCTGCTAATCGAGAGCATCATGAACAATGCACAACCACCAACCTCCTCCTGAGACTCCAACCCCTCGCCTCCCTTCCTCCCCGCCCAACCTCCCGAATCCCAACAGGCCTTCCAGTTCCCGATTGCCCCAGCCATGCATGAGGCGAGCGAGTTTGGGCGGCTGAACGAAGCGGGAGGTATTGGTGGCCCGGGCGCGAGTAAGGACAGGGAGAAGTTGGCAATCAGGCGCTTGAGTAAAGCAAGGATCTGAAACTGGATGAAAAAGAAGCGATTACGGCAGGATATGGGCAAGAAGATCATTGAGAGCAACCTTAGAAAGGCACTGCTCAATAATGGGCCCCTTGCTCGGGCACTATTTGAGTACGAATTAGAGGAGCACATCGAAGAATACATGCTGTCGAAGCAGGAAGACGGTGACGAGTATCTCTTCGCTGTTACTGAGCATACCAATGATGTAGCCATGCTTCTCATTGACGAAAGGAACAATGTGCATGTCAATGAAGATGCGCGTGCGTTATTGAGAAGGCTCTGGGGTAATGCGTATAGGAAGAACCTAAAGGTGTTAATTCCACAAATGGCTGAAGAGCTCGATGCAGGGTATCTCTTTGCTGCAGGTGTCAAAGTAAGCGCGGGGAAGGTAGGATAGGAGTAGAGAACGTGACTGCCAGAAAACCACTCCCGATGGCTGGATAAGGTCAGCATAAGTCGAAGCTGCCCGGCTCCTGCCACCCACCGCCAAACGCGAGGGCGGAAAACCTCGCTTCGATCCGCGCCCTTCTGATCTACGAGCGCAAGCTCAGACTGTCCGCCCCGCCGATCAGTGCTTGGCAACCCTCCCTCTGCGACCACTTCAGGTACAAATGTACCGCCAAATTAGGTACAGATGTCCATCAAATTAGGTACCAATGCACCTTGACGTTGATATGAATCCCTAAAGTTGGACTCGGTGGTATTGTGAGAAATTGACCTCCTCAGGTAAATGTGCGACAATAGTAGTGGCCGAAAAGAGGAGGTTAAAATGGCTAAACGGTACTCGCCTAAGTTCAAGTTCCATGCGGTTTTGGAGGTGCTGACGGGCGATAAGACCAACGCCCAGGTGGCCAAAGCGTATGGAGTCCATCCCAACTCCATCAACACGTGGAGGCAGACTCTCCTGGAGAAAGGCCCAGAGATCTTTGGCCAGGACGGGACGGTGGCCCAATACGAGCGGCGCATCGCTAAACTGGAGCGCTTGATTGGCCAGAAAGAGATCGAGATCGCCCTTTTAGAAAACTTCTTGGGACAGACGCCCTGACCACGGAGCAGAAGGTGGCCTTGGTGGAGGGTGTCTGGGAGACCTATGGCCTGAACTCAGCGCT
>CAZEBW010000189.1:0-2110 GCA_964510205.1 uncultured Anaerolineae bacterium
ATTGTTAACGTTCCACTGCTACATTTCGCCTGTTAACGATGCCTGCTACATGACAGGTAACGCTCGGTCATGTACTCCCCGCTGGGGAAGGCGATGGTAGTCAAGTACCTGGCCTTGCGCAGGGGGCTATCTCTAGCCATGACGCTGAGCAGGATGGCAGCGTGCTTGTCCCTGGCGGTCAGGAGGGCGAAGGCCGCCTTTTCCCTGAGGCTCGGCCTCGCTGATTCTAACCTCTCAAGAACCCCAGGGGGAACGGGAGGAGCAAACAATTCCACTGTCCTGGCCAGGGTGACCTGGAGCGCCTTGAGGATCTCGAATTCTTTGGCCTTAGCCAGGATCAGGTCCCAGTCCAGTTTGTCTTCGTAGCATCGAACGACTTGAGCGATGTCGTAGAACCAGAGCAGCCGCTGCCAGCGGTGCTTGGCCAGATGGCTGGTCAGGTGAAGCACCTGCGCCTCAGGGGACAGCACCAAGGCGGGGATGTCGGCCACCGTTCGCTGCACAGCACCATCCCAGAGCCACTCTGTCAGCACGGTCGCTTGTGGACCCCGTGGCCATTCCAATAGGCGCCAGTGGAGGTCTACGCTTAGGGGATAGGGAGCCTGCCTGGTGAACGTCTTTGCTCGTCCAAAACCCTGGTCGAATTCCTCAGCCCGATCGGGATAGAAAGCGTACCCTTGCCTGGTCAACATCTCCTGTGCCCTGGGCAAGTCGGAGGCTCTGATCAAGAGGTCCACATCGCCCATGGGCTTCAGGGCGATGTTCGGGTAGACCGTCCCCGCCAGGGCGGCTCCCTTCAGAAGGATGGCCTGAAGGCCCTTGCTACGGAAGAGCTCGAGGATGGCGCCCAGCTCATGGTAGATCAGGGTGCTCCGGGCCAGACTGGCAAAGTATTGTTGTTCTAGCGAGCCGAGGAGGAAATCGGGGGTGTCGCCGGTATCCCTCTCCCCCGCCCCCCTTCTCCGTCCGTGCCCAGGACGAAAAAGGAGAGAAAGCGCAGGGCGAAGGCCGTCAGCAGGGCCAGCCCTGTGGAATACGGCATATTCCTTCCCATCCTCTCGAAGGGGGCTTATTCCACAGGGCCAGGTTGACCATCACCGCGTCGGCGACGATGCGTTCGAGCATTTCCAAGGTCAGGCGTTTGGGTAGTCGCACCACAGCTCTCCTTGACAAAATTTGGGATTACGAGTATAATTTAAGGTGAAAAGCGGTATCGTAAGTCCTGGTGACCCTGGACCTTCGTAGAAGGTACCTAGCTCCTGCTGAAATGCAGGGGGACAGACTGAAATCGGGGCCCAGGGGGAGCCGCTTTTTTGCTTCGACTAGACTTGGTACAAGGTTTTCTACCACAAATGGTGCCTGATTACCTCTTCCACGACGATCTTGTCCCTAATGATGTTATAGAAACGATCGTCCCCAGCCTCGTACTTCTGGAAAATGGCCCAGGCTACGTGATCCACGGCCTGGAGTCCCTTCCTGTGGCGTGAGTCCTCTTGCCGGATCAAGACCACTTCTTGTGGCAAACCGGCGATCCACTCGCGAATCACTCGTTCTAGTTCGTGTCTGAGAGACCTCTTGGTATAGCGCTTATCGAGAAACAATTCTATGCGGGACCGCCTTTCCACACAGCGGGCTACCGCTCTGGCAACAGCCTCTCGGTAAATATCCTCTGGGTTATCCGGCGGGCGCAAGATAGCCCGCTTGTCAACAATAACGGCCACAATCTCCACATCTTCCTCAGCAATGCTCCGTAACAGCCGTTCAATGACGCGGTCTTCTAGAACCGCCGCCTTCATCTCGTCCGGTCGAGCCTTGCGCCCCAGACTCTTGCGTGCTCGTTTGACATGAAGCTCAATGGGCCGGGGGATATTCGTAGTGAGTACTGCCACCACGAGAAAGTGACTACCTGAGAAAGGGTCGGCGCCACCGGACTCATCGAGAAACCCGTAGCGCATCTTGGCCACCGGAGACCTTTTCATCTTCCCCTCTCCATTTTCCCCCGTCCGTTTTTCCCTTTCCCCCCTCCATCATCCACCCTCCCTCATCCCCCCTCCGCCGCCATCCGATACTCCGGCACCAACACCTTCAACAACCGCCGCACTTCGTCGGC
>CAZEBW010000190.1:0-1984 GCA_964510205.1 uncultured Anaerolineae bacterium
GTACGCCCGCTGGACGGGGAGCGGGTGGGCCATCGAGACCGTGGACAGCGGCGGGGATGTGGGCTCGGACACCTCCCTGGCCCTGGATGCGGCCGGCCACCCCCACATCAGCTACTTTGATTACACCAACCGCGACCTGAAGTATGCCTGGCAAGCGGTGACGCCTACGCCCACGCCGACGCCCACGCCCACATTCACGCCCACACCGGCACCAACGCCGACGCCCACGCCCACCCTCACGCCGACGCCCACGCCGACGCCCACGCCGACGCCGACGCCTACAGTCACACCGCCAGCGGGATTCCGGTTGTTCCTGCCGCTGGTGTTGAAGAATGTGGAGACCACACCGTAAACGGTGTGGCGTGAGGGGGTGCGCTAGAAAATGCCCCACGGTTCACGGTGGGGTGCTCCAGATCGAGGAGAAAGCACCCCACCGTAAGCGGAGCGCAAGACGATCCCCGGCTATCGGGCGCGGCGCTGGGTGGTGGAGCGGACCCATTCGTGTTTGAACCGGTTTTGCCGGTTGCTCATCCGCTGGGAGAAGAAGGTGGCAAACTACTTGGCGTTTTTGCATTTTGCCTGTGCCTGGGTAACGTTCCGAGCGGCAGGGGTTTTGGGATAGGCTCTTAAGCCAGAGCCCTGAAACCAGAAAGACGTCCTATAATTTGTCAAGTCCGGAAAAGGGATACTAGGGTCTGATCAAAACGGCGACAAGGCGCACGATACTAAGGGTGCTTCGGCCTATTTTTTCGCGAAGCCCCGGTAAGGCAAGATTCAATTAGCACCTGAACAACCGGATCTATCTGAGGGGTGTGCATAAATGTCAGGTGAACACGGCTGTCATGTGAGATACGTCGCGCAAAGGTAGCCCCCAGATGCTGTTGGCGATCATGGCAATTTGCACCGTTAACACCCCCAGTGTCAAGAAGGTTCGCACATTGGCCAATCCTTTGATAGGCAGTTGCTTTTGATTATTCGTCGTTCCCAGAACCTTGCTTATCAAGTCGAAGAGGGGCTCCACAGCCGTCCCTCGGCAGGCTAGCAAATCTGCATTCTCTGGCTGGCTGATGAAGCGATGATAGGCTTGGGCGTAGCGTCCTTTTACCCACTTCAGGGCGGGTACCAGTAAAGCCACCCCTGCCTTGGCCCAGGTGCGGATGCGGGTGTACTTAGTGTAGTTGTCATCGCCTACCAGTTCATTGGGTTCCAACTGAATGATCTGGGTTGCTTTCTGATCAATGACCTGGCTCTCCGAGACGCTGCCGGTCTCCACTTGTGCTAACTTGGGGAAGGCTTGGCGATTGCAAGTGGCGTGCAACCCATAGCCGTACACCCAGCCATGATAACCGCTTTTGGACCAACTGGCGTCTGTATCCAGATTCCGCAGACCCTCGGGGATGCGGCCGGCCTTCCGGTCACTTTGATGCCAGACAGGCCCTTGGGCTTTAAACAAGCTCTTGTCTTCGTACAAGACATGGCTGTTGAAGGCCTCATCCAGCTCTTCTGCCCAATGGCCCAGGAAAGCAATGAAGGCCCACACCACTTCATATAGCTTCTTGTAGCGCCGGGAAAGGGTGGTGCGGTGCGGCGTATCCTTGAAGCCAATCTCCTCTGCCAGCTTGGGGTGGTTTTCCAGCCAACGGCGTTGGGTCTTGAAGCGAAGGATGCGACGGAAGTGCATAATGGTAAAGAACACGATCAGCAGTTTCTGCGCGTAGGTGAAGGGGCGACCTCGATGCGAGGAGGCTATCTGTTCTTGTTCAAACTTATCAAACAGAGTGTAGATGAGCTGGACATAGTCAGCAAAAGTCGGCTTCAACATTGTGGCACCTCCTTGAGAGTGGTTTCATAGCCTCTCAGGAAGGATAAGCTTTTGCCTCACTATGTCAAGCTCGAATTATGCACACCCCTCATCTATCTGGACCTCACACTAGTACACTGTAAAGCTGATTTTGCGCAGCAGAAGAAATCGAGTATACTACCT
>CAZEBW010000191.1:0-1927 GCA_964510205.1 uncultured Anaerolineae bacterium
TATAGAGTGTATCGGATAATGTGATCTTATGGCAAGTTAACAACTGAATAGCATCTCGTTTCCTCCCTCTCGCGCTTGATTTCTTGCATTCAGCGCCAACCTGAGGCATCATTAGGGCAAAAGCATCGAGGGAGGAAGCCACGATGGGTTGGAGCTATGGTCATGCCAGCTTTGTCCAATGCAAGGCGGAGGAATTGACGCTCCATCTGTCCGCAAAGCTGTTCAGCGCTGAACGGTGGGCTACCATCAAAGCCTGGTTTCAGACCGATGTTCGCGCTTCTCATTGGCTGAGCGCGCCGTTTCGAGTCATGACGGCAGAGGAAGATGCCCCCGGCTATCCACGCTGGAAGCAATTCGGCGTGGACGCGTTGAGCTGGATCATCTTCCATCTGCTCGTGCCCCCCGATCACATCCTGGTGAAGCTGTGGCAGATCGTCGACTGGGCGGCTATCAATCGCCTATGTGCTGGCATTTATAAGAACGGCAAGTCTGGACAACGGGCTTGGGCACCCGCCCAGTTGTTCGCCCTTTTGATCCTGTTCTTCGTCCTGCCGGTTCCTTCGGAGTGTGCGCTCCTGCGCCTGGTGGCCATCGTGCCCCTGTATCGCTGGTTCTGCGGCCTGGGGATCTTCACAAAACTACCCGATCACAGTACGCTCTACGACTTCCGTAAGAATGTCGGAGCGGAACGCTTCGAGGCCATCCTGACCTGGGTGGTGCTGCGTTGCCTGAAAGCGGGGCTCATCGCCAACGAACCGGTCCACTTCGATATGATGGGGGTGGAAGCCTCGGCCCGTGCCTGGACGCCCTACGAGCGAGCAGTGTTGCTCAGCTCGGCCCTAACCCGCTATCTGGAACTGGCGCGTAAAGGAAAAGCCCCAGATGTGCCATTGCCAGAGGCCCTGCGTCAACTGGCGGCTGAGACAGCCATTGAGGTTCTGGGCAATAAGCGGTTGAAGAAAGACCCTAAGGCCCCCAGCCGGGTGTTGAAGAGCCTCGAACGCTGGACCCAACGCCAGCAAGAGACCAAGGGCCAGGCTCTGTGGGACATGACCCTGGAAGAGGCGGTGAAGACCCTGCTGGGCGAAGAAGGGAAGAAAGAATTGCCCCAGGAGCCGAAAGCCCAGCGTCGTTGGCTGAAAGGGATCGCCCAGCGTTTGAAAGACCTGCTTCCTCATGCCCGTGGCGATTGGGATACCCGGGCAGGATGGGTGAGCAGAGTGTCGTTTCTATGTGGCTATTGGCTGGGCTTTCTGTCCGATGGCTTGCACGGTGTCATCACCGCCGTGCGGGTGACGCCCCTGAACGTTGTCCAGCACACCCAGATGATCCCGGCCTTGGATGTCCATAAGGAAAGGGTGGGCGACTACCCCCCACAGGTGGCGGCCGATAGCGCGCAAGACTACTACCCCGTCCATCAAGCTCTGGACAAGCGTCAGATTCAAGGACATATCGCCAGTCGAGAGCATCAAGGAAGAGGTGAGGGGTTCAGTTCTGACCACTTCACCTGGGATGAGGAGGGACGACTGCACTGCCCGGAGAGGAAAGTGATGAAGCCCGGAAGGCCTCGAAAGGATGGCAAGACGCCATTCAAGGCCGTGCCTTCTGATTGCGCCTCCTGCCCATGTAAGGCCAAGTGCTTGCCCAAGGGCCAGCAACCCGATGGTCCGCGCTTCATCCATCTCGAGCCAGTGGCCCACCAACGCTGGCTCCAGAATCGGGAACATACCCGCACTGACGAGTACAAGGAAGCGCAGAAGATGCGCTTCGCCAGCGAGGGGTTGTTTGGCCTGGCCGTGCGGCTGCACGGGGCCGATAAGATGCCCTACCGCAGCGAGCCCATGAACCACATCGCCGGCCTGATGATGGGCATCACCATGAACCTGGCCCTCCTGGCACGACACGGCGCACCTGCTTGATTCAGCCA
>CAZEBW010000192.1:0-1927 GCA_964510205.1 uncultured Anaerolineae bacterium
CTCCCCCCGTTCCCCCCAACTTTGGGGGGCTAGGGGGGCGGGATGAAGGGGGGGCGGCGTAGTAGAAGTCCACGTGGTCGAACTCGATGTCGCCTCGGATGGTCCCCGGATCCACAGCATCGGGCCGGTCGGTCACCTCGGGCACGGCGTCAATCAGCGAGAAGACGCGCTCCGCCGAGGCAATGGCGTGCTGCAGCTCAGCGTACACGCGAGCCATGTCCTGGACAGGCCAGAGCATGAAGGTGATGTAGGAGACGAAGGCCTGGATGCCGCCGATGGTCATGCTGCCTATCCGGGCTTGCAAGCCGCCGTACCAGACGACGCTGCCCAGAGCCACCGCGCTGATCAACTGCACCAGTGGCAAAACAGCGCGGACAGCCAGGCCGCCCGGTAGGACGAACGGTACATCTCACCCGAAAGCTCGCCGAACTCGCGCAGGTTCTCCTCCTCCCGACAGAGGGCCTTCACCACGCGCACGCCGCTGATGTTCTCGTTGTAGGCCCCCGTGATCTTGGAGTTGATCTTGCGCACCAGCCGATACTCCACGATGATCTTCTTTTTGAACAAGGCCGCCACGACCACCAGCAGCGGGATGATGGCGAAGACGATCAGGGCCAGCCGCCAGTTGATAGTCAGCATGAAGTAGAGCGCGGTGACAATGCTGGTCAACGCCCAGGTGACGTCCAGCAGCCCCCAGGTCACCAGCTCGGCAATGCGGCCCGAATCGGAGGTGACGCGGGACATGATCCACCCCACCGGCGTGCGGTCGAAGTAGGAGAACGACAGCTCCTGCAAGTGGTCGAACATCTTCTTGCGCAGGTCGTAGCGGATGCGTTCGCCCAGGACGCCGGCCAGGAAGATGAAGGCGAAGACCGCCGCAGCCGACGCTAAGATCAGCAAGCCGTAAGTGGTGACGATCTGCGTGAGCGCGGCCCTGTCGCCGGCCAGGATGCCCTCGTCCACGATCCGTTTGCCGAGGTAGGTGAAGTACGAGTCCAGCCACGATACAAAGGCGATGGACAACAGAAAGCCGACCAGCCACGGCCAATGGGGCTTGGTCTGGGCCAAGATGCGCAGAACGGTTCTGCCGTTGAACTCGGTCGTGAATTCTTCTTCTTCAAACTCAAAGTTAGACATGGACTAACTCCTTCTCGAAAACCTCCAGGGTCTCCCAGACTTCGGAAGTCTGTTCGGCTAGTTCCTGCTCCAACTCATCCTCGATGCGAGCCTGCACGTCGTAGATCTGGCGGTAGATGCCCTCTTGGGCCATCAATCCGTCGTGCGTCCCGCGCTGCACGATGCGGCCCTGGTCGAGCACCAGGATCCAGTCGGCGTTCATCACACTCTGGATGCGGTGAGCGATGATGAACGTCGTGCGCCCCTCCATCAGCCGCTCCAGCGCCTGGCGGATCTCGCCCTCGGTCTCCGTATCCACCGAGGACGTGGCATCGTCCAGGATCAGGATGCGCGGGTCCTTCAGCAGCGTGCGCGCGATGGCCACGCGCTGTTTCTGCCCGCCGGAGAGGGTGACGCCCTTCTCGCCCACCAGGGTGTCGTAGCCATCGGGGAACGAGGCGATGACGTCGTGGATGGCCGCCGCGCGGGCCGCAGTCTCAACTTCCTCATCAGAGACGACTCGCCCCACGCCGTAGGTGATGTTCTCGCGGATGGTGCGCGAGAACAGAAACGGCTCCTGCTCCACGATGCCGATCTGCTGGCGCAGATAGTGGCGCGGGTACTCCTTTAGCTCCACCCCGTCGAGGGTCAGGCTGCCGTCGGTGTAGTCGTAGAAACGGGGCAGCAGGTTGACCAACGACGTCTTGCCCGAACCGGTCGAACCGATCAGGGCCACGGCCTGCCCCGGCTCACAGCGGAAACTGATGTCCTTCAGCACTGCGCCGTCCCCCTCTTTCCCCCCTCCCCCCAT
>CAZEBW010000193.1:0-1816 GCA_964510205.1 uncultured Anaerolineae bacterium
GCGGGAGACCTACGATCATCTCGTGAATCACAAAGTCGTGCAGCGGCTCCATCAACCCTGTGAGTTACGCTTGTTGCGGAGCAGCCGGGCACCGAAGCCAAGTGGCACCCGACAGGTCATCTCCAGTTGTAGGGGCGATCCCTTGCGGCCGCCCTGGGCGGGTGCAAAACCCGCCCCTACCATAATCGGCCCCGCGTGCCTGACCTGGTGGTCAGTTGGTGGCCGAGACGGAGGGAGAATAATGTTGAAAGTATTCCTGGCAGATGGTTCCGCCCTGGTGCGCGAACGCCTGGCTGAGCTGATCTCCGAGATCGAAGGCGTGGAGGTAGTTGGCCAGGCTGAGGACGCGCACCAGTCGCTTGAGGCCATCCAAAGATTGAGGCCGGATGTGGTGACCCTGGATATTCGCATGCCTGGGGGCAGCGGCATTCAGGTGCTCGAGGCTATCAAGAAAAGCACTGCGGACCCGGTGGTCATTGTACTGACCGCCTTTCCCTACCCCCAATATCGCCAGAAGTGTCTGGCAGCGGGGGCAGAATACTTTTTCGACAAAGCCGCCGAATTCGAGCAAGTCGCCGAGGTGCTCGAAAAGTATAGGACAGTAGTTGGAGAAGGCAAAAGCCCAGCGCAAGGGGCGAGGGAGGTTTGAGATGAAGGATGGAAAACTTAGAAACATGGGGGCTGAGGTCATAGGCGATGCTCTCTGGGGCACACACTTCTGTCTCTTCTACCAGACCAAAGAGGATTTGATTGATATCCTGGTGCCCTATTTCAAGGCGGGACTGGAGAACAACGAGTTCTGCATGTGGGTTACCTCGGAGCCCTTGAACGTTGAGGATGCAGAGAGAGCATTGCAGAGGGTAGTCGAGAATCTGGATAGCTACGTTGAAAAGGGTCAGATAGAGATCCTGGATTACAGGCAGTGGTACACCAAATCAGGGAGGTTCGACGCCGATGAGGTATTGCAGGGCTGGGTGGGAAAAGAGGCCCAAGCAGTGAAAAGAGGATTTGACGGGCTGCGCCTCACCGGGAACACTTTCTGGCTTGAGGAGAGAGATTGGGAAGCATTCACCGAGTACGAAGCAGCGATAGACCATGTCATCGGCAACTACCGGATGCTGGCCCTCTGCACCTATTCTCTCGACAGATGCAGAGCATCCGAAGCCATAGATGTGGTCTCTAACCATGAATTTGCCCTCATCAAGCGGGAGGGTAAGTGGGAGACTATTGAAAGCGCCAGGCGCAAGCAGGCGGAGGAGGCGCTGCGGGAGTCGGAGCAGCGCTATAGACAGCTCTTCGAGGGCATCAGCGACGCGGTGATGGTCTACAGTTCGCAAGGGAGGTTCCTGGACTGCAACGAAGCTACGCTTCAGCGGTTGGGTTACAGCCGCGGAGAGACCCTCCATGTGCGGGCTGCCGATATCGTCCATCCGGACTTCCACCAGGTGATGAAGAACAACCAGAAGAGGATATGGGCCGGAGAAACCACCGTGGTGGAGTCCGCGCATCGCTGCAAGGATGGGAGGGTTGTTCCGGTGGAGGTCAGCGCCCGCAGGATCGAGTATCAAGGGGAATCGGCTATCCTCGCCGTGGTGCGCGACATCACCGAGCGCAAGCGGGCTGAGGAAGTGCTGTGGAGGCGCGAACAAGAAATCCGCATGATCGCCGATAACGTTCCGGCGCTGGTTTCATACGTGGACGCCGATGGCCTCTATCGCTTCGTCAACAAGCAATACGAAGAGTGGTTTGCAGTCCCCCGCACAGAGATCGTTGGGAAGCACTACAGGCAGGTTCTCGGTGAGGACACCTATGAAGC
>CAZEBW010000194.1:0-1775 GCA_964510205.1 uncultured Anaerolineae bacterium
GCTGGCTGTTATTCAACAGGCTGCTTCGCCCCCCGTTCCCCCCAACCTTGGGGGGGCGGGGGGGAGAAGCGGCTGCATCGAGGTCCGCCGCGACGTGGGGAAGCTCGTCAACCTGGAGAGGATGCTGGTCCAAGACCCGGTGCGCGGCAACATCGCCATCGGCCACACCCGCTGGGCCACCCACGGCGCGCCCTGCTCGCGCAATGCCCACCCCCACGTGGACTGCCGAGGCGAGGTGGTGGTCATCCATAACGGCATCGTGGAGAACTTCCTAGCCCTGCGTCGGGAACTCATCGCCGAGGGGCACGTTTTCACCTCGGAGACGGACACCGAGACCATTCCCCATCTGGTGGAGAAATACCTGGCCGAAGGCGGAGACTTGGAGGAGGCGGTGCGGCGCGCGCTGGGGCGCATCAAAGGCGCGCACGCCGTGGTGGCGCTGAGCAGCCGCCAGCCGGATCGCATCGTGGCCGCCCGCCTGGGCAACGCCGGCGGGGTGGTGATCGGCGTCGGCGAGGGAGAGATGTTCCTTGCCTCGGACATGCCGGCCATCTTGGAGTACACCCGTCGGATGATGTTTCTCGAGGATGGCCAGATGGCCGTGATCACCCAAGAAGGCGCCCGCTTTACTACCCTCGATGGACAGCCGCTGGCTAAAGAAGTACACGACGTGCCCTGGGACCCGGTCTCGGCGGCCAAGGGCGAGTACAAACACTTCATGCAAAAAGAGATCTACGAGCAGGCTCGCTCCATCACCGACACCATCCGTGGGCGGGTGGACTTCGAGGCCGGCCAGATCTGTTTGGATGAGCTCAACATCACGCCAGAGGAGGCGCGGGCCATCGAGAAAGTGTTCATCGTGGCCTGCGGCACCTCGGCCTACGCGGGACTGGTGGGCAAGTTCATCATCGAGAGCCTGGCCAGAATCCCAGTCGAGGTGGACTACGGCTCGGAGTTTCGCTACCGCGATCCCTTGATCAACCAGCGGACGCTGGTGTTGGCCATCACCCAGTCGGGGGAGACGGTGGACACCCTGGCGGCCCTGGAGGAGGCGCGGAGCAAAGGGGCCAGGCTGCTGTCCATCGTCAACGTCATCGGCAGCCAGGCGGCCCGCCTGTGCGAGCCGTCGGGCGGCGTCATCTACATGCAGGCCGGGCCGGAGATCGGCGTGGCCTCCACCAAGGCCTTCACCGCTTCGCTGGTGGATCAGTACCTGTTGGCGCTGCATCTGGGAAAGCTGCGGGGATTCATTGACTCCGCGCAGATGGAGGAGCTAGTGGAGGGCCTGGCCGAGCTGCCCAACCTAGTCGGCCAGGTGTTGGGGAATAGCGAGGCGCACACGCACGACTACGACGCGCTGGCCGCCGAGTACTTCAAGCGGGAGAACTTCCTCTATCTGGGGCGGGGGATCAACTATCCCATCGCTCTGGAGGGCGCGCTGAAGCTGAAGGAGATCAGCTACATCCACGCCGAGGGCTATCCGGCGGGGGAGATGAAGCACGGCCCCATCGCCCTCATTGACCAGCGCATGCCCGTGGTGGCCATCGCCGTGCGGGACAGCGTGTACGAGAAAATGATCAGCCAGATCGAGCAGGTCAAAGCGCGGGGGGGCGTCGTCATTGCCCTGGCCACCGAGGGCGACCAGGCCATCGCCGACAAGGCCGACCACGTCATCTACGTCCCGCCGACCCCACCCCTCCTCTCGCCCGTGGTCAACGTCGTCCCCTTGCAGCTCCTGGCCTATTTCGTCGCCGTGCGGCGGGGCTGCGACGTGG
>CAZEBW010000195.1:0-1751 GCA_964510205.1 uncultured Anaerolineae bacterium
CGATCGGGCGGAGGAGCCGCCACCCAATTTCAACAACCTACGGGACATCCCCCCGTCTCTGAGCAGTCCGAGGTTTGTGTAGTTTCGAAGTCGTGGAGCTGGCGAGGACCTCGGCGCGCCGGGTTCGCCAGCCTGAAAACGTTATCGGAAATCACCCGTCCCAATGCCTACACTTGACGATCTAAGACGCGACGCTAAGCATCTGGATTACGAGATTTGGATGCTCATGGAAACCGCGCAACGCCTCAGGGGCGTTGGTCCGGTACCTGAGGATGTTGTTGCCCGGCGGGCACTCCTTGAGGCTTGGTTGGTTCATGTCCGAGTCCTGATGGAGGTCTTTCGCAATAATGCTGGTCGAGACAACGACAATGTCCAGGCGATTCATTACGTAACGGAACCTGGCGGCGAAGAACGGATTCGGCAGCTCGAGCCACAGAAGGGAAGCCCCGAAGCCTCTCGGATCAAGGAAATCCACAAGGCGCTCGCGCATCTTGCGCAGGACCGGGACCGTCTCAATACCGACTGGAATGAGTGGGATCTTGGAATGGTTACATCCCGTCTCAAAGTGTTTTTCGAAGTAATCCCACCCGACCGTAGGCTTTGGTTCCCGCGGGCGAGCCGGTGGTTCGCAGGCGCGTTCGAGCCATGACATGATCTGATTCTCCGGCCATTGGTCGGGCCCTCGCAAGAGACTTGTTCATATGCCCATTCGCTGGCAATGCACGACATGCGGCAAGGGCCGCGGAATGGTCCGTGAGCCTTGTCCGGTGTGCTCGCGCCCTATCTTGGTCCCGTGTCCCAAATGCGGCCACCCCGATGTCCTACCGGGTTCGCCATGCCCGTCCTGTCATAGGCCCATTCCTCCCGCGGAGGAGTACAAGCTCCGGATGTACATCCGGACTCTTTATCGAACAGCTGTGGCTACCTGCGTCGGTGTCCTTGTCGCGGTTGTCCTAGATTGGTCGTGGTGGCTTACCGGCGGGATATTCATAGTCGGCGGCTCGTTCCTTTTCGCCACGCTCATGGCTCTGGTAAACGTCCGTCTTGAGGCCTCCGGGGAAGCGGAGGACGGATGACTTCAGATAACACGAAGGTTGCCGCCTTCGCTCGTTTCACTCGCTCCGGAGAGCGCGGCACGGAGGCCGCGCCGGCAACCTCTGAACGTTAGCCGCCATAGCCTCCGGGTGGGCCAGCGTTGGAGGAAATCCCTAAGAGGGCGTAGGAGCAGGGGTCATGACAAGTGAATCCAAGCGCGCCTTGTTGGCGCAGGTTGAACAGTTGTTGTCTGAAGCGGACGAGAGCATTCGTTCACATCCGGCTGAAACGGTGGCGGTCTACGAGAACGGTCGAAAGGCCCTCGAACAGGGAATGGTCGGGGCTGAAGACAGCGATTGGTTGAGGAGCATCGGCCTGACGCTCGAGGATCAGGCTGTCTTGACCCGGTACATGTTGGCGATGTCTTTCATGTCCGCTTGGTACCACCTACATGGGGACAAGCAACGACGTGATAAGGCAGCCCAATCGGCGAGTACGATCATCGCCGGAGTTGGGATCGAGCCCGAGGCTGTGATGCGGCGCTTCTTGAAGTTCGAGCACACCTGGCGCGATGCAATGAAAGCCGAAGGCATAGCCCCGCGGAATTGGGGGAGGCTGGTATTTTGGATCGTCGTGGTCGTGTTGATTCTGTGGTGGGTATTGGTAGTATGGAGTTTCGTTGACATCAGCACGAGGACAACAAGTTGAGAGCGGGT
>CAZEBW010000196.1:0-1699 GCA_964510205.1 uncultured Anaerolineae bacterium
TACAGCCAGTGACTACGGGTGCGTAGCCGTGGGGTCTGGCAGCACGGCCAGCGGGTACTACTCAGTCGCCGTTGGGATCGCTAATACGGCCAGTGGGGACTACTCCACAGCCCTTGGTTTGTATAACACCACTTGGGCCGGGTATTCGATGGCGATTGGGTTTCAGGCCAATGCCTTTGCCGCAAAGAGTCTGGCACTTGGGTATGGGGCCAAATCAGGAGTTCCTACCACCACCAACATCTGCGGCCCCCAGATCATCCGCAAAGACCGGGGAGAGAGTTCAGACGAGGCTTTCTTCAAGTTCTGTGGTGTCGAGGTCATCCTAACCAGCAAGGAGGCTGACCTCAAAACCGTAGCCGATCAGACTCTCACGCTTCCTGACGGCTGCAAGTTCTGGCTCGACGAAGTTGGCGTCATCGCCACGGAAATCGCTGATTTGACCACCCAACCCACCGTGCGCTTCGGCATCACCGGGGACCTGGACAAGCATCACACCGCTGCCATCACCACGAAACTCACAGCGGCGGGCAAACGTGAGAAGTTCGACTCCCTGGTCCCTGAGGACGGGGAAACCTCGCTGACCGCTGGTGTTACGTCGGCTGCCGCCGGCACTACCGTGAAGGGACGTTTTTACTGGAAGGGTATGCTCATCGAAGACGAATAATCAAAGGAGGATTACCATGCAAGTGAGACTATCAGAAACAAAAGAAATCGTCACGGCGACGGGCAAGACCATCTCTGTTGACACCTTAACCATCGTCCGCATTGTAGACGTGCCTCAGCGAAAGCGAGTGCGCGTCCGCGTCGCGGAGCTCCCTCTACCCATCGCTATCCTGGAGGGCGACGAATACCGCGAGTGGACCAAGGCCGACATTGCTGCTCTGCTGGAGGAGATGCTATGAACAAGACGTATCATTTCATCTCCGGGCTTCCGCGAGCGGGCTCGACGTTGCTCTGCAACATCCTTATGCAGAATCCCCGCTTCTGGGCCAGTGCTACCTCAGGCATTTTGGACATAATGTTTGGGGTGCGCAATCAGTGGGATAAGCTGATCGAGTTTCGCACTATGGACCTGGCCGAGTCTCAGGCTGCCAAGCTGCGCGTCCTCCGTGGTATCCTGGACGCTTACTATGCCGACGTGGACGAGCCCGTCGTCTTCGACAAGTCCCGTGGCTGGCTGGCATACCTGGAGATGACAGAGGCCGTACTCGAGAGGCAAGTCAAGGTCCTCGTGCCTGTGCGTGACCTGCGGGATGTGCTGGCCAGTTTCGAGCTGTTGTGGCGCAAAACATCGGCGACGAGACAGATGGCACAGGAGCCGGACAACTACTTCGAGTTCCAGACCGTAGAAGGCAGGTGCGAAGTGTGGTGCCGGCCTGAACAGCCTCTCGGGCTGGCATACAATCGGGTGAAGGATGCCTTGGCGCGGGGTTTCAGGGGCAGGATGCACTTCGTCGAGTTCGAGAAGCTGACGCGCCATCCAAAGCGGACCATGCGTGCTATCTACCAGTTTTTGGGGGAGGAATGCTTCGACCACGACTTCGACCACGTGGAGCAGGCCACCTTTGAGAACGACGAAGTGCACGGGATTCCCGACCTTCACGTTATCCGCTCCAAAGTTGAGCCCGTGCCACCCCGCTGGCCGGAGGTTCTGGGGGGTGCGGCCAACAAATATGCAAACTTAGAGTTATGGTAGGAG
>CAZEBW010000197.1:0-1610 GCA_964510205.1 uncultured Anaerolineae bacterium
GCGTTCTTGATGGCCCCCAGGGGATTGCGCAGCTCGTGCCCCACCCCGCCGGCCAGTTGCCCCAGCACGGCCAGCTTCTCCTGGCGGACCAACTGCTCCTGGGCCTCTCGCAGTTCCTGGGTGCGTTCCTCCACCATCTCTTCCAGCCGTTCGGAGTACTCCCGCAGCGCCTTCTCCGCCCGCACCCTCTTGGTGACGTCGGTACACACCCCGATCATTCTGTAGGGCCTGCCCTCTTCGTCCCACAGGGCCACGCCCCGGTCCGTCCAATGGCGAAACGTTCCGTCTTGGCGCCGCACGCGATACTCTTCGTCGTAAGGCGTTTGGCTCTCCAGATGTTGATCGAGCGTAGCCATCACGCGGTCGTGGTCGTCTGGGTGGATGATGTTCTCCCACGCTTCTATCGTTCGGGGAAATTCTCCCGGCGCGTAGCCGAGTATTTGGTCAATCGCGCCGAACCACTCCAATCTGCCGTTCAAAATGTCCCACTCCCAGATCAGATCGCTGGCGTTTTGCGCAGCGATGCGGAACCGCTCTTCGGAAGCGCGCAGCGCCTCCTCCGCCCGCACCCGCTCAGCGATTTCCCTGTTCAGCTCGTCACGAGAGGTGGTGATGGCCTGCAAGTTCTCCGTCATCTGATTAAACGCCTGAGAGAGCTGGCCGATCTCGTCCCTGACCCCTACCTCGATGCGGTAATCCAGGTTGCCCCGCCCGATCTCCTCGGCGCCCTCGACCAGTTGGCGCACTGGCCGGGTGATGGTGCGGGCGAAGAAGATGCTCAGCAGGGCCGCGACGAGGGCCACCAGAATGCCAAAGTGCAGGACGGCGGTGCGCAGGACGACGATGGGGGCGAAGGCCTCGGCCTGATCCTGCTTGGCTATCAGAGCTAGCTCTCTATCCTCCAGCCATCGGAAGGCACCAATGACGGGCTCCCCACGGTAGTCCGTGAACCGGCCAACGCCACTTTTGCCCTCCAGCGCCCGCTCTGTCCCTTGGCCAAATATCCACTTCTTGAAGGCGCCGTCGGGTGCAAATACGGTGTTCGTCAGCAGCAGATTGGACCTGTTGACCAGGAATGTTTCTCCCGTTTCGCCCAGTCCGCTCCGCTCCAGCATGACCTCGCTGAGACCTTCCAGGTTGGCGTGGCCGGCCAGGACCCCCAGCAACTGCCCGTCGCTGCCCATGACCGGAGCGGCAACCACCATGGTGGGGCGTCCCAGGCTCAGGCTGTGAAATATGTCTGAGACGTGGGTGCTGGTCTTTCCTGCGATGAACCAGGGCTCCGTTTCCCTGAGCTTGCCCTCCCAGGCCACGTCCGAAGAGGCGATGATCTGGCCGCTGGCGCCGTCCAACAGAAACACCGGCGACATGTGGCCCAGGGTCGCCAGCCTCCTGAGCTCGGCAACCAGCGAATCGTGAGCGGCCAGGTACTCGGGGTCACCAACGGTGTGGGCAGCCAACGCAGCGGCGTCGTTGGTCGTGTGCGGGTCCGCGGCCAGCCAGGTGATGGTGTGCTCCAGGTGTTCCACCCAGGTTTGGATTTCCTGCTCTTTCAGGATAGCCACGCTCTCCAGGTGGGCTTCCACGTTGCTGACGATGCTCTGGCGCCC
>CAZEBW010000198.1:0-1563 GCA_964510205.1 uncultured Anaerolineae bacterium
GCTTCATAGGTGTCCTCACCGAGAACCTGCCTGTAGTGCTTCCCAACGATCTCTGATCGGGGGATTCCAAACCATTCTTCGTATCGTTTGTTGACGAAGCGATAGCGGCCATCCACGTCTACGTATGAAACCAATGCAGGAACGTTGTCTGCGATCGTGCGGGTTTCTTGTTCGCGCCTCCGCAGCGCCTCCTCCGCCTGCTTGCGCTCGGTTTCAGCGCGCTCTAGCTCCACCACCTTCTCCTGCAGCGCTTCTATCTCTTCGATCAACTGAGCCTTCTTCGTCCTTGAGTAGTTCATGATCCCTCCTGATCCACCTAGCAAAAAGCCAGCCCAAAACGCACGTGGGCGCTCTGGGCTGGCATGGAGGGTGGACGTCGAGTACCCATGTTTGTTGATTCTCAAGACTGATGGCTCAATTCCTCGTTGACTCGTTACCTCGTTACTCGTTGACTGGAGATGGAGCCTCAATCTCCCTACCTTCATACTGGCGGCGATAATACTCCATGTACTCCCCGCTCTTGATCTTGCGCCACCACCACTCGTTGTCCACGTACCATTGCACCGTCTTCTCCAGCGCCTGTTCGAAGGTGTGGCGACTGCGCCAGCCCAGGGCTTTGATCTTGTCGCAGTTCAGGGAATAGCGGCGGTCGTGGCCGGGCCGGTCTGTGACGTGCTGGATGAGGCTCTGCGGCTTGCCCAGCAGCTTGAGGATCATCCTGGCCATATCAATGTTATAGGTCTCTACCTCGGTGCCCAAGTTGTACATCTCGCCCGCTTGGCCCCTGTGCAGCACCACGTCTATCCCCTCGCAGTGGTCTACCACGTATTGGTAGTCGCGCATTTGCCGCCCATCCCCGTAGAGGGGGAGGGGGAGGTCGTCAATGGCGTTGGTGATGAAGAGCGGGACGACCTTCTCGGGATATTGGTAAGGGCCGATGTTGTTGGAGCCTCGAGTGATGGTGACGGGAACATCGAAGCTGACGTGGTAAGCGTAGCACATCAAATCGCCCCCAGCCTTGCTCGCTGCGTAAGGGCTGCGCGTCACCAAGGGGTCGGTCTCTAGCGAAGAGCCTTCCAGCACTTGGCCATAGACCTCGTCCGTCGAGACCTGGTGGTAGCGCTCTACTTGGTATTTCTTGGCCGCTTCCAGGAGGACGTAGGTTCCGAAGACGTCGGTCTGGATGAAGCTGCCGGCTTCCATCAGCGACCTGTCTACGTGCGTTTCCGCCGCGAGATTGACGAGGGCGTCAATCTCGTGCTCGCCCATCACCTCGTCCACCTTCTCCGCGTCGCAAATGTCACCTTGCACGAAGGCATAGCGTGGATCGTCCTTGACGTCGCGCAGGTTGTCGAGGTTGCCGGCGTAGGTCAGCTTGTCGTAGACCACGACCTGGTAGTCCGGATATTTATTCAGAATGTACCGCACGAAGTTGGAGCCGATGAACCCGGCCCCGCCGGTGACTAGAAGGTTTTGCATTGCTTATTTGCCTCCTGAGTTTAGGACACGGATGTGCAGGATTTACGGATTTCTCCTCTCTCCAAGTCGGGTAGTCCCCCCGTA